>JANPBT010000067.1:0-70919 GCA_031430575.1 Betaproteobacteria bacterium | reverse complement strand
GTCATTGGCCGCCTGCCATCGACAGTCGCAACCTTTGCCTATGACAGACCAGGTTACGGGGCTAGCAGGCCAGCGCCAAAAGCGCCAAGCAACCCCTGCGATGTCGCTCGTGGGCTTCACGCGGTCCTAGCTGCAACAGGCGCACGACCGCCGTACTTGCTTGTAGGTCACTCTCTTGGCGGTCAGTACCACTACGCATACGCACGTCTTTTCCCTGACGAAGTCGCTGGCATGCTGTTGCTCGATCCGACGCATCCAGATCACTGGACTTCACTCCAACGCGAGACACCAGTGGTAGCAGCAACGATTTCTGTCCTTCGAGCCACGGTCTTTTCGGCAACGATGAGAGCCGAGTTCGACGGACAGTCTGCCTGCTTTGACTCCGCACCACCGCTGACACGGCTTGTACGGGCGCACATCCTCGTAAGCACCAGACCCGAGATTGGCGAGACGCCGGCGTTCCGATCAGTGGTCTCGCGGTTGACGAAAGATTGGTTGTCGAAGCTTCCTGGTGCAACGACGCGTCCCGTAGTTGGCGCTGGGCACTACATCCACAAAGACAGACCGGAGCTCATAGCCGCAGAAATCCAGGCGATCCTCACGGAAGTCGCAAGTTCTACGCCGTGAAGTGGACGCCTAACCCCTCGCTCAAGCGGAGCACCAACGGCAGGCCACCAGGGCCTAGTCTGAGGTACGGTGTACATTTTCTCACCCCGGGCCCTGGTGGCCTGCCGCCGTCGCCCACTTAGCTCAAACGTTAAGCGTCGCATACATGCATATGCACTATCTCACCGCTGTCCTCGCTGCTCTCGCAATGGTGGGTACATCTGGAGTCTCAGCCGAGCAGAATAACGCCAGTCCAGTGCTCGCCTGCGTCGCACCTGAGAAACTTGGCTGCGGGTGTCAAATTCGCGTCGCGCACCAACCCTGCGCTAACCGACGGTTTGCGCACCAGCCCCACATGTTCACCGAACTCGACGCAAACGCTCCCTTACTCTTGGTCATTGATGGACAGGACCGGAGTCTCAAACACATCGGCCACGTCGGCAGTTCAGTGAAGGGAGACCCACCCGGACGATCGACTGACTTGTACGAATCTGAAGACCTGAAGGTGAAACTGCGATACACAAATGCGCCGAGTACATGTCCCAAGGACAAACTTGACGGGTGCGAGTTCACCGATGTGAAGGTCGAGGTAACAGTGTCACAGCGAGATCGAAAGGCATGGGTTCGAAAGGGGTACGGTACATGCGGCTGCTAACGGCGACGCCCAACCCCTCGCTCAAGCGGAGCGCCAACGGCAGGCCACGAGGCCCGGGCCGGTGGTACGCGGCACACTTTCGCCAGTCTGGGATTGGCGTCACACCGTCGGTACCAGCTTAGCTCAAACGTTTGGCCTCACAAACACACCTTCCCTCCACCTTAGAAGGCGTCAAGATGCTCAAAGGTTCATGCCATTGCGGCTCAGTTCAATGGCAGCTCAACGAAATGCCAGAATCCGCGACCGCCTGTAATTGCACTGCTTGTCGTCGGTACGGGGTACTCTGGGCGTATGACTACGAGGGTGAGGGCATACACGTCACAGGAACTACCAAGGCCTACGTCCGAGGGAATTCACTTGGCTTTCACTTCTGCCCAGAATGCGGCTGCGTTTGCTACTGGCGGTCATTGGCGCCAAATCAAGAAGGTCGCCGTCGAATAGCCGCGAATCTGCGCATGGCAGAACCAGGCCCTGTCGCGCACCTGCCAATTGATCACTTCGACGGCCTCGAGAAGTGGGAGGACCTTCCAAGGGACGGTAGGTGTGTTCGTGATCTCTGGTTCTAACCTCTAGCATAACCCGAGTGGACTAAGACTTCAGTCGATTGAGGCGCAGCGTATTGCGGGATGGGTTGCCTCAGCAGAGGTCTTACTTTCACCGATATTTCGCTCTCGGGGTGCACTGCACTTCATTAACAAAGTAGAAACCGAAGGCAGAAAACCGTTTTCGAACGCCAATCTGCGCCGCAGGTATCTGCCTTCGCAACCAATTAATCACCGCTCTGCGCCACCGCGAGCGCTGCCCCGCTTAGCGCTGCGAGGGTATCGGTAATCACTGGGCTTGGAATCGTTTTTAGAAATGGCTCAAAGCGGCCTTTGGCTTCAAAGCGGGTGCGAAATTGCGATGCAAAAAAACGCGCGCCTAATCGCGGAACGATACCGCCGCCGACGTAAACGCCGCCAATCGCATTCATCGTGAGCGCCGCATTGCCGCAGACGCCACCGAGCATGGCGCAGAAGACATCGAGGGCTTCATCGGCGACCGCATCGGTTTTGGCTAAGCCTGCGATCACTATTTCGCGCCCGGTCATTACGGTGATCAAACCTTGCCCCGCCGATTGGGCCGCACCACCACGCACATTTGCAATCGCTTCATACAAATTGGGCAAGCCGATGCCAGAGAGCACGCGCTCGGCCGAAACATGGGTAAATCTGCGCCGCAGGTATTGCAAAATTTCTGACTCAAAATCGTTCGCCGCCGCGAGCGTAACGTGCCCACCTTCACAGGGCAACGCCTGCCAGCCATCGGGCGTCTGCAAAACTCCAGCGACACCCAAGCCAGTGCCAGGGCCGACCACGGCCATCATCGCTTTCGGGGCCGCTGCCGGGCCGCAATCGATTAATTGCGCGGCGGTCAGCGTTGGCAGCGAGAGGGCGAGCGCTTCAAAATCGTTGAGCACGGTCAAGCGCGAAAGATTGAGTTCGCGCGCCAGCGCAGCGCGCGAGAAACTCCATGGACTATTGGTGAATGCGACGGCATCGCTGGTGACGGGCGTGGCCACTGCGATGGCAGCGTGTTGCGGGCGGGCAGATCTGCCCGCGAGATAGGCTTGAGCAGCATCGCCTAAGCCTGCATGGGCGGCAACCGCAATCGTTTCCACCTCGGTGATCGCTTGCGAACGATCGCGCACGAGGCCAAAACGGGCATTGGTGCCACCGACATCAGCGACGAGCCAGGGCATAGGGGGGAGAGTCGCGGGAGAGGCCATTAAAAATTTTCGGAAATAAATTTCGTTTTACGCTAAAAACGGAGCACACCTTGGTATCGCAACGGCATTGCAATGGCCAACGTCCAAGCGTGGAGTCAGTTCGTTGCTGCTAGTTTATGCGCTCCATAAATACATCCGAATTGAGGTTAATCTGCGCCGCAGGTATTGATGCAAAAGCCGCGATGCGCGCCAATGCATCTAGACGTTTTTGGGCATCAATTTCCGGGATCGATCGCTGGAAATTATCGGAGCCGAACGCTTCCATCCGCCCCCGCTTTCAACGACCGCCGGCATCGAAAGTGGGAGGGATCGTGCGCCCTACTTTTTACGATGGATGCTGATTCATCCCACGACCATCACAACACCAAAATTTACTGCCAGCTTGAAATTTCACGCAACGTTTTTTTTGTAATTTGCGGCACTTGCGCATCATCCGCCGGATAACCAACAACGAGTAGCACATACGGATGCTCGCTCTCCGGGCGGCCACAAATTTCATTGAGAAAATTCATTGGGCTTGGAGTGTGCGTCAGGCTCGCAAGCCCCGCGAAATGTAGCGATGCGATCAAAAAGCCCATGGCAATTCCAACTGATTCGGGCACGTAATAATGCTTCATACGCTCGCCCTTTTCATCTTGCCCATAACGCTGGCCAAAGCAGACAATTAAATAGGGGGCGGTCTCAAGAAATGGCTTTTCGGCATCAGTTCCAAGTGGCGCGAGGGCGTCGAGCCACGCTTGTGGTGCCCGTTCGCTATAAAAAGCGCGCTCTTCTTCTTCGGCAGCGATGCGTATTTTTTGCTTGGTCGCCGGGTCTGAGATAACCGCAAAATGCCACGGCTGCTGATTCGCGCCAGAAGGCGCAGAGCCCGCTGCACTGAGGCAGGCTTCAAGGATCTCGCGCGCCACCGGCTCGGGCGAGAAATCGCGTACGGTACGACGCGTGCGCAGCATCGCCGCAAATTCATCAGCGCGGGCTCGGATTTCATCGGAATTACGCCGCAGGTAGCCCGCCAAGGGAATATGATTCGGTTTCATTAGACTTAAAAAATTAATCTCCAATGGCGAATTTACTCTGGAATGCAAGATTGCTTTTTGTCGAACGCGCGACGCCGGATCCGCATGCGCTTGGGCAGTGGTATGCGCGTGTATTCGACGATACTTTCTCAGCCTGCGGCGCGCAGCTTTGGCAGCTTCGCAACGATGATCGCTGGATGCTGTTTTCGCAAGGTGCGACTAAAAGAGTGCCGCGCATTGGGTTCGCCTTTCCCTCGCGTGCGCAGTGGGCTGCTTACCGCGATTTTTTGCGCGTGCAAGGCGTTGCCGATTGTGAAATTGCGCCGCAGGTATCGGGCGTGATAGCGGGGGATGCTTTTGCGATTAAAGATTTGGATGGACGAGAGTTAATTTTTTGTGTTTCAGAACCCAGCCTCGCAACGCGCGCTGCCCGCTTACCAGGGCGATTGCAGCATTTCGTTTGCGCTTCCACCCAAACGCCCGCGATGCTCGATTTTTATCGCGACAAACTTGGATTTTTGGAGTCTGATCGGGTGGTGGACGACGCGCAGGCGCTCTCGGCAGCGTTCGTTCGCTCAGACGCCGAGCATCATAGTTTTGCTGTGTTTCGTGCGCCGGCATCCGGCCCCGATCACCATGCCTATGAAGCGCCCGATTGGAATGCGATACGGGATTGGGCAGATCATCTCGGCACGCTCGAAATTCCCCTTTGGTGGGGCCCCGGTCGGCATGGCGTGGGCAACAATCTTTTCTTCATGATCGAAGACCCGGAAGGCTATAAGCTTGAGATTTCTGCCGAGCTCGAACACATGACCGCAGAGCAAGCATTTCGCACGTGGCCACATGGACAACGCGCGCTCAATCTTTGGGGCAATGCGTGGATGCGCAGCTAAAGCGGCGCATCTTCACCCTACCTGCGGCGCAGATTCTGACGATTGGAGGCACTTTGTTGCGCGCAATAAAGCGCGCGAATCTGCGCCGCAGGTATTGGGGCGAGCGCCTAGCTGGCGAGGCTCAGCGCCTTGGCGCAGATATTGATCAGCGTTTGAGGGAATATGCCGAGCACGACGAGCAGCGCGGCATTGGCGCAGAGCAATACGAACGGCGTGCGGCGTAGCGTAATCGCTTCAGGCGAAGTCGGTGCATCGAAATACATGAGCCGAACGACGCGCAGGTAATAGTATGCACCGACTAACGATGCAATCACGGCCAGCACCGCTAACCAGACAAAGCGCGAAGTAATCAACGCTTCAATGACGCCAAACTTGCCGATGAAGCCGACCGTCAGCGGAATGCCAGAGAGCGCAAACATAGCAACCAAGATCACGAGCGCCATCTTGGAGTTGCGCTGATTGAGCCCGCGCAAATCGTCAAGCTCTTCGGCTTCAAAGCCAGCACGGGAAAGCAGCAAAATCGCACCAAAGCTCACCAAAGTCATCATCAAATAGGCGAGCACATAAACCATTGAAGCGGCGTATCCCTCAACGCTTCCGGCTGCGAAACCAAGCAACATGAAGCCCATATTTGCAATCGCAGAGTAGGCCAGCATGCGCTTGAAGTTGGATTGCATGATTGCAGTGAGATTGCCGACCACCATCGATAGCCCCGCAATCAACACGATCATCATCTGCCAATCGGCGACAGCGCCTTGCAGGCCTTGCACGAGCAAGCGCAACGCGAACGCAAACGCCGCGACCTTGGGAATGCTGGCGACAAGCAAGGTCACCGGCGTGGTAGCACCTTGGTAAACATCGGGAACCCACATGTGATACGGCACAGTGCCCAGCTTAAATGCAACTGCCGAGACGATGAAAACGACGCCGAGCACGAGGAACGTTTTGTTAACGCCTGGCGACATCGATGATTTGTAGATCGCGATCAAATCAAGCGCGCCGGTCGCGCCGTAGACCATCGACATGCCGTAGAGCAAAAGACCCGATGCGAGTGCGCCTAAGATGAAATACTTCATCGCCGCTTCGCTGGAGCGGGCCGAGTCGCGATTCATGGCGACGAGGCCATAGAGGCAGAGCGCTTGCAGCTCTAAGCCCATATAGAGCGCGAGTAAGTTAGCGCCAGAAACCATGACGAACATACCGAGCATTGCAAATAATATCAAGACGAAAAACTCGCCTTGATATAAATCGCGCTCAACCAAATAGTCATGGCTATAAAACATGAGCAGCGACGCGCCCACGATCATGGCAATCTTCAAGACATCGCCCATATAGTCGTGCACGTATAAGCCATTGAGCGCAAATGAGGATGGTGCGCCAATATTGGCAACGACTGCGCAAAGCACGGCAAGCAAGACCAGCTGCACATGCCAAAACGTGTAATCGCGCTTGCGATCTGAGATGAAAAGATCGAGCATCAAAACGAGGCATGCGCCTGAGAGCAAAATGATCTCAGGAAGCGCGGTGGCCAAATGGACGTTAGTCATCATAATTTTGATTTGGCGACGTGCGCAAGAAGATCAGTAACCGTGGCGTGCATCAAATCGGTAAAGATGCCAGGCTTTAAGCCCATTGCGAGAACGCAAACCGCAAGCAGCGAGAGCAACCAAAATTCGCGGGGCGTCACGTCGGTGAGTGCTTTTACGTTTTCATTCGCCACATCACCGAATACGACGCGCTTGTACATCCAAAGCGTATAGGCTGCGCCCAAGATCAGGGTTGTGGCGGCGAGGAAACCTATCCAGAAGTTAAATTTGACCGCGGCAAGCACTACCATAAATTCACCCACGAAGCCACTCGTGCCCGGCAAACCAGCATTTGCCATCGAAAACAGCATCCACAGCGCTGCAAATTTTGGCATGGTGTTGACCACACCACCGTAGTCGGCGATGTTGCGGCTATGCATGCGGTCGTAGAGCACGCCGACGCAAAGGAACATTCCTGCAGAAATAAAACCGTGCGAGATCATTTGCACGAGTGCGCCCTCAATACCGAGCTCGCTAAATACAAAAAAGCCGAGCGTGACGAACCCCATGTGCGAGATTGAAGAATACGCGATGAGTTTTTTCATATCGGTTTGCGCGAGCGCGACCAGACCGATGTAGACCACGGCAACCAACGACAGCGTAATCACCAACGGCGCTAAATAGCGCGCTGCGTCGGGCACAATTGGCAAGATGAATCGCAGAAAACCATACGCGCCTAATTTCAGCGTAATCGCGGCGAGCACCACCGAGCCACCCGTTGGCGCCTCAACGTGGGCATCGGGTAGCCAAGTATGCACGGGCCACATCGGCACTTTTACTGCGAAGGCTAAGAAGAACGCGATGAACAGATAGATCTGCGCTTCCATCGGAATCTTAAGTGCGCGGAAGGCATTGAGATCAAAGCTGCCATTTGATTTGTTGAAGAGATACAAAAGCGCGACCAACATCAGTAGCGAACCGAGTAGCGTGTATAGAAAAAATTTCATCGCAGCGTAAACGCGGTTAGGACCGCCCCAGACGCCGATGATGAGATACATCGGGATCAGCATGCCCTCAAAGAACATGTAAAACAAAATGCCATCCATCGCGCAAAACGCACCATTGATGAGCCCCGACATGATAAGAAACGCGCCGTAATACTGCGCTGGCTTTTCTTCAATGACTTCCCAGCCGGCCCAGACCACGAGCACAGTGGTAAAGGCATTGAGCAGCACAAACCACACCGAAATGCCGTCAACGCCCAAATAATATTCGATATTGAAAGCCGGAATCCACTTCAGCCGCTCGACAAACTGCACGCCGGCTTTAGTGGAATCAAAACCAAGAAAGAGCGGGATGGTCACTAAAAAGCCGAGCACAGCACCCACGATGGCAAGCTGGCGCACGGCCGTGCGGTCGTTGTAGGCGCCGAGCAAAAGCACGCCGATACCAACGATTATGGGAATCCAGATGGCGAGAGAAAGCGTCATAGTATTTTTAGTCTCTCACTAGCGCGCGGCGATGTGCTGCCACCACGCTAATAAGCTCACCACGCCGATGAGCATTACAAAAGCGTAAACGTAAAGTTGGCCCGTTTGCAGATTGCGCAACAGTGCCGCGAACCGCCCAATTAACCCAGCCGTACCGTTGACCATTAATCCATCGATTAAAGTGCGGTCGCCGACTGTGGACAGCGATTTACCAAGGGCGCGCGCACCGCCTGCAAACACGAATTCGTTGAAACGATCGAAGTAGTATTTATTGTCAAGCAATTTATAAATTGGCGAAAACATGCGGGCACACTTTTCTGGCAGATCGCTCGGACGCAGATACAGAAAGGCAGCAAGCCCAACGCCCAACATCGCTAACAGGAACGGAAGCGTCATGAAACCGTGCAGCGCCATTGGAATTGCACCGTGAAATGTATTGGTCACGGCTGTGAGCGCTGCATGTGCTTTAGTGTCAACGACAATTGCGGCGCCAAACCAATTTCCAAACGCCATCGGCTTGACTAAGATATAGCCCACCACCACGGACGGAATCGCGAGCAGAATGAGCGGCAACGTCACCACCCAGGGCGACTCGTGGGGCTCGTGCGCACCGTGGTGGCCGTGATCGTCGTGGCCATGGGCGTCATGATGTTTGACATCACGGAAACGCTCTTTCCCGTGAAAAACGAGGAAGTACATACGGAATGAGTAAAACGCGGTGACAAACACGCCGGCCAAGACTGCAAAATTTGCAAAGCCGCTACCGTAAATCTTAGAGGCGTGAACCACTTCAATGATGGAATCTTTTGAGTAGAAGCCAGAGAAAAATGGAAACCCAATCAACGCAAGCGATCCGATCAAGGACGTTATCCAGGTAATCTTCATGTATTTCCACAGCCCACCCATTTTGCGAATGTCTTGCTCGTGGTGCATGCCCATAATAACTGAGCCCGCGCCCAAAAAGAGCAATGCCTTGAAGAAGGCGTGGGTCATTAAGTGGAAGATTGCCACTGAGTATGCCGATGCACCGAGCGCGACCGTCATGTAGCCCAACTGCGAAAGCGTGGAATACGCCACCACGCGCTTAATATCGTTTTGGATGATGCCCAAAAAGCCCATGAACAGTGCAGTGATCGATCCGATAATCAGTACAAAGCTTAATGCCGTATCGGAGAGCTCAAACAGCGGCGACATGCGGGCGACCATAAAGATGCCTGCCGTCACCATCGTTGCCGCATGAATCAACGCGGAAATTGGCGTTGGGCCTTCCATGGAATCGGGTAGCCACACATGCAAGGGCACTTGAGCAGATTTGCCCATCGCGCCAATAAATAAGCAAATGCAGATCACGGTAATCAACGACCACGATGTGCTTGGCATGATTTCAATCGTGAGCTTTGCGAGGGCATCAGCTTTGCTAAAGAGCGTTGCGTAGTCCATCGTCCCGGCATAGGCAGCGATGAGCCCGATGCCGATTAAGAAACCGAAATCACCAACGCGGTTGACGAGAAATGCTTTTAAATTTGCGTAGATCGCAGTCGGGCGGGTATACCAAAATCCGATCAATAAATACGAGACGAGACCCACCGCTTCCCAGCCGAAAAAGAGTTGCATGAGGTTGTTGCTCATCACGAGCATCAACATTGAAAACGTAAACAGTGAGATGTAGCTAAAAAAGCGCTGGTAGCCGGGGTCTTCTTCCATGTAACCGATGGTGTAAATATGCACCATGAGCGAGACTGAGGTGACCACCAGCATCATTGTGACGGTAAGCCTGTCGATGAGAAAGCCCACTTCGAAACGCAGGCCACCCGAAGTCATCCAATGGTAAAGCGGGCCGTTAAACGTCTCTCCGTTTGCGACATCAATCGCGATCAAGATTGAGACGATGAAGCTGACTAACACCCCAAGGATCGCGGCGGTATGCGCGCCTTTGCGGCCGATTTGTTTGCCAAAAAACCCCGCCAAAATTGCGCCGATGAGAGGCGCAAAGGGAACGATCAGATACGATAGTTTCATCTCGCCCTATCCTCGTAATTGACCGAGGTCGTCAACATTGATACTGCGCACATTGCGGAACAATACGACCAGAATCGCCAGACCAATCGCAGACTCTGCGGCCGCGACAGTGAGTATGAAGAAAACAAAAACTTGCCCTTGAAGATCATTTAGATGATGGCTGAAGGCGATGAAATTCATATTGACCGCAAGCAGCATTAATTCAATCGCCATCAAGAGCACGATGAGATTTTTGCGGTTAAGCACGATGCCAACGACGCTGATTGAAAACAGTACCGCGCTAAGCAGCAATGCGTGGGTCAAGCCTGGGTCAGTCAACATTACGCTTTCCCCTGTTCGGCACTGACGGGCTTTGGCGCTACGTCTGCTAATACCTGCGGCGCAGATTTAGGCATCACAGCATCCATTTTTAAGACGCGCACACGATCCTCGCGACGGACTTTAACCTGCTCGCTTGGGTTTTGCGCTTTCGTTTCGGCCCGCTTACGATGCGTGAGCGTAATCGCGGCTATGATGGCGACGAGCAACACGACTGCCGCCAGCTCGAACGCAAATACGTAATGGGTATAGAGCACATGGCCAAGTGCTTTGGTATTTGCACTACTATCAATCGGCATCGATGCTGCGCCAATCGAGCCTTTCGTGGCGGCGAGTAAGACTAACCCCATCTCAAACAGAATCAACGCGCCCACAAGCATACTGACCGGGATTGCTTTTTTGAACCCCACGCGCAGCGCATCAACGTTGATATCCAACATCATCACAACGAAAAGGAATAACACCATGACCGCGCCGACGTAAACCAACACCAACACCACGGCAAGGAACTCCGCTTTCATTAGCATCCAGAGCGCTGCGGCTGAGAAAAAGGCAAGCACGAGAAAGAGTGCTGCGTGTACGGGATTTTTCACCGTGATGACGCGTAGAGACGCGAGCACTAAGATCGCGGCAAAAAAATAGAAAACACCACCAGAAAAAGTCAGACTCATCGGAATTTTGCGTCCTGGGCGCGATCTTTTGCGATTTGAGCCTCGTGGCGGTCACCGACCGCGAGCAGCATTTCTTTGGTGTAGTAGAGATCGCCCCGCTTTTCACCGTGGTATTCAAGAATGCGCGTTTCAACGATGGAATCTACTGGGCACGATTCTTCGCAGAAGCCGCAAAAAATGCATTTTGTTAAGTCGATATCGTATCGGGTCGTGCGCCGCGTGCCGTCTTCGCGCTTTTCAGACTCAATGGTGATCGCCATTGCAGGGCACACGGCCTCGCAAAGCTTGCAGGCGATGCAGCGCTCTTCGCCGTTTTCGTAGCGACGCAGCGCGTGCAGCCCCCGGAAGCGCGGGCTCTGCGGCGTTTTCTCTTCTGGGAAGTGAACTGTGAACTTAGGCTTAAACATGTATTTCAGTGTGAGCCACATGCCTTTCAGCAGCTCCCAGAGAATCCAAGTTGCCCAAAAATTTTTAACAGCTTGCATATTGTCGGTCAATGAAAATCAATGGAACACGTAAGCCCAGCGCGTTTGCATCATCGCGCCGACGAATACGATCCAGATAAGCGTGATCGGGATGAATACTTTCCAGCCCAAGCGCATGATTTGATCGTAGCGATAGCGCGGAAACGTCGCCCGCACCCACAAGAAAATAAAGAGCACAAAAAAAGTCTTTGCGAACAACCACGGAAAACCGTCGCCGAAAGGTTTGAAATCAAAGACTTCAACGTAATTTAAATTGGGGAACGGACTGAGCCACCCCCCTAAAAACATGAGTGCGGTCAGTGCAGCAACCAAAATCATGTTGGCGTACTCAGCGAGAAAAAAGAGCGCGAAGGTTACGCCGGAATACTCAACGTGAAAACCAGCAACGATTTCAGACTCACCCTCGGCAACGTCAAACGGATGGCGATTTGTTTCTGCGATACCGGAGATCAAGTAAACGATGAAGAGTGGAAACAAGGGGATGAAATACCACTGGCTCAATCCGCCCGCTTGCCCGAGAACAATTTCTCGCAAATTTAAGCTGCTCGCACACATCAAAACGCCAACGAGCGCAAAGCCCATCGCAATTTCATAAGATACGATTTGGGCTGCCGAGCGCAGGCAACCGAGGAAAGCGTATTTTGAGTTTGACGCCCAGCCAGCAAGGATAACGCCATACACAGCAACCGAAGTCATGGCCAAGATGTAGAGCAATCCGACGTTGATATCGGCAAGAACCAGCGTATCGCTAAACGGTACAACGGCCCACGCCGCGAGTGCAGGCGCGAGTGCGAGCAATGGCGCGATGATGAAAAGTCCTTTGCTAGAGCCGGTCGGGATAATCACTTCTTTGAGCAGGAGCTTCAACACATCGGCAAACGGCTGTAACAGGCCAAACGGCCCTACCCGATTGGGGCCAATGCGCGATTGCATCCAGCCGATGACTTTGCGCTCCCAGAGCGTGAGGAACGCAACGCACAAAATCACCGGAACGCAGATGGCCACGATCTTGAGCAGCGTCCAGACCGTATATTGGATTTCGAGATATTGATTCCCAAAAACCTGCGCGAGTGGGGTAAGTTCGACCGCCATTTACACGCGCTCCACAGAAACTGCGCCGCAGGTATTACCAAGCGTCGAAGTCGCACTCTGCCCCATCGGAATACGCACACACCGCGCAGGCAATTTCAGATTGATGGCAGCATCAACTTCACAACTGCCGCCGCCTTGCGTGATGCGAACGCGACCGGTCGCCTCGAGCCCTAAATTTTGAGCAATATCGGGCGAAATCTGCGCCGCAGGTATTTTTGACATACCGGCTTTTTGCAATGCCGAGGCGCGACGCACGAGCAGATCAGATTGATAGATGGGTTGATCGGCAATACGCTCAATGCCGCTGGCAGTAGATGCTGCGCCTTTTGGTGCGGCTACTGCATTTGACAGACGTGATTCCCAGCCTGCAGGCAATGCCGCCGCGGCAACCGCTTCGCTGGTATCGAAGGCGACGTTTTTAGCGCCTGCCATTTCGGCTAAAACACGCAGCAATTTCCAACCGGGCCTTGAATCGCCAGCAGGCTTGACGGCGGCTTGCACTGCTTGCGCAGTGCCTTCGCAATTAACGTAAGTGCCTGAAGTTTCGGTGAACGCTGCGATTGGCAACATCACGTCAGCGTAGGCTTGGGCGCTATTTTTGTGTGTGGTGCAGGCAATTACGGTACCGGCGTTTGCAAGGGCTTTAACCAAGTCAGTGCCTGCGGCAGTATCGAGATCAGCCTCAACGTTCCACAACAACATCGCTTTGGAGGGCTTTGCGGCATGGGCAAGTGAGAGCGCGCCTGTCGCACCAACGATATGCGCGCCAACTGTATTTCCAGCCGCTGCAAAACGACCAAAAACTGCGCCGCAGGTATGCGCCAAATTGGCGGCTGCGTATTCGATATCGGCGGCATCCGCAGCGTTTAACGCGATTTCACCCACAAAAATCGCGCTGGACTTGCCGGATGCTAAGCTCGCTGCGATTTCATTAATCGCAGCGTTTGATTCTGTAATTGGCGAGCCCGCCTTACGGGCGGCGACAGCGGCATCAAGCGCGACCAAGGTGCTCACAATTTTTGATGGCGCGACGATCGCCTTTGCCGTAACCGGCATAAGAGGATCATCGTCAAGCGGATTCACGATAGAAAGCTGGCAGCCTTTTTTTACCGCTTGCCGAATCCGCGCGGTAATGAGCGGCTGCTCGTGGCGCAGTGATGCACCAATGACCATGACCCGGGTGAGTTTATTAATTTCCGTAAGCTTCAACCCGAGAAATGGCACCCGCGTGCGATCGACATCTAAGCGAGCATCCGCCACACGCGGACGGGCATCGAGATGCGGCGTACCAAGTGCGTCGGCTAACTTTCGTAGCAAGAAGAGTTCTTCAAGGGTCGCCGTCGGGCTTGCCAGCATTGCGATGGCGTCGCTGCCGTGGGTGGCTTTCACATCGCCTAACGCATGTGAAACATACTCAAGGGCTTGCTGCCAGGTGGCTTGCTGCCACACGCCGTTTTGCTTCACCATGGGCGATGTCAGACGATCGTCGCTATTTAAGCCTTCGTAGCTGAAACGGTCTCGATCAGAGATCCAGCATTCATTAATCGCTTCGTTTTCAAAAGGCAATACCCGCATGACCTGATTAGCTTTGGTTTGCACAGTCAAATTTGCGCCAACACCATCGTGCGGGCTTACAGAGCGCTTACGCTGCAACTCCCACGTGCGTGCTGCATAGCGAAACGGCTTAGACGTGAGCGCTCCGACTGGGCAAATATCAATCATATTGCCCGAAAGCTCGCTATCGACGGTGCGGCCGACAAACGATTGAATCTCGCTATGCTCGCCGCGCCCGCCCATGCCGAGCTCCATCACGCCGGCGACTTCTTGACCGAAGCGAACGCAACGGGTGCAATGGATGCACCGGCTCATTTCTTCCATCGAAATCAGCGGGCCAATATTTTTATGAAAAACAACGCGTTTTTCTTCTTGGTAACGTGAACCGGATTTACCGTAGCCGACCGCTAGATCTTGCAGTTGACATTCGCCGCCTTGATCGCAGATTGGGCAATCAAGTGGGTGATTGATGAGTAAAAACTCCATCACACTCTTTTGGGCGTTTTTTGCGTAATCGCTGGTTGTTGAAACCTTCATGCCTTCGGTGACCGGGGTCGCGCAGGCGGGTAGTGGTTTAGGTGCTTTTTCAACTTGAACCAAGCACATCCGGCAATTGGCTGCTATCGACAATTTCTTGTGATAGCAAAAATGCGGCACGTAGGCGCCGACTTGATTGGTGGCATCCATCACCGTGCTGCCTTGCGGCACTTGCACGGGTTTACCGTCGATTTCGAGATTTAGAATAGCCATGAATCAAGTGTAGGGAGCGACCAAGCAGCGTTTGTGCTCGATGTGATATTCAAATTCTGCGCGGTAGTGCTTGATGAATGCACGCACAGGCATGGCCGCTGCATCGCCTAAAGCGCAAATCGTGCGGCCTTGGATGTTATCGGCAATCGAGTTCAGCAGATCGAGGTCTTCTTTGCGGCCTTCGCCGTTTTCGATGCGGTAAATGATGCGATAAAGCCAGCCAGTGCCCTCGCGACACGGAGTGCACTGCCCGCATGATTCTTCGAAATAGAAATACGCCAACCGCAATAGCGACTTCACCATACAACGGCTATCGTCCATGACGATCACTGCGCCGGAGCCGAGCATTGATCCGGCTTTGGCAATAGAGTCGTAATCCATATCGGTTTGCATCATCTGGGCACCGGGGATGACTGGCATCGACGATCCGCCCGGAATCACCGCTTTGATCGTACGCCCCGGCTTCATTCCGCCAGCCATTTCGAGCAAATGCGCGAACGGTGTGCCCATCTTGACTTCAAAATTCCCCGGACGCGCCACATCGCCAGACACCGAAAACAGCTTAGTGCCGCCATTGTTAGGTCTGCCTAAATTCAAGTAGGCTTCGCCACCAATTTGAAAGATGAAGGGCACCGCAGCAAAGGTTTCAGTATTGTTAATGGTGGTCGGCTTGCCATACAAACCGAAGCTCGCAGGGAATGGCGGCTTGAAGCGCGGCTGGCCTTTTTTACCTTCGAGCGATTCAAGTAGCGCTGTTTCTTCGCCGCAGATATAAGCGCCGTAACCGTGGTGCCCATGCAACTGAAAGTTAAAGCCGCTGCCTAAAATATTGTCACCCAAAAAGCCTTCTTTACGAGCTTCTTCGAGCGCGGCTTCAAAGCGATCATAGGCTTCCCAGATTTCGCCGTGAATATAGTTGTAGCCCACGGTAATCCCCATCGCATAGGAGGCAATTGCCATTCCTTCGATGATGCTATGCGGGTTGTAGTTGATGATATCGCGGTCTTTGCAGGTACCGGGCTCGCCTTCGTCGGAATTGCAGACCAAGTATTTTTGACCCGGGAACTGACGGGGCATAAAGCTCCACTTCAATCCCGTCGGGAAGCCTGCGCCGCCGCGACCGCGCAACGCTGATTTTTTGACTTCGGCAATGACATCTTCTTGCGAAATTTTTTCGGTCAAAATTTTGCGAAGAGCACTGTAGCCGCCACGGGCAATGTAGTCTTTGATGCTCCAATTCGCGCCATTGCAGCCCTTCATAATTAGGGCATCCGGGCCATACTTCGCCGCATCGAAAGGCAACGCTTCGCCAACGAATTGGGTCAGTGCGGGCAAGGCAACTTTTTGATATATATCTACGCGTGCATTCATGGTTAGGTCAACTCCGCCAACATCGCATCAATTCGCTCATTGCTCATGCGGTTGCATAAGCGCTTGTTATTAACCATGAGGCAAGGTGCTGAATCGCAATTGCCTTGGCATTCGCCTTCTTGCATTGTGTAGAGACCATCTGTGGTCGTTTCGCCGAAGTTAATGCCTAATCTGCACCGCAGGTATTCAGCCGCATGCGTGCCGCCATTGAGGGCGCACGGCAGATTGGTGCAAACCGTTAGCTTGTATTTTCCGATCGGCTTTAAGTTGTACATCACATAAAACGACGCGACTTCATACACCGCGATGGAGGACATCGAGAGGATTGCGGCCACATCATCGATGGTCTCGGTCGAAAGCCAGCCGCGCTCATCTTGGGCAATCGTGAGCGCCGCCATTACCGCCGACTGCTTTTGATCGGTTGGATATTTTGCAACTTCACGCGCAATTTTTTGATTAGACTCGTTTGAAAGTGCCATACGCTACCGATCAATCTCACCAAAAACAATATCTTGCGTGCCAATAATTGCGACGACATCCGCGATCATATGGCCACGGGACATTTCATCGAGCGCGGCCAAATGCGGGAAGCCTGGCGCGCGCAGCTTTACGCGATAAGGTTTGTTTGCACCATCAGAAACGATATACACGCCGAATTCACCTTTGGGATGCTCGACCGCTGCATACGCCTCACCCGGAGGCACGTGCATGCCTTCTGTAAAGAGCTTGAAATGGTGGATTAAATCCTCCATGTTTTCTTTCATGCCTTCGCGACTCGGCGGTGATACTTTTTGATTGCTTGAGATTACAGGGCCCGGATTAACCCGCAGCCAATCAATACACTGCTTGATGATGCGATTAGACTGGCGCATCT
This sequence comes from Betaproteobacteria bacterium, assembly GCA_031430575.1. Taxonomy (GTDB): domain Bacteria; phylum Pseudomonadota; class Gammaproteobacteria; order Burkholderiales; family Casimicrobiaceae; genus JANMDS01. The sequence continues at coordinate 53,831 of JANPBT010000067.1, read as the reverse complement.
CTTCCATGCGCACCAAGTAGCGATCATAACAATCGCCATTGACGCCGACCGGAATATCAAAATCTAGCTTTGCGTAGACTTCATAAGGCTGCTTTTTGCGCAAATCCCAAGGCACGCCTGAGCCGCGCAACATCGGGCCGGTGAAGCCTAATGATTTAGCGCGCTCTGGATCGACGACGCCGATGCCCACGGTGCGCTGCTTCCAAATGCGGTTGTCGGTAAGCAAGGTCTCGTATTCGTCGACGAGCTTTGGGAATCGCCCAACGAAATCATCCAGAAAATCAAGTAATGATCCGCCACGATTGCTATTCATCCGCTTAATTGCAGTTGCGTTATGAATCTTAGTCGCGGTGTATTGTGGCATCGCGTCTGGCAAATCGCGATAGACGCCACCTGGTCGGTAGTAGGCCGCGTGCATGCGTGCGCCTGAAACGGCTTCATACGCGTCAAACAAATCTTCGCGCTCGCGAAACGAATACAAAAAAGCGGTCATCGCACCGACGTCAAGCGCGTGGCAACCAAGCCAAAGCAAGTGATTGAGCAGTCGCGTGACTTCATCAAACATGACGCGGATGTATTGCGCCCGTTCAGGTACGGGCAGACCGAGTAATTTTTCAATCGCGAGCACGTAGGCATGCTCATTGCACATCATCGATACGTAATCCAGTCGATCCATATAAGGAAGTGACTGAATATAGGTTTTACTTTCTGCCAACTTTTCGGTCGCCCGATGCAATAACCCGATATGCGGGTCGGCGCGCTGAATCACTTCGCCATCGAGCTCGAGCACTAAGCGCAATACGCCGTGCGCCGCAGGATGCTGCGGACCGAAGTTCATTGTGTAGTTTTTTATTTCTGCCATGTCAGTTTTTATCCGTACCTGCGGCGCAGATTAGTGCGCCTCAGTGTGCGTACGAGCCCTCACGGATGATGCGCGGGGTAATCTCGCGCGGCTCAATGGTCACCGGCTGGTAAATCACCCGGCGCTGCTCAGGGTCATAACGCATTTCAACGTTGCCCGAGACGGGGAAATCTTTGCGAAACGGATGACCGATAAAACCGTAGTCTGTCAAGATGCGGCGCAAATCAGGATGGCCTTCATACATGATGCCAAAAAGATCAAACGCTTCGCGCTCATACCAATTTGCCCCAGCCCAAATATCGACCACTGAGGCGATCACCGGAAACGCATCATCGGGGGCAAACACACGGACACGCAGCCGATGATTTTCAGCCACGGAGAGTAAGTGATAGACCGAAGCAAATCGCAAGCCCTCCCACACACTCTCGCCAAAACCCTGATAATCAACACCCGCAATATCCACTAACGTATCGAACCGCAACCCGGCAGTATCGCGCAGCACTTTTGCCGCAACAAGCCAAGATGCAGCGGGCACAATTAACGTACGCTCGCCATTGCTATCAATAAATTTAGCGCCGCAGGTATCGATCAATACCGCAAACTGCGCTTCGCTTGGATATTCGTAACGCGAGCTCATGCAGCCCTCGCGATCGTGTTGGTCCGACGAATTTTATTTTGTAATTGCAAAATGCCGTAGAGCAATGCCTCGGCCGTAGGCGGGCAACCTGGCACATAAATATCGACCGGCACGATGCGATCACAGCCACGCACGACGCTATAAGAATAATGATAATAGCCACCGCCATTTGCGCACGAGCCCATTGAAATGACCCAGCGTGGCTCCGCCATCTGGTCGTAAACCTTGCGCAAAGCGGGTGCCATTTTGTTGCAAAGCGTACCGGCGACGATCATGACGTCTGACTGACGGGGGCTTGGCCGGAAGACGATGCCGAACCGATCTAAATCGTATCGTGCAGCGCCAGCGTGCATCATCTCTACGGCACAGCACGCGAGCCCGAACGTCATCGGCCACATTGAGCCATTGCGTGACCAATTCACGACCGCATCAACAGTCGTCGTCACGAAACCTTTTTCTAAAACGCCTTCAATTGCCACGATCGTTGCCCTATTCCCAGTCCAGCGCGCCTTTTTTCCACTCATAGGCGAAACCAACCACCAATATGCCGAGGAAAACCATCATTGCCCAAAAGCCGAACGCACCAATATCTGGAAGCACAACCGCCCAAGGGAAGAGAAATGCGATTTCGAGATCGAACAAAATGAAGAGAATTGCGACTAGGTAATAGCGCACGTCAAACTTCATTCGGGCATCTTCAAACGCCTCAAAACCGCACTCATAGGGCGCAAGTTTTTCAGCGCTAGGGCGATTTGGGGAGAGGAATTTGCCGACAAGCAAAAGGACGCAACCGATCGTGAGCCCGACCGCGATGAAAACGAGTACGGCGAAATACGGCGTTAACGACATTCAAACCCCATCGAAGGGCTATGCGCGCCCTGCTTATCATCTGCTGCGCCGACGATACGACACAACAATGTTACACAAAAACAAAACTACAAAAATGCTTGGTGCCCTCGAGCAGACTCGAACTGCTACGCCTTTCGGCACTACCCCCTCAAGATAGCGTGTCTACCAATTTCACCACGAGGGCATCGTGGATTTCGCTCAACCTACCAAGCGAAATTCCTTACTTCGGTATTTCTGTGCCTTTCTGCGCCGGCGCTGAGGGAGCCGTGGCAGGTGCAATTGGCACTACATTAGCCGGTGGATTTACCAAAGGCGTACTGGTTGACCCAGGGATTACTAACCCGTTTGTCTTCGCGGGAGCGGATGCGGGTGCATCTTTCATCACGCCTTGCATCACACCACTACCGCCGGTGCGATGGGCTCCAAAATATGTCAATGCGAGACTGGTTGAAAAAAATACGACCGCTGCGATTGAAGTCGCTCGGCTTAAAAAATTTGCCGAGCCCGCCGCGCCAAAAACGCTGCCTGCAGACCCGCTTCCAAAAGACGCACCCATATCAGCGCCCTTGCCATGCTGAAGCAGGACAAGCACGATCAACGCGATTGCGGCACAGACATGAATGATTAAAGTAATGTATTCCATAGCCTTCGAAGTATAGCACGGGCAGCAGATTATTGCGAGTCTAAAGCCCTGCAAATTGCCAAAAAAGCAGCAGCATCTAGGGATGCGCCGCCGATCAGTCCACCATCAATATCGGGCATCGAAAAAAGCGTTGCCGCGTTGTCTGCTTTTACACTGCCGCCATACAGCACGCTGACCGATTCCGCGCCGCAGCCCGCAAGCGCTGCCCGGATTACTGCATGCATGGCTTGTGCATCAGCGGGTAAAGCGGTCATCCCGGTGCCAATGGCCCAAACAGGCTCATAGGCGACGACAATTTGGGTCATCAGCCCACCGAGTCGATCAATCACGGCTTGCAACTGCGCGAGCACCACCGATTGCGCGCGCGCGTCCTCCCGCTCAGAGAGCGTTTCCCCAACGCACACCAGCGGCGTCATCCCGGCAGCGATGGCGCTCGCCGCTTTCCGGGCGACTTGCTCGTTAGTTTCGCCCAAGCCTTGGCGACGCTCAGAGTGGCCGACCAATACCAATGAAAGCCCCTGATCGGCCAGCATTGCAGCGCTCATTTGGCCGGTGTAGGCGCCATTACTGTGTTCGCTCACATCTTGTGCACCAACACTAATCATGCTCCCACGTAGCGCAATCTGCGCCGCAGGTATGTAGATCGCTGGCGGGCAGACGGCCACGCGCACGCGCGCGCTAGCAACCCAGCCTTGATTAAGGGCAGACAGCAGCGCAGCGTTGGACGCATGCGTGCCATTCATCTTCCAATTACCAATTACGTGCTGAGTTCGCATAGTTGATGCCTTTATCGATGCAACGTAGAAATGAAAAAGCCCGCGACTCGCGGGCTTTCCTGCTTCACGATGAAAATTACTTCAAGTGAGCGTTGATAATTTTTGCCATGTCAAACATGGATACTTGCGCTTTGCCGAAAAGTGCTTTGAGCTTTTCGTCGGCGTTGATCATGCGGCGATTTGCGGCATCTTGCAGCTTGTGCTTTTTGATGTAGTCCCAGATTTTCTTGGTAACTTCCGTACGTGGTGCAGGGGTTGCGCCGATCACTGCCGCCAAAATCGCGGATGGATTCATTGCTTTCATAAACGCAGCGTTAGGGGTGCGTTTTACTTTTGGCGCGGCAACTTTTTTAGCAGGCGCTGCTTTTTTTGCAGGTGCTACTTTTTTCACGGCTACTTTTTTTACAGGAGCTGCTTTCTTTGCGGCTACTTTTTTTGCGGGCGCCTTCGTCGCAACTTTTTTGGCAGGCGCTTTTTTTGCAGCGGGTTTTTTTGCAGCGGCTTTGGTGGCCATAGTGTCTCCTCAATAAATAATCAAATAACAAGCAGATCGAATACTACGTGACTTATGACTTTGCGTCACGCACATCCACTTAGAGCAAATGTGTGAATCAGCGCTTTGTATCATAGGAACAACGGGAAGAGAAGTGCGAATTTAGGGAAGTGAACTTGCTGGGGCGGTCATCCGCTGCGCTTAGGCAGCGAAATGGCATGCAACCTGATGCAAATTCGTGTCTTTTTCTAAGGCGGGATAATGGGTTAAACACTGATCCCGCGCCCGTGGGCAACGCGGATGAAAGTGGCAACCCGCCGGTGGATTCAAAGGCGAAGGCAACTCGCCAACAATGGGGGAAAACGCACGTCGCCCCGCTGTAACGCGCGGAATTTCCTGCAAAAGCGCCTGCACGTACGGATGCTTTGGTCGCTCAAAAATTGCATCCGTCGATGCTTCTTCAACGATCCGCCCGAGATACATTACGACTACCCGATCCGCGATATGTTGGACGACGCCGAAGTCGTGGCTGATAAAAAGATAGGTCAATCCGAGCGTCTCTTTGAGCTCCATAAACACATTAATCACTTGTGCTTGAATAGAGACATCTAACGCTGCGACCGATTCGTCACAAACTAAAAATTCTGGATTGACGGCTAACGCCCTCGCGATACCGACGCGCGCCCGTTGCCCGCCAGAAAATTGGTGCGGATAACGCGCAAGCATTGCTGCCGATAAACCAACGCGCTCTAGCTGCTCTACCACCGCATCACGCTTCTGCGCCGCAGGTATGAGCCCATGCACCACAGGCGCTTCGCCTATGATTTCAAGCACGGTGCGGCGTGGATTTAAACTCGCATACGGATCTTGAAAAATCATTTGCATCTTCAGCCGCAGTCGCTGCTGGTCTGCAGCGCTCATCGTGTCGACATCTTGGCCGTGCCACAGTCGCTGACCGGAAGTCGGTCGCATGAGCCCGAGGGCGATGCGACCCAACGTTGATTTTCCGCAGCCAGACTCACCGACCAAGCCGACGACCTCGCCTTTTTTGATCGTGAGATCGACACCATCGACAGCACGCACGGTGCGAAGTTTTGGTTTTTTTTCAGCACTCTGGAATGTGCCAATCAGCCGCTGCGCCCAATCCGGCGATTGATTAAAATGCTGGGTAATGCCGCGCAACTCAAGCATGGTGCACCCAAGGGACAAAACAGCGCAAGGCGCGTCCTTCATGCATCGATACCTGCGGCGCAGATTGCGTGCATTGCGTGCTCTTTTTTTGCGAACATCGGGGCGCAAACGCGCATCCTGCGGTCGTTTCGGCCGGCGTTGGCGCCGCTCCCGGGATTTGCCGCAGTGGTTGCCCGCGCACATTTCGCGACGGAATCGAATCGAGAAGCCCCACGGTATACGGGTGCGCCGGTGCTGCCAAAATTTGATCTGTCGCGCCCTGCTCAACGATGCGCCCGGCGTACATCACCGCGATCCGATCGGCGAGCCCGGCAACCACAGAAAGATCGTGGGTGATCCAAAGCAGCGCGGTGCCCGTCTTTGCGCAAAGTTTTTGCATCTCGGCCAAAATTTGGCCTTGAATGGTCACATCAAGCGCTGTTGTCGGCTCATCTGCAATGATGAGCGCAGGCTTGTGCAGCAATGCAATCGCGATCGCGACCCGCTGGCGCATACCGCCCGAAAATTGATGCGGGTAGCTCTCCAATCGCGCATCGGGCGAAGCAATGCCCACCAGCGAGAGCGCCTCGCGGGCACGGTCGCGCGCCTGCGCCTTAGGCACCGCATCGTGCGCCAGCACTGCCTCAATCATTTGGGTGTCTACGCGCAACACAGGATTGAGCGTCGCCATTGGATCTTGAAAGATCATCGCAATTTTTTTACCCCGAATCGCGCGCCATCCACGCGCGTCGAGGCTGCGCAATTCTTGTCCGTCAAAGGTAATGCTGCCGTCGACGATTTTGCCAGGTGAATCCACCAAACCCATGAGTGAATAGCCCGTAATCGATTTGCCTGAGCCCGATTCCCCCACCAGCCCCAGCACTTCGCCGCGGCTCAGCGAAAAGCTGACACCATCGACTGCGCGCACGATTCCGCGCTTGGTAAAAAAATGTGTCGATAGATTTTCAACGTTAAGCATGACTTAGCGGCCAGCAAATTTAGGGTTCAACACATCGCGCATCTGATCGGCCACGATATTGAGCGCGACGATCAAAAGCAAGAGCGCCACGCCGGGGAAAAAGCTTACCCAATACTTGCCTGAGAGCAAAAACTGATAACCATTGGCGATGAGTAAGCCTAACGATGGCTCAGTAATCGGCAAACCCAATCCCAGAAACGAAAGCGTTGCCTCAAGCGCAATCGCGTGCGCGACTTGAACGCTTGCCACGACGATTAGCGGCGGCAAGCAATTGGGCAAAAGGTGATGCAAGATGATGCGCCCACCGGAAAATCCAAGCCCGCGCGCGGCTTCAATGTATTCTTTACTCTTTTCAACCAGCGCAGCAGCGCGCACTGTGCGTGCGTAGTACGCCCACTGCACGGTGACCAACGCAATGATGATTTTGTCGACACCCTGCTTGAGCACCGCTAACAAAATCAACGCGATCAAAATTGCGGGAAACGATAGCTGCAGATCAACGATGCGCATGATCAGCGTCTCGACCCATCCACCGCGATAGGCTGCGACCAGCCCGACGATTAAACCAATTGAGAGCGCGATCAGCGTTGAAGCCACGCCCACGGCGAGCGAGATGCGTAACCCATGCAAGATCGCCGAAAGCATATCGCGACCTTGCTCGTCAGAGCCCAGCAGAAATGTGAGCCCGCCATCTCCTGATTTCGCCCCAGGTGGTAACTTGCTATCCATGATGTCAAGCTTGGAAAGATCGTAGGGATTTTGCGGCGATACCTGCGGCGCAAATAAGGCAAGCGTAACAATCAATACAAGCAAGACAAGACCCGCCAAAGCAATCTTACTCGCGGCAAAGTCTCGTGCCTTTTCGCGCCACCAATGCTCTGCAGTGAGCGGAATCTGCGCCGCAGGTAGAGCAAGATTTGGTTTGGTTTCCATCAATGTCCGCTCGCGCTCGTGCCGATGCGCACGCGCGGATCGAGTAGCGAATAGAGCACATCAACAATCAAATTAATCAACACAAACACGCAAACGATTACGAGCAAGTAAGCCACGATGACGGGGCGATCCAAGATATTGATGGAATCAATCAACAATTTGCCCATCCCAGGCCACGCAAAGACCGTTTCAGTCACGATCGCAAACGCAATAACCGAACCAAACTCTAGCCCAATCACCGTCACAATCGGAATCATAATATTTTTCAGCACATGAACGCCGATCACGCGGGTATTGCTCAAGCCTTTTGCTCTGGCAAATTTCACATAATCTGTGGCGAGCGCCTCCCGCGCACCGGCGCGCGTAAGTCTAATTAAGAGCGCGAGCTTAAACAACGCAAGATTGACCGCGGGTAACAGCAGATGCCGCCAGCCGTCGAGCGTGAGAAACGAAACTGGGACGCCAAAAATAGTAACCGTCTCGCCACGCCCGGTGGATGGCAGCCACCCCAACTGCACCGCAAAAACCATGATGAGCATCAGCCCAACCCAGAACGTCGGCAATGAAAAACCCAAGATCGAGCCCGCCATAATGAGTTTTGCGAGCGCGCTCTCGGGTCGCAAACCCGCGACGAGCCCGAGCGGGATGCCGACCGAAACCGCCAGGATCATCGCCACGAATGCAAGCTCGAAAGTCGCAGGTGCTTTTTCTAAAATGAGCCCGATTGCAGGCACACCGTGGGCAAACGACTTGCCCAAATCGCCCGAGACTGCGCCACGCAAGAATGATGCATATTGCGCAGTTAAAGATTGATCAAGCCCCAAATTGCGACGCACCGTGTCTTTTTCGCTTTGCTCGGCTTGCTGGCTGACCAGCATTTCAATCGGATCGCCGATTTTGTAGACACCAACAAACACCAGCAGCGACATCGCGATGAGCACGCTTAAGCTTTGAACGAGGCGACGTAAAACGAAAGCGATCACGGGACGCCTAATGGTTTTTATGCTTCAATTGTAGGCACAGTTGACGCTATATGCGTTAGCCAGATATGCAAATCCCCTTTAAACCTTGCTGGAGAAACCGATGAAGCCACTCAAACTCACCGCAGCATTTGCCCTCGCCTGCCTGACCGGTAGCGCGTGGGCGGGCGAAGTCACGCTCTTTGAAACCCAAAATCGATCAGACGCGCCGGCGTCCGTGCGCTCCGATGTGGTTGATATGGCGTCTTACGGCGCGCCCGCGGTATTTCGGTCGATCAATGTTTTGGCTGGCACTTGGGAACTGTGCTCCGAGCGTGATTTCCGTGGCCGATGCCGCATCTATACAGCCGGACAAAACGGACCCATGAATGAAGGCCAAGGCGAGCGCGTGCTTTCGATCCGTGAGATTCGCTATCGCAATGCCGATACGATTCCAGCCAACGCACCGCCCCGCATCGAGCTTTTCCCTGAAATCGATTTTCGCGGTGCTGGTGTCAATTTCTTCCGCGCTTCTGATAGCCAACGTTGGGGCGTGCGTTCGTTAATCGTACACGCCGGTACATGGGAGCTTTGCAGCGATTTCGGTGCGCGTGGTCGTTGCCAAGTGTTTCAGCCGGGTGAATACCGTGCGGTTGATGGTCAACTCATGGGCGCACGCAGTGTGCGCGTCATCGCAGGCTATGGCGTGACCCCGCCAACGCCAGTTGCAGTCGGCCCTGCCAACTCAATGCCGCCGTCACGAGTTGACCCGATCGGCGCAGTCGCAGGCGCAATCATCGGCGGCTTGCTGGGTGGTAACGTCTCAATCAATCAATCGCAAACCGCTGGCGGCAATGGCCGTATTCATCTCTTCCCAGGGCCTGCGTTGACTGGGCAACCTCTGAGCGCGATTAGCGATGTGCCTAATTTCCGTAACTTTGGGTTTAATGATCGTACGCAGTCGATCCGTGTCGAATCTGGCGTTTGGGAAGTCTGCACTGACGCCAATTTTGCCGGTGGCTGCCGCACGCTGACCCCGGGCGACTACCCTGCGCTCTACAACTCGATGCTGGATCGCTCGATTTCGTCGGTGCGCATGGTGCAAGCGCCGCAACAAGCCTATAACCAATCGCCAACCCAAAACGGCACGTTTCCACCAGGCGCGTACGAAACGCCACACAATGTTTTCCTCTTTGAGTCGGCAGACTTCCAAGGCGAAACCTTCCGCAGCAATGCTGACATGGAAACCCTCACGACGACCTCCATGAACGACCGGACAAAATCAATATTTGTACGCGCTGGCCGCTGGGAATTTTGCTTGGACAATCGCTATCGCGGTGCCTGCGTGACGCTCGATCCCGGCAGCTATGCCCGCTTGCAATACCCAATGGAGCGCGGCATTACTTCATTCCGTCGCGTACAGTAACCCGATTGATTGTTAACGACGATCTTGGCATTGCGCAGATCATCGCGCAGTGCCGCGTTATCGCAGTAGTCGGGCTTTCGGCACGCGTGGATCGCCCGAGCTTTGAAGTTGCGTCGGCCATGCAGCAGCATGGCTATCGCGTCATTCCCATTAATCCCAATTACCAAAACCAAATGATCTTAGGCGAGCTCTGCTACGCCGATCTGGCAGATATTCCAGTTGCGGTCGACATGGTGAATTGCTTTCGCCGCAGCGAAGAGATGGAATTAGTCGCCAATGCGCTCAAATCGATGAAATCTGCGCCGCAGGTATTGTGGATGCAGCGTGGTATTTCCTCAATACCTGCGGCGCAGATTGCCGCAGATTTGGGGCTAAAAGTGGTCATCGATCGGTGTTGGAAGATTGAACACGGCAAGCGGCGGTAGGCGTTAGGCGCAGCAATCGCGCAGCGCTAAGTCACGCCCGCTTTGTAAGGCGCGAGCCATCCCAAACCGCCACGGGTGCTGCCTGCGGGTTTGTATTCAGCGCCAATCCACCCTTCATAGCCGAGGTGATCGATGAGATCAAATAAATAGGGATAATTAATCTCACCCATACTCGGCTCGGCCCGCTCCGGCGTGCCGGCGATTTGAATATGCCCCACTAACCCGGTGGGCAGATACTGCGTAAGCTTCGTCGCCAGATCGCCCTCAACCACTTGCGCATGATAAAGATCAAATTGCACCTTTAAATGCGGCGACCCAATGGCGCGCACAATCGCGTGCGCCTTCGCTTGATGATTTAGATAATAGCCCGGAATGTCACGGGTATTAATCGGCTCGATTAGTGCGGTTTTCCCGGCGGTGCCAGCGGCATGGGCAGCCCAGGCCAAATTTTGAATATACGTGTCACGCACCCGCGTCGCATCGACGTTTGGCGGTGGTATGCCCGCCATCACATGAATATTGGGGCAATCGAGCGCACGCGCATACTCCAGCGCGCGCATCATATTTTCGCGAAATTCCATGCGTCGCGCGGGGTCGCAGCCGAGCCCGCGATCACCGGCGGCAAAATCACCCGGCGGGGTATTGAGCAGCACGAGCTCAACGTTTGCGCTCGCGAGTGCGTCGCGCAATATCTGCGGCGCAACGTCGTAGGGAAACTGACACTCCACAGCGCGAAAGCCATCTTGGGCAGCCGCATCAATGCGCTCAGCGAAGGGCACATGTGGATACATCGTCGAGATATTGGCTGCAAACTTTGGCATAACAATAAGGATACCTGCGGCGCAGATTTATGCCTATTTCTGCGCCGCAGGTATCCCCAAAATTGTGCTCGGGTCGCATAAAAAACAACACCGGCAGTGCATGGGCACCGCCGGTGTTGGCTCGGTAAACGGCAAAGGCAGATTAGTCGGCGTATTGGCCAGCTGCTTTGATGACCTTGCCCCACTTGTCGGTTTCACTCGCCAGCCAGGCTTTGTGGGCTTCTGGCGTTTGGTTTGCAATTGGGGTAATGTCAGCGGCAAGGTCAGCCATGCGCTTAATTACATCCGCGTCTTTCAATGCGATTTGCAATGCAGCGTTGACTTTCATAACCGCGTCTTTCGGTGTGCCTTTTGGCGCGTAAACACCGTGCCAAACGACCACTTCAAAACCCTTCATGCCTTGCTCATCGAGTGTTGGCGTTTGTGGCAGTGCGCTAATGCGATTTTTGGTGGTCACGCCAAAGAGCTTAACTTTATCGCCCTTAATTTGCGGGATCGTAGAGGTCGTTTGATCGCAGAGCAAATCAACCTGACCGCCCACAATATTGGTCATCGCCGGGCCCGTGCCTTGAAACGGAATTGTGGTCAGATCGACACCAATCGCTTGCTGGAAAATCGTGCCGCACAAGTGCGAAACCGCGCCCAGCCCGGCATTAGCGAGCGAGACTTTATCTTTATTGGCTTTAACATACGCGATCAACTCGGGTAGGTTTTTCGCAGGTAAGTCTTTTTTGCCTACGAGCGTCATCGGCACGTCAACGGTTAAGCCAATCGTCTCGAAATCAGTCAGTGGGTTGTAGGCCAGCTTGCGGTAAAGCGCTGGCGCGGTCGCCATACCGTTATGGTGAATCAGCAAAATATGGCCGTCGGGATTCGCGTTTTTGACGTAGCCCGCAGCGATCGTGCCACCCGCGCCCGGCTTGTTTTCAACGACCACGCTTTGACCCAGCGTCTTGGTCATGGCTGCCGCGAGCGTGCGGGCAACGACGTCCGTAGGCCCACCCGCGGCAAAAGGCACCACGAGGGAAATAGGCTTGGTTGGGTAAGCGGCGGCAATACCTGCGGCGCAGAAACCGGCGATTGCGGCTGCAATTTTGGTGATTTTCATGGGTAAATTCTCTCCTGTGATGGCGTAAAAAAATTGGCGCGTGGTTTAACTAAAACGAACGTGGCATTCCCAAAACGTGCTCGCCAACATAAGAGAGGACAAGATTGCTGGAAATTGGCGCCACTTGATAGAGCCGCGTTTCGCGGAATTTGCGCTCAATGTCGTATTCTGCCGCAAAACCAAAGCCGCCGTGCGTTTGCAAGCAAGCCTCGCCCGCCTGCCAAGCAGCTTTCGCGGCGAGGTGCTTGGCCATATTGGCCTGCGCGCCGCAGGGCTTGCCCGCATCAAACAATTCACAGGCGCGATAACGCATCAAATTAGCGGCTTCGACATTAATAAACGCCTCGGCGATCGGAAACTGCACGCCTTGATTTTTGCCAATCGGGCGACCAAAGACCACGCGCTCGTTCGCATAGCGCGCAGCGCGCTCGGTGAACCAATAACCGTCGCCGATGCACTCCGCCGCAATCAAGGCCCGCTCGGCGTTCAGGCCATCCAAAATATATCGAAAACCCATACCTTCTGCGCCGATTAAATTTTCTACCGGAATTTCGAGATCATCGAAAAAGAGTTCGTTGGTTTCGTGGTTCACCATATTGCGGATTGGGCGCACGGTCATACCGCCGGCAACCGCTTTCGCCACATCGACTAAAAAAATCGACATACCGTCCGTGCGCTTGCCCCCTTGCGCCTCAATCTGCGCCGCAGGTATGGTTCGCGCAAGCAGAATCATCCAATCAGAATGCTGCACTCTCGAGATCCAGACTTTTTGGCCGTTCACCACGTAGCGATCGCCTTTTTTCACCGCCGTGGTCGTGATGCTACTGGTATCCGTGCCTGCAGCAGGCTCAGTCACCGCCATCGATTGCAAGCGCAATTGCCCTGCTGCAATCTTAGGCAAAAGCTCAGCTTTTTGTTGCGCTGAGCCGTGGCGCAAAAGTGTGCCCATGTTGTACATCTGACCGTGGACGAATCCAGCATTGCCTCCGCAGCGATTGATTTCCTCCATCACGATCGAAGCTTCGGTAACACCCAACCCCGCGCCGCCGAACGCTTCGGGAATCATCGCCGCGAGCCAGCCCGCTTCCATCAATGCGGTCACAAATTTTTCTGGATAGGCGCGGGCTTCATCAATCTCGCGCCAATAAAGATCAGGAAATTGCGCACATAAATCACGCACCGCTTCGCGGATTTCTGGGTGAGGAGAATCACTTATTTTCATAGTTCACGTTTTACTTAAATACCTGCGGCGCAGATTTGATTCATTTCACGCGCCAAACTCAGCACGCGCTTCCATCGCCAAACCACCACTGGCATTGGTTGCCCAGAGCGCGATTGCATTGCCTTCACGTTTCGCGTGAAGATTAAAAGACTCATCGCAAAAAAGTGGACTTTTCGCTTTGAAGGTAAACGCGGTCATGGTGCGCCCGGTCGCCTGATCGCTGGCTAAATTGATGAGCATCGTCGCCAGCAATGGGCCGTGCACGACTAAATGTCGATAGCCTTCCTTCTCACGACAAAAAGGCAGATCATAGTGAATGCGGTGGCCGTTAAAGGTAAGCGCTGAATACCGAAACAACAAAACCGGATCGGGAACGACGGATACGACAACGTCGGCATGGTTCGGAGCATCGAGATGAGGTAGCGCGCGATCTGGGTTGCGATCATCATCATAATCTCGATACACAATGTCGTGCTCCTCTTCTACCCGCAGCACGCCGTTTGCACCGACATATTCATGCTTGACCGTAACGAACGCGAGCTTGCCCGATTTGCCGGTGGTCTCTTTGACGTTGATCACGTTTGATACGCGGGTGATCGTCTCGCCCAAGCGCATCGGCGCATGAAACTGGAAGCGACTGCCGCCCCACATGCGCCGTGGCAATGCAATCGGAGGCAAAAAATCGCCTTTCTCGGCGTGCCCGTCGTAGCCCAACGCACTACGATGCGCGGCGGATAAAAAATAGCACCAATGCCATGCAGGGGGCAGCGCATCACCGATTGAAAACTGCTCACTGCGATCCAGCGTTGCAGCCAAAAACTGCGCCGCAGGTAGATGCAAAGTATCGCTAACGATCAGCGGTTTCGCCTGCCAAGTCATCATGTATTCTTCTGCATATTTAATATTGCGCGAATTCACGCTTCACCGCATCGGTATCGGCACCGAGCGCGGGGCACGCGGCAAAAGATTTCGTCTGCCAATCGGCCTGAAAAGCGGGGGCCATCATCTGCACGGTTTCACCATTGACGGGCTGCGGCCACGTGCGCGCTTGCGGATGCACGGCGACATCGGCCACAGAATTAATTCCACCAAATGCAATTTCAGCATCGTGTAGCAGCGTTTCCATTTGCGTGCGCGTGCGTTGCCCAAACGCCGCCGCGATCATGCCATCAAGCGCGACACGATTTGCAACCCGCGCATTATTTTCAGAAAACCGGGCATCGCTGGCGAGTGCCGCATCACCAAGCACCTGCGCGCAAAGACGGGCGAACTCGCGATTATTTTGGATTGAGATAATAAGCGTGTGCCCATCTTGGGTATCGAAGCCACCGTAAGGCGCAATGGTCGGATGCTTGAGTCCGACGCGCTTGGGCGCGCCGTTGCCTTCCATCTCATGCAATAGCGGCACCGCCATCCAATCAAATGCACTATCAAATAAGGAAACATGCAGCTTTGCGCCGTGCCCAGTTTTCTCGCGCAGCGTAAGTGCCTGCTGTATCGCAATGAGTGCGTGCATTCCCGCACCAATGTCGCAAATCGAAACGCCGATGCGTCCGTACGGCCCTGGCGCACCGCTCACACTGAGCAGCCCAGACTCCGCTTGCACTAAAAAATCATAAGCTTTCAAATCGGCTTTCGCGCCTGCTTCGCCGTAACCAGAAATATCGCAGGTAATCAAACGCGGATATTTGCAACGCAGCTCCTCGCTGCCCAATCCCAGTCGTGCCGCTGCGCCCGGCGCAAGGTTTTGCACAAAGACGTCGGCCTTCGAAATTAAGCGCTGCATCATTGCAAGATCACCTGCGCTTTTGAGATCAAGGCAGACCGATTCTTTGCCCTGATTGAGCCAAACCCAGTACGAGGCTTCGCCATTGACGGCAGTATCGTAACCGCGCGCGAAATCGCCTTCGGGTCTCTCAATTTTGATCACACGCGCGCCCGCTTGCGCAAGCCTACTTGTTGCATATGGCGCTGCGACGGCCTGCTCCAACGAAACAACGAGTACACCGTCATACGGCAAGAAGTTTTTCTTCATTTAATTGATTTTAAGTTGTCTTGAGTGCCGAAATGAAGTTAAATCGCATTTCACGAGATTGTCATTTTTTCTGATGATACTCGTGCGTTAAATCAAAAAATGGAGTCTCTAATGAATAAACTCGCAGCGGAATTTATCGGTACATTTTGGTTGGTCTTGGGTGGATGCGGCAGCGCCGTGCTCGCGGCCGCCTTTCCTAACGTGGGTATCGGCCTGCATGGCGTCTCTCTTGCCTTCGGTCTCACCGTATTGACGATGGCGTACGCGATTGGGCATATTTCGGGTTGCCATCTCAACCCTGCCGTCTCAGTCGGGCTGATGGTCGGTGGCCGCTTCAGCAGCAAAGATCTCGTGCCTTACATCATCGCGCAAACGCTCGGCGCCATTGCGGCTGCGGGCGTGCTTTATTTGATCGCAACCGGTAAAGCCGGCGTATCCATCGGTGGCTTTGCATCTAACGGCTACGATGATTTATCACCGGGTAAATACTCAATGGTGGCCGCGCTGGTATGCGAAGTGGTCATGACCGCGATGTTCCTCTTCGTGATCATGGGTGCGACCGATAAGCGCGCGCCTCCAGGTTTCGCGCCGATTGCAATTGGCTTATGCCTTACGCTCATTCACTTGATTAGCATTCCAGTGACCAATACTTCCGTTAACCCTGCGCGCAGCACGGGCGTGGCGCTATTTGCCGGTGGCGGTTACATCACGCAATTGTGGATGTTCTGGATTGCGCCGATCATCGGCGGTGCGATTGGTGCGACGATTTACAACGCGGTCGCAGGCAAGAAAGACTAAGCTAAGCGCTTGCGTTAAATCCTTCAAAAGCGGCTCGATTTAGAGCCGCTTTTTTTAGCTTCTTTGGCTAGGAATTACACCAAAACCGACGCCCTGATCTTGCAGATACCGGCGATAGGCGCTACTCATTTTGTCCGCAGCGCAGTGGGCTTCAGCGCGCAAATCGAGTGGCAATCGCTTTGGAGACTGCGATTCAATAATCGGTTTGTCCTGCGCAAAAATCGTATCTTGAAATGCCTGCAAATTGTCGTCGCCTGCGCCCGTATCGGTCACGGCGAGCACAAACCATGCGCGCGACGTTTCGTGCGTGACCGGCTGCACAAACAGTGCAATCGCTTCTGCAAAGCCATTCTGCGCCGCAGGTATTTTGGTCAAAATACTGGTGTACGGCGCGCACACTCGATAGGTGTATTCAACCATTGTGCCTTGCGCAATCGTAGCGTTACTGCGGGGCTGCCAAGCGAAACATTGGGTGGCAAGAATGCCCTCGCCACGGGCATCGTTGAAATTGGATACTGCGTAATCTGGCACTTCGGTATGGTCGGTATCACCCAAAATTCCATCATGCACAAACCCAAAATGCGCCATATCTAGAAAATTTTCGATAATGCGCGGCGCACTCGTGGCGACTTCATACACACCGCAATGCACCTTCATCAGGGCGGCATTTTCAAACTCTGGAAACGGCGGAATTTCGCTGCCGCTTTTCTGCAAGCGCACCCAGAGCATGCCATATTTTTCTTTCGCCTCATAAATCTGCAAAATCTGCGCCGCAGGTAAGCCGCGATTTAATGCCGGTATGTGCGCGCATTTGCCATCGCCATCAAATTGCCAGCCGTGATAAGCGCATTGCAACCGATCATTGCGCACGCAGCCGAGCGATAGCGCCGTGCCCCGGTGAGGGCAGCGATCTTCCCACGCGTGCAGCGCACCCACGCTATCGCGCCAGACGACGATGCGGGCGTCGAGCAGCACCGCGCCAAATAGTTGCGCCGCAGGTAAAGCATCGGCGCGCGCAACGGGATGCCAGAGCGTGCGTTCGAAATCCATCAGCTAGGCAGCCAAGCCTGAAATCGGCCCCGGCGATTGACCAAATTTCGCAGCAATGGAAGCACTCGCCCGATCCATTTGCGCGAGCGTTTCGACATCGATCAGAAATCCATCCTTTCGGGCTTCGCGCGATGCCCGTTCGGGGTCTCCGGGCATTAATATTTCGGTAACGCCGGGCTGCTTGCGGGCACTTTTCACCCACGCAATGAACGCGGCCGCCTCATTCCCAAAGACGCTTTCAGTGCCCATTTTTTTCGGATCGAAAACGATCGTAAGCATGTTGTTCCAAACGCCATGATTCGGGCGATTTTCAGGCCGCGTCGTTGCGCCACCGGTGAGCGCTGCGCCGAGCAGCTCGCAAACCATTGCAAGTGCGTAGCCTTTGTGTGCACCCGTGGTCACCAGCGCGCCAAGCTTGCCATCAACGGGCTCAAAAAGCACCGCAGGATCATTCGTTGGCGCGCCGCGCGAATCGATGAGCGAATTGGGCGGCACCGCAACACCTTTGTTGTAAGCCACGCGCACTTTGCCTTGGGCGATCGCTGAGGTCGCAAAATCGAGCACGATCGGCTCTGCCCCAGGCATCGGAATGCCGACGGTAAACGGATTCGTTACAAAGCGCCCTTCCGCGCCGCCATGGGGCGCGACCCACCATTGGCTGCAGGCATTGGTGAAATGCACTGAGCACATGCCCGCTGAAATTGCCTGCTCCGCCCAATGCCCAACGCGCCCGAGATGGTGAGAATTTTTAAGCCCCATTACGCACACACCGTGCACTTTCGCGCGCGCAATGGCGATCTCCATCGCTTGAAAGGCCACATGTTGCCCCATGCCATGATGACCATCAATGGTGACGACCGCGCCCGCATCATGAGCAATGGTGACTTCGCGGTTAAGATCCAATTCGCCATGCAAAAAGGAATCCACATAGCGCGGGATCATGCCGACGCCATGCGAGTCGTGCCCCGTTAAATTTGCAAGCACGAGATGATCGGCGCATCGCCTTGCCTCAACTTCACTGCTGCCCGCAGCCCGCCAAAGCGCGACAATCCATTGGTGCAGCGGCGTGGGGGCGATTGTCTTTTCAGCCATAAATCGGTGCGTTGCGCTAGATCGCACATTGCAATCTAAACGCCAAAAGAGAAGTTGATGAGAGTTTGATTCTAGTGCTAAGACGTGGTGCGGCGAATGCAAAACCATGCTGGAGCGAAAAATCTACGCCCTCAATCCAATGTGTTCAATACCTGCGGCGCAGATTGAGCCATTTTTGAAGCCACCACCTGCGCCGAAGCGCATTTGCGATACCCATAAAAAAAGCCCGAACATATCGGGCTTTTTCGCTTGCAACTGCGTTAAAAAAAATTACTTCTTCGCAGGCAATTTACCCGTCACGCCTTTAACCAAAAAGTCCATACTGTCCATGCCTTTTTGATCCATCGACGCATCTTTGGCAACGCGCTCTTTACCGTCTTGACCGACGATTGGGCCGGCGAATGGCAGCAATTTTCCATCAACGATATCTTTCGATTTCGCAGCGACCATATCGCGCACATCTTGCGGCAAGCCTGGATTTACTTTATCAAGGCCCACTAAGCCCTCTTTCAAGCCACCCAAGTAAGCGCCTTCTTTCCACGTGCCAGCAAGCGCATCTTTCACTGCGGAGACGTAGTACGGGCCCCAGTTAATAACGCTCGATGCTAAATGGGCGGTCGGTGCGAAAGAACTCATATCGCTATCCCAGCCAAAAGCTTTTTTGCCCTTTGCTTCTGCGGCTTGCACCACCGCGGTGGAGTCTGTATTTTGGATGAGCACGTCTGCGCCTTGAGCGATCATTGCCTCAGCCGCTTCTTTCTCTTTGCCCGGATCAAACCAAGAATTGATCCATACGATATTGAGCGTTGCTTTCGGGTTTACCGATTGCGCGCCGAGCAAAAATGCATTGGCATTGCGCAACACTTCAGGAATTGGAATGGAGCCCACAAAGCCCAGTTTATTGGTCTTGGTGACTTTGCCTGCGACTACGCCTGCCAAATATGCGCTCTCATACATGCGCACTTGGTAAACACGCAAGTTTGGCGCAGTTTTGTAGCCTGTTGCATGCTCAAACTTCACGTCTTTAAACGCCGGGTCTTGCGCCACTTTTTGCATGCCATCGCCGAAACCAAATGACGTGCCGAAAATCATTTTGTTGCCTTGTGCCGCGAGATCACGGACGACGCGCTCAGTATCTGCACCTTCTGGCACTTTTTCCACGAAAGAGGTTTTAACTTTTTCGCCGAATTCTTTTTCAATTGCTTTACGACCGATATCGTGCGCGTAGCTCCAGCCATGATCGCCGACTGGGCCGACGTAGACAAAAGCGATTTTCATTGGATCAGGCTTAGCGGGTGCAGGCGCGGCGGCAACAGGTGGAGCCACCGGGGCTTCAACTTTTTTAGGCTCTTCTTTTTGACCGCAAGCTGAGAGCATCAGCGCAGCGGCCATGCCGGAAAGCGCGGCAAGCGTTGAACGACGGGAATTCATGGAAAAGACTCCGTGGATGGTTATTTGAATTGAAGTTAAGATTATCGCGTAGATTTTGCTGCGCTGCAACGCGCGTGCAATTTGGGGCAATTTAGGGCAATGTGGCATCGAAATAAGGCACTTTGAGGCGTAATCTGCGCCGCAGGTATTCAATGAAAAAACACCGAAAAGCGTAAGGCTAGGATTTTTTGTGCCGTTGATCCTGCCCGATTCGACCTACCCCAACTACGGACGCGGGGGAGATTCAGCACTGATAATCAATGACTGTAAAAGGAGCAGCATTGGGTACGTCCACAATCAATCGTCTTTCCGCGATTTCAGAATGCGTTGCGTGCTCTAAAGTTTTTCCAGAAAATCCGTTAATGCTTTCCACGCGCTGGCGCGTGCGCGGGCGTTACCAAGCTCCGTGCCGCCGTAGCGCGCGACGAATTCGCCACCGCTCCAGGCGTAGGTTTCAGTTGGCGAGCTCGTACCCGAGCCGAAAATGCGGTGCCCGGCGTTCGGATACGTTTGGGCATCAAGGCGCACGCGGGGATTTAATTGCTGCACACGCGCCTGCGCGCGCCGCACAAAATCGCCCGAAGGCCAGACGGCATCATCATCACTACCAAGCAGTAAGATTGGCACATCAATTCGCTCAATCGGAATCGTCGCGTTTTCTAGCGCGCTATCCGCATCCAGAGCGCGCGTAAAGGTTGCTGCATTCGGCTGCGGCTCTTTTAACGGCTGCACAAACATCACTGGCTTCCCCGCGTCTGCCCAACCGCTCGGGCCATCGCGCTCCGCATTGCCCAGCGCTGACCACACGTAAAGCGAAGGCACCACACCGACTACGCCCGCCACGTCTCGCGAGCGCAGCGCGGTGAGCAACGCTGCCTCGCTGCCTCGCGACTCGCCGATCACCGCTACACGGTGGATTCCCGCCCGAGCACGCAACCATTTTGCCGCTGCAGAAAACTGCTCCAACGGTACGTTGGCCAACGGTCGTGAACGATCAGAAAATCCGCCGTGGTAATTCACCGCCAACACGCGATAGCCCAAAGCTGCCAGCTGCGGCGCAACGCGGTCGGCGAGTAAAAAACCGCCCTCGCTCCCGCCAATGAGCACAATCCCCACCTTGCGAACTGGCACCCGTTGCGACTCAAACACCCGTCCGATAAATCCACTACCCTCGACGTCGTAATCCGCGCTTGATGCTGAATTTGAAGGCGAGGTCTGACCCCAGCAAAAACCACTAAATAAGGAAACCACAACTGTGTAAGCAATACAAACTGCACGCATGTTGCGCTCCGCATTTAAAAATTAACACTGTTTGAGAATAACCACTAAATTAATAGATTGTACGAAGCAATGGTGCGCGCGAAATAGAAAGCAGTCAAACAAAACGGTTACGCACCCAAGCCGCAAAATTTCTAGTACCCCACAGTAGGATTGCGCGCAGCAGAGACGAAGCGGAAAAAGTCCATCAGGCGACTTCCCCGCCCTGCGCCGCGGCCCAGAGCGCATACCAATCCTCGCGCGTGAGCTTGACTTGCAGCGCATCGATTGCGTTTTGAACACGCTCAATTTTGCTGCTCCCAACGATTGGAACAATTTGCGCAGGATGGTGCAAGAGCCACGCAATCGCAATCGCATCGGGCGTTACTTGGTAGCGCCCCGAGAGGGTTTTCAAAACAGTACTGAGGCGCTTGGCTTCGGCGCTGTCGCTATTAAGTCCGCCTCGCGCCATGGGTGACCACGCCATCGGAATTACGTCCATCGCTTGGCATTGATCGAGCACGCCATCGTCGAAGCTCTCGCGCTTGATAAGTGAGATTTCCACTTGATTTACGGCGAGTTTGTGGCGCATTTTCCCTTGAAGCAATGCATATTGCGACGCTGAGAAATTGGATACACCGATATGCGCGACTAAGCCTTCATCCACTAACGCTGCGAGCGCGGCGCCGGTTTCGGCTGCATCCATCAAAAAATCAGGGCGGTGGATCATCAGCAGATCTAATTGGTCGATACGAAAGTTTTTGAGCGATTGCCGCACGCTCCATGAGATGTGATCGGCGCTGCTGTCGTAGTGCTTTACCCGCGTGTCTGGGCGCGTAGGCAAAACTAACTGAATGCCGCACTTGCTGAGGATTTGGATTTGATCGCGCAGCCCCGGCGAAAGCGCGAGCGCTTCACCAAACAAGGCTTCGTTACCAAACTGGCCATACAAATCGGCGTGGTCAAAGCTAGTAATACCCAACTCAACGAGCTGATGTATCCAACGATTGATCGCCTGCGCGCTCCATTGCGTTTCGTGCAAACGCCATGCGCCCCAGACGATTTTGGAAAGGTGTAATGCCTTGCTCGTGGTCAACTTCAATTAAAAATGCTCTCAAAATGGCCAAATCTGCGCCGCAGGTATTGCTTAAAAAACGTACTACTCCGCTTCATCCATCCACATCATTTGGATCGCTTCTAAAATTTTCTCACCGGAGCGATTAGGGTCGTCGGCAAAATCAGGCAACGCGCAAACCCATGCATGCAAATCGGTAAATCGAATTTGCTGCGGCTCAACATCAGGGTGAGCCTCGATTAACGCGATGGCGATCTCGCGGGTATCCGTCCATTTCAATGATTGCGCCATTTCAATGATTCTCACGTGCGTGGTTGATGGTGTATTTCGGGATTTCAACGACGAGGTCTGTGCTGCCAATTTTGACTTGGCAAGAAAGTCTTGAGACGGAGGTTAAGCCCCAAGCGCGATCGAGTAAATCTTCTTCGTCGTCGGTCGCGCCCTCAAGCGAATTGAAGCCTTCGCGCACCACGACATGGCAGGTCGTGCACGCGCACGATTTTTCGCAGGCATGCTCAATTGCAACGCCATGATTGAGTAGCGCATCGCAAAGCGATTCCCCGATTTTTGATTCAAATGAAATACCTGCGGCGCAGAGCTCGCTATGGGGTAGGATTTTGATAATAGGCATGATGGTTTACGCAATCTCTGAGACGTTTTTCCCGCGTAATGCGCGGGCAATGGTTTTGTCCATCCGGCGGGCGGCGAAGTTTTCTGTTGCGGCGTTGAGCGCTTTGGTGGCCTCTACGATGGCGTGATGATCGTCGCCTGCGCGAATCGTTTGCAATGCGATCATATCGGAATCAATCACTGCGCGCTCGTCGGCATTCAGTAGCTCTGAATCTTCGCCCAAGGCAATGGCAATGGCATCGAGCAATTGCTGCGCTTCGAGCCGCGCCTCGGCGAGCGCGCGTGCGGTTTTGTCGGCTGCAGCTTGGGTAAACGAGGCTTGCAGCATCGCTGCAATTTCGTCGTCACGCAAACCATAGCTGGGCTTGACGATCACATCTGATTTTGCGCCGCAGGTGCGCTCCTCAGCGCTCACTGAAAGCAGGCCATCGGCATCAACTTGAAAAGTGACCAAGATGCGCGCTGCGCCTGCGACCATCGGCGGAATTCCCCGCAGCTCGAAGCGGGCAAGCGAGCGGCAATCGGCGACCAGCTCGCGCTCGCCTTGCACGACGTGCAACGCCATGGCCGATTGGCCTTCTTTGTAGTTGGTAAATTCTTGCGCTTTTGAAATCGGAATGGTCGAGTTGCGCGGAATGATTTTTTCTACCAGACCGCCCATCATTTCCAACCCTAGCGAAAGCGGGATGACATCGAGCAGAAGCAAATCATCTTGCCCAGATTTATTACCCGCGAGCGTATTGGCTTGCGCGGCTGCGCCGAGGGCAACGACTTCATCGGGATCGAGCGTGCACAACGGCTCTTTTTGAAAGAATACGCCGACGGTATTTTTAACGCAAGGCATGCGCGTTGACCCACCCACGAGCACCACGCCATCAACCTGCTCCGCCTTCAATTTGGCATCGCGCAAGGTGCGCTTCACCGGCACCATCGTGCGCTCAAGCAAAGCTTTGGTGAGCGCTTCAAATTGCTCGCGCGTCATCGTGAGTGCCCGCTGCTCGTTGCCAGCGTTAAAAGTGAGCGTGGTGCTATGGGCACTGGAAAGCGCCTCTTTAGCCCGCCGCGCACTGGCAAGAAGCACCCGCTCCTGCCCCGCCGAAAGCTCGCGCAAGCCCAGCTGCGCGCGCGCCCAATCGGCAATGGCTTGATCAAAATCATCGCCGCCGAGCATGGCATCGCCGGCAGTGGCGAGCACTTCAAACACGCCCTTGGTCAAACTCAAAATACTCACGTCGAAAGTGCCGCCGCCTAAATCGTAAACCACAAAAGTGCCTTCGCTCAAACTATCTAAACCATAGGCGACCGCCGCTGCGGTAGGCTCATTGAGCAGGCGCAATACGTTTAAGCCGGCGAGCTTGGCAGCATCTTTTGTCGCTTGCCGTTGGGCATCATCAAAATAGGCAGGCACGGTAATGACTGCACCAAAAATCTCTCCCCCGAGCGTAGCCTCTGCGCGCTCGCGCAAAGCTTTCAATATTTCGGCAGAGATTTCAATCGGCGTACGCAACCCAGCGGTGGTCTCAATGCGCAGCAAGCCGTCATTTTCTGTGAGCACGTAGCGCCCGCGAATCGCGTCGCCCACGTCTTTTGCGCTGCGCCCCATGAGCCGCTTCACGCTCGCGATGGTGTTGCGCGGATCAGCGCTCGC
This sequence comes from Betaproteobacteria bacterium, assembly GCA_031430575.1. Lineage (GTDB taxonomy): Bacteria > Pseudomonadota > Gammaproteobacteria > Burkholderiales > Casimicrobiaceae > JANMDS01. The sequence continues at coordinate 29,512 of JANPBT010000067.1, read as the reverse complement.
TTGCGCCGCCGCCGCATCGCCCACCTGCACCACACCGCGCGCGCCGTAATGCACAACGCTAGGCAGCAAGCGCCTCCCAGTGGCATCTGGCAGCACTTCGGCTACGCTATTGCGCACTGTGGCAACGAGCGAATTCGTCGTGCCGAGATCAATGCCAATCGCGCGTTTATGTTCGTGGGGCGCGGGGCTTTCGCCCGGCTCGGAGATTTGGAAGAGTGCCATATGTGCGCTATTTTAAATTTGGTGAGCAGTCAGAGCACCAGCAGGGCAAATCGATGGCGGCGCGACGATGTTTAAGCCGCTCACGACTCCAGCCGCTCTACCGCGTCGTCAATTTCACTGGCTACTTTCTGCAAAAACCGCAGCTGGCGCAGGTCATCAATCGCTGCGGCGCAGTCTTGATTCACGTCAATGGTCTGCGTAATTTTTGCCCGAAGTAACGCCTGATCTGCTTCTAGCTTGGCAGCGATACCCGCGAGATTTTGCAGATTACCTGCGGCGCAGTTTTCAGCGATTTCTTCACGTAATTCAATTTGAGCATGCAAGAAATGCAGCGGCATTTTGGTATTTCGCTCATCAAAAGGATCTGCGCCGCAGGTATTTTTGATAAGGTAAGCCGCACGCGCGACGGGATCTCTCAGCGTTTTGTAAGCATCGTTGATGAGCGCAGAGCGCTGCTGCGCCGCACGACGAACGCTATCAGCCGCAGATGCAAATTTGTCGGGATGGGACTCGATTTGCAACGTGCGAAATTTAGCTGCAAGCGCGTTGGCATTAATATCAAATTTCGCAGCAATTTCAAACAGCGCAAAAAACTGCATCCAATTAGACCGTAAAGCTCTCGCCGCAGCCGCACTCATCTTTAACGTTTGGGTTGTTAAACTTGAAGCCTTCGTTTAAGCCTTCACGCGCAAAATCGAGCTCCATACCATCGAGGTAAGGCAAGCTCTTGGGGTCAATCAAGACTTTCACGCCGAAGTTTTCATAAACATGATCTTCTGGCGCGACGGCATCGGCGTATTCCAATTTGTAGGCCAAGCCCGAGCAGCCGGTGGTGCGCACGCCTAAGCGCAAGCCCACACCTTTGCCACGCTTGGCGATGTATTTCTCAACGTGCGTTGCTGCGGCTTGGGTCAGAGAAACGCTCATGATTTAGGCCGTCGCTTCGGATACAGATTTCGTTGCGACCTGCGCCGCAATCTGCGCCGCAGGTATCGAGCCTGCGGCGGCAGCGTGTTTGGCGCGGTAATCTTCTACTGCCGCCTTAATCGCATCTTCAGCCAAAATCGAGCAGTGAATTTTCACCGGCGGCAATGCCAGCTCTTCGGCGATTTGGGTATTGCGAATGCTCATTGCTTGATCAAGCGACTTGCCCTTCACCCACTCAGTCACCAGTGACGACGACGCGATGGCCGAGCCGCAACCGTAAGTTTTGAACTTTGCATCTTCGATGATGCCTTGCGCGTTTACTTTAATCTGCAGCTTCATCACGTCGCCGCACGCGGGCGCGCCCACCATGCCGGTGCCGACTTCATCGTCGTCTTTTGCAAACGAGCCCACGTTACGCGGGTTTTCATAATGGTCTAAAACTTTTTCGCTATATGCCATGATCTTGCTCCTTAATTGCGCTTCAAAATGATTGAGTTTCGCCGACGATCTCAGCAGCGAAAGGCAATCATTTTTAGTGTGCAGCCCACTGAATTTTTGAAATATCGATACCGTCTTGATGCATTTCCCAAAGCGGCGAAAGCTCCCGCAATTTGCCCACTTTCGATTTCAGCAAATTGATGGTGTAGTCGACGTCTTCTACCGTCGTGAAGCGGCCAATCGAGAATCGAATCGAACTATGCGCCAGCTCGTCGCTACGGCCCAAAGCGCGCAACACATAAGAAGGCTCAAGCGAAGCCGACGTGCAGGCTGAGCCCGACGAGACGGCTATATCTTTAATCGCCATAATGAGCGATTCGCCTTCAACATAGTTGAAGCTTACGTTAAGATTGTGCGGAACGCGCTGCTCAAGATCACCATTTAGAAAAACCTCTTCCATCTCAGACAGCCCACGCCAGAGCCGATCACGCAACATACGGATACGCTCATTTTCAGTCGCCATTTCAAGCTTGGCGATGCGAAAGGCTTCACCCATGCCGACGATCTGGTGCGTTGCCAACGTGCCGGAGCGAAAGCCACGCTCATGACCACCGCCATGAATCTGCGCCTCTAAGCGCACACGCGGTTTGCGCCGCACGTAAAGCGCACCCATGCCTTTCGGCCCGTAGCTTTTATGGGCAGAAAAGCTCATCAAATCAACTTTAAGCTCGCTCAAATCGATCGGCACTTTGCCCGTTGCCTGCGCGCTATCAACATGAAAAATGATGCCCTTGGCGCGGCAAATTTCGCCCATCGCTGCGATATCTTGCACCACGCCGATTTCGTTATTCACGAACATAATTGAGACCACGATCGTATCGGGGCGCAACGCGGCGCTAAATTTGGCAATCGGCACCAAGCCATCAGGCTCAGGCTGAATATAAGTCACCTCAAACCCCTGCCGCTCTAGCTCACGCATGGTATCGAGCGTGGCTTTATGCTCGGTGGCAACGGTAACGAGATGCTTGCCTTTTTCTTTGTAAAACTGAGCTGCGCCTTTGACTGCAAGATTAATGGATTCAGTCGCGCCAGAGGTAAATACGATCTCTTTAGCATCCGCGCCAACGAGATCAGCTACTTGCTCACGCGCTTCTTCCACTGCCGCTTCTGATTCCCAGCCATATGGATGGGAACGGCTCGCAGGATTACCAAAATTTTCCGTCAGAAACGGAATCATTTTTTGCGCAACGCGCGGGTCTACTGGCGTGGTCGCCGAGTAATCGAGATAAATCGGTTTTTTCATGATGCTGCTCATACGTTTAACAACCCAGTGCCCGTGCGACGAAAGCGCGGACGATTATCAATCAAAGAAATCGGTACCTGCGGCGCAGATTTAGCCCGCGCTTGCTCAACGAGTGCGCCCAGCTTAACGCCGGAGAGGTAACTATAAATATGGGTATTGAGATTGGCCCATAAGTCGTGGGTCAGGCATTGGCCACCATCGTCGTGGCAATTTTCTTTGCCCGAGCAATTGGTCGCGTCGATCGGCTCATCAACTGCCAAAATAATATCGGCAATAGACATCACAGCAACCGGCTTGGCCAACATATAACCGCCGCCAGGGCCGCGCACACTATCGACCAGCCCGCGCCGACGCAGCTTAGCAAAGAGCTGCTCAAGGTAGGAAAGCGAGATATGCTGCCGCTCGCTCACTTCTGCCAACGCGACCGGACCAGAATGTGCATTAAGCGCAACATCGATCATCGCAGTGACAGCAAAACGGCCTTTAGTAGTCAGTCTCATAGCCTCAATTTAAGCATTTCCGAGTAATTTAGTCAACTTAATACTTGATTAGTTCACTCGGAATTAGGAAGCTGCTTTCAGCTACAATTCAAGAGGAGCTGGAGAGGTGGCAGAGTGGTTGAATGTACCTGACTCGAAATCAGGCGTACCTTTACGGGTATCGGGGGTTCGAATCCCCCCCTCTCCGCCAGTTTAAAGCCTTAACTTTCTGATTTAAAACAATAAAAATCAATTCAAGGCGCCCGTTTTCTATGGAAATTGGAATCGTCGGGTTTGGCGAAGTTGGCAAGATTTTCGCGCGCGCGCTGGCAAAGCTTGATGATGCCCACAACATTTCCGTCTGGGATATTCGCTGGAAAGATTCAGCTGCAGATTCTGAAGATATCGCGGCGATCACGCAATCTAATCTGCACGCGTGCGCTTCCGTGGCAGCGCTTTGCGAACGCAGTGCACTCATTTTTTCTTCGGTGACTGCCTCTAACGCGGAATCGGTTGCGGCTGAATCTGCGCCGCAGGTCAGCGCAGGCACTTATTTCATCGATCTCAATTCCGCATCGCCCGGCACCAAGCAGCGCTCGGCGGCGTTGATCGCTGCCGCCGGCGGCCACTACCTTGATGCAGGTGTGATGACTTCCGTGCCGCCCTATGGCATCGCTGCGCCGATTTTGCTCGGGGGCGCCTGCGCAGCAGAAATCGCGCCGATGCTGAAAAGCTGGGGTATGAACGTGACCGTCGTCTCCGCTGAAATTGGCGTTGCGTCCGCCATCAAGATGAGCCGCAGCATCTTGATTAAAGGGCTCGAAGCCTTAGTCATCGAAAGCTACACCAATGCCCGCGCCTATGGCGTCGAAGACTACGTGCTGCCAACATTCGCGGAGACCTTTCCCTCTATCGATTGGGAAAAGCAAGGCGATTATTTTTTCTCGCGGGTCGTGCAACACGGCAAGCGCCGCGCGGAAGAAATGTTTGAAGCGACAAACACCGTGCGTGAGATCGGCCTCGAGCCACTCATGGCCACCGCCACCGCCCAGCGTCAAGCGTGGATCAGTGCGCAGCGCAAAGCAGGCGTCGTCACCCCCGGCGCAAAAAGTTGGCGCACGCAAGCCGATGCGCTGCTCGCAGCGCGCAACAAAGTTACGCTCGATTAAAGTTGGAAATACCTGCGGCGCAGATTTGGCGCTTTTCGGGCTCACAAAATGGACAAAGGTTGCGGTTTTTCGAAACGAGCGCCCGAACCTTTCCATCAAAGAATTCTCCAAAAAACCTTCGTTTTTTGGGAGCCCAATGTCAAACAGCAGGCCGCATACGAACTAGCTGCGCCGCGAAATTGAATATGCAATGGCCCGTTACCAGCGGGGATGCGCTGGTTCTGCCGCAGTTCCGTCAGTTTAATTATCAAGGAATGAAAATGAACAGAACGCTGATACGAAGTGGACTTATTGCTGCTGGCTTAATGAATATCGGAGGAGTACTTATCTTCTCTCGTGGATTCACGAATCAATCGATTAACAGCGCTGATCCCGTCGTGATGTCAAATTTCGGACTTCTAATGATTGTTGTGTGGGGGTTGGCTTACTTGGGGGCTGCCTTCATCACCTCCAGCATCAAATGGCTTGCGGGCGTCTTTGCGATAGAAAAACTCATCTACTGCGCGGTGTGGATCAGGTGGCTTTCAGAAAACAACCTCCAGCAGCTCTATTCGAAAGACTTCTTTGCTGGTGCGTTTTTTAGTATTTACGGTGCAAATGATCTCATTTTTTTAATTTTCTTTGCTTGGGTGTTCGCTGTGCAGCGGCGCGGCGAGTAGGTGAAGTCAATTAACAAGCATACTCAGCTTACCGTCGCGCGGTGTCGACTTTGCCCCGCGTGCGACTAACCCCTTAGTAAATCTCACCCAAAAGGATCACGTCATGTTCAGCGCTGAATTCTTGCTTACCACTTAGATCGTCCTGCTCACACCGAGTACTGGAGCCGTTTTCACGGTATCTACTGGGTTGCCGCTGGGGGCGTCGCGCCAGCGTATACGCCTTGATCGGCTGTACGTTTGGATTTACCCCGAGATGGTGGGGATGCATTCCTGCTCGACATGTCGCCGATACCTGCGGCGCAGATTTCGATAAAAAGCATCAAATCTGCGCCGCAGGTATCCATCAAAATAAGTCCCTCAGAAATCAAGAGCGCACCTTACTGCGCGGTGATCTTCCCCGCGATCACCACTGGTTTCCAGCGCGCGATTTCACGCTTGATGTGTTCACCAAAACTTTGCGGCGATGCGGGTGCGGGCTGCGCGCCTTCGCTATCGAGCTTTGCGCTTAATTCGGGCGATTGCAGAGCAGTGTTGATCGCGGCATTAAGCTTTGCGATGATCTCGGCGGACGTGCCCGCCGGGGCGACAACGCCGTACCATTGATCGGCTTCAAAACCCGCATAGCCCATCTCGGCCACGGTGGGCACATCGGGTAATTGCGGTAAGCGCTTGGCCGAGGAGACGGCAAGCGCACGCATCTTACCGGCTTTGATATGGGGCAATACCGCGGGCGCGCCGGTGAAAAGCACCTCGATATTTCCGCCAAGCAGATCGGTGACCGCCGGCGCCGTGCCTTTGTAAGGGATATGCGCGATCGCCGCGCCTGTTTGCAGCTTTAAATACTCGCTGGCTAAATGCGCTGCGCTACCGTTTCCGCCCGATCCGTAGTTCCACGCGTTGCCCAGTGATTTAGATAGCACGATGAATGCGCGCAGCGATGTCGCGCTCACGCTCGGATGCACGACCAACACATTGGGAACATTCGCAACCCAAGCGACGGGCGCAAAGCTTTTCACCGGATCGTAAGGCAAATTTGGGTAAAGCGCGGGGTTGACCGCAAGCGTGCCGATATGACCCATGAGCAGCGTGTAGCCATCGGCGGGAGATTTCGCGACCCGATCGGCACCAATGCTGCCGCCAGCGCCCGCGACGTTTTCAATCACAAACGATTGCCCAAATTGCTCGGTTAATTTTTGGCCAATCGCCCGCGCCAAAATATCAGTCGTGCCGCCCGGGGTGAACGGCACAACAATACGCACGGGCTTATTCGGGTAATTTTGCGCACCGGCAACGCTTGCAAAAACGGCGGCAACCGCTGCAAAACTAAGCGAAAAAGCACCCAATCTGCGCCGCAGGTATTGCGATAAAAAACCGCTCATGGCAACTCTAATTTGTCACCCGGCTTCATGGCGACGACTTTGATCGACGCGTTGTTGCGCGCTTTCATCGCCGCTTCAAATTGCGGCAACGTGCCTTTTGCGATTGGGTTTGCGCCATAGTGCATCGGCACGGCGATTTTCGGTTTCAACCATTCCGTGAGCGCGAAGGCGGCGTCGCTTGGGTCCATCGTAAAGTTGCCGCCGATGGGCACGAGCGCAACATCAGGTTTGTAGTAATCACCGATTAATTTCATATCGCCAAACAAACCCGTATCGCCCGCGTGATAGACCTTCGTGCCGTTTTCGAGCGTGATGATGAAGCCCATCGCTTCGCCGCCGGGGTGCACCTCTTGCTTACCCGTGGCAGGATTAGTCCAGACGTAAACCGATGAGTGCTCGGCCTTGACCGCAGTGATGGCGATCTTAGGTTGATCGGGAAAGGGATACACGGTGCCGCTTTTATTCATGCGCGGCGCGAGCTCAGGCGGGAGCACGGCCAGCACCGCGAGCGTCGAATTCAAATCGCCACTGAAAACACGCGCTTTATGCGCGAGCGCCAGCGCCGGTGCATCGGCGACATGGTCGAGATGACCATGGGTGACCAAAATCAAATCGACCTTACCCAATGATTCCAAATTTTTATATTCAGCAGGCGTAGTTGGATTCGCCCGAATCCACGGATCGATCATGATCACTTTGCCGCTTTGCGTGGTGAGCTTAAACGCGGCTTGCCCGAGCCAGAGCAGCTCGCCTTTTGACTGCGCGTGGGAAAGTGGTGCAGCGAGCGCGGCGATTGCAGCAATTGCGGCAACACCCGCAGACGCGCATTTCGCTTTCGCGCTAAACGTAAATTTCATATTCAGTCCGATCAAGAGATGTAAAAAGTGTTGCGCGTTCGCGCGCGGGTGTCAACTCGGGTTTCACCTTACGCGCCTTAAAAACCTGATCGCCGATACCTTAATGCTGAATACCTGCGGCGCAGATTTCGGCTGCAAATGCATCGTTGCGCTGCAGATTCATGCGTACCAATAAAGTCGCGTCGGGTTATCCACCAAAAGCTGGCGCAACACGCTCGCATCGTCATGAAAATGTGGCAATAAATCCATGAGCTTGCCATCATCAGGCATCTCGCGCACATTTGGGTGCGGCCAATCTGTCCCCCAAAGCACCCGATCAGGCGCAGCATTGATGAGCGCACGCGCAAACGGTGCGGCATCGGCGTATGGCGGATCAATCTTTGAAAGCGCAGCTGAAATCCGCTCCGCGCCGCTGACTTTCACCCAGACATGGGGCGCGCGCATGAGTGCAATCATCGCTTTGAATGCCGGTTGATCGATGCCGTGCACCACCATTGCGCGGCCCATATGATCGATCACGCAAGGCACCGGCATCGACATCACAAACGCTGAATATTGGGCTAAATCTTCGGCATCGAGATGAAAGACCAAATGCCAACCGAGCGGCTTGATCCGCCCGGCCATCGTGCGGATCACCGCGAGATCGGGCGCGCCACCTAAGTGGGCTACGAAGTTGTAGCGCACGGCCCGTACGCCACCCGCATGCAGCGCCTGCAACTCGGCATCAGTAATTGTCGGCTCCAACATCGCCACCCCACGCATTGAATCGGGGCGCTGGGCAATCGCATCGAGCATCGCCGCGTTGTCGTTGCCATGCACGCTCGCTTGCACGAGCACGACGCGCGAGACGCCGAGTTTTTCGTGCAGCGCAAAGAGTTTTGCCGCACTCGCATCGGGTGGCGTGTAGCGGCGATTCTGCGCGTACGGAAATTTTTCACCGGGACCAAAAACGTGGCAGTGGGCATCGCATGCGCCTGCAGGCAAACGAAATACGGGCGTGGAAATCTCCGCGCACGGCGGCGGGATCGATTTCATTGCGGTGCGATTTTTGCAGCGCGAATCACTTCGCTCCAACGCTTCGTTTCGCTCGCGAGATGGGCATTGGCTTGCTCCGGGCTCGTTGGCATCGCAACAACATTGAGCTCATTGAATCGCGCCCGCACTGGCGCGGCAGCGAGCGCAGCGTTAAGTGCTTGATTGAGCTTGGAGAGCGCTGCTGATGGCACCTTTGCCGAGACCGCAAAGCCGTTCCACGATGTCACGGCAAATGCATTTCCCGCCGCTTCTGACGCGGTGGGCACTATGCTGTGCGCGCTATTGCGCTTAGCGCCGAGGGTCGCGAGTAGACGCACTGCTTTTGCAGAAATTTGCGTATTCAATGGCCCCAAAATTTCGATGGCGGCATCGACCGTGCCACCGCGCAATGCGCCAATCAGCGCAGGCGTGCCATTAAAGGGCACAACTTGCAGATCGACACCCAAGCTCGATTTCAAAAGCTCGGCGGCGAGATGCTGCGTGCTTCCGATATTAATCGTGCCAAGATTGAGCTTGCCCGGATTGGCTTTAGCAAAACTCAACACATCAGAAAATTGCGCGAAACGTGAATCGCTGGGCACGACGAGCGCAAGATCAAATGCGCTCATCAGCCCCACTGCATGCAGATCACGCTCGGCATTGACGGGAGGCGATTTAAATAATCCCGCGCTCACTGCGGTGCCATTTGAAATGAGCAAAAGCGTATGCCCATCGGGCTCAGCATTGACCACCGCTTCTGCCGCTGAGAAGCCGCCCGCACCGGGGCGATTTTCATCAACGATTGATTGCCCAAGCGACGCTTGCATATGCTGCGCGACCGTGCGCGCGGTGAGATCAGCAACGCCACCCGCGCCAAACGGCACGATGATTTTGATCGGCTTGGTGGGAAATGCTTGGACTACGCTTGCCGCGAAAACCGCAGCGGCGGCGCACCATGCGGTGAGGACAGCAAATCGAGTGCAAATATTCATCATTGAAAAGTCTCCAGTGCTAAATCACAAAAAATGGGACGCCTAAATCGCGGAAATCTGCGCCGCAGGTATTTATAGAAAAAATCACTTCAACAAAACTTGCGGCGCAATTTTTTGCAGAATCGCCATCGTCTCGCGTTGGGCGCGGGTGGTCGGGCGGTGCATACTTTGCGCCAAACTAAGTGCGATACTCATTTGCTCACGGGAAGTGCGCATGATGGGAATCGCGGCAAATTGCGCGTTTTTGGTGGCATCGTTGACAGAGCCGCTGGTGAGCACCGCGCAGCCCGCGCCATCGGCCACGAGCGCCAAGATCGCACCAACGCCATCGACCTCGAGCGCAACATTAGGCTTAAGGCCCAGGGCACTCAACGCGACATCGATCTGAATGCGTAGCGCATTAGACCGGGTTGGAATGACCAGTGGAATTTCTGATAACTGCGAGAGCGTGATCGACGCGCCAAACCGATGCGGCTTGCGGCTGACTAAGACGAGCGTCTCTTTCAGCAGATGCACACATTCAATCTCGGCGGTGCGCGAGGCGCTGTAAAGCAATGCAATATCTAGCCGCCCTTTCACGACCGATTCATGCAGCGCCGCAGTGAGTCCTTCAGAAATCATCAAGCGGGCATCTGGTAGCGTCTCGCGAAATGCGCGCATCAGCGGCACACTGAGTAGGCGCGCAAGGGTCGGCGGTAGCCCGACAGAAACCGAGCCTCCAGCGGAATTTTTAAGCGCGGCAAGCTCATCTTGACAGCGCGCGAGCTGATGGATGACCCCACGCGAATGCGCGAGTAGGACTTCGCCTGCAGCGGTCAACGTCACCCCGCGGCCATTGCGCCGAAACAGATGCTGCCCCAGCTCAACTTCGAGCGCGCGCACCACGCGGCTCAATGCCGGCTGGGCCACGTTGAGCTCCATCGCGGCGCGCGTATACGAACCGAGCTCGGCGACGCGCACAAATGACCCAAGCTGCTTAAATTCCATCAATGAAGCATAGCATATCAATTGTTATAGCGAAATTGATATATCAGATTGCATCCGTTTGCATAGTCAGAGAGTAGGCTTTTGGCTCACAATACGCCCATGAAATCTTCACTTTCAACCTACTTCATGCGCGGTGGCACTTCCCGCGGGCCTTTTTTTCTGGCCTCTGATTTGCCGATCGACACCGCCGCGCGTGATGCAATTTTGCTAGCGGTTATGGGCTCGCCCGATGCCCGCCAGATCGACGGGCTTGGGGGTGCAGACCCGTTAACGAGCAAGGTGGGGATCGTTTCAATATCAAACGCGCCCGGGGTTGATATTGACTTTTTGTTCGCGCAAGTGCTCATCCATGAAGCGCGGGTGGATACCACGCCCAACTGCGGCAATATGCTCGCTGCCGCCGGGCCATTTGCCATTGAAACGGGGCTTTTCCCAGCGCAGTCGCCAACGACTACGCTACGCATCCGCACCGTCAATACGGGCACGCTCGCTAACGTGACGCTGCAGACACCCAACGGAAAAATGACTTACGCGGGCAGCGCAAAAATTGATGGCGTACCTGGCACTGCAGCACCGGTGGAAATCGATTTTCTGGAAACGCAGGGCTCGGTCTGCGGCAAGATGTTGCCAACAGGAAATGTCGTCGATACCTTCGATGGGGTGGCGGTGACGTGCATCGACAACGGCATGCCTGTGGTCGTAATGAAAGCATCTGATTTAGGGGTGACCGGCTATGAATCGTGCGATGCATTAAATGCCGACGGCGCGCTGAAAGCACGCTTGGAATCGATCCGGCTGAAAGCCGGTGCGGCGATGGGCTTGGGCGATGTGACTAAAAAAGTCGTGCCCAAGATGACACTCGTCGCGCCGCCACGGGCGGAGGGCGCAATCTGCACGCGCACCTTCATTCCCCATGATTGCCACGCCGCGATTGGCGTGCTCGGCGCGGTCTCGGTCGCCAGCGCGTGCGTATTGCCGGGCTCACCTGCGGCAGCCTGCGCCACTATTGCTGCTGCGCCAAAAGCGGTCGTGAGCGTTGAGCACCCAAGCGGGGAATTCACCGTTACGCTAACGATCGATCCACGCGACCAAACTAACATATTGAGCGCAGCGCTTTTGCGCACTGCACGGGTGATTATGCGCGGTGAAGTTCAGCTGCCCGAAGCCTTGGCAGCCTTAATACCTGCGGCGCAGATTTAGCCATTTTTTGAAAAAATTGACGATGATTATTGATTGCCACGGCCACTACACCACTGCCCCGAAAGCGCTTGAAACATGGCGCACGCAGCAAATCGATGCCCTCGCGGGCAAAGGCGCTGCACCGCGCGTCACCGATTTAAAAATAAGTGATGACGAATTGCGAGAATCCGTGCAATCCGCGCAGATTCGCATTCAAAAAGAGCGCGGGACGGACGTGACGATTTTTTCGCCGCGCGCGAGCTTTATGGCGCACCATACCGGCAACGCGCAGACGAGCGAAACGTGGGCTTCAATTTGCAATGATCTCGTTTACCGCGTCGCCGGGCTCTTCCCGCAAAACTTTATTGGCGCGTGCATGCTCCCGCAATCTCCCGGCGTATCACCCGCCAATTGCGCGGCGGAGCTCGCGCGCTGCGTGAATGAACTTGGGTTTGTGGCGTGTAATTTAAATCCTGATCCCTCCGGCGGGCACTGGCGCGAGCCGCCGCTGACTGATCGCTGGTGGTATCCCGTTTACGAAAAGATGGTGGAGCTTGACGTGCCCGCGATGGTGCACGTCAGCACCAGCTGCAACGCCTGCTTTCACACCACCGGTGCACACTACCTCAACGCCGATACGACTGCATTTATGCAGTTGATGACAGGCAATCTTTTCAAAGATTTCCCGACACTGAAATTCATTATTCCGCATGGCGGCGGCGCAGTGCCTTACCACTGGGGGCGGTTTCGCGGGCTGGCGCAAGATATGAAGCTGCCGCCCTTGTCGGAGCACGTTTTACAAAATGTATTTTTTGACACCTGCGTCTATCACCAGCCGGGGATTGATTTGCTTTTAAAGGTCATACCCGTTGAAAATATTTTGTTCGCCTCTGAAATGGTTGGCGCAGTGCGCGGCATCGATCCCGAAACTGGCCATTATTTTGACGACACCCGTCGCTACGTCGATGCTTTCCCCGGAATACCTGCGGCGCAGAAATCAATGATTTTTGAAGGAAATGCGCGCCGCGTTTTTCCAAGGCTTGACGCCGCGCTCGCCCGGGCTGGTTTAATTTAACGAGATACGATCATGATCGACGAAGCAAAAGTAAACACCCTTATGGCAACGAAACCGCCGAAGGGCATGCCATTCAAAATTACTAAAATCGGGCACGTGGTGTTAAACGTACGCGACATTGAAGCCTCGGCCAAATTTTATGTAGACCTGCTCGGGTTTCAGATTTCAGATGTCTACCCAGACACGATGGTGCCCGGCGGCATGCTCTTTATGCGCTGCAGCAACGACCATCATGGCATCGCGCTCGTGGGCACGCTCAAAAGCGAATCAACGCGCAGCGAGATGCATCATATGGCATTTGAGGTTGCGAGCTTAGATGAGGTTTTTCGCGCCCGCGATGTGTTGAAAGCGGCAGGTGCAACGATTGTCTACGAAGGTCGCAGGCGTGCCGGCTGCCAGATCGCGGTTGAATTTTTAGACCCTGATGGCCACCACCTTGAAATTTACTGGGGCTTAGATCAAGTGGGGCACGGTGGCTACATTCGCCCCGCCACTGAATGGCGGCAAACCAAAACGCTGGAGCAAGCGCTCATCGATTTTCCACCGGGGCAAGATACTTCGCTTTTTGATCCGACGCTAGCGCGAAAATAGTGGCGCGCGATTAGCCGCCACATTTTAATGGCGCCGTCTCCAGTAAGCGGGCGATGGCTGCCCGCCACTGGCCGTTAAAGCGCGTGGGAATATCAATGTGCCGCGCGCCTTGCACGATCTCTAAGCGTTTGGGCTCGCGCGCCGCATCAAATAGCGATTGCGCCATTTCGGTTGGAATCCGATAATCGTTGGTGCCGTGAAAGAAAAGCACAGGCATGCAAATTTTGGGCAGTTTCTCAAGTGAATCAAAAAACTGGGTTTGTACCGGCGCAAGTGGAATCCATTTGTAAGCGGTATGTGGCAATAATTCGCGCACGCTGGTGAAACTCGACTCGACGACCAACCCTGCCGCATCGCGCACTTTAGTCGCCAGATCGACCGCAATCGCGCCGCCGAGCGAATGCCCGTAAATATAGCGCGCACCATTGGGCGGCGCACGCTTGCCAAGCTCAGCCCACGCGGCGTGCGCATCGGCAGCAGCGCTTTCTTCGCTCGGCAGATCACCATCGCTCGCACCAAAGCCGCGATAATCAATTGCGAGCACGTTAAACCCCGCTTCTCGCAGCCGCAGAATGCGGGGCAAATTGGCGGAAAGGCTAAAGCCACTGCCGTGCAGATATAAAGCAGAAGCGCGCGGTGCCCGACCTGCAGAAATCTGCGCCGCAGGTATCCACCATCCGGTCACCCGCTCACCATTAACGATGATGGTCACCGCTTCGAAATTAACGCCCTGATCGCGCGGCGTTGCGTCGATGGCCTTTGACGGGCGAAAGATGGCTTTTCGCTGCAAGTGATCAAGACTGGTACAGGCTACAAGCGTGCAGATCAAGGCAATCGTGAGCACGATCAATTTCCAAGCGTGCCTCATTGCGTTGCGCCCGATTTGAGATCGCGTATCGCAGTGGAAAATACCCGGGCATCAGGGCTCAAAATAATCCAGCGCTCTACTTCATCTGCACGCATCGGCTCGGCCTCTGAGCTTTCAAAACGGGCAATCATCGCATGCCGTAGCTTACCCAGCGATGCAGCGCACGCGGCAAGCGTGGTCAATGCTGAAATCGATGCTCGCTGCGAGCCGAGCCATTGCACGCCATCGAGCACTTTCCAGCATGAAATCTGCGCCGCAGGTATAGCATCAAGCTCAAGCGTTGACGCCCACTTTCCACGCACGTGCGCCGGACTCGCCTCTAGCGGCAGCGATACCTGCGGCGCAGAAAAGTGCTCAAACAAGATGCCACGCGAAATAGCGTGTTGCGCAATCGCAAGCGGCGCAACGTGATCGTGGGGAATACGCATGCGTGCCAGATTGGCTTTGACCGCGTGCTGCCCATCTTCGGTATCGCCCAGCGGCATTTGATGCTCGGTCATGCGGGCGATTTTTTCGGCCATGAAATCGTAAACCATAGGCCCGACATAACCGCGCGCTCCGCGCTCCGGCGCGATGCGCAAATAAAACTTTACAGTAAGCTCAAGCGAATGCAACGCGCCATCGCGGGTGGCATAAACGTGATCGAATTCCCCCATCGTGCGCCCATGGCGACGCACGACAAGCGAGGGCTGCACCCACGCAATGTCGGCGCGATGCGAAAGCCAAAAACCGATCAGCATCTCGAACGTTTTGCCCAGTGGGCGTTTGCCCTCCTCGCCCATCCAGCGCACGAGAGGCTCGGGCTTTTCATCGAGCGCTTGCAGCCACGGTGATGCCGCGGTCAGCCAATCTGCGCCGCAGGTATCGTTGGCCAAGCCCCCGCGCCACGCTGGCAAAGCCGGGTTAAACACATTGGGTGAGCCAATGCTCCATGCCAAGGCGCGCACGAGCGGATGGGCGAGTGAGCGATAGATTTCTAGAAAATTCAATTCAATGTTTTCTCTTGTGATTAGATTGAAGGCGGTCGTTGGGCGCGACACACAAACCGTCTCCCGAGCAAAGGCGCGAGCGATGCTGGTGCAACATTGAAATGCGCTGCAGCAGTTTCACCGATGCAAAACCCCTATTGCCAGCGATGATCACGCTGGCAAATGTGCTCGCAAAAATTTTGCGATCTCGCCCACCTCTTCAGCGCAAACGCTATGCTCCATCGGGTAGGTTTTCCAATCCACGTGATAGCCAGCGTCGCGTAATTTTTGATGGCTACCCTCAGCAACTTTCAAGGCAATGACGCCATCGCGTGTGCCATGCACCATCATAATCGGAATGTCTTTATTTGCCGCCGCGCCCTCGGTCGCCAGGGTATCGCCGCAAGCGAGATAGGTCGACAGCGCCATGATGCCGCCCAAACGCTCGGGGTAGCGCAGGCCCGCTTGCAGCGCGATCACCCCGCCTTGCGAAAAGCCGGCGAGCACGATGCGCTTAGCTGGAATGCCACGCGCAATTTCACGCACGATGAGCTGATCAATTTGCGCTGCCGATTGGCGCACGCCAGCTTCATCGGCGCGGCGCTCGAAATCTACGCTTGCGATGTCGTACCACGCCCGCATCACTGCCCCGCCGTTGATCGTCACCGCGCGCATTTGTGCGTTAGGAAAAATAAAGCGCACTTTCAGCGCCGCAGGTAATTTCAGCTCCGGCACGATGGGAACAAAATCGTTGCCATCAGCGCCAAGACCGTGCATCCAAATGACGGTTGCAGTGGCTTCGCCCTCGGGGTGAAGCTCGATTGTTGAAACTGGGATTGAATTCATAAACGACAGTTTAAGGGCTCAAACCCTGCGGCGCAGATTTACCCCGTTTTGGGCATTTTTGAAGTTTGATTTGCACCTCGCGGGCGATTGCGTCAAAATCTAACCATTAGCCCTGCCGTTCATAAGACCAACGGGCATCTCGAACGATACGATCCGTCGCAATCCGGCGGTGACAACAAGGAGCAACACGACGTGACCGCCCTTCCCTCTGGCCTAGAAGCCACCGCCCTCGCGCAAGCCATCGCGCGCATTACCCTCAACGATAAATTCACCCTCACCGCTGGGCGCACTTACATGAGTGGCACGCAAGCCCTCGTGCGCATGATGATGATGCAGCGCCAGCGCGATGTCGCCGCCGGGCTGAATACGGGCGGCTACATCACGGGCTACCGCGGATCGCCGCTGGGTGGCGTCGATCAAACGGCGGTGAAAGCCGAGAAATTTCTTAAAGAGCATCACGTGACCTTCCATCCGGGTCTTAACGAGGAAATCGCTGCCACGGCCGTTTGGGGCACGCAGCAGGTCAATCTTTACCCGAATGCCAAATACGACGGCGTATTTAGCATGTGGTACGGCAAAGGCCCGGGCGTTGATCGCTGCGCCGATGTGTTTAAGCATGGCAATATGGCGGGCACCTCAAAGCACGGTGGCGTGCTGGTGATCGCCGGTGATGATCATGGCGCAAAGAGCTCAACGCTGCCGCATCAGTCTGAGCATATTTTTTCTGCGTGTGTGATTCCAACGCTAAATCCTTCCTCGGTTCAAGAGTATTTAGATTACGGCATTCACGGCATTGCGATGAGTCGCTATTCGGGCTTGTGGGTGGGCATGAAAGCGGTGGCCGATACGGTTGAAAGCTCGGCGACGGTAGATGTTGACCCGCAGCGCGTGAAAACCATCATCCCAGCTGACTTTCCGCAGCCTGAAGGTGGGGTCAATATCCGCTGGCCAGACCCGTGGCTCGGGCAAGAGCGGCGCATGCATGACTACAAAATCTACATGGCGATGGAGTACGCGCGGGTCAATAAATTAAACGACATGATTGTCGATTCACCCCGCCCGCGCTTTGGCATCGTGACTACTGGCAAGAGCTTTCAAGATACCCGGCAAGCGCTGGAAGATTTGGGCATCGACGATAAGCTGGCCGCTGAAATCGGGCTGCGCGTTTTCAAAGTGGGCATGAGCTGGCCGCTAGAGCCCGAG
The DNA here is from genome assembly GCA_031430575.1 of Betaproteobacteria bacterium. GTDB lineage: Bacteria > Pseudomonadota > Gammaproteobacteria > Burkholderiales > Casimicrobiaceae > JANMDS01. The sequence goes on along the minus strand of JANPBT010000067.1, from coordinate 12,356 downwards.
GGCATCCGGCAATTTGCCGAAGGGCTCGATGAAATTTTGGTGGTGGAAGAAAAGCGCCAGATCATCGAGTATCAACTCAAAGAGCAGCTTTACAACTGGCGAGAGGACGTACGCCCGCGCGTGATCGGCAAATTTGATATGAAGGGCGAGTGGGTTCGCCCGCACGGCGAATGGCTCTTGCCCGCCTATTACGAACTCAACCCGGCCATGATTGCAAAAGTGATCGCAGCACGGATTGAGAAGTTTTACGTGAGCGACAAAATCAAAGCCCGCCTCGCGGTGATTGAAGCCAAAGAAAACGCGCTCGCCACGCCCAAAATCGAGCTGCAGCGCACGCCCTATTTCTGCTCAGGTTGCCCACACAACACCTCGACCAAAGTGCCGGAAGGCTCGCGCGCGGTGGCGGGCATTGGCTGCCATTTCATGTCGGTCTGGATGGACCGCAACACCGAGACATTTACCCAGATGGGCGGCGAAGGCACGCCTTGGATCGGGCAAGCCCCCTTCACCAACGAAAAGCATATCTTCGCAAACTTAGGCGATGGCACCTACTTTCACTCGGGCGTGCTCGCGGTGCGCGCGAGCATCGCTGCGAAGGTCAATATCACCTACAAAATTTTGTATAACGATGCGGTCGCGATGACCGGCGGCCAGCCGCACGACGGCATGGTCTCGCCGCAAAGCATTGCCCATCAAATGATTGCCGAGGGCGTGGCCCGCTGCATCGTGGTCACCGATCAGCCTGAAAAATACGATGGCGTGAGTTTGCCAACGGGGGTCGAAGTCAAGCACCGCGATACGCTCGATGCCGTGCAGCGGGAATTCCGGGAAATTATTGGCACAACCGCCATCATTTACGACCAAACCTGCGCTGCAGAAAAGCGCCGTCGCCGCAAGCGCAATACCTTCCCAGACCCCAACGAGCGCGTGGTGATCAACGATTTAGTCTGCGAAGGCTGCGGCGATTGCGGCGTGCAATCTAACTGCGTCTCCGTTGCGCCGCTTGAGACCGAATTTGGCCGCAAGCGCACGATCGATCAGTCGTCGTGCAATAAAGATTTCTCTTGCGTTAAAGGCTTTTGCCCGAGCTTCGTAACCGTCAAGGGTGGGCAATTGAGAAAGCCCGGCAAAGTCGGTGCGGTCGATTTCCCTGCCATACCTGCGGCGCAGATTCCGCCCTTAACGAAGGCTTACAACATCTTAGTTACTGGCATCGGCGGCACGGGCGTTGTGACCATCGGTCAATTGCTCGGCATGGCTTCGCACTTGGAAGGCAAAGGCGTCTCGGTGCTCGATATGGCGGGCTTGGCGCAGAAAAATGGCGCGGTGACTTCTCACATCCGAATCGCGCCAACGCAATATGCCCTCACCGCTACGCGCATTGCCACTGGCGAGGCTGATGTCGTGCTCGCCTGCGATGTGCTCGTGGGCGCAGGTGCAGAAGCGCTCTCACGCATGGCCGCGCAACGCACCCATGCGGTGGTCAACACCGCGGTGGTGATGCCCGCTGGCTTTACCCGCAACGCCAATTTGCAGTTCCCACTCGGCAGCATGGAAGCGGAAATTAAAAATACCTGCGGCGCAGATTCGACCTATTTAATCAATGCCAGCAAGCTTGCCACTGCGCTTTGCGGTGACTCGATTGCATCGAATGTTTTCGTGCTCGGCTATGCGTGGCAAAAAGGCTTGATCCCGCTCTCCGAAGCGGCGATTTTGCGCGCGATTGAATTAAACGGCGCAGCAATAGAAATGAATACAGCCGCCTTTATGTGGGGACGGCGCGCCGCGGCAGAATTGAAATTGGTCAATGAAATCGCATCACCAAAAATGGTGATTTCTGGCACGTCGAAAATCTCTGAATCGCTCGAAGAAATGATCGCGCGGCGTGTGGACTTTTTAACCGCCTATCAAGATGCACCCTACGCGAAACGTTTCGCCGATTTCGTGGCAAAAGTGCAGGAAACAGAAAACGCAAAATGCACAGGCAAAACAGCGCTCACGGAATCAGTCGCGCGCTATCTCTTTAAGCTCATGGCGATCAAAGATGAGTATGAAGTCGCACGACTTTATACCGATGGCACATTTGAAGCCCAAGTCGCCAAGCAGTTTGAAGGCGATTACGAATTAAATTTCCATCTCGCTCCGCCACTGGCTGCCAAAAAAGATGCCGTTACCGGGCATCTCATCAAAAAGCGCTTCGGAAAATCGATGATGCTTGGCTTCAAAATACTGGCAAAGATGAAGGGCTTGCGCGGCGGCGCGCTCGATTTTTTTGGCAAAACTGCAGAACGCAAGATGGAGCGGGAATTACTGCGCGATTACTTATCGCAAATGGAAATGGTGCTCGGTAAGCTCGCGCCGTTTAATCATGCGCAAGCAGTTGCGCTCGCCAAATTACCCGAGCAGATTCGCGGCTTTGGGCATGTGAAAGAGCGTCATGTTGCTGAAGTGAAAAAAATCGCACCACAATTACTCGCTGATTTCGAGAGCGCTAAAAAATCAATTGCGATTGTGAGCGAAAAAACCTTGATGCGAAGCGCTATTTAACCATCGCAATGGCGCCGATGAAAAAAAAACGTACCTGCAAAGTTCGGGAAACATGACCCCGTTGAAAAATAGGACTTTTGCGTAAAAAGACTTAGAATTAATTTGCTACAGTCTAATCCGTAGTATTAATCCAAATGGAGAAAATATGATTGAAATTGTAGAAACATTAAGCGATGAAATACTAGAAATTGTAGGCGGCGGCGGGGACAAACCAGCTCCGCAGTAGTAGTTAATTGATCGTTAAACCAAATCAATACAACGTGTTGATTTGGTAGTGAATAATAATTCAAAAAATGCAAAGTTTAGCGATAATTTTTGCACTTCGCAGTTGCAGAAATCGTTCGGTTGACCCACCGACTGCCTTCAACTTGAAATTTTCGAATTGTCGCTACGGGTGAGATCACTTGCGCGCAACGATCTGCGGACGGACCGAGCCCGATTACCGCAAGGACTGCCGTTTGAGCGAGTCGAAATTGCACCTCCGGGATCTCCGAGTACGGCTGGCTAAAAATTCGGATCAACTCAATTTCGCGCGGCAAATCTAAATCTAATTTGCTTATAACCGCGGCTTCTATGCGACCCACTTTTGCCCGCAGGAGCGCCGCCGGAAACGCAAACTCGGTCATTGGCACATCGGCAGTTTCATCCCACCATTTATTTGCAAGGTCAGGATTGAGCTCTTGAACCGCCTCAATCATTGTCAATTTACCTGTAACGGTAACAATTGAATCTTTTCCCTGCGTTTCTGTGTACGCAGCAACTACTTTTTCAGCGTAATTTTTCGCCGACTTTAAGTTCCCCTTTAAAAAAGCGGTCTGCGCTAAATCAAAAAACATGAATGCCTCAAACTGTTCTTCGGTTGAAGTTCGCCGAACAGAACTCAGCGCTTCTGAGAAGGCCAAATCGGCACCAACAATATCGCCCGCGAACAAACGCGTACGTCCCCAGGACTGCAACACGCTCGCCAAATACATATGGTTTGGGTCTGTCTTTGCTCGAACTCGGGCGGCAAGCAACGATTCGTCTGCCAACTTGAACGCCTCGGGCCACTTACCCTGACGAACAAGTACGTTTGCCAATTCCCGCTTTATAACGATCGTGTCACGGTGAGTTTGCCCACTAACAGCCTGAATCGTATCAAGTGCGGAACGCAAGGCCGCCTCAGCTTCGATCCAATCGCCTCGATAGTACGCAATGACGCCCAAACGCCAACGAGCTTCCGCGGTGCGTACCGATTTAGAGCCCACAGCCACTTCCAACCCCTTAACCACAGTAGTCATTTTTTCTTTTGCTGATCGGAGCTTCCCTCTGCGTAAGTCCGATAAACCTTCAACGTAGGCGCGCTCAATGACTAGGCTGGGAGATTGCACCTTTACGCGACCAACTTCCGCCATCGAGGTCGCTGCCGCATCATGGGAATATTCTTCCGCATGCAAGAGCGCCAACGCAAGGTGAATCCGTGCCCAGAGCTCATCGTGCGGCTGGCTACGCAGGCTAGCGATATCGCGGGCACGGGTGAGCACTTCGAGCGCTTCTTTTGCGCGTCCCATTCGCGTCAACGTCACCCCTTGTTGCACGAGCGCTGCAATGGCGGGGGCGCGCTCAATCGACGGCGAGGCGCTTAGGCTGCCAGCGCTGAGGCCGGCTTCCCAGCGCTGCGCGGTGGTGAGCGCTTGCGGCAGCTGATCGAGATCAAAATAGACGCCAGATAACGTCTCGTATAAAAATCCGCGCAAGGCTGGCTGCGTGGGAAATGCGGTCTCGACCCGTTGCGCGGCGGAATCGAGCAATTCCCGCGTCGTGGTCTCGCCCCGCTTAGGAAATTCCGTGACGTCCCGGCTCGCTGATCTAAAGATACCCACGAGGTAATCCCGTATCGCCTCGGCCTTTTGCATCTCGGCGCGGGCAATCGCCGCCTGCTTACGCGCTTCAATCGCCTGCCACGCCGTTGATGCAACGCCACCCAAAATTGCGAGCGCACAAAGCGCGCCAGCCGCGACCGCGCCGCGATTGCGCTGCATAAATTTGCGCGCCCGATACGCAACAGAATCGGGCTGGGCTTTGACGGGTTTAAGCTCAAGATACGCTAGCAAATCCTGGGCAAACTCTTGCACCGAAGCGTAGCGCTCATAAGGATCTTTGCGCAGCGCTTTGGCCAAAATATTATCAAGATCGCCAGAAAGATGGGATCGCAATTTCGCAATGCTCGTTGCCCGCCGGAGCGCTCTGATCTCGCGGGTAACGTCGCGCGTATTTGCTTCAGCTGCGGCGTCGGCGGCGGCTTCTCCGGTTGAATTGTCAGCAACCGCATCAGCAGCCAAAAATGTGCCTGAAATTGCCGAAATCTGCGCCGCAGGTTTTTCGGGCTGCACGCGCGTAACCCGCCCGGCTGCAACGGAGGCGCGCGTGGGCTCGGTTTCAATAATGGCGCGCACCAACGCAGCCGGTGCAGCTGCAGCCGCACCGTAGGGCAAGCACCCGGTAAGCAAATGATAGAGCAACACGCCGAGGGAATACACATCGGAGGCGGTGGTGATTGGGTGCAAGGTGAGCTGCTCGGGCGCAGCGTATTCTGGCGTAAGGATACGCCCGGCATCGCGCGTTAAATCGCTTTGGCCTTCCGTTTCTTCAAGCAGCTTGGAGATTCCGAAATCGAGCAGCTTCACTTCCCCGTCTGGGGTGACGAGCACGTTGCCAGGCTTTAGATCGCGGTGCACGACCAAATGCTGATGGGCATGCGCAACCGCGCTTAACACTTGCAAAAATAATCGCACCCGGGCTGTGATCGCGAGCTTGCGATGATCGCAATACAAATCAATGCGTTCCCCCTCGACACATTCCAACACAAGATAGGGCTGCCCAGCATCGCTAACGCCGGCATCGTAGAGCCGTGCAATATTGGGGTGATTGAGTTTTTCGAGAATTTTCCGCTCGCGCGTAAAGCGCTCTCGCATGGCCATGGTGCGCATGCCCAGCGCGATGCGCTTGATCGCGACTTCGCGATCGAGATGGCCATCCGTGCGCCGTGCCCGCCACACGTCGCCCATTCCGCCAGAGCCAATTTGCTCAATGAGCGAGTACGGCCCGATGCTTTGCGGCGACTGTGTTGCGTTAGGTGTCGTGGCGGAATCGTTCACAAATAGATGCTCGGGAGTTGAAAACGATTGTAGCGATGGGCAAAAAATCTACATCCCCTAAATGGGGGATTGCGACGCGATGAATGGCCTCAATCCATCTGCGCACGAATTTCTGCAAACGCACAGACTGAGAAACTTAATCAACAACACGAGATTCATCCTCGACTTTTGGGCATTGGTCATTTAGAGCCGAAATCATTGCCGCAAAAGCAATAAACTCTGTGACTGAAATCAAGATCATCAGGAGAAACGTTTTGAAACTATTTTTAAGCGGCTGGATGCCGCGCGCGGGCTTGGCAGCGACGGTCGTCGCGCTGGGGCTTACGCTTTCTAACGCGGCAGTCGCACAACCAAAGGTTGGCTATACCGCACCGAGTGTCGAAGAGATTTGGAAAAGCCCGCTGCTGTCGGGTGTCACGCTTTCAAAATCGGGAAGGTATCTCGCCGCGACCGCCCCCGCACGCGGGCGTATGAATATTGTGGTGATCGATATGGAGTCACGCAAAGGCACCATCATCACGGGTTACGAGAACTACGACGTCGTGGGGATCAACTGGGTTGGCGATAGCAAGATTGTGTATTCGCTGGGGCAGGCAAATTCACCCACCGGTGCAGGCCAATTTGACGGTGGTGGTCTTTTCGTCGTCGGTCGGGAAGGTGGCGCAAATAAGCAGCTTTCGGCTACGCTTCGCGAGCAACGTGCGCGCAACAACAATGTATATCGCTACTACGATTTTTTCAGGACGATTCCGAATAACGAAGATGAAATTATCGTGTCGGGTAACACCACATCTGAAGATTCGGAAGATCTTTATCGCATGAATCTCAACACGGGGCGCGCGGCGATCATTACCCAAGGACGACCCTCAAATCTCACCTCTGATTGGATGATGGATAGTAAGCTCGTGCCGCGCGTGGTCGTCGCGGGCGTAAAAGATGAGTTAACGCGGGTCGTTTTCTATCGCAAAGGCGCCGATTCCCCATGGGAGGAAATCACCCGTTATTCGCGCGACAAAGGTGACGTCTTCGTACCGCTGGCGTTTGAGTCAGACGATCAAATGCTTCAAATCGCGACCAATAAAGGCCGCAATACGATGGGCGTTTTCCGCTACGATCCTAGCAAAAAGCAGGTGGGAGAACTCATCGCATCACACCCGCGCTTCGATATGGGGGCTGACTCGCAAGGCGCAAGCGTATCGGGCGTGCTGGTAAGCCGCGAGGACAAAATCGTTGGCTACCGAGTTGACGGCGATAAACCTGAAACAGTGTGGACCGAGGAGAGCCGCGCCAAATTGCAGCAAATGCTCGATGCTGCGTTACCGGGCACGTTTAATAGTTTTCAACGCACACCCGATGGGAAAAAATATCTGGTTACCGCATATTCCGATATCAAACCCGCAAAGTGGTATTTCCTCGACGATGTTAAGAAAACGCTCGAAGAAATCGGCACGGGTCGGCCGTGGTTAGAAAATAAGCTTGTAGAGCAGCGGCCCATTCGCTACAACACGCGTGATGGCCTCGAAATCACCGGCTATCTCTTCCTACCGCACGATTACAAACCCGGCACGAAGCTCGCTACGGTTGTGCATATCCATGGCGGCCCTGCAGCCCGCGCGGATTCCTTCGGCAGTGGATTTGGTTACCGTGAAGGGCAGTTATTCGCCTCGCGTGGTTACGCAGTCTTAGTGCCAAACTTCCGCATCACTCCGGGATTTGGTCAGAAAATCTATCAAGCGGGCTTTGGCACGATCGGTCGCCAGATGTCTGAGGATCACGAAGATGCATTGAAATGGGCGATCGAGCAAGGCTATACCGATCCAAAACGCGCATGCATTTCAGGCGGTAGCTACGGTGGTTACGCAGCACTTCAAGCGATGGTCAAAACCCCCGATCTCTTCAAGTGCGCAGTCGCGGGCTTGGCGGTCGCTGATTTGGTTTACCAAAATACTTCGCTCGATACCGATTACGTGAGCAGCCCACCTGCAGTTGAGTTTTGGAAAGCCATCATCGGCACGGACGATTTGCGTTCACAAAAAGTGCGCGATCTTTCTCCTGTAAACAACGCGAGCAAAATCAAAGGCGCTGTGTTTCTCTATGCCGGTGAAGATGATGTGCGCGTGCCCATCGATCAAATCAACCGCATGGATAAAGCGCTAAAAGCTGCGGGCAACCCAGCCAAGGCGTATGTGGTGAAAGAGAAAGAAGGCCACGGTTTTGGTAAGCAAGAAAATCGGGTTGATCTATACAATCAGATTTTGAAATTTCTCGACGATCAAATCGGGAAATAATTTGCTTTTAGCTTTTTGATTCAGTCAATGAAAAAGCCGCATATTTGCGGCTTTTTCATTTCCACGTTTTGATATCGATGTCTTTACGCGGGTCGCCGTTTTAGTGATTTTTAAAATCGGGTTTTATAAAGCGAATGCGTAACGTTGAAACATTTGATCGATACTTCGATTGGATGCATTACGCAAATTGGAACATAAAAATATTCAAGTTTGGCGGTCTTTTACCCGACGAGTGGTCGACGCCGACTGCCCAGATGCTTTTCGCCAATCCGCCACGGTCTTGGCGTTTTGAGACTCAAAAAGCGAAATACCTGCGGCGCAGATTTGGCATGTTTTCGATCATTTTTAATTCAAATACGCCTCGAAATTTGAATGCACCGCCTGCGTCGCGCGCACACCACACCAATAATTTTTGCGTGAAAAGTCTGGAATTACGGCGTGAGCCAAACAATAAAAAAGGCCGCATGAGCGGCCTTTTTTTCGCAAGCGCTTATTGACTCGCGCTTAGAACTTGTAGCTGGTACCGAGGCGGAAAATACGGCCGCGGACGTCATATTGCGTGAAGTCGTAGAGCAATGTAGTGCCTAGGCCCGGATCGTAAGGTGGCAATTTGTTGGCGACGTTAAGTACCGTTGCCGACACAGTCCACTTCGAATTGACTTTGTAGCGGCCGAAAAGATCGATTGTGATCTTAGACGGCGTACGCTCAGGCAACGTGCCGGTTTGGAAGCGTGGATCTTGCTCGGCGAAGTAGGATGCAGCCACTGCGCCCTCTTGCTTCCAGCCCTGCGTGTAATTCACAGAGGCCGTTGCGCTAAACGCTTCGTAATCCCAACCGAGCGAAAGGTTGCCACGGAATCTAGGAATCGTATTTGAGCCGCCATTCGAATCGACATACTCGTCGCCTTCTTCGGTGAACGAATCAATGTAAGTGCCCGACGCAGAAAGACCGAATTTTCCGTATGCGCTACGCGGAAAACCGTAGCGGAAATCGAAATCAATGCCGCGCGTATTGGTTGATGCGAGATTGCGGTAGCCGTTAAGCACTGTCACGATCGCGTTGTTATTCGCTGGATCGCGGATAACACGCAATGGATCACGTGAATTCACAATATCTTGGAACGTATCTGCGCCTACGATACTCTTCCAACGCAGGTCATAAAGATCGATGGCGATATTGAAATCTTTGCTTGGCTCAAAGACGATACCGACTGTAGTGCCCTTAGATTTTTCTGCCTTCAACTCTGGGTTACCGGAGTAGACGCCGGAAATTTGCGTTGCAGCATTGTTATTGAGCGGATCGTTAATCGTCACGAAAAATGTAGCCGACGAAGGTGAAATCTCAGGCAAGCTCGGTGCGCGGAAGCCGGTTCCGTAGTTTGCACGAACCAAAAATTGCGGCGAGACTTTAAATTTCATACCGATTTTTGGATTTGTCGTGCTGCCGAAATCGCTGTAGCGATCATGGCGCACAGCAAGCTGTGCTTCAACAGAATTGTTGAGCGGCAGGCTCATCTCAGCGAAAAGCGCAGTTGAATTGCGCTTACCGTTAGTTGCCGTTGTGCCTTGACCTAAAACATTGCCATTTAACGCATCTTGCGACGGTTGATCGAGAAGCTTTTCGGAGCGGTATTCAAGACCGACTGCGAGACCAATCGCGCCACCTTCTAACTTGCCAAATTCTGTTGATGCCTTGGTATCTAAGAAAGTCAGCTCCGAAGTGCCCTTACGCGGCAAGCTCAGCAAGATGCTATCGATTACCCCTTGTGGCGAAGCGGCGATATTATTCAAATTGAGCGCGCTGGAAGTTGAAAGCGGAACCGGTGGCTGCGGCGTCGCTGGAACGCCGAAGGCAGCACTGACGCCAGACAACGACATCCGCCTAACGCCAAGCGACTCCACTTCGTTTTTCGCGAAACCGACTGCGGAGTCTGCATCCCAACCGGCGAAGTTGTATTTCAACCCACCGAGCAAACGAATCGTATCGGAATTAATTGTGCTATCACGTGTGCCTAAGCCGAGCAAGCTACCGGTGAAGCGGGCGTTAGTCGAAAACGGATTGCCGGCTGCACCCGGCGCGAAGTTAATGTTGTACGCGAATGGACGCAGACCAGCAACGGTTTTTTGGAGTCCCGTGGTCGCGAAGAACGGCGAGGTAAACGTCTGATCGGTATCAACACGGCTCAAACCAAGCTCAGCGTAACCGGACATATTGCCGCCGAAATCATACGTGCCGCGACCTACGAAGCCAAGACGCTGGGTGCCAGGCAAAGCGCTAATTTGTGATGCTTGATCGAAGGAGCAAAAAGTATTCGTTGCAGTGTTGAAAGCTGCATTTCCAAGAGGCGCTGCGATCAAGCCAGCCTCGACCGCTTGCGCACCAGTTAAGACTTGCCCAGACGGGCAGCTTGAAATGGCTTTGAAGCTTGGGGTTAACGCGTTGGTCGCGCTCAATTGCCGCCATGTGCCGCCAGTAGTCAACCCCGTGAAATTTCGGCCGCCCGCTACACCACGAAAATCGCGCGTCGCACCAAATTCAGTATCAGATAACAGCAGCTCGCCGCGCTTATAAAAATCCATGACGCCGAACACATTCCAACGGTCTTTGCCAGGATCGCCGAGACCGCCGACGACATTGAAACGATAATCGTTTTTACCTTCATAAGCGCCACCGCTTGCTGAAAGCTCTAAACCTTTGTAGTCTTTGCGAAAGATAACGTTAACGACACCGGCGATGGCGTCAGAGCCGTAAATCGCGGAAGCGCCATCACGCAGCACTTCGATACGCTCGATCGCCGTGGTCGGGATCGAATTTAAATCAACGAAGGAATCTTGTAAGTTTTGGGCAAAACCGTAGCTCGCAGTGCGGCGGCCATTGAGCAACACCAGCGTCGCTTTTTGACCAAGGCCACGCAACGAAATACCCGCTGCGCCCGGCGCAAAGCTGTTAGAGAAACTTTCACCATAACTACCGCCCGAGTTTGCCGGAATGTTGCGCAGCAACTCACCGACAGTAATCTGACCGCTACGCTCGATTTGATCGCGCGTGATCACGGTGACCGGAGCGACGGTCTCAACGTCGATCCGCTTAATGTTTGAGCCGGTAACTTCAATTTTCTCCACTTGTTGTGAAGACTGCGTTTGCTGCGCGAGTGCACTACCGCTTATGACGGCTGATGCAGAAATGGCAACGGTAACTGCGCTGTAGAGCGCATTGCGTTTAAAAAACATCACGAAAATCCCCTTTGGAAATCTAGATAAATACACAGTGAATGATAGCAGGAAACATTTTATTTTCATGTAAAAGTTCCCTTAATTTGCGACGCAAATTCAGTGCGTACCTGCGGCGCAGATTTGCCGCTTTTAGCGAATATTTTATGCATAAAAAAAGCCCGCTACGCGGGCTTTTTTTGCTACCTAAATTTCTTGGATTAAAAGAATTTGTAAGAGGCTTTAACGTAGAACGTGCGGCCACGTGGGTCAGCGTATGATTGGTCGAAACCAACTTGGAACGAATTACCTTGATTGGAATAAGGTGGATCGTTATCAAGTAAGTTCAACACGCCGAGCGTGAGCTTAAGATTTTTGATGCCGGTATAGGATCCAGAAAGATTGACTAGATCATATGCCGAAACTTTGCGCACGTTGCCGTCAGCGCCCAGTTGTGCATCTTGGTAGCCTTGTTGCCAAATGTAGGTCAACGCGGCACTAAACGGACCGCGCTCCCAATCGAGCGAAGAAGTGTGGCGCAAGCGGATCACCGGGCCAAAACTATTGTTGTAGATACCCACCACGTTGTCGCCGAATTCAGCCGCGCCAACATCACGCGTTTTTTGCTTCAGCAGGTACGTGCCGTCCCAACCCAATGAAAACGTGCCGATCTCTGTACGCGGCAGTTTTGCCTTGACTGAGAAATCGATGCCTTCGGTGACTTGCTCGCCAAAATTGTTGTACGTCGCGAGTACGTAATCAATAACGGGCTTACCTGTTTTTGAATCAAGTTTGGTGAATACTTTATCGGAGTCTACTGATGTGCTGGTTAAGGTCGTCTTGTTAAAGCCTTCGATGAACGAATCGAGGATTCCATCAGGATTTGGAATGCCAATCAAATCCTTCTGCGTAATACGGAAATAATCCAAGCTCAACGAAATATCTTTGGTCGGCTCAAACAATGCACCTAAGGTAAATGATTTCGATTTTTCAGGCTGGAGATTGAGATTGCCACCTTGGCGCACGGTCAACTGGGCGTTACAGTATTTGCCATCAAAAATCTTATCGCAGCCGACGGTTGCGTTGTAAAACGGATCGTCATACGCGCCACCTGTATTCGTCTGGGTTTGCAGGGAATACGTCTCAGGCAACGTTGGCGCACGGAAGCCGGTGT
>JANPBT010000066.1:0-13243 GCA_031430575.1 Betaproteobacteria bacterium | reverse complement strand
AGCCTAAGCAGATCTGTCGTAAAGCGTAAAAAAATCTTCGCATGCTGCCCCCTGTTTTTGTAATTTGGCGAATACAGTGATCGCGCGCGCAAATCGCGTGCTACGCGATCGTGGCGGAGTCAGTACGCGTTTCGCCCTTGTTATCCACCCATGTCACGTCAACTTTATCGCCTTTCGCGCCACCCTTAAAAGCAAATTGCAAAAATGGATCCTTAGAAACGGCCGGCCCGAATTGACCTGAAAATACGAGCTTGCCGTTGTGTTTGGCTGAAACGCCCTGAATAAAATGCGCGGCAATCACAGCCCCCGCTGCATCTTTGCGTTGCCCCGTTTCCATGATGTGCGCCATGAGAACCCGCACCTCCACGGTGTCACCTTTAAGTGCCGCGCGAATACGCATCGGATCTGCCATGATTAACCTCCGCAACCGCCAAGGGTGACCTTGACTTCTTTAGTTGCAACGTAATATTTTCCATCGGCTTTTACTAAGGCGTGGACGTTAGAGCTCTGCCCCATTTTGACCCGCGTTGTGACGGTTGCGTCAGTGCCGGTGGGAATATCAAAGCTCGCAGCGAGTGCACTTGGATTTTTTTCAACCAAAATCGCGATGGATTCAGTTTTGCCTATTTTGCTGGTCACGCCGACAGGCACAACTGCGCCATTTTCAGCGATATCTGGAGCGTTAATCACAATGTCGGCAGATTGCGCGGGTGCCGCGCCGCCCATCGCCTTCACCACATCGGCCAAAGTCTTGCCATCAAATGCGGCTTTATTCCACGCCTCCGCCCATGCCGATTGGGCAGGTAATAACCCCGCAGCGGCTGCTAAGCCCATTACGGTCACCGCTCTGCTGGCTTGCAAAACATGTCTTCGTTGCTGATTCATTGCACGACTCCTTCAATTTCAATTTTCAAATACAAACGAAAGCGTAGCACGATTTATAGCGTGCCGCCGTCAGCGAGTTCGCCCGGATCAGGCGGGGAATCGCTGGCTAGCCGATATTCATCGCTTGCCCACGCTGCGAGATCGCCGAACTTACAACGTTCGGAGCAAAAAGGGCGAAATTTGCTTTCGGGCTGCCAAATGACCGATCCTTCACACCGCGGACAATTCACTGTACGTTTCATAAGTCAGAGAACACATTGCTGTAACGAAAAAGCCAGCGGCGGAGCATAGAGCTCTCGCGCTGAGCCTTCGAGCCTAAAAAATCGGATTCCGATCTGGTAGCGATTTGCACTGACTTCAGGCACTAATGCTTGCTCCGCCTCAATCGATACCCGCACCAACTGTGGCGGTCGCGCGCTCAATACGCTGCGCTGAAATTGACCATTTTCCGTACGCAATTGCTCGCCCTGCCCGCTTTCGCGAAGTAAGCGTAAGAGCCATTGCGCCGCCTCTTGCAGCGGCACTAACGGCGCAAACCAACGCTCCAAATCTAGAGCGCGTTCGGCCGCTGGACGATCCAACCAAACGCGAAAATAGGGCAAATCAAATTCGCACAGCGCCCCCGGAATCGTTGCCCGCTGCTTCACGGCCATCAGCCACTCAATATCACGTAGATGCTGACCAGGCTTACCGTAGTTGAGTCGCAGCGCGGTGGTGATACGCTCGATACTGCTCACGAATGAAACCAACGCATCTTGTGAGACCATGGGATTGCTGTCTTGCGCTAACCAAAACTGCCGCTGCCGCTCTAGCTCTTGCAGCATGTCAGATTTCACATCGACACGATTGAGGAGCTCCACAATATCAAACAACGCGGTGAGCGCATACATATGGTCAACCCGCCCGTCACGCCCAGATAGCACGCGCAAACGCAGGCAAATCTCTTCCAATCGCAACCAATTGCGAACGCGCTCATTGAGCGGATGCTCAAAGGTGATTTCCATGGATCAGTATGAGTGTGGTCAAGTCAGACAGCCCGCGCATTATGCGCCTATCGCGCGCGATGATGCGAGCTGCCGATAAAAGCGGTCAAGCGTTAGTACCTGCGGCGCAGATCGCGCCTGTTCGCCTGCATTATCAATAATGTCGTCGCCTAGGCGCAGCCGGTCGCTTCGTGAGCATTGCGTACGCATAATACTTTCGATCATCTCTTGCGTTAGTCCACTACGGGTTTTCACCCTGGATATCTGAGTCTGCTCTGAGCAATCAACGACCGCTACGCGGTGACATTGCGCACGCGCGATATTTGACTCGATCAACAACGGCACCATCCACACCACATAAGGCGCAGACGCCGAAGCGGCTAACTCGACCTGCATTGCATCACGAATTAAGGGGTGCAGGATAGCCTCAAGCTGCGCGCGTGCCCGATCATCACCAAATACGCGCTTGCGAAGTGCAGCCCGATCAACTGCGCCATCAGTGTTGCGATATTCTGCTCCAAACGTGGCTGCGATCTGTGCCGAGCCCGCACCGCCAGCACCAGTGAGCGCATGTGAAATAGCATCTGCATCAATGATTTTTGCGCCGCAAGTAGCGAAAATTGTTGCGATCGTCGATTTTCCAGATCCGATCCCGCCAGTCAACCCGACCACGAAGGGTGTAGCCGACTTAACGCCTGATTCCGTCAAGGAAAGTACAGCCGCGTTGCATGCGCACCGAAAAATAGCGCAATCGCGCCCGCCGCAGCGAGAAACGGCCCAAAGGGCATTGGGACACCGCGTTCCAGACGCTTCGTCACCATAAACCCGATCCCGACAAGCGCACCAACTACCGATGAAAATAAGACTACAGTAGGCAAGACCTGCCATCCCAGCCAGGCACCGATTGCGGCGAGCAATTTAAAATCACCGTAACCCATACCCTCTTTACCAGTCACGAGCTTAAAAATCCAATAGATGGACCAGAGCAGCAGATAGCCGAGTACCGCCCCAAATAGGGCAGACTTCAAGTCTGTAAAAACACCAAAGGAATTCAAGATTAGACCCGCCCACAACAACGGCAGGGTTAACTGATCGGGAAGAAACTGCGTGTCGGCATCGATGAAAGTTAGCAATAACAACGCGTATAGAAAGCCAAACGCAGCAATGCCTTTGATCGACATTCCAAAGTGGTGAATCGCGACAAACGCCAAAAAACCGGCGAGCAATTCAACCAATGGGTAGCGCGCAGAAATCGGTGATTGACACCCTGCGCATTTGCCGCGCAGGATCAACCATGAAATGACAGGGATATTTTCAAGCGCTCGAATAGGTCGAGAACACGAGGGGCAGGCAGACGGCGGCACCATCAAGTTATAACGCGCAGATGCGTGAGCGATCACCTCAGCGTCGCCTCCGCCAATCTCAGCGCACTGCGCTGCCCATTCGCGCTCCATCATTTTTGGTAAACGATGAATGACGACATTGCCGAAGCTTCCAAGCAACATGCCGAAGCAAATCGCAACCGGCAGCCCGATTGCAGGCTCTTGTAGTGCCGCCCACATACCCTAAACGACGGAACCGAGTTTGAAAATAGGCAAATACATCGCGACGACGATCGTACCGATAATAACGCCAAGAAACACAATCAACATCGGCTCAATCAAGCTAGACATCGCGGCGACAGCATCATCGACTTCCCGATCATAAAAATCGGCAACCTTAGTCAGCATGCTATCAAGCGCACCCGTTTCCTCTCCAATTTGGGTCATCTGCATCACCATGGACGGAAATACTTTCGTGCCGGCCATTGCGGTCGTGAGCCCCGTGCCGACGGATACTTCGTTTTGAATTTTTTTGGTGGCTTCAAAATAAACATGATTCCCGGCTGCACCCGCGACTGTTGTAAGCGCCTCTACCATTGGTACACCCGCGGCAAACATCGTTGATAAAGTCCGCGTCCAGCGCGCAATTGCAGCTTTTTGCAAGATCGAGCCGAAGACCGGAAGCTTCAGCACAAGCCGGTCAACGCGTTGCCCAATCAAGGGAAACCGCCGCCAAAGAAACATAAACAACATTGGCGCACCCACAAGAAAAAATACGACGACCCACCAGAAATTTACAAACCAATCGGAAATGTCGATCATGATCGCAGTGAGCCACGGCAAGGTGGCACCAAAGCTTGAGAAAACCTGCTTGAACGCCGGAATAACGAACCACATAATAACGGCAACGACAATAACTGCTACAGCGATAACCGCTACCGGATAAAACATCGCAGATTTAATTTTGCTTTTGATCGCGATGATCTTTTCTTTATAGCTAGCAAGTCGTTCCATGATGCTATCGAGAATACCGGCTGATTCGCCCGCCGCGACCAGATTGCAATACAAATCATCAAAATAGCGCGGATGCTTACGAAACGCGGCATTAAGACTGCTGCCCTGCTCCACGTCTTGCTTTACGGTCGATAGTAAACGTGACAACTTACCATTGTTTGAGCTGCGTGAGGCAATGTCAAACGACTGCAACATCGGAACGCCAGCGCGTATCATGGTTGCGAGTTGTCGCGTGAAGAGTGCGATATCTTTTTCGCTAATCTTACCGCCACCTGAAAACGATTGCTTCTTGATTTTCCCTGGCTTTACGCCTTGCCGGCGCAGGCTACTACTCACGACAGAAACCGATGCTGCACGCATTTCTCCGCGCACAACGCGATTATTACGATCAACGCCCTCCCACGTAAACAGCGTGAGTTTCGCAGCGTCGCGTTGGGCGGGAGTCCGGGCAGCGGTGGTGGCCATTTTTAAACCTAAATATTCGTTACAGCTTCAATTTCAGCGAGTGAGGTCAATCCATTTTTAACTTTTACCAAGCCAGATTGCCGCAACGTGCGCACGCCTTCTTTGCGTGCTTGTTCTTCTAATTCAAGTGCGGATCCATTTCTTAAAATGATCCGCTCGGTCTCCTCAGAGATGGGCATCACTTGATAAATGCCCACTCGCCCTTTATAGCCCGTCGTCTTGCAAGCTTCACAGCCGACTGCGCGATACGGAGTCCAACTTCCGTCGAGCTCAGACTCTTCAAAGCCGGCCTGAATAAGCGTTTCCGTTGGCAACTGCTCAGGCGTCTTGCACACAATACAGAGTTTGCGGCCAAGCCGCTGCGCTGTAATGAGGTGTACGCTGGACGCTATGTTAAACGGCGCGATGCCCATATTCATCAAGCGGGTAATCGTGGACGGCGCATCGTTGGTGTGTAAAGTCGACAACACCAAATGGCCGGTTTGCGCGGCTTTGATCGCAATTTCGCCAGTTTCAAAATCGCGAATCTCACCGACCATCACAATATCTGGGTCTTGCCGCAGAAACGATTTCAACGCGGTTGCGAAATTTAGCCCTGCTTTATCGTTAATATTGACCTGATTAATTCCAGGCAAATTAATCTCAGCGGGGTCTTCTGCCGTACAGATATTGATCCCGGGCTTATTGAGCAGATTTAAGCAGGTATACAGTGAGACTGTCTTGCCGCTACCCGTAGGCCCTGTGACCAAAATCATGCCATATGGCCGCGCGATCGCCTCCATGAGGGTCGCGCGCTGGTCTGGGTCGTAGCCCAGGGCATCAATGCCCACCATAGCCGCCGATGAATCCAAAATACGCATTACGATCTTTTCACCGTAAAGCGTCGGTAGCGTGCTGACCCGGAAATCAATCGACTTAGTTTTCGAAATTTCAAGCTTCATGCGTCCGTCTTGCGGAACACGCTTTTCAGCAATATCAAGTCTAGAGATGACTTTAATACGCGATGAAATTTTGTCTTTCAATGCTAACGGCGGCTGCGCCACATCCATCAATATGCCGTCGAGGCGATAACGAATGCGGTAGAACTTTTCATAGGGCTCAAAGTGAATATCAGACACGCCTGCGTTAATGGCGTCGAGCAACACTTTTTGTAGGTATCTGACGATCGGCGCATCATCGACATCGCTGGTATCTTCGACCACCGCGGCTGAGTCGCCCGAGGTCATCATTAAATCCATATCGTCGTCGCCGACGAGACTGCTCAGTGATTTATCGTTTTGATCGGCAAGTCGCGTAATGATTTTGCCCAACTTGTCGTCTTCGACAACGAGCGGTTCAGCGACTAAATTTGTCTTAAATCGGAATTCTTCGAGTGCCTGCAAGTTCGTTGGATCGGACATCGCCACGAATAGCCGATTGCCCCGCTTGACCAGCGGCACAGCCCGGCGCTGCGAGATGAGCTTGATGTCGAGCCATTCCGACTGGATTTGCGTGAGATCAAACGCAGCAATATCAAACATTGGCAAACCAAACGCGTTGGCTGCAAATTCTGCCAGTGCAGCCGAGGTGATTTTTTTGCTTGCAACGAGCTGTTCAACAAAACTCAACGAGGCTTTGTTGGCGGCTGTTTGGATTTCTTCAGCTTCGGTTTGCTTGAGCGCGCCCTTTTGGACAAGCGCACGCCCGAGACCGCTTAATAATACTGATGGCGCAATAGTTGCCATGGAATTTGTACAAACCCCGAAATAATGCCCAATGAATATGCAAAGTTTACGGTCATTCCTCTGTTTGTAAAGCGATTAGCTGGTGTTTCCGCCTTTTTGTGGCGCGAAATCACTTTTTATCCACACTGAGCGCACGACACGATCTTGCACTTGCCGCACCTCGACGAGCGCGCTGCCGAGCTTCATGCTCAAGTTAGCGCTCGGGATCTCACCTAAGGCTTCCAGAATGACCCCATTAAGTGTTTTAGCACCTTCTAGCGAAAACTGCGTGCCCAGGCGTCTATTAAGTGTGCGCACACTTGTGCTTCCGGGCACGACAGTGCCGCCATCGGGGGCGCGACTCCAGCGCCCGGTATTGGCCGGATCAGAGCTCGTAAATTCGCCAACGAGCTCTTCGACGATATCTTCAACCGTGACCATTCCCAAAGTATCGCCATACTCGTTGACCACAAACGCAAGCCGCTCCTTGGTTTCTTGAAAGCGCTGCAATTGGGTTAATAGCGGCGTGCCGCTTGGGACGAAGTACGGCTTGCGTAAAAGCGCCCGCAAATCATCGCGGTCGAGATCTTTTTCGCGCAACACCGCAAACGCTTGCCGAATCGGCAGCACGCCTATTGGCGAATCCGAATCGCCGTCGTGCACCGGTAAGCGCGAATGGTGCGCGGTAAAAATTTGCTGCCGCAGCATTTGGTCGTCATCTTCAAGATTAATCGCTTCGATCGCTCGCCGCGGGGTCAGCACATCATCGACCACCGCTTCCTGCAGCTCAAACACGTTGGCCAGCATTGCAGAGTGTTTCCCCGGCATCAGATGCCGCCCTTCTAGCACCATCGCACGCAGCTCTTCTGAGGTGAGCGATGCTGCACCTTCGGCTGCCACCGGAATGCGCAAAATTTTGAAAAACGCGTTTACAAACAAATCTGTGAACCAAACCACAGGTCGCAGAACCCAAATCATCGGCTTCAAAACAAGCGCGCTATAGGGCGCGAGCTGATTGGGGAAATTTGCACCGACCACTTTTGGACTAATCTCGGCAAAAAGTAAAATCGCGAAACTCGCCAGCCCCGTGCTTACCGCCAGCACCGTCTCACCCTTTCCAAATAATCGCTCGCAGATGAATGCTGTGAGCATCGCCGCGCTCGAATTCAGCACCGTATTGCCCATCAAAATCACCGAGAGCAGGCGATCCGTATCTTTCAGTAAGTGCAGCACCCTTTGTGCGCCCGCGTCGCCCGCGCCCGCCGCTGCGCGCAGCCGGTATTTGTTCGCTGCCATGAGGCAGGTTTCAGAAAGGGAGAAAAATGCAGAGCAGGCGAGCACGATAACCAGCGAAATGCCGAGCGTGATCGTTGAGATGGAATCCAAGCGGAACTTATAAGAGCCTAAAATGGTACTTTAGCGTAAATACCTGCGGCGCAGAAATGGCCTCTTTTGTGCATTTAACGCAAATTTGAGCCCAAAAACGCTCAAAACTGCGCCGCAGGTATCGATCACAATGAGTCCAACATGCTCGGCAATCTGACCCAACGCCTCACCGGCGTGATGAAACACCTGCGCGGCCAAGCCCGCATCACTGAAGACAACGTGCAAGAAGCCTTGCGAGAAGTGCGCATGGCCTTGCTCGAGGCCGACGTCGCGCTGCCTGTCATCAAAGACTTCATCGCAAAGGTGAAAGAAAAAGCCCTTGGGCAAGAAGTCGTTGGCTCGCTCAATCCGGGGCAGGCGTTCGTCGGCGTCGTCCATAAAGAGCTCGCCGCCGTCATGGGCGAAGGCGCGATCCCGCTCAACCTCGCGCAGCAGCCGCCAGCAATTATTTTGCTCGCGGGCTTACAAGGCGCAGGCAAAACGACCACCGCCGGCAAGCTCGCTAAGCGCTTGAAAGAAGATCAAAAGAAAAAAGTGCTCTTGGTCTCGTGCGACGTTTATCGCCCGGCCGCCATTGAGCAATTGCAAACGCTGGCGGCGCAAGTGGGCGTCGGCTTTTTTGATTCAGCCTCCACCGATCCACTCGAGCGCGCGCGCGCTGGGTTGGAGCAAGGTCGCTTGCAGTATTTCGACGTTGTCATCATCGATACTGCAGGCCGCTTGGCCATTGATGAAGCGATGATGCGCGAGATCGCGCAGATTCATGCGATGATCAAGCCGGTCGAAACGCTTTTTGTAGTCGACGCGATGCAAGGCCAAGATGCGGTCAACGTGGCCAAAGCCTTCTCAGCAACGCTGCCGATCACTGGCGTCATCGTCACCAAGATGGATGGCGATTCCCGTGGCGGCGCCGCGCTCTCCGTGCGGCAAGTCACCGGGGCGCCAATCAAGTATGTCGGTGTTTCTGAAAAATTAGATGGCTTGGAAGTATTTCATCCAGACCGCATGGCCTCGCGCATCTTGGGCATGGGTGATGTGCTCTCGCTGGTTGAAGACGTGCAGCGGCAAGTCGATGTGCAAGAAGCGCAAAAGCTTGCTGATAAATTTAAGAGCGGAAAATCATTTGATTTAGAAGATTTCCGCAGCCAAATTTCGCAGATGAAAAAAATGGGCGGCATGCAATCCATGCTCGAAAAATTGCCCGCGCAAATGCAAGCCGCCGCCGCAAAAAGCCAAGTGGACGAAAAACAGATTGGGCGCATGGAAGGCATCATCAGCTCCATGACGCCGCTCGAGCGCCGCAAGCCCGAGCTCATCAAAGCCACCCGCAAAAAACGCATCGCCGACGGCGCAGGCGTGCACGTGCAACAAGTCAATCAACTGCTCAAGCAGTTTGAGCAAATGCAAACGATGATGAAGACCGTGCAAAAAGGTGGGCTAAAAAATATGATGCGCGGGATGGGGAAGATGATGGGGCGGTGAAATGCCAAATATCTGCGCCGCAGGTATCCGCTTTTTTAACGCCGAATCACACCCACACATTTCCCCTCAATCTTAAACGACTCATCGTTTGACGAGACTTCGATGGGCTGAAAATCGGGGTTGGCAGGCAGTAGGCGCACTGCGCCACTTTTGCGCTCGAGCGTTTTAACTGTCACTTCGTCGTCGATGCGGGCGATGATGATATCGCCGGAGCGCACGGAGTCGGTCTTATGCACGGCAATGAGATCGCCATCAAAAATTCCGGCGTCGCGCATGCTCATCCCTTTTACCTTCAGCAAGTAATCGGCTTTGGGTGAGAAAAATTGCGCCGGCAGCGGGCAATGCGACTCGACATGCTCAACGGCCAAAATCGGCGAACCTGCGGCGACGCGCCCGATCACTGGTAGGCCAACCGATTGCGCCATCAGCTTGATGCCCCGCGATGCGCCCGCGGTGATTTCGATATAGCCTTTTTTGGCGAGCGCGCGCAGGTGGGTCTCAGCCGCATTGGCCGAGCTAAAGCCAAAATGCTTGGAGACTTCGGCGCGGGTGGGCGGCAGGCCTTGCTCGGAAACACAGGATTCAATATGGGACAAAATCTCGGCTTGCCGATCAGTCAAGTTGGGGCGCTCGCCGTGTGGGTCTACAACGCGGGGAATCGTTCTCATGGGCGGAAATCCTATCATTAGTGGTTACAAAACCACTGTTATTGTATTCAGTTTTTATTGGCAGCGCAATTGCCGCGACTTCACCGCTTAGCCGCTGCTGTCGTCCGCTAGGCTTAGTTTTGCGTTACATTCCCCGCACGCGCAGATTCAACTGCGCGAGGAGGCTCGCAAATGGATTGGCTGCTCAAGCACATACCCGAAATCGCAATGACCGCCGCCATGGCATGGGGCGCGGGTTTGCGGCTGTATCTTGTCGTATTCGCTGTCGGTCTCGCCGGTTATCTCGGCTACGTGCCGCTGCCAGAGAGCATGAAGCTCATCAGCCACCCAGCGGTCATGGGCGCAGCCGGTTTTATGGCGTTCATCGAATTTTTTGCCGACAAAATCCCCTATCTTGATAGCGTTTGGGATGCCGTACACACCTTTTTGCGCATCCCCGCCGGTGCAGCGCTCGCCGCAGGCATGATGGGCGGCAATGGCGATGCGGTCTCGATGGTTGCAGCGATTTTGGGTGGCACGCTCGCCGCAGGCACGCACTTTGGCAAAGCTGGCACGCGCGCGGTCGTCAACACCTCGCCCGAGCCCGTGTCCAACGTCGCCACCTCGCTTGCCGAAGAAGGCATGCTGCTGGGCGGCTTAGGCTTAGCGATGACCAGCCCGTTGCTCTTCTTGGCGCTACTGCTCGTTTTCATTGTCGGAGTAATCTTGCTGCTCGGGTTTTTCATCCGCGCCATCCGCAAGCTTATGAAGCGCAAGGAAACAACGGGCTCACTGCGGCCTGCGTAAATTTGCGTGAGTTGCGCAATACCTGCGGCGCAGATTTAGCCTAAAAATAGGTTAAATCTGCACGCAGGTATTCTCGATTCGCCTACTCAAATCGAATCACGCTTTGCCCCGTCATCGCTTTCGGTTGCGCCACGCCCATCATCTTGAGCAGCGTCGGCGCGAGGTCACAAAGCGCGCCGCCGTCGCGTAGCGTCGCACCTTTGCGCCCCACGTAGAGGCAGGGCACTTTATTGGTGGTGTGTTGAGTATGGGCTTGACCGGAGATCGGATCAAACATCTGCTCGCAGTTGCCGTGATCGGCGGTGATAATCACTTCCGCGCCCGCGTCGCGCGCGGCAGCGGTGACTTTGCCCACCGCCGCATCGAGCGCTTCAACGGCTTTAATCGCAGCATGCAAATCGCCGGTGTGCCCAACCATATCGCCGTTGGCGAAATTGCAGATATAGGCGTGATGCTCATGATTGCGGATGGCAGCAGCGAGCTTTTCGCTCACCTCCGGCGCGCTCATTTCGGGCTTAAGATCGTAGGTCTCAACTTTAGGCGAAGGCACGAGCGTGCGCGTTTCGCCGGCGTAGGGCTGCTCTTGGCCGCCGGAGAAAAAGTAGGTTACGTGGGCGTATTTCTCAGTCTCGGCGATGCGCAATTGCCGCAAGCCCGCCTTGCTCACTGTTTCGCCAAAACCATCGGTCACGATGTCGTTGCGAAATGCGGTCGGCAAATGGGCATAAGCCTGGCCATAAAAAGAAAGGCACACATAAGCGCCAAGCTTGGGCATTGCGCCGCGATCAAAGCCTGCAAATTGATCGAACGCAATGGCTTGGGTGATTTCGCGCGCGCGATCAGCGCGAAAATTCATGAGCACGACGCTATCGCCGACTTCTATTGGGCAGCCACCATTGATTAATGTCGGCGCGACGAACTCATCATTTTCGCCCCGTGCGTAGGCGGCATTGAGTGCCTCCATCGCGGTCGCTTCATGGTGCGCGGCTTTGCCGTGAGCGATGGCGTCAAACGCCTTTTGCACCCGATCCCAGCGCTGATCGCGATCCATCGCATAAAAGCGGCCGGAAATAGTGACAATTTTGGCGAAATCTGCGCCGCAGGTATTTAAGACGGCTTCAACCGCGCGGATCGATTCGCCCGCGCTTTGGGGCGGCATGTCTCGACCATCGGTAAACGCATGCACAGCAATCTTGCCCACGCCGCTTTTGGCCGCAAAGCGGATCAACGCGTGAATGTGCCGCTCATGGCTATGCACGCCGCCGGGAGACAGTAAGCCGAGAATGTGAAGTGTTTTTTTAGACCCTGGGGCGCAATTTTTGATGGCGAAGCCGAGCGCGGCATTTTTCTCAAATTCGCCGGTTTCGATGGCGCTGTCGATGCGCGTTAAATCCATATAAACCTTGCGCCCGGCGCCGATATTTAAGTGCCCCACTTCCGAATTGCCAAATTGGCCTTTCGGTAAGCCGACAAATTGCTCGCTGGCATCAATTGTCGTATGTGGGCAGGTGCGCCAGAGGGCATCCAAATGCGGCGTTTTGGCTTGCGAAATCGCATTGTCGGCAGCAGCGGCACGCACGCCGAAGCCATCAAGGATGAGGAGGACGACCGGGGTGATGGCGTTGGGCATAGAGAAAAGGAGAAAGGGGAGAAGAAAGCCGACTTTGCGCCGCAGCCGGGGCGAGAAAACCGATTGCGCCCGCAGCAACGTAAAATCTAAGTTTATTCGCTTTGCGGCAGCGGTTTGGCGCAGCGCGGGTTTTAAGGGTTGTGCCTGGGTTATCCGTCACATTTCCTGATCCTGTTTTCACCGCTCACCACTCTTTGACGTTAAAAATTATGACTTTCTTGCAAACTAACTGGATGCTACTGTTTACGATGTTCACCTCGGGTGCGCTTTTGCTGTGGCCGATCATCCAGCGCCGCACCTCCGGTCTTGCTGAGATCGGGACGCTGCGGGCAACGCAGCTGCTGAACCAAAATAACCCAGTGATCTTAGACGTGCGCGAGACGCGCGAATTCACCGAGGTGAAAGTGCGCGATGCGATTCATCTCCCGCTTTCCCAGCTCAAAGACCGGATCGATCAGGTCGCCAAAGATAAATCCCGCCCAGTCATCATCGTGGACTCAAAAGGCGTGCGCGGAAGAAGCGCGGGCGCGGCCTTGAAAAAAGCGGGGTTCGCCGAAATCTATATGCTGGGCGGTGGCTTACAAGCATGGCGCGATGCAGGCTTGCCCGTAGAAAAGGTCTAAAAAATGGCAAACGTCAAAATGTATTCCACTGCGGTCTGTCCTTACTGCAAGCGGGCAGAAATGCTGCTGAACGCCAAAGGCGTGACCGTGATCGAAAAAATCCGCATTGATCTTGATCCTGTGGAGCGCGATAAGATGATTGAAATTACCGGACGCCGCACGGTGCCCCAGATTTTCATTGGCGAAAAGCATATCGGCGGGTTTGATGATCTCCATGCGCTCGATCAGGCTGGCGGGCTCATGCCGCTGCTCGCCGCATAGCAAATTCAAGACTACCTGCGGCGCAGTTTTTGCCT
>JANPBT010000065.1:0-21072 GCA_031430575.1 Betaproteobacteria bacterium | reverse complement strand
TGTATCGCGTAACCGAGCGGGTGGATAAGAAAAAGTTCTACGCCTGCTCCATGCTGCCTTACCCCTCCGGCAAGCTGCACATGGGGCACGTGCGCAATTACACGATCAATGATGTGATGGCGCGCTATTTGCGCATGAAGGGCTATAACGTTTTAATGCCGATGGGCTGGGATGCGTTTGGCTTGCCTGCGGAAAACGCGGCGATGAAAAATAAAGTTGCGCCCGCCAAGTGGACGTACGACAACATCGCGTACATGAAAAAGCAGATGCAGGCGATGGGGCTGGCGATCGATTGGTCGCGCGAAGTCACTGCCTGCAAGCCCGATTACTATAAATGGAATCAGTGGCTCTTTTTGAAAATGCTCGAAAAGGGCATCGCCGAGCGGCGCACGCAAGTGGTGAACTGGGACCCAGTGGACATGACCGTGCTCGCCAACGAGCAAGTGATCGACGGCAAAGGCTGGCGCACCGGAGCGGTGATAGAAAAGCGTGAAATTCCAGGCTACTACCTCAATATTGTGAAGTACGCACCCGAGTTACTCGAACACACGCTCACCAAGTTGCCCGGCTGGCCCGAGCGCGTGCGTACGATGCAAGAAAATTGGATTGGCAAGAGCGAAGGCGTGCGCTTTGCGTTTACGCATGCGATTAAGGATGTCAGCGGTGCGCTGATCGGTGATGGCAAGATGTATGTGTTCACCACCCGCGCCGATACGATTATGGGCGTGACGTTTTGCGCCGTAGCAGCCGAGCACCCGCTTGCCTCGCACGCTGCAACGTCGAATAAAGCACTCGCCACATTCATCGAAGAATGCAAAAAAGGTGGCGTTGCCGAAGCCGATATGGCGACGATGGAAAAGAAGGGGATGAACACCGGCTTGCAAGTTACTCACCCGCTATCAGGTGAGAAAGTGGATGTTTGGGTCGGCAACTACGTGTTGATGAGCTACGGCGATGGCGCGGTAATGGGCGTGCCCGCGCATGACGAGCGGGATTTTGCGTTTGCGAATAAGTATGGGCTCCCGATTAAGCAAGTCATTGCAATACCTGCGGCGCAGTTTTCCTCTGAGACTTGGCACGAAAGCTTTGGAGATAAACAATCCGGCGTATGCATGAATTCCGGCAAGTACGATGGTTTGACTTACGCCACCGCCGTCAATGCCATCACCTCCGATCTCGTAGCCAAAAACTTAGGCGAAAAGAAAACCACCTATCGCCTCCGCGATTGGGGCATCTCTCGTCAGCGCTATTGGGGCACGCCAATCCCGATGATCCTATGCAATACCTGCGGCGCAGTTCCAGTGCCCGAAAAGGATTTGCCGGTGGTCTTGCCGGAAGATTGCATCCCCGATGGCTCAGGCAATCCGCTGAAATCGCATGCGGGCTTTCTGAATGTCGCCTGCCCGAAATGCGCAAAGCCCTCGCAGCGCGAAACCGACACGATGGACACCTTCATCGATTCGTCGTGGTATTTCATGCGCTATTGTGATCCGCAATTGAGCACCGCGATGGTGGGTAAGGGCGCAGATTACTGGATGCCGATGGATCAATACATCGGCGGCATTGAGCATGCGATTTTGCATTTGCTTTACGCCCGCTTCTGGACGAAAGTGATGCGCGATTTAGGCTTGGTAAAGTTTGATGAGCCGTTCACCAAATTACTCACGCAAGGCATGGTGCTCGCAGAAACTTTCTACCGCAAAAATGCAGATGGATCGATGGAGTGGTTTAATCCATCAGACGTTGATGTCGAAACCGATGCCCATGGTAAGCCCGTGCGCGCGGTGCTTCGCAGCGATAGCCAGCCAGTGATGATGGGCGGCATCGAAAAAATGGCGAAATCTAAAAATAATGGCGTTGACCCGCAAGATTTGATTGACGCTTATGGCGCGGATACCGCGCGCCACTTCACCATGCGCGCTGCGCACCCAGAAGATACTCTTTTTTGGAGCGATGCTGGTGTCGCAGGTTCCTATCGGTTCATGCGCCGGTTGTGGGATTTCGCGCAAAAAATCGCGCCGCAGATTCAAGGTATTAAGCCCGGTGCCCATGCCGATTTAGCGGATGCGCTGAAAGCCAAGCGTCGCGATTTGCATGCCACGCTGCAGAAAGCCACCTTCGATATTGATCGGTTGCAATACAACACCGTGGTCTCTGCGGGCGATATTTTGCTCAATGCCTTAACCGAAATGAAGGGCGACGATGCCCACACGCGAGCGGTGATTGCTGAAGGCATCAGCATTTTGCTGCGCGTGCTTTACCCCGTGACGCCGCATCTAACCTTCGCGCTCTGGAAGCAACTGGGTTTTGGCGAAAATCTGCTCGATGCGCCCTGGCCGTTGGTTGATGAAGCAGCGCTAAAGCAAGACAACATTACGCTCGTGCTGCAAATCAACGGCAAAACACGCGGCGAATTAGTCGTTCCTTCGGCAGCCGATAGAGCCGCGATTGAGGCGCTAGCTGGCGTCGCGCCAGAAATCGCGCGCTACGGTGAGGGCAGGGCGCCGAAGAAAATCATTGTCGTGCCGGGGCGGTTGGTTAATATTGTGGTTTAGGCTTAATTTATTCAGTAAGGCTCTAGACAGGATCAGAGTAGGTCTGTAGTGTCGGTGTCACCTTTGTTCGCACAGCGCAGCAATATCTTAGATGAAAACTAAATGAAAACGATCGTGATTCGATTTACCGCTGTCTTTGTGGGAGTGATGCTCATGACCGCATGCGGTTTTAAGCTGCGTGGCGCGTATACCTTTCCCTTTGCCTCTGCTGCACTCGAAACGCCAGCGAGCGCGCCAGAGTTCTCAGCGCAGTTGCGGCGCGCGCTGGCTGGCGAAGCGTCATTGCGCTTGGTAGAGGCGCAATCTGCGCCGCACGTACGCATCCGCGTGCTAGAAGTGTTTTCTGAAAAGCGCATCCTCTCGCTTTCATCGGGCGGTAAAGTGCGCGAGTTTCAAATTGAGCAGCGAGTGAAATTTGATGTCGTTGATGTCAATGAAAAAGTGCTCCTGCCAGAGCAGCTTATCACCGCGACGCGCGAGTATTCATTTTCTGATGCCCAAGCGCTCGCCAAAGAAGGTGAGGAGCGCATCTTGCGCGCCGATATGCAGACCAATCTGATTGCGCAGATATTGCGGCAATTGCAAGCGGCGCGGCCAAAGGCTTAAGTGAGCAGCCTGCGCCTCGATCAATTGCCCGCGCATTTAAGCAAAGGCGGGCTTGCGCCGCTTTATCTCTTCCATGGCGATGAAATGCTGCTGCAAATTGAAGCGATTGATGCTATTCGTGCGGCAGCGGTTAAGCTTGGCTACGGCGAGCGGGAAGTGTGGACGGTGGAGCAGCACTTCAAATGGGCCGATGCCGTCGCTACGCAAGATAATTTCGCGCTTTTTGCCTCCCAAAAAATTACTGAAATTCGCGTGCCAAACGGTAAAGTCGGTGTCGAAGGCGGCGAGCGCATGGCCACGATTGCCCGCAACCCAAGTGCTACTGATGTGATCATCGCGAGCTTTCCAAAATTAGAGAAATCGCAGATGAGCAGCGCATGGTTTAGCGCTTGGAGCGAGGCCGGCGTTATCATCGAGACGCCCTTGATCGAGCGCGAGCAAATGGCGGCTTGGCTCGGCAAGCGCTTGGCTGCGCAAGGCCAAACGGCCGATGCGCCTGCCCTAGATTTTTTAGTCGATCATTGCGAAGGCAATCTTGTTGCTGCGATGCAAGAAGTCAAAAAGCTTGCGCTCGTGTGCCCGCAGCCCGCGCTTGCGCGCGCTGATGTTGAAGATGCGGTGACCAACGTCGCCCGCTATACGATTGCGCAATTGTCCGATGCTTTTGTGCGCGGCGAAATCGAGCGCTTCTGCGTCGTGCTGCAAGGCTTGCGCGCGGAGGGCGAGGCGCTTCCGCCGATCATTTGGCAATTAAATGATGACATACACGCGCTCGCGCGCACCATGATGGCCATGCGCGGCGGCACGCCTGCGGCGCAAGCCGTGCGCAATGCCCGCGTGTGGGGTAAGCGGGCATTTGCGATTGAAGCGGCCGTAAAGCAGATTGACCCACGCAAAATTGCGCCGCAGGTGCAGCAATTTGCAGAGCTGGATGCCGCGAGCAAAGGGCTGCGCCCGCATGTTGATGTGTGGGCTGAGCTGCCGCGCTGCGCGATGGCATTGAAGCAATGATGGATTGAGCAGTGACGAGCGCATAGCCAATCGTGGGCTCAAAATCACGGTTGACTGCGCACTCATCATTCATAAATTTAGTTTGGAGTTCAGTAATGGCGCAATCCCGCATCGGCGGTCATATTCTTGTCGATCAACTCGTTTTAAATGGTTGTGATTTAGCCTTCGGCGTGCCTGGTGAAAGCTATTTAGCTGCGCTCGACGGCTTTTATAACCAACGCGATAAAGCCAAATTTATCGTCTGCCGCCACGAAGGCGCTGCGACCAACATGGCCGAAGCCTATGGCAAGATGACCGGGCGCCCCGGTATCGCGTTCGTCACCCGTGGGCCCGGCGCATGCAATGCC
The DNA here is from genome assembly GCA_031430575.1 of Betaproteobacteria bacterium. Classification (GTDB taxonomy): domain Bacteria; phylum Pseudomonadota; class Gammaproteobacteria; order Burkholderiales; family Casimicrobiaceae; genus JANMDS01. The sequence continues at coordinate 16,553 of JANPBT010000065.1, read as the reverse complement.
AGCATCGGCGTGCATACCGCGCAGCAAGATTCCACGCCCATGATTTTGTTCATCGGACAAGTGGGCAGCGATTTCGTTGATCGCGAAGCGTTTCAAGAAGTGGATTACCGCAAAATGTTTGCGCCACTTTGCAAATGGGTAAGCCAAATTGATCGGGTTGATCGCATTCCTGAATATATTTCCCATGCGTATCACGTTGCAATGAGCGGGCGGCCCGGCCCGGTGGTGCTCGCGTTGCCGGAAGATATGCTGGTGCAGCTTTCGGATGTGCCCGATGCGCCGCCCGCGCAAAAAATTATCACCCGCCCTGGGGCGGAAGATATTGCGCAATTGATCGCAATGCTGCAAGCTGCAAAAAGCCCGGTGCTGATTTTGGGCGGGCATGGGTGGGATGCAAGCTCGTGCGATGCGATGCGCCACTTTATTGAAGCGTGGGATCTACCGACCGGCTGCGCGTTTCGGTTTCAAGACGTGCTTGATAACGCACACAAAAATTACATCGGCGATGTCGGCATTGGCATCAACCCCGCATTAGGCAAACGCATCCACGAATCAGATTTAGTCATCGCGCTCGGCCCGCGCTTGGGCGAGATGACCACCGGTGGCTACACGCTTTTTGATGTGCCCCGCCCGAAGCAAAAATTGATTCACGTGCATGCAGGCGCGGAGGAATTAGGCCGCGTGTATCAAGCCGATTTAATGATTAACGCCACGCCCGGCGCGCTCGCGCTTGCGTTGGCAAACGCATTAAAACTCCCTCCCACCGGGGGGGAGGGGCGGGGAGAGGGTGCTGGCCAAGCTACGACCAGCGCTACCGCAAACTCCATCTCCCTCAATCCCTCCCCCCCGGGGGGAGGGAAGCCGATGCCGTGGTCTGCCCAAACCGTGCAAGCCCGCGCCGATTTCCTCGATTACTCCACGCCCAAGCGCCGCACGCCAGAAGGCATCACCGATCTGGCCGAAATCGTCGGCAGCCTCAACAAGCATTTGCCCGCCGATGCCATTCTCACCAATGGCGCGGGCAACTATGCCGCCTTCCTGCATCGCTACTATCGCTACGGCGGCTTTCGCTCCCAGCTCGCGCCCACCTCTGGCGCGATGGGCTACGCCGTGCCCGCTGCGATTGCTGCGAAATTGATTGACCGTAAGCGCACGGTGGTCAGCTGGAATGGTGATGGTTGCTTTCAAATGCACGGTCTTGAGCTCGGCACTGCGATGCAATATGGTGCGAACGTGATTTTCGTCGTCGTCAATAACGGCACCTACGGCACGATCCGCATGCATCAAGAGCGCGACTACCCCGCCCGCATTTCCGGCACTGATCTACATAACCCCAATTTCGCCGATCTCGCCAAATCCTTCGGCGCAAATGGCGTGCAAACCCGCAGCTTGGCTGAGTTTGAAGCCGCGCTTGAAGCGGCGATGAAGGCAGATAAAGCCTCTCTCATCGAAGTGATCGTTGATGCTGAATATATATCGCCACGGGCGACAATTACTCAATTGCGGGCAGCGAAGAAGTAACGATTTTCATACAGAATGGGCTTGACGCAAGATTGCAGCAAACCCATCACTGTACTTTTCGGCCATGTTTGTAATTACTTATGTAATAATATTAGTAATTACTTTCGTTAATACGTTCCGGAGCTTCCCATGGCATCATCCCTGCGCGTCACCCAAGTTGGCAATTCGCTCGGCGTTGTATTGCCCAAAGAAATTTTGACTAAGTTGCGCGTCGAAAAAGGCGACACGATTTTTGTAACCGAAACTCCAGAAGGCATCACGCTCACACCGTTTGACCCCGCCTTTGACGAGCAGGTCGCGCTCGGGCGGGAATTCATGAACGAATACAAAGATACCTTTCACGCGCTTGCCAAATGACCTCGCCCGTTCAGTGGCGCTGGGTCTCCCGCAAACTGCTCGAAACGCTGCATAACGAAAGCCTCGCGATCCACGGCGGCGCACCAGGCTTGCGCGATGATGGTTTGCTGGAATCTGCGCTTGCCAGACCGCAGCAACTCGCGCACGATGGCGAGCCTGATTGCGCAGCGCTTGCGGTAAGCTATGGGTTTGGTTTGGCGAAAAACCATGCCTTTATCGATGGCAACAAGCGCGCAGCATTCCTTTGCATTGGCTTGTTTCTGCGGCTCAATGGCTATCGATTGACCGCAACGCAAGTCGATGCGACGGTCACCATTCTCGCCCTCGCCGCTGGCGAAATCTCAGAAGAAGCGCTCGCGGCGTGGATTCGCGCCAAGAGCAAAAAAGCCGAATAAATCGCTTCAAAATACCTGCGGCGCATATTGTTGCGTTAGCAAAAGTAGGCGGATGTTAATCACGAGCGCAATCGCGCAAAGCCAGCCCGCTGAGCAAGCGCTTGATTGCCGTAATATCCTTCTTTTCTAAAATAAGAAAATTTGCTCCCGATCATGGCTGAAGCCCGCTTGCGCCCCAAAAGGCAGATCACCATTCCGGCGCCGATCATTAAAGAAGCCAACTGGCAGATCGGCGTCGTGCTTAATATCGCCTACGCCGATGGTGTGATCACGCTACGCCCGCTCAGCATTGAGCAAAGCGCAAAAATACCTGCTGCGCAGCGCACTAACTCAAAGTTATAAACCGTTCATGAGCCAACTTCTCATTAACGAATATCTAAACGAACTCGAAACCCTCCGGCGCGTCTCCGGTAGTGCGCGCGAAACCGTAATTCGCGAAGCGTTTAAAGATCTACTCAAGCGCTGGGGTAAGCAAGAAGAGCTCGTTTTCGCTGCCGAATTTCCGCTTGAGACGCCAACGAAAACGCGCATCAGCGTGGATGGCGCGCTGCTCCACGAGCTACGCATGGCCCTGGGCTATTGGGAGGCTAAAGATATTGACGACGATATCGACGCCGAAATTGCCAAGAAGCACAAAAAAGGCTACCCGCAAGACAACATTTTGTTTAGTAACGATGCGCTCGCTGTGCTCTGGCAAAACCGGCAAGAGGTAATGCGCTGCGACATGACCGACACCAAAGCGCTCGAAAAGCTGCTCAAGCTCTTTTTCAGCTTTGAGCGCGCCGAGATTGCGGGCTTTCGTCGCGCAGTGGAGCAATTTAAAACTGATTTGCCTGCTGTATTGCAAGCTTTACGCGAAATGATCGACCAAGAAGAAAAAGCGAACGCCTCGTTTCGCGCGGCATCGGCGAAATTTCTCACCCACGCGCAAGAGGCGATTAACCCAACGCTCACGGATGCGGACGTGCGCGAAATGCTCATCCAACACATTTTGACCGAGGAAATTTTCGCCAAAGTGTTTGATGAAAGCCAGTTTCACCAACACAACAACGTAGCCCGCGAGCTTTATGCGCTTGAGAGCGCCTTCTTCACCGGCGCGCTCAAAAAGCAAACGTTAAAAGGCTTGGAGAGCTACTACGCTGCCATTCGCGCCGCCGCCGCGCAAATCGCCAGCCACAGCGAAAAGCAAACCTTTCTCAAAGTCATCTACGAAAACTTCTATAAGGTTTACAACGTAAAAGCCGCCGATCGCCTGGGCGTGGTGTACACGCCCAACGAAATCGTACGCTTCATGATCGAAGGCGCGGATTGGCTTTGCCAAACGCACTTCGGCAAAAACTTGATTGATAAAGACGTTGATATTCTCGATCCCGCAACGGGCACGGGCACGTTCATTTGCGAGCTGCTAGAGCACTTTCGCGGCGATAAGAAAAAGCTTGAACACAAATACAAGCACGAGCTACACGCCAATGAAGTTGCGATCTTGCCGTATTACGTGGCGAACCTAAATATCGAAAGCACCTACGCCGCGATTACGGGCAAGTACGACGAATTTCCGAATTTGTGCTTTGTCGATACGCTCGATAACGTAGGGCTGCACACCGCCGCCAAAGGCCAAACTACCGATTTGTTCGCGGGCGTTTCCGAAGAAAACGTTGCCCGCATCAAGCGCCAAAACAGCAAACGCATTAGCGTAGTGATCGGCAACCCGCCGTATAACGCCAATCAAGCGAACGAAAACGATAACAACAAAAATCGGGAATATCCCGAAATAGATAAGCGCATCAAGCAGACTTACATTGCTGAGAGCACCGCGCAGAAAACCAAGCTTTACGATATGTACGCCCGCTTTTTTCGCTGGGCGAGTGATCGATTGAATGAAAACGGTGTGCTCGCGTTCGTCACCAATCGCAGCTTTATTGAAAGCCGCACGTTTGATGGTTTTCGGAAAATCGTAGCGCAGGAGTTTTCCGATATTTACGTGATGGATTTGGGCGGTGATGTGCGTGCGAACCCGAAGTTATCGGGTACGAAGCACAATGTGTTTGGGATTCAAACTGGGGTGGCGATTAGCTTTATGGTGAAGCGCGCTTCAGATCGAAAGTTCCCCCCTCCTAACCCGCATCCCTCAAATTCGCCGCTGGGGGGAGGGACTTTGAACGAGGCGACGCTGGTGCCAATGAAGTTAAGCGCGCCATTGATCGATTCCCTCCCCCAGCGGGGGAGGGCTAGGGTGGGGGCCGCTTTGGGCTCATCCGCCCGCATCTACTATGCGCGCCGCCCCGAAATGGAAACGGCGGAGGAGAAAATTTCGTTTCTTTCCCGTGAACCGATGCGAAACGTACGCTTTGATGAAATATCGCCGGACAAAACGCACAATTGGATTAACTTGGCGAACAATGATTTTGAAACGCTGATACCGATTGCGAGTAAGGAGACGAAGGCGGCGAAAACACCGGGGAAAGAGCGGGCGATTTTTAAGTTGTTTTCGTTGGGAGTGGTTACTGCCAGGGATGAATGGGTATACGACGGCAGTTCGACTTTGCTTATGTCGAAAATTGACTATCTAATTGAGACTTACAACGCGGAAGTGAAGAGATTAAAAAGCGTTTCGAGCTCTAAGAGAATCGCCGACAAACTCAACTACGACATAAAGTGGAGTCGAGCGGTTAAGGCTGATTTAGTTCGCTTTGAGCATTATCGAGTGCAACAAAATCTCGTGGTCGATTCGGGATATCGGCCGTTTAATCGTCGTCACTTGTATTTCAGCAAACAACTTAACGAGATGCAGTACCAATTGCAACGACTTTTCCCGCTCGGTCGGAAGCAAGCTTGCATTTTGATTAGTGGATTTCCTGCCTCGAAGCCATTCCAATCGCTGGCTGTTGATTCCGCCCCATCATACGATTTCCTTGAAAAAACACTTTGCTTTACGCAGATCCGCGTGAACGAGTTAGGGCAGGAAATAGAAAACATCACCGACTGGGCGCTAAAACAATTCCGCACCCATTACGCGGATGACCCCCTCCCCCAGCGCGCATTTAGTAAACCCGGGGCTGGGGTGGGGATTGAAATGGCGCTCGCGGATGCGGGCGCGAGCGCTCCCCCACCCCAACCCTCCCCCGCTGGGGGAGGGAGCAAAAACACGATTTCGAAAGAGGCAATTTTTCACTATTGCTACGCGGTGTTGCACGACCCGATTTACCGCGAGAAATACGCGTTGAATTTGAAGCGGGAATTTCCGCGTATTCCGTTTTACCCAAACTTTTCGCAATGGGTGGCGTGGGGCGAAAAGCTCATGGCTCTGCATATTGACTACGAGTCCGTTGCGCCCTTTGCGTTAAAGCGCATCGATATTCCCGATGAAAAAGCCCGCGCGGCGGGGCAAGCGCCGAAAGCGATGTTGCGGGTGGATCCAAGTTTGGGCACGATTACGCTAGATAGCGAAACTTCGCTCACAGGCGTGCCGCCCGAAGCGTGGACTTATAAGCTGGGTAATCGCTGCGCGCTCGAATGGATTCTCGATCAATACAAAGAGAAAAAACCAAAAGACCCGACGATACGCGCGAAATTTGATACCTACCGCTTCGCGGACTACAAAGAGAAAGTGATAGATCTGCTCTTGCGCGTAACTACCGTGAGCGTAGAAACGGTGAAGATTGTCGGCGCCATGCGTGCGTCGCCGCGCTAGGTTTTCGACAATGCCAACCGCAGTCGCAAAGTGCATCATCATCATCGCCGGGCCAAACGGCGCTGGCAAGACCACCTTTGCCCGCGAATTTTTGCCTAACGAGGCGGGTTGCCCTATTTTCGTTAACGCTGATTTAATTGCCGCTGGCATCGCGCCGTTCGCGCCGGAGAGCGCTGCGCTACGCGCGGGGCGATTGATGTTGGAAGAGATTCATCGGCATGTGGCGGCTGGCGAATCATTCGCGTTTGAAACGACGCTTTCTGGGCTGGGGTATGTGCGCCGCATTCGGGAATGGAAACGAATGGGTTATCGGATCGAACTGTATTTTTTTAAGCTGGACTCGGCCGACGATGCAATTGCCCGCGTGGAAAAACGCGTTCGGCAAGGTGGCCATCATATTCCAGATGCGGTCGTGCGACGACGCTTCGCCGCGGGTTATGAAAATTTCCGAAAACTGTATGCGGAGCTTTGCGATCATTGGGTGCTTCTAGACAGCACAAAAGCACAGCCTTCCGTTTTAGAGTCAAAATAGCGCCATGGCTACCGGACAATCTACTTTGCGCAACGCTTCAAACGATGCCTTGACGCAAGCGGCTTTGCGCGCCGCGCGCCGCGCTGCCCTGCGCGCTCGCGCGCTCGCAATCGCAACGGGAACTACGCTTGTCGTAAATCGGCGCGGGAAAACGGTAGAGCTTGATCCAAAGACCATGAAGCCCGTCGCTGCAAAAGCCTAGTCGAGGATTGCCCGGCAATTGCATTTAGCGGGTGTTCGACAAGTTTTTCGTTTTTCAACGCCCCGAATCAGATTTAATTAGGATTCCTCAGTGGACGCACTAGAACTCAATCTCCCCCTCGGTCGCATTCGCGGCGCGCGCATTTCGTCTGCCGATGTGAACGCCCGCTTTTTCGGCAACATTCCCTACGCGCAATCGCCGTTTGGCGCAAATCGGTTTAAAGCGCCGCAGCCGGTTGCGCCGTGGTCCGGCGTGCGCGATGCTTCTGGCTTTGGCGCGGCTGCGCCGCAAGCGCCGCGCGTGGCCGATGAGGCGCAAACGATTCTGGGCGGCGAAGATTGCTTATCGCTGAATGTTTGGACGCCTGAGCCCGCAGCAGTTGGCAGCGCGCTTTTACCGGTTTTGATTTATCTGCCCGGCGGCGGGTTTATGCGCGGCCAATCGGGCGATCCGATTTACGATGGCGCATCTTTCGCGCGTCAGGGCGTGGTGTTTGTCTCGTTCAATTACCGCATCGGGATTGATGGCTTTATGTTGCTCGATGATGCGGGCGAGGGCGAAGTGGCGGCGAATCGCGGCCTGCTTGATCAGTGCGCGGCGATTGATTGGGTGCGCGCGAATATTCATCTATTTGGCGGCGATGCCGCGCAGATTACGCTCGGTGGCGTCTCGGCCGGCGCGGGCGCGATCGTGCATCTACTCGGGTTGCCCGCGATACGCAATGCGATCAAACGGGTGATATTGCAAAGCCCAAGCATCACCGCGCAGCAGCTCGATGAAGCCCGCGCCTCGCGCAAAGCAATCGCGGCGCTGCTCGCCTGCGCGCCCACGCGCGAAGCGCTCGCGGCCGAGCCTTTGCATCGCGTGGTGCGCGTTGTCGCGCGGCTCTTGGCGCATTACGATCTGCGCCGCAGGTATGAGATGAGCGCGCGCCATTTCTTTCCTTTGCGCCCGGTGGCCGATGGCGAAGTCGTGCAGGCTAATCCGCTCGCGCATTTGGCAGCGCTCTGGCAAAGCGGGGCGAGCGCTGCGCCCGATATGCTGGTGGGCGCGAACGCAGACGAGATGAATTTTTACCTCATTCCCGATGGCGAAATGGATCGAGTCGATTGGGCACGCGTGCGCGCATTCGCCGAGGCGGTCGGCTTGGATGCTTCGGCAGTTTCGGGCGTTGGTCATCCCGGCGCAGCGCTTTCCGCGCTGCAAGGCGCGCACTATTACCAGAAACCAGCAGCGAACTTAGCGACGCGCGCGCGCAGCCTGGGCGCGCGCGCGTGGCACTACCAGTTCTCTTGGAAATCGCCGCAGTTTGGCGGGCGCATGGGCGCATCGCATGCGATGGAATTAGCGTTCGTATTCAATCGGCTTGGCATCGAGCGCGCGCTCGAGATGACCGGCGCAAATGCCCCGCAGCCTTTGGCAACCGCGATGCACAACGCGTGGGCCGCGTTTGCCCGTGGCGAATCGCCGGAAGATTGGTCGCCAAGCGAAACGAAAGTGTATGCCTGAGGCGTGATTATTCGCTGTGGCTTCGCCAAAAAATTCCCGCCCTCAGCGGGGGAGGGCTAGGGTGGGGGAAGCTAAACGGAAACGACAGCGATTTTTTGCGTACTACTGCCCCCTCCCCAACCCTCCCCCGCTGGGGGCGGGAGCAAATTCACCAACGCTTACTCGACCGCGATGCCCGCGCGCTGCACAAATGATTTCAGCATCGCGGTTTCTTTCGTGACCGTCGGCTCGTAGGTCGAGCCGGGTTTGAATTCCACATCAAGCCCGGCCTTTTCAAATTCGGCGCGGGTGCTCGGGTCGCGCGTCATGTCGGCAAGTGCTTTTTCGAGTTTGGCGCGTATCGGCTCGGGCAAGCCTTTCGGCGCAACGAGCGCGATCCAGATCGATAAATCAAATTCAGGCAATCCCGATTCGGCAAAGCTTGGCACGTTCGGCAGCGATTTTGAGCGGGCTTTGGTGGTCACTGCAATGGCTTTCACTTTCCCAGCCGCGAGCTGCGGGCCCGCGGCAATCGTCGTGTCAAACGTAAATGGAATCTGGCCACCGAGCAAATCGGCCATGGCGGGCGCGCTGCCTTTGTAGGGCACGTGATTCAATTTTGTGTTGCTCAAGGCTTGAAACATTTCGCCTGCAAAGTGCGTGCTGGTGCCAAGACCAAACGTGCCGTAGCCATGCTTGCCGGGGTCTTTGCTGGCCATCGCGATCACGTCTTTTACGTTGCTCGCCGGCACGTTTAAATTTGCCAACATCACCAGCGAATTGCAGCCAATCGCAGCCAATGGCGTGAAGCTTTTGAGTGGATCGTAAGGCAGCTTCGATTTCAAGGCTGCGTTGATCGTAAACGTGGTGTTGCCCGTGATGAGAATGGTGTAGCCATCGGGCGCAGCGTTAGCGACGAATTGCGCGCCGATGATGGTGCCCGCGCCTGCTTTGTTGTCCACCACTACCGTTTGCCCCCATTGCGTGGTGAGGGCTTTGCTAACGATGCGCGCGAGCGTGTCGGTCGCGCCGCCGGGCGGGTAGGGGACAACGAGCGTAATCGGGCGAGCAGGAAACTCTTGCGCCACCGCTGCGGTTGGGGCAAGCCCAGCGACCGCAATGAGGCTGAAAAAAAGCGAAGTGAGGCGAGGGTTCATCGTGTCTCCTTGGTTTACTGTTATTCGATTGACCACTGGCAATTCATTGGTAAAAGTGTACCTGCGGCGCAGTTTTGCGTAATATGAGTGCTTTCGTAATCGAGATGCCCCATGGCGGAGAATAAAACGAAAGCGACGCAAGTAAGCGTTGCCGCGCACATTGCCGCAATCACCAATGAAGGCCAGCGCAACGACTGCGAAGCGCTCGCCGGCTTGCTCACTAAATGGACAAAAGCAGAGCCAAAAATGTGGGGGCCAACGATTGTGGGCTTCGGTTTGTATCGCTATAAATATGAAAGTGGGCGCGAAGGTGAAAGCTGCATCTCTGGCTTCGCCGCGCGTAAAAATGAATTGGTGGTCTATTTGGCAGCCGAGAGCGAGCAGCAAAAGCAGTTGCTCGCGCGACTCGGCAAACACAAGATGGGCAAAGCGTGTTTGTATTTTAAGCGCTTGAGCGATATTGATGTGAAGGTGTTGCAGCAATTGGTGTTGGGCTCCGTCGCGGAAATCAAGCGCCGGTACGGGTAATCGCGGTTACGGCAAAATCTCACCTTATGACGATCCCCACGCTTACTTTTTCCCGCCCCGACGATATGCACCTCCACGTGCGCGATGGCGACGCGATGCGCTCGGTCGTGCCGATGACGGCGCGGCAATTTGCGCGGGCAATCATCATGCCCAATTTGCGACCGCCGATTACGACCGTTGAGCAAGCGGGGGAATACCTGCGGCGCATTTTGAGCGCCGTGCCGCAAGGGATCACCTTTACGCCACTGATGGTTTTATATCTCACCGATAAAACCACCGCCGACGAAATTCGCAAAGCAAAAGCGAGCGGGTTTGTCCATGCCGTGAAATATTACCCCGCGGGCGCGACGACCAATAGTGATAGCGGCGTCACCGATTTGGCGCACGCTGATGCCGCCCTTTTGGAGATGGAAAAGTGCGGGCTACCACTCTTGCTGCATGGTGAAGTGACCGACGCAGACATCGATATTTTTGATCGTGAAACCGTTTTCGTTGAGCAAAAGTTGGTGAATCTGCGCCGCAGGTATCCCGCGCTGCGCATGGTGTTGGAGCACATCACGACCAAAGAAGCGGCGCAATTTGTGATGGATGCTCCCGCGCATGTGGCGGCGACGATTACGCCGCAGCATATGCTTTACAACCGCAACGCGATATTCAAAGGCGGCATTCGCCCACATTACTATTGCTTGCCGATTTTGAAGCGAGAAGAAGATCGTAAAGCCCTCATTGCTGCCGCGATCTCGGGTTCGCCTAAATTCTTTTTAGGCACAGACTCCGCGCCTCACGCAAAGCACGATAAAGAAAGCTGCTGCGGCCACGCGGGGTGCTTCACCGCGCACGCGGCGCTGGAGCTCTACGCGCAGGTCTTTGAAAATGCAAATGCAATCGACAAATTGCCTGATTTCGCAGCGAAATATGGCGCGCAGTTTTATGGTCTGCCGATCAACGCAGGCACGGTAACGCTGCGCAAAGAATCGTGGATACCTGCGGCGCAGTTTTCGCTTGGCAGCGATGAAATCGTGCCGATGGATGCAGGCGAAGCGCTCGCGTGGAAGCTCATCACGTGAGCGAAAAGCAGCAGCAAGAAGGCCGGGGCAGCCCGCTTACCGTTGTGCAATTTCTCTGGCCGTGTATCAAGCCATATTGGCCGAAATTGGCCTGGGCGATGGTCGGGCTGGTGCTGGCGGCTGGCGCGATGCTCGCGATTGGTGAGGGCTTGAAGCGCGTCGTCGATCTCGGCTTTGCAGCAAATCAAGCCAAGATGCTCGATACGATTTTGCTGGTGATGGTTGGGCTCGCGATTGCGCAGGGTGTGGGCGTTTATGTGCGCTTTTCAAATATTGCTTGGCTCAATCAGCGCGTGGTCAACGATGTGCGGCAAAAAGTCTATGCTCATTTGCTCTCGCTCTCGCCGGCTTTTTTCGAGCGAGAGCGGGTGGGTGATGTGCTCTCGCGCCTGACCAACGATACGCAAGTGCTTGAAGGTGTGATTACCAACGCATTTTCATGGGCGCTGCGCAATTTAGCGATGATGATTGGTGCGCTGGTCATGCTCGCGATTACTTCGCTAAAGCTCACGCTCTTCGTGCTAATTGGCACGCCGCTGGTGATCGCACCGGTGGTGATTTTAGGGCGCAAAGTGCGCAAATTATCAAAAGATACGCAAGAGAAATTAGCCGATGCGATGGCGCGCAGTGATGAGACGATCCACGCGGTGCGGATCGTGCAAGCCTATGCGCGCGAGGATTACGAGCAGGCGCAATTTAGCCGCCGCATTCAATCTCTTTTTGAAAATTCTGCCACGCGCGAGCGCTTGAGTGCGCTACTCACTGCGCTAGTGATCGTGCTCGCATTCACTGGAGTATCGGTGATTTTATGGATTGGCGGTCATGATGTGATTGCGGGCACGATGTCTGCTGGTCAGCTATCTGCATTCATTTTTTATGCGGTGATTGTCGCCGGTGCTGTGGGCGCAATTGCTGAAGTGTTCGGGCAATTAAAGCGCGCGGAAGGGGCATCGGAGCGCATCCGCGAATTGCTGCTAACGCCGCCTGAAATCGCCCCGCCAGCGCAGCCGCAATCGCTGCCTGATGGGGTGAAAGAAATTAAATTTACTAACGTTGAATTTCGCTACCCGACGCGCCCAGACACCATTGCGCTACAGAATTTCTCACTGACGATTGCTCCCGGTGAGGTCGTCGCGCTGGTCGGACCATCGGGAGCGGGTAAAAGCACGGTCTTCCAGCTTTTGCTGCGCAATTATGATCCGCAGCAGGGCGAAATTTCTGTCAACGGCGTGGATATTCGTAAAACTGCGCCGCAGGGTTTACGGCAGCGGATCGGGCTCGTCTCGCAAGAGCCAGTGATTTTTTCAGGTAGCGTGAAAGATAATATTCGCTACGGGCGATTGGAGGCGAGCGACGCTGAAGTGATCGCTGCGGCCGATGCCGCGCACGTGACTGAGTTCGCCAGCACGTTGCCCAAAGGCTTTGATACGGAGCTGGGTGAGCGCGGCGTGCGGCTCTCGGGAGGGCAGCGTCAGCGCGTGGCCATTGCCCGCGCCATCTTGGCGGATCGCCCAATTTTGCTGCTCGATGAAGCCACCAGCGCACTCGACAGTGAGAGCGAAGCGCTGGTCACCGATGCCCTTGAAAAGCTCGCCCGCACCGCCAAAGCCCGCGCCGAGCCACGCATCACGCTCATCATCGCGCATCGGCTTTCTACCGTGCAAAGCGCAGATCGAATTATCGTGATCGATGATGCCAAGATCGTGGGCGAGGGCACGCATGCGCAGCTCATGGAGGCATCGCCGCTGTATCAGCGGTTGGCGGCGCTGCAGTTTTCGGCGCAGTCTGGCTGAGTTTGTTGCGACGAAACTGATTCGCTGTTTGTAGAATTCTTTTCGCTCATACCTAGGGCGCATCAATTACCGTCAACATCGAGCGTCAACAAAATGACTCTAGTTGATGCGTGATGCGTGATGCGATAAAATTACACTTATTCAGTAACAACAAAGGGATTTTCATCGATGCGCACCACGCTAAATTTCGACCCACGCGCGCTTTCTGCTGCAAAGGCGCTGGCCGCTGCGCGCGAGGCCTCTCTCGGCGAAGTGGTTTCTGAGTTAGTGTTGGAAGCTGTCGCGCGGCGGGAAAAGCGGGCAACGCCCGCGACATCATCAGGATTTCCGATCTTTGCGCCTTCGGCCAAAGCTGCGCGGCAGCACCGCTTTGGTCTCGCCGAAGTCGAAGCGGGGCTTCTGGATGAGCACTAAGTCCGCGCGCTATTTGCTTGATGTCAATGTGCTTGTCGCGCTCGCATGGCCTACGCACATGCACCATGCGACGGCGCATGCGTGGTTTAGCCAACATGGCAGTCGTGCGTTCGCTACATGCACGCTGACGCAGCTTGGTTTTGTTCGCATCTCGATGAATCCTGTAGTCGTCGGGGAAGCAGTCACGGCAGTGGACGCGCTGCGGCTCGCGGCGCAAATCGCGGCGCTGCCAGGACATACTTTTTAGAGGCGCTCGCGCCCTGCGAAGCCAGCGCGAGCGCCTGTATTAAAAACGCCGTCGGTCATCGGCAAGTCAACGATGCCTATCTCGTCGCTATTGCGCAGCAAGCAGGCGGCTTGCTCGCGACGTTTGATAAGCGGATTCTCGGGATTTCTAGCGCCGCTGCCTGGAAAAAATCTATCCAAGTCATTGCGACGTAAGAGAGCGTTTCTAAACCGCCGCTAATCCCGCGATAACATAATGCGCCGTCGCGACGTTGGTTGCGAGCGGAATATTATGGACATCGCAGGCGCGCATGAGCGCGGAAATATCAGGCTCGTGGGGCTGCGCGGTCATCACGTCGCGCAAAAAAATGACCGCCGCGATTTTGCCTTCGGCCACCATCGCGCCAATTTGCAGGTCACCACCCATCGGACCCGAAAGCATCGTGAGCACATCGAGATTGAGCGCTTTAATAAGTAGCGCCCCTGTGGTGCGCGTGGCTACGAGCGGGTGCCGCTTCAAAAGCGCAGCATGCGTTGTCGCGAAAGCGATCATATTTTCTTTGCAATGATCATGGGCGACGAGGGCGACAAATTTAAGGGCTTCCATTTATAGACTGCTCACCAAATGCCCGCCATCAATCGCGATCGTCGCACCGGTAATGTGTTTGCTTGCTTCAGAGGCTAAAAGCAAAAGCGTGCCATCGAGATCCTCCGGCGTGCCGAAGCGCTGCGAGGGGATGCGCTTTAGTAGTTTCTCTCCTGCATCGCCAGCTAAATTATCGCGATTAAGATCGGTGATGACGTAGCCCGGCAGAATCGCGTTGCAGCGAATCTGATAGCGCGCAAGCTCCAGCGCCATCACTTTTGTGGCTTGAATCAGCCCTGCTTTTGATATCGCATACGGCGCGGTATTTTTTCCTTGGCGCTCGCCGATAATCGAGGCGATATTGATGATGCTGCCGCCCAATTTCGCAGCCGCCATGCGCCGCGCGGTCTCCTGGCCCACAAGCCATGCGCCTTTAAGGTTGACGTTCACCACATCATCGTAATCGGCTTCAGTATGATCAAAAAAGGGCTTGGCTTTTGCAGTGCCCGCGTTGTTGACTAGCACTGAAACTGCGCCGCAGGTATCGATCACGCCATCTAAGCAGGCCGCAATCGCGCTGGCATTACCCACATCGAGCTCGAAGGCATCAGCCTTACCGCCAAAATCTTCAATTTCTGCAACGAGCGCGTTGAGCCGATCGACCCGCCGCGCGGCAACCGCCACGCGCGCACCGGCGCGAGCGAGCGTGCGCGCGAAGTGCGCGCCTAAGCCAGAAGATGCACCGGTAATGAGCGCAACTTTTCCGTCGAGGCGAAACATCTTTTCTATTGCCATTTGATCAACTGCCTTTCATTATTTTTTTAGCCAAACTCCAGCGATGCACTTCGGAAGGGCCATCATAAATGCGGAAGGCGCGCACGTCGCGGAAGATGCGCATCACCAGCGCTTCGCCGGTGACGCCCCTCCCACCCATGACTTGCACGCAGCGATCTGCCACGCGCCAGACAGCTTCTGAGGCGATCACTTTCGTGCGCGATGATTCCGTTAAGCCTAAATCGCCAGTATCGAGCACGTCAGCGCAATGCGCGATAGCTAAGCGCGCGCAATGCATATCAATATCGTTATCGACCAACTGAAAACCAACGCCTTCATGATCGCCGATGCGCTTGCCAAAAGCGCTGCGGGTGCGGGCGTAATCGACCGCAATATCGTGGGCACGGCGCACATTGCCGAGCCAGCGCATGCAGTGGGTGAGCCGCGCGGGCGCGAGCCGCAATTGGGCATAGTGAAAGCCTTTGCCCAATTCGCCTAAAATCTGCGCCGCAGGTATGCGCAAATTTTCAAAGTGCACCACGCAATGCCCACCGGGAAATCCAGTATCCAAAGATTCCATCGCGCGTTCGATGCGAATTCCAGGCGCAATCATCGGTGAGAGGAACATGGTGACCGCGCCACTCTCGCTATCTTTGGCCATGATGATGGCAAAGGCCGCGCCCATCGCACCGGTGATGAACCATTTCGTGCCGTTAATAATGTAGTCGTCGCCTGCGCGTGTCGCCGTAGTTTGCAGCATCGAGGGATCGCTGCCCGCGCCTGGCGCTGGCTCGGTCATCGCAAAGCACGAGCGCGTTTCGCCGCGTGCGAGGGGCGCTAGAAATTGCGCCTTTTGCGCGGGCGTGGCGATGAGCTCCATCAAATGCATGTTGCCCTCGTCTGGCGCAAAAAGATTCATTGCCAGCGGCCCAAGCGGCGAGTAGCCCGCTTCTTCAAACACGACGGCGCGCTCGCGGTGGGTCAAATGCATGCCACCCAATTCCCGTGATACCTGCGGCGCAAGTAGACCCGCATTGCGGGCAAGCGCTACGAGCTCCAGCCGAAAAGATTCTTCCGGCCCATGCGCGCCTTGGCGCGGATCGGCTTCGAGCGGGATGATGTCACGGGCGATAAATTCGCGCACGCGGGTTTGAAGGGCGAGTAAGTGCGATTCCATAGGCTGAATGCTACCGCAGCGGCGGATCGCGTTCGGTCTGGCAGTCCATCGCGCATCGATTGTGAATGGTTGCCGCGTATCGCGGGTTGGCGTAGTCGTTGGGTCTAAAAGTCTGCGTTGAATTGAAAACCATCGATTGTTTGGCGTAATATTTGGAAAATACCGAGGGAGTTGCGTCATGCGATTTATTCTGCTTTTAATTTTTGCTGTTGGGTTTACTGTAAACCCATTGCTCTTCGCCGCAGTGCCAGGAGAGCCGGTTCGCATTGATTTTGAACGCGCGCTAAATGCCCGTGTATTGGATAATTTTCATTCGAAACTACCATCAGAATTCGATGAGCTCGCGCTGCCTCTTTCCGATCGTTCGCAGGCTTACGTTGACACTTATCGTCTGCTGTTTAGTCAAAAGTTTGAGGCTTTGGATAAAGTGTTGAGTAAAGCGCAATCCGAATACGAGCGAGATTCAAGCAAGCGAGAAATTTCGTCGCTTCTCGGCGCTTTTGAGGGATTGAGCTTGGGACATACGTATTTTGTAGATCTCTATGCCCAAGCGTTCCCTAATTCGTACGTAGCGAATACAGCGCGGGGGATCGTTTGGGCGCAGGCCGCCTGGACGGTACGCACTGGCAAATTCGCAGCAGAAATT
>JANPBT010000064.1:0-96503 GCA_031430575.1 Betaproteobacteria bacterium | reverse complement strand
CCCCCCCCCCCCCCCCCCCGCGCATGAAATAGACGATACGAAAATCGTAAGACTTGCCGCTAGCGAATGCTAAATAAATCGTTTTGATTTCATTGCGTACTCTCCAGAAAAATATTTGTTGAAGACTTATCGGAGAAAGCCGATGACTACACGTTAACATAGGTGCTACGAATCAGCAACAGAAGCGAATAGTTGACAGTTTCTAAACGTGCATAACGGTAAAGTGCTTAGCGCCGCACTCCTCCAATCGTTGAGTTCGTGAATCGTATTTTGAACTGCCTGCGCCTGCACTAAACTGCATTGATTCGATCAATCAACCTGCAGAAAATGCGCACCATGAACGCTTACATCATCGACGCACAACGCACGCCCTTCGGCCGCTACGGCGGCGCGCTCTCTTCCGTTCGTGCCGATGACTTAGGCGCGATTCCGATTAAAGCGCTCATGGCACGTCACCCCAATTTAGATTGGGCTGCGATTGATGATGTGCTCTACGGTTGCGCCAATCAAGCGGGTGAAGATAACCGCAATGTCGCGCGCATGGCAGCATTGCTTGCCGGCTTGCCCATTGCCGTGCCGGGGGCTACGCTCAACCGTTTATGTGGCTCGGGCTTAGACGCGCTCGGCACGGCGGCGCGCGCGATCAAAGCGGGGGAAGCGCAGCTGATGATCGCGGGCGGCGTGGAGAGCATGTCCCGCGCGCCGTTTGTAATGCCGAAAGCCGATAGCGCATTTTCACGCATAAATGCGGTTTACGACACGACCATCGGCTGGCGCTTCGTCAACGCACTTATGAAGGCGCAATATGGCGTGGACGCAATGCCCGAAACGGCAGAGAACGTCGCCACCGATTACAAAATCGAACGCGAAGCACAAGACAAAATGGCGCTCGACTCGCAAATGAAAACGGTCGCAGCGCAAAAGCGCGGCTATTTCGATGCAGAGATTTGCCCCGTTGCGTTGCCGCAAAAAAAGGGCGACCCGGTAATCGTGAATAAAGATGAGCATCCGCGCGAAACTTCGATGGAAGCGCTCGCAAAATTAAAAGGTATCGTCAAGCCCGATGGCACGGTCACTGCAGGTAACGCCAGCGGCGTAAACGACGGTGCATGTGCAATTTTGCTCGCCAGCGAGGCCGCGCTCAAATCGCATAACCTCACCCCTCGCGCACGCGTAGTGGGCATGGCCACCGCTGGCGTACCCCCGCGCGTTATGGGCATCGGCCCAGCACCGGCGACCGTGAAAGTATTGAAGCAGTTAAGCTTAACGATCGATCAAATGGACGTAATCGAGTTAAACGAAGCCTTCGCCGCGCAAGGCTTAGCCGTGTTGCGCATGCTCGGCTTGACCGATAACGATCCGCGCGTCAACCCCAACGGTGGAGCCATCGCGCTCGGCCACCCGCTCGGCGCTTCTGGTGCGCGGCTCGCGATGACGGCGGTGAATCAACTGCATGTAACTGGTGGGCGCTACGCGCTGTGTACGATGTGTATCGGCGTGGGGCAGGGGATTGCGGTGGTGTTGGAGCGAGTGTGATGAGCACAAAATTGGAAGAAAAAAATTGCTCGTTGCCCGAACTGCAGACTGAAATTACGAACGCGGAAGCATTTATTAAACAGCAACGTTTTAATTCGAATTTTCGTCCTTCGGGATTTGTAATGGCCTACGCTGCGGCAGTGTTGGAACACGCAAACGCATTTGCCACGCTTGCTGAAAAAGAGCAGTGGCTTTCAATCTGGCCAATACTCAGATGCCAAATTGAGGCGATGGTATGGGTACACGAGTTCGCGGTTGACCCGCTCTCTACGTGGGCCGCGGCGGAGCTATCTGCACTAGACAGCCGCATCGGTTGGGATAAAGCCGAAAACCAATCCGAGCTTGTGAGACGAGTCAATGTTTGGCGATCAATCGGGGCGCCTAAAAAACAGAAAAATAAAGTCCGAATTGAGGCGATCAATTTATGGGGAAAGGAGCAAAGCCTAGAAGCAAGTGTAGAGTGGTTTACCACATGGAAAATGTGCAGTCAGGCTGCGCACTTAACTGGACATCAAATTCAGAGTCTGATGATGGGGAGGGCTGCGGTAGAAAAAAAAGTTCAAATCTACTCGAGCTATGAGCCGGACGAATTAGCTAGAAAATTTTTATATCGCGAATCGATTAGGACGCTCCGGTTCGCCATGATCCGATTGAATGTTTGTCTTGATTCAATGCAAAACACCGCAGAGGACGGAGAAGTTAGTATGAAAGAAGATGTAGTGAAAAAGTACAAGACACTTATGCTTGATTGCCTAGAAAAGTCGAAGGGCATGATTCCAGGAATTTCTACTGATGTGCCACGAGAGGATGACCGCGTGTGAACGTTGTGGATTCGTCCGGTTGGCTTGAGTATTTTGCGGATGGCCCAAACGCTTCGTTCTTCGCGCCAACTATTTTGAAGCCGAAGGATTTACTGGTCTCAGCGATCAATTTATTTGAAGTTTTCAAGCGCGTGAACGCGCAGCGCGGTGAGGCGGTTGCGTTCGAGGCGATTTCGCTCATGCAAGAAGGCCGCGTTGTTGCGGTGGATACAGCGATTTCCCTGCGTGCTGCGGAGCTTTCGCAAACCTACAAGCTGCCGATGGCCGATAGTTTGATTCTCGCCACCGCCCATCAGTTTGGAGCGACACTTTGGACGCAAGATGCCGATTTCGAAGCGGTTGAAGGCGTACGATTTGTACGCGCAGCGCCCAAAAAATAGCAAGCGTAAGAGGCGCAAAAATTGGTAGTGCGTGCCACGCTGTATCGGCGCACCGGCGTACGGCACGTATGCAATGCATTCTGGCGATTTCTGGTGCACAGAAGAGCGGTGCTCTCCCTACCTCATTTTTAATCGGGTGATGTTGAACGAAGAAATGGCTGCCCGAGTTAGACGCGCAGCAGCGCAATCCGGGCTACGGTGCTTTTCCTAACCCCACTTTCGCGTCATACCTGCGGCGCAGATTCGCCTTTTTTTGACTGCCTGCCGCGTGACTTTACCGATGCAAATCAAACAACACTGCGCCCTTTTTGAGCGCTGCTTTGGCGATGACGCTACGGTGAATTTCGCTCGTGCCATCATAAATGCGATAGATGCGGGCATCACGGTAATAGCGCTCAATCGGTAGCTCTTTGCAATAGCCCATACCGCCAAAAATTTGCACGGCACGATCAACCACGCGCCCGAGCATTTCCGCAGCATGCACTTTCACCATCGCGATCTGCTCTCGCGCATCATGGCCTTGATCGAGCATCCACGCCGCATGCAGCACCATCCAACGCGCGGCATTGACCTCGATCACGCTATCGGCGATTTGGGCTTGCACCATCTGAAAATCACCAATGCGCTGGCCAAATTGCGAGCGGTCGTTGGCATAGGTGATCATCTTTTCTAATACCTGCGAGGCTTTGCCTACGGCCCGCGCGCCGACTTGCGCAAGGCGCACGACATTTAGCGCGCCCATCGCAAGCTTGAAGCCTTGCCCTTGCTCGCCAAGGAGCGCTTCGCCTTCTAGCGGCACGTTATCAAATGCAAGCTCGATGTGTGGCGTGCCGCGTAGGCCCATCATTTTTTGATCTTTGCCAAGCGTGAATCCAGGCAAGCCTTTATCGACCATGAACATCGAAATTTCTTTTTCGCCCGTGCGCGCAGAGACTAAAAAGAAATCGCTCCAAAGCCCGTCGCTAATGAAATGCTTGCTGCCATTCAAAATCCAGCCCGTTGCGCACTGCGTTGCAGTCGTTTTGATACTTGCCGCATCAGATCCTGCGCCGGTCTCGGTGATGGCAATCGAGCAGGTGCGCTCGCCGCGCGCTGTTGGTGCGAGCCACCGCGCACGCTGGCCCTCCTTGCAGACCAACAACGGCTCATATACATTGCCGAACGCCCGCCGAATGAGAATGTC
Organism: Betaproteobacteria bacterium; assembly: GCA_031430575.1. Lineage (GTDB taxonomy): Bacteria > Pseudomonadota > Gammaproteobacteria > Burkholderiales > Casimicrobiaceae > JANMDS01. The sequence goes on along the minus strand of JANPBT010000064.1, from coordinate 92,583 downwards.
GGTGGTGTGCCCAAATTGCTCTTCGCATAACATGCGATCAACATTTGACAGACCCGCGCCGCCGAGCTCAGGCGGCATATTGAGCGCAAACAATCCAAGGGCTTTGCTTTTCTTGAAAATTTCGCACGCAGTGGTATCGTCAAGCGCACCGTCGTTTTCTACGCGCGCTTCCAGCGGCTGCAATTCATCGGCGATAAAACGGCGCACCGTTTCGATCATCATTTTTTGCTCGTCACTCAAAGAGAAATTCATTGCGCTTAGACCTTTGCGATTGGCGCACGTCGCGTGGGCCACTGCACACCGCTTTGCCCAAGCCCGCGCGCTTTCTGAAAATACGGCGAGCTGCTACTGGCAACAGCCAATTGGGCCGCAACTGAAACCAGCTCATCACCTAAGCGCTCAATGCGCGCGCGGGTAAAGCGCACAGCAGGGCCCGAAATGCTGACCACACCCAAGGGCGGTTGACCGGCTAAGCGCACTACCGCGCCCATCGCACTGGTGCCCGCTTCGTGCGTATTTTCCATAATCGCATATCCGCGCTTACGGGCTTGCTTTACATGCGTGAGCACCGCATTGAGCGATGTAGGCGCATTGGGCCCATAGTCTTTTCGTGCCCCTAATCCCTGCTGCGCAATGAGAGCGAGCGCGTCGTCATCGGCGAGCGCGCTCATCCAAGCAACGCCAGTAGACGAACACGAAAGCCGCACTTCAGCGCCCATATCGGGGTCATGCCGTAGGCCGCTTGTCGCGCCTTGCGCACGTGCAACCCATGTCAGGCGATCACCATCGATCACCGAGAGCCGTGCAAGCTCGCCCGAAAGTGATGCCAGCCGATCGAGCAGAGGCTGCGAGAAATCGACGATACCGCTTTGACTCAAAAACGAGAGCCCCATCGAGACCAGCTTGGTCGTGAGCATGTACTCCCCATGCTCACGCAATTGCTGCACGTAGCCCGCAGCGACGAGATCATTGAGCATGCGATGGGCGGCACTGCGTGGCATATTGAGTTGATCGGCAACCGCTGCCGATTCCATGCCGTGGCCATGCTGAGTGAGTAATTCGAGCACGGCCAGGGTGCGTTGCAGGGCGCTCATCGCCGCACCAAGAAAAGTAATTGGGCTATTAAAGTTATCGTCATGCGGCAAGTGTATCTAAATTTGCCAAGCTATTCTTTTTCGGAATAGAATTCCAAAAATGGTGATGGATCACCCCGAAATGGAAGCCCTGCAACTCCCTTTGGCCAATACGCTCGACGGCGCAACCCGCATCCACTTCATCGTGGGCGATCCCATTGCCCAAGTGAAATCACCTGCAGGTGTCACCGCGCTCATTCAAGCGCAAGGCCGCAATGCCGTATGCGTGCCCGCGCACGTCGCGCCGCGTGATCTCGCCGCGTGGTTTGTCGGTATTTCTGCGCAGGCAAACGTCGATAGCGTGCTGGTCACCGTGCCCCACAAATTTGCCTGCTTTTCACAATGCAAAACTACTACGCCGCGGGCGGCGTTCGTCGGCGCAGTCAATGTCATGCGCCGAAACACAGATGGCTCGTGGCATGGTGATATGTGCGACGGGCAGGCCTTTGTCGCGGCAGTGTCGCAGGCCGGCGGCGTTCCAAATGGCGCACGCGCATTGCTTGTGGGCGCTGGCGGCGCGGGATCGGCAATCGCCCATGCTTTTGTAAATGCGGGCGTGCGGGCGATTGCGATTCACGATGCAGACGCATCGCGACGCGACGCCTTAATCGCACGCTTAACTACGCTAGATCGCTGCAGTATCGAAATTGGGAGCATCGACCCAAGCGGATTTGATATTGCAGCAAACGCGACCCCCATGGGGATGACAAACACCGATCCATTCCCAATAAAAATTGCTGAAATTGCGCCGCAGGTATTTGTCGGCTGCGTGGTCACAGCGCCAGCAGTGCCGCCGATGATTGCGGCCGCACGCATGGCCGGCTGCAAAACAAGCACGGGCATCGATATGTTCGCGCAAGTGCGCGGATTACTCGTGGACTTTCTTTTGGAAAAATCCTGTGCGCCAACTTAACGCTGCATACACCACCGCTGAGAGCGCCTTTGCCGCATATCTGCTATGCGCGCGGCTAACCTCGCGCGTCGATGCCTCGGTGACCACCAAATACCAGCGCAAGATGAATCCAACATTGATTCATCTCGACGACTCCGATAATTTTCTGCGCTCAGCGAAGTGCATTGATGCTGCAGATTGCGGTGATTGCTGCATTGCACCATCGCAATCTGCACCCGCGCAACGTCATCCAACCACAAGCGCAAACGTTTTCAACTCGGTATCATCCATCTCGTTTCATTATTCGAATTAATCAAGGAGGCAGTAAAGTGAAATTTATAAATCGTCATTTAGCCAGCGCAGTCATCGCTTCGATCACCGCATTTGGCGCGCAAGCGCAAGCACTCAAAATTGCAACCCTAGTCGAGCTCTCGGGCGCGGGCACGGCGGCAGGCACGCAATTTAAGCAAGGCATGGATTTAGCTATCAACGAAATCAATGCCGCGGGTGGCATCATGGGTCGCAAGATTGAAAATGCGGTCAGCGATACGCAGACCAATCCGGGCGTAGCCAAGGGCTTGGCGACCAAAGCCGTGGACGATGGCGTATTTGCAGTGTTCGGCCCGGTCTACTCTGGCTCAATCATGGTCAGCATGGCGGAAACGCAAAAAGCGCAAACGCCTAATTTCACCGGCGGCGAAGCGGCGAGTATCACCAAGCAGGGCAACCCCTACATCTTCCGCACGAGCTTTACGCAAGACACAGCGATGCCAAAAGTCGCCCGCTACATCAGCGATCAAGCGAAAGTGAAATCGCTCGCGGTGGTTTTCGTTAACAACGATTTCGGCAAGGGCGGTCGCGATGCAATCAATAAAGCGCTAGCCTCCTCATCAACGAAAGTGGTCGCTGATATTTCGACCGATGCCGGTCAGATCGATTTCTCAGCGGCGGTATTGAAAGCCAAATCCAGCGGCGCGGATGCAGCGTTTCTCTACTTAAATGAAGAAGAAAGTGCGCGGGCGCTACGTGAATTCCGCAAGCAAGGCTGGAACAAACCATTAATTGGTGAAACGACGTTGACAGGCCAAAAAGTGATCGAGCTCGCTGGCGAATCTGCAAACGGCGCGGTCGCGCATGTCGGCTTAACGATCGACGCTCCAAACCCACTGATGAAGGCATATGCTCAGAAATATGAATCTGCCTATAAAGCAAAGTCCGATCACAACGGCATCAAGGGCTACACCGGCGTCTTTATCTTGAAAGCTGCCATCGAAAAAGCAGGTAAAGTCGATAAAGCTGAAGTCGTCAAAGCACTGCACGGGTTGAAAGTCTCTGCGAAGCAGCATCCTGGTGTGTTGATGGATGTCAGCGTTGATAGCAACGGTGATCTTGATCGCGAAAGCTTCTTGGTCGAAGTCAAAGGCGGCAAGCAAGAAGTGGTCTCCATCCTCGCGCCACTGGGCAAATAATCGGCTAAACCCAAATACCTGCGGCGCAGAATCTGCGCCGCAGGTATTTACATGTAGGGCTCATGCATGATTGACTTCCTCCAGTTAACGTTTTCAGGGATCGCCACCGGCTGCATTTATGCACTCGCCGCACTCGGCTTCACCTTGCTCTGGCAAGCCTCAGGCACCATCAATTTCGCCCAAGGTGAATTTGTCATGTTGCCCGCTTTTATGATGGTGATCGCGCTCGGCGTTGGCTTACCGCTTTGGATGGCATTTCTGCTCGCCTGCGCGGGCTCGGTGCTGTTTCTCGGCGGCGCGTTTAAGTCCTCGATTGTGAATCCACTTTTGAAATTTGGCATGATGCCGATTGTTGTTGCCACGATCGGGCTTTCCATCGCGATGCGCAATGGCGTGCGCATGCTCTATAGCGCGGAGCCACACCCGTTTCCCCAAATTTTTCCCGATAAGATTTTTAATATTGCAGGCGTAACCATTAGCGCGGGTGATATCGGCACCCTCATTTGCGCGCTCATGCTGATCTTTATCGTGCAAGCCTTCCTCGCAAAAACAGTGACCGGCCGGGCGATGCAAGCCGTTGCCCAAAACACTGAAGCGGCGACCGTGCTTGGTATTCCCGTTAATCGAATGGTGTTCTACACCTTTGCGCTCAATGCCCTCTTGGCCTGCGCAGCCGCCCTGTTGGTCACGCCAACGTACCTTGCCAAATTTGATATGGGCGAATCGCTTGGCACCAAAGCATTTTTTGCGGCCATTATCGGCGGCTTTAACAATACCCGCGGCGCACTTTTAGGCGGCGTGCTCGTCGGCGTTTGCGAAAACTTAGCAGCGGCCTACATTTCGCCTGCGTATAAAGACGCGGTCGCATTGGTCATTTTTATGGTGGTGATTTTATTTAAACCACAAGGCTTGCTCGGTAAAGCAGTGGAGCGCAAAGTATGAAAAAAATGACTTACGTCCTCTTCGCGGTGGCAGCGCTGGCGCTGCTCTTTGCGCCCCAGGGCTTAAAGCGCTACGGCCTCTATCTGCTCTCCATGTGGTTCATCTACATCATCGCAACGATGGGGCTCAATCTCACGGTGGGCTATGCTGGGCAAAAATCGTTGGGTCATGCAGCATTTTTAGGCATCGGCGCGTATACCGTTGCGATCATGATGAAAGCAGGCATCTCGTGGTGGCTTGGCATCCCGGCGGCGGCGGCGCTGTGCTTTTTCATGGGGCTCGTTGTCGGCTTTCCCGCGCTACGCGTGCAAACGATTTACCTTGCTTTTGCCACCCTCGGCTTCAATATTGCGGTATGGCTTTTCATGCGCAACGAAGAAGCCATCACAGGGGGCACGTTTGGCATTAACAATATCGCCCGGCCTTCATTTTTTGGCATGAGCTTGAGCTCACAAAGTGCTTATTATTACTTCTGCCTCGCCTGGTGCATCGTGCTCTCGGCGCTGCTCTGGTGGATGCTGCGCTCGCCATGGGGCAAAGCCTTCACCGCCTTGCGCGATAACCCCATTCGCGCCGAGTCGTTGGGGGTCAACGTGCGTGGCTATACCCTGCTGTCGTTCGCGATTGGTGCGGCGTATGCAGGTATCGCGGGTGGGCTTTATGCGTCACTGGTGGAATTTATTGAGCCCGCGCCCTTTACGATTGGTGCATCGATCATGCTTTATCTGATGGTAGTCGTCGGCGGGCCCGGGTATTTCTTAGGGCCCGTGGTGGGTGCCGCTGTTGGCGTTTTGCTGCCGGAATGGTTACGGTTTGCGCAAGGCTGGTATCTCTTTATTTTTGGCGTGATGGTCATTGTGATGATGGTCGTCTTGCCTGATGGGCTGCTCTCAATCCCTGATAAATTGCGCGCGCGCCGTTCTGGGAAATCATCATGAGCAGCGCATTGCTTTCCGTGCGTGATGTCAAGAAATCTTACGGCGCGATCAAAGCGGTCGACGGCGTTACCTTTGATGTCAAGGCTGGAGAAATTTTCGGTGTGATCGGGCCCAATGGTTGCGGCAAGACTACGCTTTTTAATAGCGTGCTTGGGCAAATCGCACTTGATAGCGGTGAGGTCAGCCTCAATGGCGCGACGATCACCGGCTTAAGCCCGCTTTATCTGAGTCGTCACGGCGTCGGTCGGACATTCCAAACATTGCAAGTATTTGGCAAGATGAGTGTTCGCGATAATTTGATTGTCGCCGCCCAAGAGCATAAGGGCACCCTCGGCTCACGCCTGTTTGCAAAAGGCGATTCAGGATTGGGCGATCGCGCCGATGCCATGCTTCAGAAATTTGCGCTCACCCACGTCGCCCAATTACCTGCGGCGCAGTTATCGTACGGCCAGCAGAAATTGACCGATATCGCAATGGCCTTTATGAGCGAACCAAAGCTCGTGCTGCTTGACGAGCCGTGCGCGGGGGTAAACCCAGCGCTGGTCAAGCGTTTGGCAGCGCTCCTTAAGGAATTAAACGCAGAAAAAGGGTGTGGCTTCGTCGTCATCGAACACAACATGGATTTCGTCATGGGCTTGTGTGACCGCATCATGGTGATGCTGGAAGGCAAAGTGCTGGCGCTTGGCACGCCCGCAGAAATTCGCGGTAACAAAGCGGTGCTTGATGCCTATCTTGGAAACTAAGCAATGACCATTTCTTGCATCGAATTCAAAAACGTCGTCGCTGGCTATAAAGAGTTGACGATTCTCAACGATCTCTCGTTTACCGCAGCGAAAGGCTCGATCACGCTTCTGATCGGACCCAACGGCGCGGGTAAATCGACCGTATTAAAAACGCTGATGGGATTGGTATCGCCCCGCTCAGGCGCGATCTTTTTGGAGGGCAAAGAAATCACCCGTAAAAGCGCGCGTGAATTGCTCGCCGAGGGCATTGCCTTTGTGCCACAAGGCCGCAATCTGTTTGGCCAATTGAGCGTTTATGAAAACTTAGAGCTGGGTGGATTTACCCTCGGCATGAAAACCACGCGCGAACGTATTCCCGAAGTGTTGGAATTTTTCCCGCGCTTAAAAGAGCGGCTGCAAAGCCGGGCATCAAGTCTCTCGGGCGGCGAACAAAAGCAATTAGAAATCGGGCGCGCGATGCTTTTGCGCCCCAGCGTTCTGCTCATTGACGAGCCCTCGATTGGGTTGTCGCCGCTCCTCGTGCAAGACGTTTTTGTATTGCTACGCAAGCTCGCTGATCAGGGCACGACCGTGCTGATGGTTGAGCAGAACGTTAAAACCGCGCTCAAAATTTCCGATAACGTCGTAGCCCTTGAGTCTGGGCAAGTCGCGCTCATGAAGCCTGCGCGTGAGCTGCTCTCTGACCCTAATATTGAGCGCCTATTTTTAGGCGGCAATCTCAAAAAAGACTAAATCTGCGCCGCAGGTATTCAAGAAATACCTGCGGCGCAGATTCTGCACGATTTGAAACTCATTGCTCGCCAGCGCATGCCCGTATCTCGGGCGAATGATCGGGGTTTTGACATGTTGCAAATTCAAAACGATCAAAATCCCTCAAAAATTTGGCATTTCAGCCCTTAACGTACTCGCCACGCTGCGGTAGCCAGCGATCTAGATGGGCATCTGCGCTAAAGGTGGGATCAGCGAGCAGCTTGGCTTGGGCATCGCGCGCAAGCTCAACCAAATCGCCGTCGGTTTCTAGATTTGCATAACGCAAACCAGGCACGCCCGATTGCCTCGGGCCGAGCAATTCGCCAGGGCCGCGAATGCGCAAATCTTCGCGGGCGATTTCGAAGCCATCGGTATGTTCGTAAATCACTTTTAACCGCGCTTTTGCGGTATCGGAAAGCTTATCGGCGTAGATGAGCGCGCAAGTCGCGGCAACGCTGCCGCGCCCGACGCGACCCCGCAATTGATGCAATTGGGCAAGCCCGAAGCGCTCCGCATGCTCGATTACGATCCAATTCGCGTTGGGCACGTCCACGCCTACTTCAATCACGGTGGTAGCGACCAGCAATTGAATTTCGCGGGCAACAAACGCGGCCATGATCGCGGCTTTTTCATCCGGCTTCATGCGCCCATGCAGCAGACCCACTTTCACATCCGGCAAGGCGGCGCTCAATTGCTCAAATGTTTCCGTGGCATTCTTTAGATCAACCTTTTCACTCTCTTCGATGAGCGGACAGACCCAAAACGCTTGAATACCTGCGGCGCAGATTTTGCCTATCCGGGCCACAATTTCATCGCGCCGGGCATCAGATACCAGCTTGGTGGTAATCGGTTGCCGGCCTTTGGGTAACTCATCGAGAGTGCTCACATCCAAATCGGCGTAGTAGCTCATCGCCAGCGAGCGCGGGATGGGCGTAGCGCTCATCATGAGTTGATGCGGCGTAAGCGCAGGGTGCGTGCTTGCAACGGGCGCAACGCCGCGTTCATCCGGAGGCGTTTGATTGCGAGCGCGCAAGCGCACCCGCTGCATCACGCCAAAGCGATGTTGCTCATCAACAATCGCAAGCGCTAATTTCGGCATGCGCACTTTATCTTGGAAAAGCGCATGGGTGCCAACGATAATCTGAGCCGTGCCACTCTCGCACGCTTCTCGCGCCTTGCGCGCTTGGGCAGCGGGTAACGAGCCAGTGAGCCACACAACGCAGATCGGCAGGCCATCAAGCCAATGCACGAGTTTGCGGAAATGCTGCTCAGCCAAAATTTCAGTCGGCGCCATAAAAGCGGCTTGATAGCCTGCCTCCACTGCTTGCAGCGCTGCCATCGCGCCGACGATGGTCTTGCCGCTACCGACATCGCCTTGCAGCAAGCGCTGCATCGGGGCGCTACTTTGCAAATCGCGGGCGATTTCTTGCGCGGCCCGCTGCTGCGCGGCGGTCAGCGTAAAGCCAATGCGGGAGAGCAATTGCGCGACCAAGGTTTGGCTCGGTGAAATCCGCGGCGCAGTTTCTTTTTGCTTTTCTGCGCGGGCGCGCTTGAGCGCGATTTGCTGCGCGAGCAATTCATCAAACTTCACCCGTCGCCATGCCGCGTGCGTGCGCGCTTCGAGCGCGGTGAGGGAGTCTTCGGGCGTTGGTGCGTGCAACGTGCGCACAGACTTTTCAAAGCTTTGCAATGAAAGTGCTGCAATCTGCGCTGCTGGGAGCGTCTCTTTGAGATGCGACTCTACTTTTAGTGCGCGCGAAATCATCGTGCGCCACGCGCTTTGGGCGAGACCATTCAACGTAGGGTAAATCGAAGTGAGTGATTGACTGACCTCGGCACCTTCCTCAACGCGTTTGACAGTGGGGTGGACAATCTCCAAGCCATGAAAACCGTCGCGCACTTCACCATAAACCCGCACGCGGGTGCCTATTTTGAGCTGCGTTTGGGTGGTCGGGTAAAAATGGAAAAAACGCAGCGTGAGCCCGGCGATGCCTTCGCTGATATGGGCGATCAACTGCCGCCTGGGCTTAAATTTCACCTCACAGGCATCGACCACACCTTCGCACAGCCATGGCGCGCCAGGTGAAATTGCCGAAAGCGGCGTTAACCGCGTTTGATCTTCATAACGCAGCGGAAAATGCAGCACCAGCTGCGCCGCAGAAGCAATGCCGAGCTTGGCAAGCTTGGGCGCGAGCGCGGGCGGAATGAGGGTGGGCGCAGCCATCTTTAATCACCCACTCAATCTGCGCCGCAGGTATTTTTCAAAATGCGGGCTAGAGCGCTAAGATGCCTTCCACTTCAAAGATCGCGCCTTTCGGCAATGCCGAAACCTGCACGGTCGAACGCGCGGGGTAAGGCTCTTTGAAGCGGGCTTGCATCACGGCATTGACCGTCGCGAAGTCGTTTAGATCAGTCAAAAAAAGCGTGAGCTTGGCAAACGGTGGCTCGGCGATATTATTCATCGGGCCAAGCGCGGCCTTGGCAACGGCAAATAAATTGTCAAACGCTTGATTGCATTGCGCATCAAAGCCTTCGCGCATCGCGCCCGTTTTGGGGTCAAGCCCGATTTGACCCGAGAGATAAATCGTACCCAAGCCGCTGGTGCGGATGGCCTGCGAATACGGGCCGAGGGCAGCCGGTGCATCTTCAGTGTGGACGCGACGGATATTCTGCAACATAGCGAGACCTCTTCATCAAAATTGAATCAACCGGTAGTTTAGAGCGATCAATCGCGCGCACTTAAACGGCAAATACCTGCGGCGCAGATTGAGGCTTTTTTTCGTGATTTCTTGCAAAAAAACGCTTAAATCTGCGCCGCAGGGTATGACGCACGCAGCCATTTCGAAGGCAAAAATACACAGCCAAAACCTCCACTGTACCGCACTTTCTATTGCGCGTTTGTCTCATGTGCGAACGTGTCACAATCGTGGGCTATGCCTCCTCCGCCAGATGAAGGCGCGCGCTTGCAACACGCCCGCCATACGCCCCGCTCGCTTACCGCTTTGCTCGCTCAATGGGCTGATCGTATTACGGTTGAGCGCGGCATTCGCTATGCCAATGATGGCGCGGCAAGCGTTGAGGGCGCTGATTGGCTTGATGAGACGACGCTATCGCTACACGGGCATGTGCTTGGCAGCTCCGAAACGCCCTACGCAACCCAAGTCACCCTTGAGCCCGCCGATGAAGACTGGGGCGAGATCGTGGGCGAATGCAGCTGCCCAGTGGTTTACGATTGCAAGCATGCGGTGGCATTGGTCTGGACGTGGGCAAAATCAACGGGGCTGATTTCAGGGGAACGGGTCACGAGCGAATCGCCCGCGAAGCCAGACACACCCCCGGTCATCGCGCGCAAAAAATTTCTGGCCGCACCGATCGATCTTTGGTTGCAACGCACCTACGCCAATACCGAAGCGCCCACAAAATCAAAAGAATTGCGCGCGCCAAGCGCCGAGCGCTTGGGTTTTGTGCTTTCAACCGACGGCGTGCTCAGTGCGCTCAAAATCCGCGCGGGGCGGGCAGGTGAAATTAAGCGCGCCAATACCGCTGCATCTCTGGCCTGGATTCGCCACGACCATCGCACGCCCGCTTATGTCAGCGAAGAAGACGAGCCCATATTGCGCCTGATGGAAGGCGCGCAAGATAAATCCCAATTTGCGCCGCAAGTCAGACTCATTGGCCAAACCGGCTCCCAGCTCCTGCGCATGGCACTGGGCACCGGGCGCCTTTACAGCACGCCGGATAGCGAAGATGCGCCGCTCGCGGCCCCCATCGTCATGGGCGTGGCGCAGCACGGTGCCCTGACGTGGGTGCAGCAAATGATGCCTGCCAAAGCGAAAGGTGGCGCGCCGGTCGAAATGGTGCGGCTGCGCTTCGTCGCGGCCGATGGTGCGCTTTGCACTTTATTGGCGACCACGCCTCCGATTGCTTTTAACCCCGCGCAGTCGATGCTCGCCCCGATTGAAACCGCGCTTTGCGCGCAGACGTTAGAGCGATTACTAGCGCTGCCGCCCATCGCGCGCAGCGATGAAACGGCATGGCGCTTCATTATTGATGCGTGGAGCTCGTTTCCCGACGCCGCATTCATCCCGCAGCCCCCGGTCGAGCTCGAGCCATTGCCCACGCCTACTGGCGTGCTGCGCTTTGCTTTGGTGGAAGTCAGCGTGACCCAAGGCTGGGGCAAATACGCCAAAGAATCAAACGCCATCGTGCCAGCGGTGGAATTTACGCTGCAATACGCCGACGGTCGGCGGGTCTACCCGCAGCCCACCGATACCGCCGCCCCCATTGAAGAAGAGCTGCAAGGCGCCACGGTCGTGCGAGCGACGCTGCGCAATCTGCGCGCCGAGCGCACCTGGTCAATGCGACTGCCCACGCGGCTGCAGCCGCTCATGGATGTCGAGCCTGCGCTGCGCTATGCGATGTCTGGCTCAGAGCGTATTTCACTATATGCGCTGCAGCGGCATAACTGGGCAAACGACGGGCCGCGCGTGCTCGCCGATGCCCAAGCGGCAGGCTTTAGCCTCCTCATTGAGCCCGGATTTCCGCTCACACTCGAAGACATTCCCGAGCCTGAGCTTGAGCTTATACCTGCGGCGCAGAATGGCTGGTTTCGCTTCGCTTTGGGCGTCGATGTAGGCGGCCAGCGCGTTGATCTTGCGCCTGCCTTTGCCCGCTTGATCGCTGCCCAGCGCGATCCGCAGGCGTGGCTAGAAGCGTTAGCCGAGGGCGATAAGATTTTGCTCACGCTGGAAGATGGGCGCGTGGTGCGGCTCGATGGTGGGCGGGTGCATGCCATGCTTGCCCCGGTGCTGGCGTGGTTTCAAGGCGGGCAGGTCGATCAGATTTCGGTGTTGCAAGCTGCCCTTTTACCCGCACAAGTCATTTATCGCGGGCGCGATACCGATGCTTGGGCGGCGATGCGCGAAAAGCTCAGCGCCGGGGCAACGCTGCAGCCGGTCTCGCCAGCAAAAGGGTTCGTAGCAGATTTACGCCCGTATCAATTAAGCGGTCTGGCCTGGCTCACCCATCTGCACGAGCTGCGCATGGGCGCCGTATTGGCCGACGATATGGGCTTGGGCAAGACCGTGCAAACGCTCGCTCACCTCCATCGCTTGCATATCGCGGGCAGCTCAGTCGCTCCAAGCCTCATCATCGCGCCGACTTCGGTGGTCTCAAACTGGCGCACCGAAGCGGGGCGATTCGCACCGCAGATTCGCATTCATATTCATATCGGTAAAGAGCGTACGCTGACGAAAAAAGAGTGGTCGTCTACCGACGTGGTGATTACCAGCTACCCGATTTTGCAGCGTGATGCCCAGACTTTCGCCCAATTGGAGTGGAATACGGTCATCTTTGATGAAGCCCAATCGCTGAAAAATCCACGGGCAAAAACCTATCAAGCGGCGCAAGGCATCTCTGCCAAGCAACGCATCGCCCTGACCGGCACGCCGATGGAAAATCATCTTGGTGAATTGTGGTCACTTTTTAACGTGTTGAGCCCCGGCTTGCTCGGCGATTTAGAGACGTTCAACCGGCACTTCCGCCATCGCATTGAGCAAAATAGTGATACCGATCGGCTCAATTTACTGCGTGCCCGCATTCGCCCTTTCTTGCTGCGGCGCACCCGCGATGAAGTGGTCAAAGAGTTGCCCGAGAAAACTGAAGCGATCCGCTGGATTGATCTCGAGCCGCAGCAAGCAGATCTTTATGAAAGCTTGCGCACCGCGATTCACGACGACGTGCGCAAAGCCATCGATAAAAAAGGCTTGAAGCAAAGCACGATTCACATTCTCGATGCGCTTTTGAAGCTGCGGCAAGCTTGCTGCGACCCGCGATTGGTCAAATTGCCCGATGGCAAATCGCGCGCGGATGCGCCCTCGGCCAAGCTCGAATGGCTGATGGAGCACGTGCCGATTTTGATTGAAGAAGGCCGTCGAATTTTGATTTTTTCTCAGTTCACCAGCATGCTGGCGATTATCGAGAAAACCCTCAACGATGCCGGTATCGAAACGGTGATTTTGACGGGCGACACCAAAGATCGCGATACGCCGATCAATCAGTTTCAAAGTGGCGATGTGCCGGTTTTCTTGTTGAGCCTGAAAGCGGGTGGGGTTGGCTTAAATCTCACCGCCGCTGATACGGTGATCCACTACGACCCGTGGTGGAACCCGTCCGTGGAAGCGCAAGCCACGGCTCGCGCCCACCGCATCGGGCAAGATAAACCGGTCTTCGTCTACAAATTATTGGCACGCGGCACGCTCGAAGAGCGCATGCTCGCACTCATTGAGCGCAAGCAGCAATTAGCCGAAGCCTTGCTCACGGGGGGTAGCGCTGCGCTGACCGGCATTACGGGCAAAGACGTCGAAGATTTGCTCTCCCCGATTGAGTCCATCGCGGCGCTAGCCGAGCGAGCGCAGTCATCCAAGCCGGCCTAGCGCGCGTTGCATGAAGCATACCTGCGGCGCAGATTTGCGCTGCAGGTGGCGCAAGCGGGAACGAAATCAGCTTCCAGCAGTCTTTCTGAGCGCAAACCTACCAACATTCTCCCACTCGACTACCACCATGCCGCAATTTTTGACTCCCCTTAAAGGCAAGCACTTGCGCATTGCTGCGGTGGCAATCGTCGCACTCTTTTCTTCCGCCTGCACTCTCTCGCTCAGCTCGACGCCTGCGCCTGCGCCTTACGCGCCGGTCTCACCCGAGCGCAGCGCAGCGCTCGATGCCGCCATCGATTCGCCCGCGCCCGAGACCTATCGCGTGCAGCTATTTGATTGGATCGATACTGCCCGCACGCGCGACGTGCGGGTCAAGCTCTATATGCCGACCGATGGTCGCGATGTGCCCATGACCGTGGTCTCGCACGGGATCGGTGGCTCACGCGAAGGCTATAGCTACATTGGCAAATTTCTCGCAGCCAATGGCATCGCATCGCTACACGTGCAACATCCGGGTAGCGACCGTGCGCTTTGGTTTGGCAACCCACTGATGCTCGTTGCGCGCTTGCAAAGTGCCGCTAGCGAAATTGAGGTGCTCGATCGTGCGCGCGACGTGACGTTTGCGCTCGATCAACTGCTCGCTGATGACGCCTTGCGCGCACGCATCGACCCTGCGCGCATCGCAATCACGGGGCACTCTTACGGCGCGAACACCGCCATGCTCATCGCAGGGGCGCGTATCGTGCGCGGCAACGGCGTGCTTGCGCTTTCTGATCCGCGGATCAAAGCCGCAGTAATCATCAGCGCGCCACCTTTCACCGGCGAAGGTGACCAGCACGCGATTTTGGGCGACATTAAAATTCCAACGCTACACATCACGGCCACCGGCGACGATATCACCATCCCGGGCTACCGCTCGGATGTTAAAGATCGTCTCGATGTGTTTGAAGCGACCGCTGCGCGAAGCCAAGCGACTAAGTCTCTAGCGGTATTTAAAGAGGGCTCGCACAGCATGTTTACCGACCGGCTCTTTACCGGTGGCGAAGCCCTAAACCCAAAAGTTAAACGGGCAACGCGCGAAGTCGTGCTCCACTTTTTGCGCGATACCTTCGCGCAACAGAAGAGCGAAGCCGGTGGCTTTACCGCGTGGGCCGCGCGTCACGGTGAGATTTTGATGCAAACCCAGCAGCGCTAACGAAACTGCGCAGCGCGTGATCCATACCTGCGGCGCAGATTTTGAGCCTTTTGAAGGCCAATTCTGCGCCGCAGGTATGGGTAAGCGCTACTCAATCGCCATCCACACCATGCGTAGCGCGAGCGCAAAGAGCACGAACGCAAAAATTTTCCGCAAGGTCGCAACGGGTAATTTTTGCGTTAACTTCGCACCGAGTGGCGCAAAGAGCATGCTCGCCACCGCGATACCCAAAAGCGCGGGCAGAAATACGTATCCCAGATGAGGCGACGGTAAATGAGGCACGCTCCAGCCATTGACGATATAGCCAATCGTCGCAAAAATCGCAATCGGCAAGCCCAGCGCTGATGAGGTGCCAATCGATTTGCGCGGATCAACGCCGCGGGCATTCATGTAAGGAATCGTCAGAAATCCGCCGCCAGCGCCAACCATCGCTGAAATTCCGCCCACAAAAATTCCAAACCAAAAAAGGTCTTTCGACGTCGGGGCAGGCTTAGCGGTGGCGCCCGTTGTGTGTAGCAGCATTTTTGCCGCTGAATAAAACATAAAGCAGGCAAAGAAAATCTTCACCGGCTTGGTCGGCATTTGGGAAAGGATCGTTGCGCCGGCAAGACAGCCGAGCAAAATGCCTGGCACAAATTTGCGCACGAGATCCCAGCGCACATTACCCACCCGATGATGCGCGCGGGCAGATGAAATCGAGGTGAACAAGATGATTGCAGTCGAGGTCGCCAGGCACACCTGCATGAGCGTCGCATACGGATGCCCTTGCGCGGTGAACATCATCGCAAGAAACGGCACCAAGATCATGCCCCCGCCAATGCCGAGCAGCCCGGCCATGAGCCCGCCAAACGCGCCCAGCGCGAGGTAGCCCCCGATTAAAAGTGGATCGATCATCACGCTACGCTTTGAGAAGCTTTTCGATCACGCGCCACTGCCCCGCAGTGACTGGCGTGATGGAAAGTCGGTTGCCTCGCGCCAGAATGGTCATATCGGCAAGCGCAGGCGTTTCGCGCAATTGGGCGAGTGAAAGTAGTGCGGTCTTACGCACGATTTTCACGTCCACACACATCCAACGCGGGCTTTCCAGTGTCGATTTTGGGTCGAAATAATGGGTTTTTTGATCGAATTGGGTTTTGTCAGGGTGTGGCAAGCTCGCCACTTCTGCAAAGCCCACGATGCCCGGCGCCGGGCACGATGAGTGATAGAAAAGCACGCCATCGCCGAGCTGCATCTGATCGCGCATGAAATTGCGCGCTAAATAGTTGCGTACGCCAAACCAACCGCTTTGCCCGTCCCGCACGAGATCATCGATGCTGTACTCGTTGGGCTCAGACTTCATAAGCCAATAATTCATGGCGCGATTGTAGGCGGTGGGCAGAAGTCTAGGGCGTTACGTTAACGATTTCTCGCACTATTACAAAGCAATTTTTAAAGTGCCAAATTTCGCGATGCGCGCGCAATGCCCTAATCGCGCCGAAATCCGCTACGATAAATCTGACCGCTCGCACGTCAAAAATGAAAACGCCCGAGCAGTTGAGTTTGCTCGGGCGTGAAATGAGTCCCCCGCGAATACCGTGTGGCCGGCATCTTGAACCGAGGGTTCAAGACGGTCGTCGCGTCTCGCCATTAGGTGCATCCGTCATAGTGCCGAAACACAGGGGCTGCTCACACAGGCTACGAACTATTGCGACAACCTTGCGGCTAAGCGCATTGGTTCAAAGAAATATAAGACCATCACTTGTAACGCAGGGGAGGTGAAGTGTACGCCGATGAATCTACAATGCAAGCGCACCCATAACGCGAAAAAGAGAGACAATGGCGGGTTGTGTAAGGAGTTCATTTTTGCAAATACCTGCGGCGCAGATTTGCCTCAAAATTGAGCCGAAAACCTGCGAGATTTCGGTCGTAAGTCATGCTCAAAAAATGCACACTCCACTCATCGAAACCGTCCGCCACTATTTTTTGTGATCCCCGCCGAATTCATTCAAACGCTGCTCTCCCGCATCGATATCGTTGCGGTGATTGAGCGCGCGGTGCCGCTTAAAAAAGCGGGTGCCAATTACATGGCGTGTTGCCCGTTTCATAAGGAGAAATCGCCCTCATTTACCGTTTCGCCCTCCAAGCAGTTTTATCATTGCTTTGGCTGCGGTGCACACGGCACGTCGATCTCGTTTTTGATGGAATATCAGGGCAAATCATTCCCCGATGCCGTGGAAGATTTAGCTGGCAGCATCGGTATGGACGTCCCGCGCGATGAGCGTGCGCGCGAGCAAGCGCGGGCGGCGGGAAGTCTTTTTGACGTGCTTTTGACTGCTGCGCAGCACTATAAAACCCAGCTCAAGCAAAGCGATGAGGCCAAAGACTACTTCAGAGCGCGCGGGCTCTCAGGCGAAGTGGCGCGCACTTTTCACCTCGGCTTCGCGCCTGATAAATGGCAGGGCTTGCTCGGCGCTTTCGAGAATTATGAAGACCCAGCGCTTGAGGAATCGGGCTTGGTCATCGCCGGTGAGGGCGGCAAGCGCTACGATCGTTTTCGCGGGCGGGTGATGTTCCCGATCATGAGCCAGCAAGGTAAGGTCATTGGCTTTGGCGGACGGGTGCTGGGCGAAGGCGAGCCAAAATATTTGAATTCCCCCGAAACCCCGCTTTTCTCAAAAGGCCGCGAGCTTTACGGGCTTTACCAAGCGCAAAAGGCAATTCGCGATGGTGGTCGCGTGTTGGTGGTTGAAGGCTACATGGACGTGATCGCGCTCCATCAATTCAGCATCGGCTACGCAGTGGCCACGCTCGGCACCGCGACCACAGCCAACCATATCGAGCGGCTTTTTCGGCTCACCGATGAAGTCGTTTTCTCCTTTGATGGCGATGGCGCGGGCACGCGAGCGGCCTGGCGCGCGCTTGAAAACGCGATCCCTGCGCTAGTTGATGGCAAAGCGGTGAAATTTCTTTTTCTGCCGAAAGAGCACGACCCCGATAGCTATGTGCGCGAGCATGGCGAAGAGGGCTTTACTCAACGCGTGCGCGAGGCCGAGCCGCTCTCACGCTATTGGTTGCGCACCTTGCAAGCGCGCCACCCCGATGATTCACCAGAAGCGCGGGCAGCGCTTTTATCGGATGCGGGCACTTACTTGCAGCAAGTCACTGCGCCATTGTTGCGCGATGTTTTGGCGCGAGAAGTGGCTGCGGCTGCGCGTGTAGACGCCGCTGATTTGCTGCGCAATTTGCCACCCGTTGCAGCCAAAATGCTGCCCAAAGCGGCGCCGCAGGGAGCGCACCCTGCAGCGCAGAATTCGCCTGATTTCAATCACCGATCAAGCCAAAATTTTGCGCCTCACGATGCCAACGACGGGCAATATTTCGAGCCACGCCAGTTTGAGCCGCGCCAATTTTCCGCGCGCGAAGGCGGCAACGAAGGGCGAAGCCAAGGCAAATTCCAGCGTCGATTTGGCAATTCACGCGCGCCACTTCCACCACCGCGCCGACAAATCCCGCTCTCGGTCTACGATCAATTGCTGCGGCTTGGGCTGGAATCGCCCGATTTACTGCTGTCGCTTGAAGACGAAGATATCGTCAGCGCCCACCCAGATGCATTGATGTTGCAAAGCGCTGTCCGGCTGACCAAAACTGCGCCGCAGGTACCGGGCAGCGCCGCCGAGCTGATCGCGCTCGCGGTGGACGAGAGCTTAGCGCGGGCGCTTGAGCAGCGCGTGAGTGCGCAGATGGGCGCAGTCGCCCTCAAAGGCAAAGAGCTGGAAGATCAATGGCGGGCGCTAGTGGAGCGGGCGCGTAGCGAGCATAAATCACCATCAAATGCCCGGCTTTACATGAACCCGAATAACCGCGCGCCCGGCGAGCCTCGACAATAAGCGGCCCATCTTGGGGTAAATCAACACCGCCAATAGTCTATAAGTAATTGATTACATAACTAAATAAAAAATCAATTTGAAATTGGATAAAATTGTAAGTTCCCCGCAATTTCTGCGTCCACCTCGCGTCTAATCGGAGTTGATGATGGCAAGCCCACGTCGTACCGCCTCAAAAGCGACCCCCAAAGCAAAAACGAAAACCGCTGCGAAGCCTAAAGCTTCACAAGTGAAAAAAAGCGCCGCTAAAGCGCCTGTTAAGCCTGCTTCAAAAGTCAAAGCTAAGGTCGCTCCAAAAAAAGTCATTGCTAAGCCAAAATCTGCAAAGGCCGCGAGCACCGCAAAAACATCAAAGAAAGCATTAGCGACCAAGTCTGTGAAAGCAAAACCTATTCCCAAAGCGAAGCCAAAAGCCGCGCCGCCAAAAGCGAGCGCAAAAGCCAAAGCCGCACCAAAAGCAAGCTCAAAATCTGCACCCAAATCTTCACCTAAGTCAGCACCTAAGTCAGCACCTAAGAGCGCAGCAAAAGCCAAACCCGTCGCCAAAAAACCAACGGCAACGGCAAAACCTAAAGTTGCGGCCAAGCCTGCGACCAAGACCGTAGCTGCAAAAAAGAAATTAGCTGCAAAACCAGAAGTGACGAAGAAAAAATTGACTGCACCCGTTGCAAAAGCAGAAAAGCCAATTGCAAAACCTGCGCCTGCGCCGAAAGCCGAAAAGCCAAGCGGTAAAGCTGCAAAGCCGAGCAAAGAGGCAAAAGCTGCCAAACCCGCAGCGGTCGCCGCGCCGGTGGTTGAGCAAAAGCCTGCTGCACCGGCGATGCCCGTGGTGCAAATGATCCCAGCGGGCGTGTCGTCGGGCCCGCGCATTGGTGGTGGCCGCCCTGGGCGCCCGCGTAAAGATGCAGGGCCACCAGGCCCGTCATCAGGCCGCAGCAAAGCCGACAAAAAACGCACGGATAAATTGCTGGCCGCAATTGCAGTGCCCACCGAAGATATCGAAGTCCGCCGCACACGCTTAAAAGCGCTGATTACGCTGGGTAAAGAGCGCGGCTTTTTGACCTACGCTGAGATCAACGACCACTTACCCGATCAAGTGCTGGAAGCCGAGCAAATCGATGTGGTGATCGCGATCATCAACGATATGGGCATTCAGGTGTATGAAGAAGCGCCCGATGCCGAGGTGATCACCGAAAACGTCGCTGCCGCAAATACTGAAGACGTGGAAGAAGAGGCTGAGCAAGTCTTAAATACGCTCGATGCAGAGTTTGGCCGCACCACTGATCCAGTGCGGATGTACATGCGCGAAATGGGCACGGTCGAGCTGCTCACGCGCGAAGGCGAGATCGAAATCGCCAAGCGTATTGAATACGGTTTGCGCCAAATGCTGCAAGCAATTTCAGCCTGCCCGAGCGTGGTCAATCAAGTGCTGGCATTTGTAACCCGCATTGAGAAAGACGAAGCGAAGATCGATGATCTGATTGATGGTTTGCCTGAGCTTGATGCCGAGTTTGAAGCGTCAGCCGCAGTGCTACAGCAGCAGCAAGAAGAAGTCGAGCTCGACGAAGACGGCGAGATGGATGAAGATGAAGAAGATGATTCTGCGGCAGTGATGGCCGAACAAAATCTTGAAAAGCTTCGCGCCCATGGCCTCGAAAAATTCGCAATCGTTCGCAAAAATTTCATCAAGCTCGTGCAGTTGATTGAAAAAGGCGAATACAAAACCGAAGCCTACATGAAAGTGCAAGGCAAGATTTCGCATGAATTTTTAGGCATCCGCTTTGGTGCAAAGCAAATTGAAATTCTTTGCGATCACGTGCGCGGTGAAGTCGAAAATATCCGTAAGCATGAGCGTAAGTTGCTTGAGCTGGTGGTCGAAAAAGGCCATATGCCGCGCGATCACTTCTTAGCTGAATTCCCTAAAAAGGAATTGAACTTACGCTGGATTGATACCGAAATCGCAGCGGGCAAGCCTTTCTCTGATGAGCTTGCGCGCTATCGCATCGCGATCGTAGAAGAGCAGCAAAAGCTGCACTATCTGCAAAACCGCGTGATGGTGCCGATCAAAGATTTGAAAGAGATTTCAAAGCAGATGATGCTGGGCGAATCACTCGCCCGCAAAGCCAAGCGCGAAATGACCGAAGCCAACTTGCGTTTGGTGATTTCGATTGCTAAGAAATACACCAATCGCGGCCTGCAATTCTTAGATTTGATCCAAGAGGGCAACATCGGCTTGATGAAGGCGGTTGATAAGTTTGAATATCGCCGTGGCTATAAATTCTCTACGTATGCAACGTGGTGGATTCGCCAAGCCATTACCCGCTCGATTGCCGATCAGGCGCGCACGATTCGTATCCCCGTGCATATGATCGAGACGATCAACAAAATGAACCGCATTTCGCGGCAAATTTTGCAAGAGACGGGCATCGAGCCTGATGCCGCGACGCTTGCTGAAAAAATGGAAATGCCGGAAGATAAGATCCGCAAAATCCTCAAAATCAGCAAAGAGCCGATCTCGATGGAAACGCCTATTGGCGACGACGACGATTCCCATTTGGGTGATTTCATCGAAGATACCAGCACCATTGCACCGGCAGACGCGGCCAACCACGCCAGCCTACGCAATGTGTGTAAAGAGATCCTCGATACACTCACGCCGCGCGAAGCAAAAGTGCTGCGTATGCGCTTCGGCATTGAGATGAATACCGACCACACGCTGGAAGAAGTGGGCAAGCAATTCGATGTGACCCGCGAGCGGATCCGCCAGATTGAAGCAAAAGCGCTGCGCAAGCTACGCCACCCTTCACGCTCGGAGCGCTTGAAGAGCTTCGTTGAAGGCGAAACGCTATAAAGGCGTAATTCTGCGCCGCAGGTATTGCAAGATTTTGATCGATACCTGCGGCGCAGTCTTCGTGCGTAAAAATAGTTTTAGGGCTGTTAGCTCAGTTGGTTAGAGCAGAGGACTCATAATCCTTTGGTCGCTGGTTCAAGTCCAGCACGGCCTACCAAAAATTATGTTTTAAAGCAATGGCTTAACGTTTGCGCGTTAAGCCATTGTTATTTTCACGCGTTTGGATTGCGATCAGAGCCGCCGGGCTGCGTTAACATTTGCTCGCCAGAAGCGCTATCAGTGCGAGGCCTACAGAAAAAGCTCCACGATTGCGAAAATAAAAGTTATCGCCTGGCTTGCACATTCGATCGCAAGAAGACAAAAGCAGCCAAGACTTACGCTCCTACCTTACCTGCGCTTAAGCCCTAACTTGCGCCGCTCGGTTTATATTCGTCCGGCGCGCCCGGCGGAATTGGCGGATGCGCGCGCAAGCTCGCTTCGAAAGTCATGAGCATTTTCCGCATGGGGCCGCGTACCCAGCCGTCTTCCATGGCGGCATCGGTTTCCTCTTTGGGGTCGCGCTTCAAGTTAAAAAGTGCTGGCGTTTCTAGATGAATAGGTCCGGTGTTTGGCTCCTTCTCCAAGATGAAGTGCATTTTCCAATGCCGCCACTTCACGGCGCGCAACTCTTTTTTGATATAGAACGCGAAACCTTCACGCGCAGGCGTATTGGATTTGCCTTGCCATTGGGCAACGTGCGAGACGCCATCGATGGGGCGATCGGTGGGCAGCTTGGCCGACGCGGCATCGGCCAACGTAGCAAACAAATCGGTGACATGAATGATCTCATCGCTTACCTGCTTAGGCTCGATCTGCCCTGGCCAGCGCACGATAAGCGGCACGCGCAGCCCGCCTTCCATCGCGGTGTGATACGTGCCTGTCCACGGGCCTGCGGTACCGCGCCAGGGTCGGCGAAATTCGGGGCCGTTGTCGCTGGCGAAAATAAAGAGGGTTTCGTTACGAAGCCCGAGCCGATCCACTTCGTCCATCAACTGCCCGACGCGGTGATCCATCTCCATCATCGAATCGGCGAATTCCCCCACTCCGCTTTTGCCCTGAAAATCCGGATGCGCGAGCGTTGGAAAATGCAGGTGCGTTAACGGAACGTAAAGAAAAAAAGATTTTTTCGCAGCGGCGTTGCGCTGCATAAACGCGCTACTGCGCGCAACAATTTCTGAATCGATCAAACGCCGCTTTTCAAGATCGTAGGGCGCTACATTGCGCGCAGGCTGGCCTGCAAATCCTTCCATCACCTGCGGTATATCGACAATGCTCGCATCAAAGCCGGGCGCGCTGGTAAACATCGTTTCATTACTGGTGCGAGGAATGCCGTACCACTCATCGAAGCCGCGATCATGCGGATAACGTCCAGGCCGGTCACCAAGATGCCACTTGCCGAACATCCCCGTTGCGTAGCCCTTGCCCCTTAACAACTGCGGCAGCGTGATCTCCCACGGGTGAATGCCTTGCGGCAGCCCTGCGGGCACCGATTGCAACGCACCCGTGCGAATCGGATGCCGCCCTGTCATTAACGCAGAGCGGGTGGGCACACAATCACTTTCCACATTGAAATTTAAGCAACGCAAGCCCTCGTCAGCGAGCTGGTCGATGCGCGGCGTAGGCGCACCGCGCAGCGCCCCGCCACCATAGCAGCCGAGCTCGCCCCAACCGAGGTTATCCGCCAGGATGAGTACGATATTCATTCGAGATTGATCTTTCGATCTACGATGAGTTTTGCCCAGCGCTCACGATCACTCACAAGCTGCTTACGAAAATCTGCGGGGGATGTTTTGGAAATTTCCATCGACGCTTGCAGTAATTTTTCTCTCAGCGCTGGCTCCGCCAACGATGCAGCGATTGCAGCCCGAAACTTCGCCAGCGCAGCTTCATCAAAACCCGCCGGCGCAAACAATGCCGCCCACTGCGGCACGTCGATATCACCAGCGCCGGATTCAGCCAATGTCGGCACATTCGGAAGCGCTGCCGAGCGTGCTTTGGTGGACACCGCTAACGCAATGAGCTTGCCGGATTTAATGTGTGGAAGCACTGCTGCCGCGCCCAATACCGCGAGCGGTACGTGGCCGCTGATCACATCCGTTACCGCTTGCCCGCCGCCTTTGTAGGGCACATGCAAAAGATCAATGCCCAAGTTAGTCGCGGCGAGCTCGCCCACCAAATGCTGAATGGAGCCCTGACCCGAAGTTGCATAGGAAATTTGCCCCGGTTTTGAGCGCGCGAGGGCCTGTACATCTTTCACGCTTCGCAAGCCCGCTGAAGACGCCGCAACCAACACAATCGGCTGATAAACGAGCGCGGCCACTGGCGTAAATGTGTTCACCAAATCCCACTTCAAATTTGGGCGGAATAGCGGCAGCAGCGAAACCGAATCGGACGCGATGAGAAAACTATGGTTATCTTTGGCGGTAGAAAGTGCGCTCTCAACCCCGAGCGCGCCGTTCGCCCCGGGCTTATTGTCCACGGTGACGCTTTGCCCTAAGCGCACACGCACCGATTCGCCCACCAAACGGGCAGCAATATCGTTCGAGCCACCCACCGGAAACGGCACCACGAATCTTAGCCCTTGCTTAGGCCACTCGTCAGCCAATGCGGTCGTCGAGCCGATCCACAAAACCCCAATTAAAACAGGCGCTAGTTTTGATGCAAAACCGATTCTCATGTACAGATTCCCGTCAATTTTTATCCGTTTTTATTGTAGGCTGGCGATTCAAAACGTCGCTCGTTACCGAACTGAAATCAAGACCACATGCTGCAGACATCATCGCAGTTAAAGTGGCCTACCTTGCGTAGATTCAGTGTCTTTTCGCGAGGCGCCCTGATCAAGAAAGAGCAGATCATGGAAATGAAAATATTGACCCGTCAGGGTCTGGCATCGGCGTAGTCGCAAAGCAAAAGGGAGCGTCTCAAAACGCCGTGCGCCGGTACGCACGCGACCCGCGAGCGCACAGTCTTTCGATCCAATAATCCGATCAAGATCGCTGGCGCTCGGCAGAGCTCAAATGCTGATGACCAGTTTGCTTTTCTATTTTCACTTCCAATCGGTCACATCCGAATTTTCTCACCTTGCCTACTGTCTAAATTTGCGGGGCTACTTCTGTTCAATTGAAAAACTGTAAACGTGGCTTTGCGAAACTGCCAGCGAGCAAATCGTTGTAAATTTTCTTAAACACAGAACGTCTAGCGGTGAATTTTTTCTAACGGTTGTCGATTAGCCGTTATGGTGTTTTTTATTGGCACTTTGTGGGCGAACACAGATGCACAGATACACGCGCCGGTTTATGTTGCGTGCAAAACTTGCCCGGTATTTGCAGCTATTGCCTGTTGGTCTGGCACGTTGATTGCATGGATGACTTCAATTCAACTTTATCACCACGCTCGGCTCCTTAAATGCTAACGATTTTAAATCGCAACACGACGACTCCAATCAGCACAGATGTAACGCGACGGTTAAACCTTCTCGATCAAATTGACGCCAAGAGCGGTAGATCTGCGCGAGCTGTGAATACCGCTGAACCCGTGGCTACATCCAAGCCCGTTACCGCAAAGAATTCTTTTGACACACGCGGCGTTGACCCTACGGCTTTAAGTTATGCCCAGAAACTTCGACCAAGCACGAGCCAAGCGAAAGCAAAAGGCTTGGCAAGTCAAGTTGCAACTACGGTCACTCCCTCGGAAATAGCATTTAATCTGGACGGCGGCGGTCGGTTCGACTTACCCACGCCCCCTGGACAGGAGATATTAAAACCTGCGATTGCCTTTTTGAGGGAAAGCAGTTTTGCTAAAACTGATAAAGGTAAGGCCATCCTTGCTGAAGTTGACCTTCTCTCCTCTAAAGGTCGCATTTCGGTCGAACGCATAGACGACGCTTGGGGGATAACTGTGCGTAGCAGCAAACGTTATCCCAAAGGTAATATTTTGGTATCCCACCTTCTCAAAGATCCGAAAGCAGTTGCTTCGCTTCTTGTGCACGAAGCTACACATGCGTTGTTTTACAAGAGGTATCCCGCCAATACCCAGAATAGCTATGATCAAGAGGCAGATGCGATTCGTAATGAATTGAGCTTGTACGGTGAGTACAGGAATTCCGTTTCACTGTCAAAGTTGGATGAAGGTAGCAAACTGTACGTTGAGAGGGCAGAAGGGCTTTTTCGCGCTTACTCAGGCGGTGGGCTGAAAGGGATAAAAAATCATTTGTGGAATGGCGGTCATTACCGCGGCATCCGTGATTATGACATTACCCCACAGCCTGATGTGTTCCCCTAATTTTGGTGAACCGCCCCAGGTTTGGGAGAGTCTGTGTTGCCTAAGCTACTGTGGTCAGTTACCGTCTTGAAAGTCAAGCCTAGGCATGGCTTTTGTGACATCGAGCGTTGACCGGATTTGATAACCCCGTAAATGAAGTGCGCGAGTTTTCGCATCACTGCACCGATAACAGCTTTGTGCGCCAAGCCGTTTTGGCTCAATCGATCGCCGAACACTTTCAGCGCCGCGTTATGGCGTCGGGCGACCAAGCCGGGCATGTACAAACCTGCGCGCAGTTCGTGATGCCCCGTGCGGCTTAGCACCGTGCGCCCGCGCACCGAGCTGCCCGATTGCCGCCGGCGCGGACTCAACCCAATAAAAGCAGCTAACGCTTTTGCGCTATCGAATCGCCGCACATCTCCGGCGTAGGCCAAGACCTTGGCCGCGCTGACCTTGCCCATACCTGGAATGCTCGCAATCAAGATCGCATCGGCGCGTAAACCAGGGTCGCGGTCGATATGATCTTCAATCTCACGCTCAAGGGTGCTGATTTGCGTATCGAGCCAGGTGACATGCGCACGCACATTGACCATCACCTCTTCGTTCGAGCCGCTCGCTTGCAGCGCTTCGATACGATTCATCTCTTGCGCGCGCATTTGCTTGAGCGCATGCAAACGCTCGACCCAAGCGCGCAGGCGACGCAATGTGCTTATCTTATTTCCGCCCTAAGCAACTCACGCGCGCTCTACGCGGCACGCGTAGCAGCCCCGCTTTGCG
Organism: Betaproteobacteria bacterium; assembly: GCA_031430575.1. Lineage (GTDB taxonomy): Bacteria > Pseudomonadota > Gammaproteobacteria > Burkholderiales > Casimicrobiaceae > JANMDS01. Next base: position 66,297 of record JANPBT010000064.1, on the reverse strand, counting down.
TTATGCAAGTGAATGTACGCAACGTGTGGCGCCTTGAAATGCTTATGAATCGCTGCCGCGTCATCTACCCCTTCGCAGACTTCCGCATCTACAATCATGTGTGCCGCATCGTAGGAACGCAACGAAATGAGTCGATGGGTAACGCTCAGAGGAACAACGCCGGGCTGCAAATCTGCTTGCACAGCGCCCCGGCTCACGTAGATCGGCCCAGAGGATTGATAGGGTGAGTTTGCGGTTTGGTGAGCGAAGTTCAGGAGCAGTAGTTCCGTGCCCTGAGCGACTTCTTCTAAGCTAACCCGACAGGGATAGCCAGGGGCGTCAGAAAATACCCGACGAATGCCACGCGCTGCAAGTGTGTTGTCGTTCTGCTCGAACACGGACGCGAACGGTTCGCCGCTAATGGCGTGAATCTTGAAATTGGTTTGCATGAAGAAGCGTTGATGTCTAAGATGCTAGAAATGATAGCGCAGCGTCGGTTCGCAAAGTCGCTGTTTTCGGCCATCAAATTCCACAACCCGTGTACGGCGCACTAAGTGAGCTCTAAGTGAGCTCGGGATCAGGTCTCAATACTGTTCGGTTTGTGTAATAAAGCACTGATTTCAAAAGAATCTATAGAATTCGCCTCGATTTAATCACTGCAAAAGAAGAGCGTTGATAGTTCAAGTTTTCAATCGCGTGGTGCTAACCGAACAGTATTGGCTCAGGTCTTGTAATAGTGCATTTCCGGCGAAATACCTGCGGCGCAGAATAGGCGCTTTCAGGAGATTTTTCCTAAAAACGAAGCATTCTGCGCCGCAGGTATGAAGCCTGAAATGTGGAGCTTTACCCCTGTGCAACCGCCACGCCGCGCAACGCGCGCGCAACATCGCGCACCCCCGCGCCCGCTGCGAGCAAGGCTTTAACATAAGATCGAGCGACACGGAAGGGTCTGCCGCCTCTATCTTAGCCACGCGCGATGGGCTCGAGCCCATGCGTTTGGCAAGCTGGAACTGCGAAAAATCGTGCTGAAGGCGCACGCGCATTGCCGCATCGGCCAGGGCGAGCCGAATATCAACCATCGCGCTTTCTTCTGGGCTCAGGCTGTTGATTTGCGCGTAAAACTGCCCCCTAAAGGTAAGTAGGGGGCAGTTTTACGTGCAAACAACAACCGTGGAAGTATTTGCCGGTGCCCCACGATGCTATGGCGGCCAATGTGATGCTGGAGAACGCGTCACAGGGTTTGGAGCCTGACCCTCGTTAGAATCCTACTATGTCGCTTAATAGAAAAATGCCATCTTCTGGTGGTATTTTTTCGCGCTTATTTTTATTATTAATACGCTGTGCAGCTGTGGTCTATGCGCGCAGTTTGAATTCGACGCCAATTAAAACGTTGATGACATAACGAAAGGATGTGACCCCATGGGCGCACAATGGAAAGCCAAACATAAAGATATTGCAGCTAATGCTAGGGGCAAGTTGTTTACCAAGCTGGTGAAAGAAATCATGGTCGCTGCGCGGGGCGGGGCTGATCCTTCTGCCAACGCGCGATTGCGGCTAGTGGTCGAGCAGGCGCGTAAAGCCTCGATGCCGAAAGATACGCTTGATCGTGCCATTAAAAAAGGCGCAGGGCTCACTGACGACCCGGTGAGCTTTGAGCGGGTGATCTACGAGGGCTTTGCGCCACATCAAGTCGCCGTGATGGTGGAATGCTTAACCGATAACGTCAAGCGCACTGCGCCAGAAATGCGCGTGCTCTTTCGCAAAGGGCAATTGGGCACTTCGGGCTCGGTGGCGTGGGACTTTGATCACGTCGGAATCGTGGAGGCGAGCCCCGTGGTGGGTGCGAATATCGATGCGGAAACCGCAGCGATCGAAGCGGGCGCGCAAGATACAGAGCCCAGCAGTGAGGAAGGGCAAACCATTTTCTATACCGATCCAGTAGACCTTGATGCCGTGACCCGCGCCTTGCCAGATCAAGGCTTTGAAGTGCAATCGGCTAAGCTTGGCTACAAACCGAAAAATCCAGTAGATCCGAGCACGCTCAACGCGGCGCAACTTGCCGAAGTGGAGGCTTTCTTGGCCGCGCTGGATGCGCACGACGATGTGCAGGAGCTCTATGTGGGCTTGCAATAAAATGTTTGCGAAGCTTGCTCGTTTTTGTTTCCCAATCGCATGCCCATAAACGAGTTAAATTGAAGGCATGCTCGCTGCTCACGTCAGCGTTCAACCGCTCCACCTTGACGCGGCGAATTGAATGATCGATCAACCGAAGCGATATCCTACTTTGGCGTAATAGCGCGCATTCGCCCGCGCTTAAGCTATTGTCGCCGGTGCAGTTTTCAATCGGGTAAAGTGCGGCGCTGCGATTTAACGCCTCCAGCTCAATTGGCGAGCCGTTGGCCGCATGCCAAACGAAGAACTTTCGTCTAGCGTGCGCCATGCACCCGAGCTCAATGATGCGCGCGGGGGCGTTTGTTGTATTGGTGCGTTTTGCATCAGCATCAAGCAGAGTTGCACTACGTGTTTGAATCTAGGCTATGAATCGCTAACGCTATTAAATTGGGTAGATCGCCAATTTACTGTATATTTATACAGTGATTAATTCAGCGCTTTTAAATACCCCTTCATCGCCTGCACCATTGCGGATCAGCAGTGCCATTCCTGCGCTCGATCTGCTTTTAGGCGCGGGCTGGTTTGCCGGTGATTTGCATGAGCTTTTGGGCGAAGGCATTGGGCTGGGGGAGCTCAGTTTATTGTTGCCTACGCTTGCTGCTTGCGTGCGCGGCAAGCGCAGCGTTGCGCTCATTCATCCGCCCTACCCGCCTTATGCGCCTGCAATCTGCGCCGCAGGTATTGATCTGGCGCGGCTGATCGTGATTGAGCCGAAATCAACGCAGGCGGCATGCTGGGCGGCGGAGCATTGCTTGCGCGAGATGCATGAAGGCGTGGTGATTGTCTGGACGCAAGAAACGCAGCTCATCCCCGATGTGACTTTGCGCAGGCTGCGGCGGGCGGCGCAATTGGGTAATAGCGTTTGCATTGCGCTGCGGCCATTGCGCGCGGCGCAGCAAAGCTCGCCGGCATCGGTGCGCCTGCGCTATGCCAGCGCAGCAGCAGGCATCACGGTAGATGCACTGAAATTACGCTGTGGGCATGATCGCTCGCAGTCTGAGCATGCCCATGTGCCGCTGGCGGTGCTCGCTCAGTGCACCCAAAGCGAAGCCCTGCTCGCGCCGCAGATGCGCTTGCGACTGCAGCGGGTGGGCGTGCCTTTGCTGCCGCAGATACCTGCGGCGCAGTTTGCTGCGCTTTCAGCGCAAGCCTAATGAGTGAAATGAGATTTACGCGCAATGCTTTGGCTTTCCCTTTTTCTTCCCGATTTGCCCCTGCTTTGCGCGATGGGCGGTGTGGGCTTGGGCGGTGCGCTTAGCGGTAAAGCCATTGGGGTCGCCGATGGGCCTGAAAATCGGCCTTTTTTGCGTGCCTGTAATCGCGAAAGTTGCGCCGCAGGTATCGCCGTTGGCATGGGCGTGGCGCAGGCGCGCAGCTTGCATCATGATTTGATCGTATTGCCGCGGCAAGACGCCGAAGAGAGGCAAGCACTGATCGCAGCCGCGCATTTGCTTTTGACATTTACCCCAATGGTGGCGATCGAGCCCGATGGCGAGCGCCATTGCGTGGTGATGGAGCTTAGTGCGAGCGTGAATTTATTTGGCGGTATCGCAGCGCTCGCGCGCAAAATCATTGCTCTCATGCGCAATGCGGAGAATACCGCCCGCTTTGGCGCAGCATTTTTTGGGCTCGCACCGACGCCCTTGGCTGCAGAGCTTTTTGCCCGTCAGCGCGCGGGGGGGCATGCAGCAATTGCCTGCTTGCCGGGGCAACCCTTAGCTGCTGCGCTGCGCAACGTGCCGCTCACTTGCGTGCCGTGGCTTACTGATTACATCGCTACGCTGCACACACTTGGCATTTTTCATCTTGGTGCATTGCTGCAATTGCCGCGCGAAGGCTTAGCACAGCGCTTCGGCGCGCAGACGTTGCGCACGCTTGATCGCTGCGCTGGCCATGCGCCTGATGTCCGCGCGCCTTTTATACCTGCGGCGCAGTTTGAAGCGCAAATGGAATGCATCTTGCCGATGCAAGAAGGCCCGCTTTTGATGGGCAGCGTTGCGCAATTGCTCGCGCAGCTTGCGCAATGGCTGCAAGCGCGGGCGAGCGGAGCGCGGGCGTTTGAGATTATTTTTGATCACAGCCGCGAAGCTAAAAGCACCTACGCGCTCACCACGCACGCGCCGATGCGCGATGTGAAGCGGTGGTCGATTTTGCTCACCGAGCATTTTCAGCGCGCTCCCCTGGCCGCGCCCGTGCATCGCGTGCGCTTGCGCTGCGCCCAAGCCTACGCGCTGGGCAACGATAACGCGACGCTCATCCCCCTACCGCAGCAATCGCAGGCCACATGGGACGCGCTCATTGATCGGCTGCATGCCCGCTTAGGCGCGCAAGCCGTCTACACACTGCGCACCGCGCCAGATCATCGCCCCGAGCATGCCCAAAAAAGGAATGGCCAGACGCAGCAGCATGCACTCACACCAATGCCAAAAGCCTTGCGCCCCACTTTTTTATTGCCACGCGCGCGGGCATTGATCGTGCGCGATGCTATGCCGCAATATCAAGGCGCGCTTGCCTTGCTGAGCGCTCCTGAGCGCATTCAATCGGGCTGGTGGGACGATGCACCGATTGAGCGCGATTACTTCATCGCCCGCAACGCACAGGGCACGCTCTGCTGGATTTACCGGGCACTCAACGAGCCGGGCGCATGGTATCTACACGGCTTTTTTGCCTAAATCTGCGCCGCAGGTATTCACCACAAAAATAAAAAATGCTCATCCCTTACGCCGAACTTTTCTGCATCAGTAATTTCACCTTTCTGCAAGGCGCATCACACCCGGAAGAGTGCGTGCAGCGCGCCCATGCGCTGGGCTACCGTGCGCTCGCGATCACCGATGAATGCAGCGTTGCCGGTGTCGTGCGCGCGCATATGGCGGCGAAAGCCTGCGGCTTGCATCTCATCGTTGGCGCGCATTTCGTGATCGATGCGCTCACCATCATCGTGCTCGCACACACCCGCGAAGGCTATGGCGATTTAAGCGCTGCCATCAGTCGCGCCCGTAATCGCGCGAAAAAAGGCGCATACCTTGCACTGCCCGAAGATTTTGAAGGCATACGCGAATGCAGCGCGATCATCGTTTGCACGCTAAATACCTGCGGCGCAGATTTAGCCTGGGTGCAAGCGATTTTTGGCGACCACACCGCACTCGGCATTTGCCTGCACCGCCATGCCCATGATGAAGCGCTGATCGCCCACGCCGAATCGCTAGGCGAAGCGCATTGCGCTCCTCGCGTCGCTCTCGGCGGCGCACGTTTTCACATTCGTAAACGTAAACCCCTACACGATACCCTCACCGCCGTGCGATTTAAAAAGCCATTGAGCGAATGCGGCGCTGATGTGTTGCCCAATAGCGAGCCGCATTTGCGAACGCGCGCGCGCTTGGCTGCACTCTACCCCATTGCATGGATGATTGCAGGCTGCGAGATCGCTGCCCGCTGCACGTTTAATTTGCAAACGCTGGCCTACGAATATCCGCAAGAAATCGTCCCCGAAGGGCATACGCCCACTTCTTGGCTGCGCGCTTGCACCGAGGCGGGCGTGCAGCGCCGTTACCCGCATGGAATTGCGCCGCAGGTCGCCACGCTCATTGAGCATGAGCTGGCGCTGATAGCAACGCTTAAAGTAGAAGCGTTTTTCTTAACAGTTTACGATGTCGTTTGCTTCGCACGCAGCCGCGGTATTTTGTGTCAGGGGCGCGGCTCGGCGGCCAATTCCGCCGTCTGCTATTGCTTGGGGATTACCGAAGTCGATCCTTCGCAAATGAACGTGCTCTTTGAGCGCTTCATGAGCAAAGAGCGCGATGAACCGCCCGATATCGATGTTGATTTCGAGCACGAGCGGCGCGAAGAAGTGATGCAATATCTTTACGCGAAATATGGTCGCAAGCGGGCTGCACTTGCTGCTGCGCTCATTACTTACCGCAGCAAATCAGCGCTGCGCGATGCCGGTAAAGCGCTCGGCTTATCGCTCGATCAGTTAGATAGGCTCAGCAGCGTGATCGCTTGGTGGGATGGGCGCACGATTGATCCGCAGCGCTTGCTTGAAGCAGGCTTTGATCCAGCCAATAAGCGCATTCAAAAAGTGCTCATGATGGCGCAAGAGATGATTGGCTTTCCGCGCCATCTCTCGCAGCATTCCGGCGGCTTTGTGATCGCGCGCGACGATCTCACGCGGCTCGTCCCCGTTGAAAACGCAGCGATGCCCGATCGCACCGTGATTCAATGGGATAAAGATGATCTCGAAGCGCTCGGCTTGCTGAAAGTAGACGTGCTCGCCTTAGGCATTCTCACCGCGATTCGCAAAGCGCTGACCATGATTGGGCGCACGCTCGATTCCATCCCCAACGAAGACGCTGCCACTTACGACATGATTTCGCGCGGCGATACGTTAGGCGTTTTCCAGATTGAGAGCCGGGCGCAAATGGCGATGCTGCCGCGCTTGCGCCCGCGCACCTACTACGATCTGGTGATTGAAGTCGCGCTTATTCGCCCGGGGCCTATCACCGGCGGAATGGTGCACCCTTACCTGCGGCGCAGAAATGGGCAAGAGAAGGTGAGCTACCCTTCGCCCGAAGTTGAAAAAGTGCTGGAACGCACTTTAGGCGTATCGATTTTTCAAGAGCAAGTCATGCAGCTCGCGGTCGTGGCCGCGGGCTTTACCCCCGGTGAGGCCGATCAATTGCGGCGCGCGATGGCCGCTTGGAAAAAGAAAGGTGGCTTAGAGCCGTTTCAAAAAAAGCTCGTTGATGGCATGCAAAAGCGCGGCTACACGCTCGAATACGCTAACCAAATTTACTCACAAATTTGCGGCTTTGGCGAATATGGTTTCCCCGAAAGTCATGCTGCCAGCTTTGCGCTGCTGGCCTACATTTCGGCCTGGCTGAAATGCCATCACCCGGCGCAATATGCCGCCGCGCTCATCAATAGCCAGCCAATGGGGTTTTATACCCCGTCGCAAATTATTCAAGATGCCGCGCGCCACGGGGTGACTATTTTGCCGATTGATGTGATGATCAGCCAATGGGATTGCGTGATCGAAAATAACGCGCTGCGCCTTGGCCTGCGCTTAGTGAAAGGCTTTAACGAAGCAGCCGCGCAGCGCATCGCAAGCGCGCATACCTGCGGCGCAATTTCGAGCGTAAATGCGCTCGCGCAATGCGCGCAACTCAATAAAGCCGAGCTCACTGCGCTCTCCAAAGCTGATGCGCTTGCCGCGCTCGCCGGTCATCGCAGGCAAGCCTATTGGTCCATGCTCGGTTTTGAAAAACCATTTACGATGGCCATGGCGCAATCAGATGCACCCCCACTGCCGATATTGAAGCTACCTGCGGCGCAGATTGGCGAAGAAGTCATCGCCGATTATCAATCGACGGGGCTGACGCTGCGCGCGCATCCGCTCGCCCTCTTGCGGCCCGCATTGCGATTGCAAAAAATCCTCAGCGCCAGCGATCTGCTCAATACCCGTCATAAGCAAATCGTGCGCGTCTGCGGTCTTGTGACTTGCCGCCAGCGCCCCGAGACCGCCAAAGGCGTGACCTTCATCACGCTTGAAGATGAAGCGGGAATGATGAATATTGTCGTCTGGAGCGCGCTCGGGCAATTGCAGCGCGCAGTCGTGCTCAATGCGCGCGTGATGACCGTATTTGGGCATATCGAGCGCGAAAGCGGCGTGATTCACGTGATCGCCGGGCGCTTGCGCGACGATAGCGCGCTGCTCGCAGATTTAGCGCTGCCCGTGCGGAGTTTTCGGTAGTGTATTGCTGTCCCTGCAAGAAAACATTGTCAGCTTAAATGTTTAAGGTTGCGCGATCGCACGCCACCCAAAAAATCTTTATGCAGTAACGGCACAAACCCCTGCCGCTAAGCAAATCGTTAGGTAGGCGTTTGAGCCGTACGCGCGTTCATTCGATCTTGAAAACTGCGCTGAAAATACCCGCCAACCCTGCTTACCAATAGCGCACGATTAGGTAAGCGAAAAAAATTATTGGCGGGGTGGTTCAATCGCTTTCAAAAGTACGGTTAGCGTTTACGCGCATCGGTTTTCTTCTTAGGCGCGTGCGGCGCTCAACTCCGCTTCGGTGGCAAGATCAAAGCGTGCGAAATTCCTCTGGCTCAAACGCGTCAAGCTTTTCGATAATCGCCGGCCCAATGCGTACGCTACAAGAATCGGTCGACACGGCGAGCAGGCGTATGTTTTGCGCGGCGAGTTTAGGTTCTTGGGCATGCAAACAATAATGCACTGCACCGAAACCAACGGCGGATAGTGATCGACGTAAATCCATGTGCCACTGTTTTAATGTTTTTTGATTAAAACTGCGCCGCAGGTAGGGCGTGATTTCAGACCTATCCGCCAACAAAAAAGGAGCACAAGGCTCCTTTTTTGTAAGTGACTTATGCCCGCTTAGCGGCGTCGCATGGCCATCGTTGCGATAGCGACCATCAACATCGCCAACAACATCACCATCCACTCATTCAGCGTAGGGATGGCAGTTTGCGATTCGATCAAGCCTGCATCCAACTGCGGATTGTTGTCGCCGGCCGCAAGCGTTACCAGCGCTGTGCGCGGGAGCGAATCCGTCACTTGGCTGTTACTCGTATCCGATCCAGAGCCGGACACAATCGCTGCAGGACCTTTAGTAGCGAAGCGGTAGCCGTCTGGCGCGATGAACTCAACTTGGTATTGCCCAGGGATTAAGTTACCGAGCTCATACCAGCCCGGTTTGCCTGTCACAGGATCATTACCGGTTCGGGTCGTGGCGAGAACGATTCCGGCTGCGCTCAGCACGCGTACGGTAACGTTATTCAAGCCAAACTCGCTGCCATCTTGCTTACCATTGTTGGCTACACCGCCTCCCGTGCCGGTATCAAGCCATACCAAATTACCCAATTTGGCTGGACTGAATAAGCCGAAGTCAACCGTTAAGTTGGTGTTTTCGTCGGGCGTTGCATCCGTACTGCCTGACGCTTTGCCTTCCGTTAGCGGCTGCATGCCAGGCGCCAACATCACCACTGCGGAGCGGATTGCGCTGTTGGCTTGCTTCGTGCCATGGTCTTTATTGTCACCAGTCAGGGTAAAGTCTGCGCTACCCGCTTCAACCGGGCCCGTTGCGCTACCGTTGATACCGGTAGAGGTGACGTAGTTTGCAGGAGGATCAATCTCCACTTGGTATTTGCCTTCGGCCAAACCGGAGAACAAGTAGTAGCCGCCTGCAGCCGTAGTCGTTGTTGCAACTGTCCCACCAGCGACGTCGAGCAAGCGCACGGTCAATCCATCGAGGCCGACTTCGCCAGCATCGACGGCGCCGTTATTGTTGGAGTCGAGCCATACGCGATTACCCAGCGCAAACGTTGGCGTGATACCTAAGTCAAGCGTGAGATCAGATTCACCAGATGCCAAAACGCGGCTGGTTGCGGTCAGGCCATTGCTGTCGTTGGCTGTCGTAGAGCCTGCGGAGCTGGTCGTTGTTACGCTGTAGCTTGCAGGCACATTATTGAACGTGACAATGTATTGACCCGGAGCCAAATTCGTAAAACCGTAGCTACCATCTCCGCCTGTCGCGACCGTGGTCGAGGTTAATGTGTTACCAAACACGTCAGTCACCGCACCACCACCAACTTTAGAGATCGTCGCGTTCACTCCAGGCACGCCTACTTCCGTCGCGTCTTGAATGCCATTGCGATTGGCGTCAATCCACACGTAGTTTCCCACCGCTACGCCGGCCAATGGAACTAAGCCTGCGTCAAGCGTTAAGTTTTGATCGCCAGCAGCGAGCGTTACGTTACCGCTGCGGCCAGTTGTTGCGTTGGCATCACTGTCAATCGCTGCATTGCCGCCTTGCAGGGGCAGCGTGAAGGTGTAACCCGTCGGCAAATTGCTGAAAATTACACCGTACGTACCAGGCGGCAAATCGGTAAAGAGATACAAGCCGTCTGAACCCGTCGTTTTTGCCGCGACGCCCGGAACCGGCACGCCTGCAGAATCAACAAGCGTGACACGAACGCCCTGCGCTGGCAATTCACCAGCGGTTTGCTGACCGTCTCTGTTTGTGTCGTACCAAACATAATTGCCTAAGCTTGCAAGCCTGTAAAAGCCGAAGTCCACTGTCATGTTGCCGGTGTTATCGGCACCGCCATTGGCAACATCATTGCCGGCTGCAGCGCCACCGACTAGATCGTTCTCGTTGAGAGGCTCAGGCGTTGCCGGGCCAAGCGTGACCGTGCCGCTAGTAACGCCGTTAGTTGCTAGTTGTGCCACCGGCGTGTCGATGCCGTTATCGTTGGAGTCGATATTTGCGTTTGGATCGGTTTCTGTCGGGACAGACGAAGCGTAGCCCGCCAACGCACCTGCCCCACTGAAATTAATGCTCGCAATTCTCACTTTATAGTCGCCAGCGGGTAGGTTGTCGAAACGGTAGTAGCCGCCGCCCGCTGTGGTGGCGTTACCAATGACTACGTTGCTTGAATTTAACAATTCAACGACAACGCCGTCACGACCCGGGCTTGCGCCATCAGCAGCATCGGCGGTGCCGCTGTTGTTCAAATCAAGCCACACGCGATTACCTAACGAGTAGGAAATTGCTGCCGTTAACGGCGCGCTAGCATCGTTGTTCGAATCAGCGGTGCTGCCCAACTCATAGCCGCCATTAGTGATCCCAAGCGGATTTGTCTCGGTCAACGTCTCACCGACTGCGGGTGCAACTTTCGCGTAGTTTGTGAGCGCGCCAGATGCGCCAACCGCGAGCGCTGCCGTTATTGTGATTGGCGAGGCGGAAATCGCCGACAAGATCGTACCCGTGCCAGCGCCGCGAGTACACACCACTTCGCTCGAGCAGGTCAATGCGCCACGGGTGATTGGCCCTGCGTTGTTTACGCAGGCCCAGCCCGTACCCGTTGCGCTTGTGTAGCTCAAGCCTACAGGTAGGCAATCGCTTACCACGATGCGCTCCTGTGCAGAGCCTGGGCCGTTGTTAGTGGCGACCAAGCTATACGTGGCCGAGCTGGTACCTGCGGAATACGGACCCGCGCTTGTGAGTGTCTTCGTAATCGATAAATCGAATACGGTCGGCGCGTTTACGTTTACCGTGGTCGAGGTTGTTTTGTTGATGATGCTCGATACATTCAAATTGTTTTGGTCGTTGGTGTATGCGCCAGTTGCGGTGGCGCGTACGTTTACAACCAAATCGCAGCGTCCGTCGGGCCCTACCAAAGTGCCGGTCGCAGGCAAATCAATGACACTGCCGCCCGAAGTAATCGTTGGCGTACCGCCGCAAGAGTTTGATGCAATTGAGTCCGCAACGATATTTACTGGCAGGGTATCTATGATGAAGAAATCTGCTTGAGGAGATACATTTACGTTAAACACTGTAAGCGTCAGAGTGAACGGGCTACCCACTGCAACGTTTGCCGGCGCGAAAGCTTTTACTAGCTGCGTATTTGGCTGCACTGTCAACGTGGCCGAACTAGGGCTGATGTTAGTCGCGCCCTGGTCGTTGGTGGCGTTGCTCGATGGAATCGTGTTGGTTTTATTGCCAGTTGTACCCGCAACAACATCCACAGTCACCGTGCACGATGCATATGCACCCATATCGGCTGCATTGCCTACTCCGACAAAATAGGCCTTTGTTAGTGCAATGGTCGTGCCGCCAGCTGCAACAGTCACGGTTGCGGGCGTCGTGGAAGGGAAGTTCACTATGCTACCGTCGCTCGTGCGTTTTGGCGCGGTAAGAGCATCAATAGTGCGACACGTGGTCGAGGCATTTGGCACGGGCGCAACGGTCACACCTGGAGGCAAGGTGTCGACAAAACCCACGTTTGTCATCGCAAAGTTATCCGGAGTAACCGTAATCGTAAGCGGCACAGGTTGTCCGCCTTGCGCGGCGCCACCATTGCCGAAGGTTTTATTCAGAATGATGCCGCGACTACGGGTCGCGAGCGCCCCACGGGCTTCTACGATATTGACCAAGCCTGGCGTGCTGCTGGTAAGCGCACCCGGCGCGATCACGTTATCGATATTGCTGTCCGCTGACCCGGAAACAACGACATCGACTGAGAACGAGCAGCGGCCTGGGTTGCTAAGCGTCCCCGCAGGTATCGTCGCACCGGTGATGCCAACGCTTAGACCACCAGCGGTTGCGTTTACGATTCCTGGCGTACAGGTTGTCGTCGCGTTGGGTGGCGTTGCCACAACGGCCGTGACCGCGCCGCTCGGAAGGACATCTGTTACCGCGGCACCCGGCTCAGGTGACGCCGATTTGTTGGTCAGGAATACCGTCAAGCGGGTTTTTCCGCCACCGTTATTGACAACGTACGGATTGAAAGACTTCACCAAATCGATGGCAGACAAAATCGTGACAGGCGCTGTAACCGCGTTCGGATTGGTCACCGGCTCGGTAAACGTGACGCTGTTCGTAGGGATCGTATTGATTGGTTTTGCAGGCGCTACAGCACCGGTGTAGGCGCCGGTTGCCACGCCTTTTAATCGGAGCGAAACCCAGCAACCAGCGCTGTACCAGCTGCCGCCTTGCGAGACAGAGCCTTTTTCGGTTGAGAAACCGGAGTAAGTGACCGTATCTTGACCGGCTGCGGAGCGCGTAACCGTTACAGTACCGGTGTTCGCGCAGCCGCTAAAATCGTATGGACCCGTTGAATTATTTGGTCCCGCTCCCGCGCTGCCATTGGGGGTTGTTTGGTATTTCACGTCGATGCCGTTGACCAAGGTAATCATGCCAGAGCCGCCCGCCACATCGACTTGCGTACCCAATGGCAACACGTCTGTCATCACACCGTTGGTGAAGCGCCAATCGTAGCCCGGGTTGTATGTGCCTAAGCGCAGCCAAAACGGTAGGTTCACATCGATCACAGACAGCGCCTGATTGTTCGCGTCTACAAAATCTTTGTAGGTGTCGACGTAACCCCAATTGCCACCGCCTGGTGCGCCAGTGCCACCAGGCGCAGCCGAAGCAATCACTACTGCCGACGCCGGCGCTTCTGGCACTTTGCCTTGCGCGTTAGTCACATCAGAGGTGGCAATAGTATTAGTAAGCGAGCCGGTTGCAGCGATGATTTTGGTCCAAAAATTGACACTACATGTGCCAGCGGTGCCCCCTGCGAGATTGGCCGCTGGAATGGTCATGCCCGTTACATTCACGAGGCTAGTGCCCGGAGCGCCAGAAAATATACCGCCGCACGAGCTTGAGAAGTTTGGTGCATCCGCTAGCACCACGCCACTGGGCAGTTGATCGCGCAGCGTCGCAGCAGTTAGAGCCCCAGCATTGTTGGTAAACGAAATAGTAGTTAAAAACACTTCGCCTTGCGTAAGGTTGATTGAGCTCGCATAGTCATGTAACTTTGCGATTTGTAGGTTGTCTTTTACGGAGAGCATTGCCGTCGCAGGCGTGTCGTTCGTCACCCCTTCTCGCGTGGTCAGCGTACTTGCAGGGATTGCATTTAGCTTGTCACCAGCGGTAGTGCCCGTAACAGGAACAGTAATCGTACAGGAGCCGCCGGGAGGAATCGTGCCCCCACTAAGCGAAACTGTTTGCCCCGAAACCGTTGCCGTGCCACCGCAACTGGAAGTGGCAGCGCCGCTGGTGGGCACCGCGCCTGGAGGTAGGCTATCGCTAATTGCCACGTTGTTTAGCGGATATTGGGCGTTGTTGCCAATCACAATTGACAACGAACTCGTACCATTGAGCGGCACGGTGGCAGGTGAAAACGCTTTGCTCATCGACGCGTTGATCACAGGCAACACTTGCAAGCTCGCGCTAAACGGATCACTTTGATATGGGCCACCAGGGCCTGTTGCAGCGGTTGACGCCGCAGGCACTGTATTGGTTACGTTAGAGTTACCACCCGCGCCTGCCGGATCTCCGATAACACGGAACACGACTCGGCAGTCTGGTCCTGTGCCAGCTGCAGGCACATTGGGGAGTGTAAAGTTTGTAATCGAAATCGTACCGGCAGTCGCAGTGAGCGTTGCCCCTGCGGCGGAGCAGCCCGAGCCCGTTACCACCGGCGTGAATGTTGGATCGCCGCGCATCCCGCCGGGCAAGGCGTCGGTCATATTCGCCGTGAGCGCACCAGAGGCAGAGTTAAACAAATTGAACTCAAGAAACGACCTTTGACCGGGGCCGAGGACGTTTACTTGATTTCCGCCAGGAGCGGCGGTGTCGACAAACTTTTTGTTGACCAAAAAATTTTGTCCAAATGCCAAAGGTAACGCGAAGGCGCAAACCACTGCACCCACTCTCGCAAGCGAGCGTACAGAATTGGAAATATTCATGAGTCTTCCTGGAAACCTTACTTTTTTCGATTTTGCATACGCGTTCGGTGCCGTATGTCTCAATTATCATTCCGCCAATAGAACGTTATTTAAATCTTGGCCACACGTCCGATCCATAAAACGTGTAGATCTAACTTAATCATGCAGATATCGAACGCTCTACAACTGAGATTCAACAATGCCTGTTAAATTTTTTGATCTAAACCAACGTATCTTTAGCGTTTTCTCGTCGCCGAGTGTGCAACTAGCGCCCATCTAAGTCAACAAGTATTCAAAAAAAATCTTACAGGCGTCGCAGATACTCCCAATTCACGACAGAGTTCAATCACGCTGATGCTAACTTGTTGCAATAACGTACATCTACTAAGTTGGTGTTTCTGGGAAATGCTCGAGATTGGGGAAGGGACTTCAGCGCACAGCGCCCTACACACTCAAATGCTGAATCGGTTTCAATTTGAGGCGGGCTAAGATTTCCGCAATGGTTTTCGTCACCGGTTGTAGTGAGGCTTTCGCACCGCCATACGCGAATTTGAAATTCGGAAGCTCAAGTAAAAACGCCCGCCATGTGCACATGGCGGGCATTGCCTTTCAGAGAAATCGTTACGATCCGATCAAGCCACCATCGTTTTTAGTGATGACAACGGTTGCCGATCGCGGTCGGGAATTGCCGCCGCCTGGCCAATGGCTACCAAATTTAGTCGGGTCGCCAATACTGGCAATGGGGGTCGCTTCGCCTGGGTGTTGAATATTGACGAACAAGGTTTTGCCGTCGGGTGTTTCGGTAATGCCGGTCACTTCGCTCTGTGCCGGCGCCACGAGGAAGCGCTTCACCGTCGTTGGCGTTGCGAGTGCGCCGCGATACGTCTCGACACGTTTTGCTGCGCCGTTGACGGTGTAGTCGATGCCGATTTTTGCGCCATCACCCACCTGCCCTGGAATTGCAGCAAGTAGCATGCAGTTAGTCACATCGGTAAAGCTGCCGTCGTCCGTTTGAATCCACGCAGCGCCAGTGGCTTTACTAAACCATAAACCATCGGGGCTCGAGAAATCATTTTCCGCAGTTAAGCCAGAAAGGTTAATCGATGCCGCATCGCCGATGGCTTCCGCGCCAAATAAATAGACGTCCCACTGAAAAGTGAGTGCGGCTTGGTCGTCGCCCGCTTCGCGGAAACGAACGATGTGGCCATTGACGTTGCCGGTGTTGGTGCGCGTTGCACTTTCGGAGGTTGCAGCCTGCGCGTCGCTATAGGCGCGGGGATTAGCGGCGTCGGTTGTTGCGGCTGTGCGCGTGCTGTTGTTGGTTAACGTGAAATAAATTTCGTTATTTTTTGCGTTAACCGCACCCCACTCTGGGCGATCCATTTTGGTCGCGCCCACCGCATCAGCAGCTAAGCGCGCGTTGACCAACACGTCGACGTCATCGGCGAAAGCGTAAGCGGCGTAGCTTGCCGGAATCGTTGACTTATTAAGCAGCAACCATTGCCCAGTGCCGTCGGCATTGAATTTCGCGACGTAAAGCGATCCGCTATCCATGTATTTATCGCCGATCGTCAGCGCCGTGCCCGCCGCGGGGTTGGCATCGGCATCGTTCCACAGCGCGGTAGAGACAAATTTGTAAATGTACTCATTTCGCGAATCATCGCCTGAGTAGGCGGCCAAAGGACGGCCTGCTTTGGGTGCGGTGAAAACGCAGGCTTCATGCGCAGTGCGGCCAAGGGCAGTACGTTTTTTTGCCGCTGCGCTTGGTGTGTACGGATCAATTTCAACAACGTAGCCAAACGTGTTGCTCACATTACGGTAGTCATCCGTGCCATCGGCAGAGGTGCCCGTCACGCTATTGTCCCAGCGCACGTAAATATCCTCGATCCCGGCAGTAACCCAGCCGTAACGACCCGCAGTGTTTTGCGCGATTCCGTAACGGGCGAAGGAGGTGACTTCTTTCGCGCTGCGCTTGCTATTGTCTGTCGCTGCGCGCCCGAAGTAGCCCGCCCAATTTTCTTCGGCGGTGAGGAAAGTGCCCCATGGCGTGGTGCCGGTGCCGCAATTATTTTGCGTGCCGCGCGTTGCGGTGCCAGCAGGTGAGTATTTAGTTTTCACATAGCCCGTGCCGCGCACCGGGCCTGAGAGCTCCATCGGCGTTGCGGCGGTCAAGCGGCGATTAAACGAGGAAGCTTGCACGGTGGCAAATCCAGTCGCACCCTTTGCGACTTCTACGATGGCGCAGCCATGTACGGCCACTTCTTTATCAACTTCTGCGGCGACCCGCCTAGCGCCTGGGGTTTGCCCATTTGCATGCAAGAAAACCGGCGTCATGTATTCATGATTCATCGCCAGCAAGCCGCGCGCTGAGCCATTCGCATCGCGTGCGCCCGCGGCATTCAAGCCGAAATAGTGGATGCCATCATGGCAATCACCGGCGCGCTGATCAAAATTGGTATCAGTGCCATCGTTTTTGTAGGCGGGTACATTGGCTGCCATCGATTCGCCGCAACCAAAAATCACGCTTGCCGTGTAGCCTGCAGGCACCACAACTGAATCGGCCAAACCTTTGGCAATCGCTGTGAAGCCTAACGCGAATGGAGGCGCCGGCACGGGTGCAGGCACACTTACAACTGGATCATCGCTGCCACCGCACGCGGACAAGCCAATGCTAGACAAAATCGCTGCGCCACCGCTGCCCAATGCCCCGCGCAATACAGAGCGGCGCGACAGACGCGCATTTAAAACGGTGTCAAACGAGGTGTTAGTTGAAGGGTTAGTGCCAATATCTTCGATCTCTACGGCGTGAAAAAATTTATCTATCGTGCCCATCTCTTTGCTTCTCCGATTTGTGAACTAATTTGGTAACTTTCAACACGATAGGCTTTTTTCGTGACAATTTTGTTACGGATTTGCCCATAAACGGCCCATACCTGCGGCGTAACTTTTATAATTGGGTATTGAATCACTGCAGCGCCGCGCATCCAATAAATGCGTGCTGCGCGCCCTTCCCATCATGACTGAACTGACGCAATTTGCGCCCAAAACTGCGCCGCAGGTATCGACCTCAAAAGCGACACCCAAAAAAGTCTACTTGCGCACGTTCGGATGCCAGATGAACGAGTACGATTCCCAAAAAATGCTCGATGTGCTCAACACAGAGTCGCCCATTGAGATGACTGATACGCCAGATGATGCTGACGTGATTTTGTTTAACACCTGCTCATTGCGCGAAAAAGCGCAGGAGAAAGTCTTTCACGATCTCGGGCGGGTGCGCGACTTAAAAACCGCGAAACCTGATCTCATCATCGGCGTTGGCGGTTGCGTGGCCTCGCAAGAGGGCGGCAATATCGTCTCGCGTGCGCCGTTCGTTGATGTCGTTTTTGGGCCGCAAACGTTGCACCGCTTACCCGCGCTCATTGCCAAGCGTAAGCGCACCGGTAAATCGCAAGTCGATATTTCATTTCCAGAGATCGAGAAATTTGATGCACTGCCACCAGCGCGCGTTGACGGCGCGAGTGCATTCGTCTCAATCATGGAAGGATGCAGCAAATATTGCTCCTTCTGCGTGGTGCCGTTTACGCGCGGTGAAGAAATTTCACGCCCGTTTGAAGATGTGCTCGCTGAAATTGCAGAGCTGACGCTTAAAGGCGTTAGCGAAGTCACCTTACTCGGGCAAAACGTTAACGCCTATCGCGGCGCAATCAATAAAACCGCACCGAGCGAAGGCATCGCCGATTTCACTGAGTTGATTGAGACGATTGCAGAGATGCCCGCGATCGAGCGTATCCGCTTCACCACCTCACATCCTCGCGAGATGAGCCAACGCTTGATCGATTGTTATGCGAAAGTGCCAAAACTCGTCACCCAATTGCACCTGCCAGTGCAATCTGGGAGCGACCGTATCCTGGCAGCAATGAAACGCGGCTATACCGCCCTGGAATTTAAAAGCACCGTGCGCAAATTGCGAGCGATCCGCCCCGATCTTTCAATCACGACCGATTTCATTGTCGGCTTTCCGGGCGAGACCGATGCCGATCACGCAGCAACGATGAAGCTAATCGAAGATGTTAATTTCGACGGCGCCTACAGTTTCATTTACTCCTCACGCCCCGGCACGCCCGCCGCCGATTTGGGTGACGACACGCCAGCAGAAGTTAAGCTCGCGCGTTTGCACCAGCTGCAAAAGCGCATTGAAGAATTATTTGCAGTGTGGAATGAAAAGATGGTGGGCAGCGTGCAGCGCGTTCTGGTGACGGGCGAAGCCAAAATGGGCAAAGGGGATTTGGCGGCACGCTCAGAAAATAATCGTGTCGTAAATTTTGAAGGCAATGCCCGCTTGGTTAACCACTACGTCGATGTCAAAATTATCGCAGCAAATCGCTATACCCTGCGCGGCGAAATTGTGATTGCACAATAGCAAAATGAGGTCAATACCTGCGGCGCAGATTTTGACCTCGTGACGCTAAAAATCGACCCTGAAATGCCCTTTTCTAACCCGAAGTGATCGGGCGGGAAATCGCTCAGCGCGCAACTCGCCCCCTGCTTTCGGCACTTTGTCCCAAACGACATGGCTCAAACCGCTCGCAGCAGGCAAAATCAAAAGCTGGAGGAGTTATTTCATGAAATTTCAGATTTCCCATGCCGCGCTGATGGTTGCGCTTTTTGTTACTGGCTGCACGACACTGCCCGTGCCGCCCAGCCCATCAATCGCTACGCCTGCAACCGCTACGCCTTCGCCCACTGCAGCGCGCGCATCAGCGCCTGCGCCGCCGACGGCCGCAACAGCAAGCGCTCCGACTGCGAGCGCAGCGGGAGTAAGTGCAGGGCCGCCACTCCGCCCATTCGCTGATTTCATTAAAGATGCAAAAAAAATAGAAGGTCTTTTCACGCTGTATGAAAAGGACGATAAGGTTTACCTCGAGCTAAGCCCCGAGCAGTTAGGCAATCTTTATTTCTTGCAGCTCAATATTAATCGCGGCCTGCCGGACGAGCGCGCGCTCTCTGCGCGGCGCATGGTCGGCAGCCAAGTTGTGAGCTTTAAGCGCGTGCACAATACCGTGCAACTTATCGCCCGCAATTTCAAGCATCAGAGCGACTCAGGCACGCCCCTGGCCCGCGCGGTGGCCAACATCACCAGCGACAGTTTGCTCGCAAGCGCGCCGGTGATTTCGCAGCCACACCCCGATAAAAAGTCGTTTTTAGTAGAGGCAAATACAGTTTTCTTTTCCGATTTAATGAACGTTTCTGCCGCGCTGGAAGCGAGCTTTCGTTCTGGCTACACGTTTGACGCGCGCAATAGCGCATTTTCTGCGGTGCGCAGCACGTCAACGACGACATCGCTGACGTTAAACGCGCATTTCGTAACGCCGCGCCTGCCAACGCCACTGCCAATCCCAGGCCCGGGGCCGATACCAACGCCAGTGAAAAGCACACCAGACGCCCGCAGCTTTTTTATGGGCTTGCATTACTCGCTCGCGCGCATGCCCGAAATCCCCATGCGCACCCGCTTGGCCGATGATCGTATCGGCCACTTCAATCTTCAACAATGGAATTACAGCAACGATGCTGTGCCATTTGCACGCCAATATTTAGTGCGCCGCTGGCGCTTGGAACGCGCCGATGAGTTGGTTGGCACCAATACCCTCGCTGCGCCCAAAAAACCAATTACATTTTGGATCGATCGCGCAGTACCGCTAGAGTTTCGAGATGCGGTGCGCGATGGCGCGCTGGAATGGAACAAAGCCTTCGAGAAAATCGGCTTTAAGAATGCGATCGTCGTAAAGCAGCAAGAAGAAAACGATGATAGCGACACCAACGACACCATGCGCGCCTCGGTGCATTGGTTTGTCGATTACAGCGATGGCGCACTCGCCGTGGGGCCAAGTGAAGGCGATCCACGCACCGGTGAATTGCTCGATGCCGATATCTCTATTGGCGCGGGCTGGGCGCGATTACCCCGCCGCACCGCGAGTGATCAGTTTTTGCGTCCGCTAGGCTCGCGTCCCACCGCCCACGATCACACCGAATTTTGCAATCATGGTGAAGGCATGCTGGAAGAAACCTCATTCGCGATGGATTTACTGCAATTGCGTGGGCAATTACCGAGCGAAGGCCCTGAAGCCTTGGCGATTGCCCAGAATGTCGTGAAGGGCGTGATGATGCACGAAGTCGGGCACACGCTCGGGCTGCGCCACAACTTCCGATCCTCCACGATCTACAGCTTGAAGCAAATATCGGACCCTGAGTTCACCGCTCAAAATGGGCTCACCGGATCGATCATGGATTACGTCCCGTTCAATATCGCACTTCAAGGCGAAGCCCAAGGCTCACTTTACGGCGCGACGCTTGGTCCCTACGATTACTGGGCGATTGAATATGCCTACAAGGAATTTCCACTTGCCGAAGAAAAAGCAGGGCTCGCGGCTATCGCCAATCGTAGCGCCGAGCCCTTGCTGGCCTACGCTACAGACGAAGAAGTGCAAGGCGATGGCGATGGCATGGATCCCGACGTCAACCAACGCGATTTAGGTGATGATCCGATTGCCTTTGCCAAGCGCCGCATCGCACTGACCCGCGAGCTTTGGGCTTCGGCACAAAGCCAGCCGCTCGCAGCAGGCGAAAGCTATGCGGTGCAGCGTCGCCGCGTTGAATCGGGCATGGCGGCGGTCGAACAGGCGATGGGTTTCATCGTGAAAAATATCGGCGGCGTAACGTTCTTGCGCGATCACGCCGGAACGGGCCGGGCCAACTACACGCCCATCGCGACCCAGCGGCAACGCGACGCCCTGCAATTCATTGCAGAGACAGCCTTTCGTGAAGACGTTTTCGCGCTCCCCGCTGAGTTTATGAGCCGCTTGCCGACCGATAGTTTGGATCGAATCTATGAGCCGCCGCAAATGATCTCTTTTGGCGAGCGCATCAGCCGCTTGCAGCGTACGATGCTCGATCGCGTGCTCTCTGACAAAGTCGCGCAGCGCGTATTGGAAGCGCCGGCTTTGGTCAAATCACCTATTCAGGTGGTTTCACTCGATGAAATTTATGCAACGGTTGAGACCGCGGTGTGGACGGATGCGACGGGCGCGAACGATGATTCGCCCGCCCGCCGCGCGCTGCAACGCGAGCACACGCGCCGCATCAGCGCTGCACTCACCCGCCCAACGCCCGCTAACTACGCTGCCGAAGCCCGCGCCCTGCACCGTCAAACGGCCAAGCGTTTAGTCGCCAAGCTCGATCAGGCGCTTCGCGCCGGAAAATCTAACGCTGCGACCCGCGCGCACTTTGATGAAGTGCGCGATAGCCTTTCGGCAGCGCTGGCAGCACAAATGGCACGCGCGAACTAGCCAAAAAGCCCGAAATCTGCGCCGCAGGTATTGAACCCTGCGGCGCAGATTTGGCATTCATCCCACGCTTTCCGCATCCTGTCTCGCAATCGGTACAAAAAAATACGATGTGCGGCACAATCAGACGGTTATTTTTCGGGATTTTGACCATGCCTCACCTTCGCCCCTTAGCGCTCAGCGCGCTCGTTATTGCACTGGCTGGCTGCGCGACCACGATGAACCCAGCTGCGCCCATCACCACGCCGGTCGCAGCCGCAAAAGCAGCCACAAAAGCAGCCATCACCGACGCTACGAAGCCTGCCGCTGCGACCCCATCGCCAGCAACGACGCCCGCAGCAGCGCCCAGCGCCGCCCGCCCCGGCGGGTCGACCGCCGCTAGCGCACCAACCCCGCCCGCACCCGGGACGCCGCCGCCGCCACGCCCGTTTGCAGATGTGATTAAAGACGCGACCGAAAGCAAAGGCTGGTTCACGACCTACCAAAAAGACGATAAAGTCTGGCTCGAAGTTGCCCCGGATCAGTTTGAAATGCCATTTGCCTTCAACATGAATATCACCCACGGCATCGGTGAAAAAGGGCTCTATGGCAATTCGATGGGCGCGTATGGCGCGGCAGGGCGCTCGCTTCATATCGCGGCGCTGCGCAAATTTTCGCCAACGGCGGTGCAGCTCATCTCGCTTAACGCGACCGTCGGCCCAAAAGCAAAATCGTCTGTTGGGCTTGCCGTTGAGCGGGCATTTTCAGATTCCCTTTTGGGCACAGCACCCATCGTCAGCGCGCCCCATCCCGAGCGCAAATCAGTGCTCGTTGAAATTAATCCCTTGCTGCTCACCGATTTAGCGCACATCAGCTTTCAGCTTGAGCAATCGTTTAAGCAAAGCTACGCGCTTGACGCGCGCAACTCCTCGTTCGCCGCCATCCGATCCAGCGACGATCAGCTTGGGGTGAACGTAAAGCTGCATTACGGGTTAGCCCGGCTCAATGTGCCGCCTCCGGGCGGGCCGACACCACCAACGGCGCTGCCGTCAATGCTACCCGATGTGCGCAGCCTTTTCATGGGGGTGCAATACAACATCTCAAAATTACCCGATGAGCCAATGCCCGCACGGACAGCTGATCAGCGCGTCGGCTACTTTTTCGATACTGTTTATCTTTACGATAAACACGAAGAGCGCATGCCCAAGCAGCATTACATCAATCGCTGGCGGCTCGAAAAGAAAGACGCCGCCGCTGCACTTTCGGAGCCAAAGCAACCAATCGTTTTCTGGCTTGACAAAAATATTCCCGAGAAATACCGTCCGGCGATTCGCGATGGCATTTTGGTGTGGAACCAAGCCTTTGAACGCATCGGCTTCAAGGACGCGATTTTGGTCAAGCAGCAAACCATCGAAGACACTTTTGATACCTCTGATACCCGACACGCTTCAGTGCGCTGGTTCATCGGTAAAGACACACCGTTTGGCGCACGCGGCCCCAGCGTGACCGATCCGCGCACGGGTGAAATTCTCGATGCTGATATTGAATTTTCAGAAGCGCAAATTCGCGGCTTAGCGCGGATTGCGGGTGAAGATATTTCCCGCACACCACAAGCTACACAGCACACCCATACGCATGCCGACGGTAGATTTTGCAACCATGCACATGAGAAATTTTCCGATGTCGCCTTCGCGCTCGAACTATTAGAGGCGCGGGGCGGGTTTGCGCGCGGTTCCGCGCAAGCCGATGCGTTTATCTTTGATGGCATCCGCGATACGACTGCGCATGAAGTCGGGCATGTGCTTGGCTTGCGACACAATTTCCGCGGCTCAACGATCTACACGGAAGCTCAGATCAGCGACCCGGTCTTTACTAAAGCCAATGGCCTGACCGGATCGGTGATGGATTACAACCCAGTCAACATCAGTTTAGCCACGCAAAAGCAAGCTGATTTTTTTATGACCAAGCTAGGCCCGTATGATTTTTGGGCCATCGAGTATGGCTACAAACCACTGTCGCGCGAGACGGAATCGCAAGACTTAAAGCAGATCGCTGGCCGCAGCGCCGAGCCGCTCTTAGCTTACGCGACCGACGAAGATGCCGGCTGGCCCGGGCTTGAGGGGATCGATCCTGAAGTCAACCGCTCAGATCTCACTAATGAACCGCTCGCCCACTACGTCAAACGATTGAGACTTACACGCGAACTCTGGGATGCACTACAAAATCGACAATTCGCTGCGGGTGAATCGTACGAAATGTTACGCCGCAATTTTGATCTTGGGTTTACCCGCTTTGCGCTCATTGCCGATCTGGCATCGAAATACGTGGGCGGCATCGCTGTCTTGCGCGACTACACCGGCACGGGGCGGCTGCCGCTCAACCCAACCTCGGTGGAAACGCAACGCGCGGCGATCAATCTGCTCTCCGATAGCTTATTTAGCGAAGACAATTTCAAATTCACGCCGCAGTTTTTGAATCGGCTCTCGATTAATTTCATTGATCGTGAAGATCAGCTGTTCTCCCCAGGTGGCGCAGGCTTAGCGCCTTCGCCTAGCTTATCACTGCCTGAGCGCATCTTGAGGCTGCAACGGGATGTGCTTACGCGCCTCACCAGCGATGGTGTGGCGCGGCGGCTCGTAGACTCACAAGCGCTCAGCCTCGGGGCGAATCAGCCGCTCGCCATTTCGGAGCTCTACGGCACGTTGCAATCCAAAATTTGGAGCGAGCTCGATTCCAACACCGCTATTACCGCCAACCGCCGGGCGCTACAACGCGAAATGGTGCGCTGGTATGCCTGGACATTAAAACGCGACACTGGCAACACTCCGGGCGATGCCCGCGTGATCGTGCGCGCGCAGGCCAAGCAATTACTCGCAAAACTGGAGTCAGCCAAGCGCAGCCCGGGTCTTTCTGCAGAAAATCGCGCGCATTTAGAAGATGCTTTTGACCAAATTCAATCTTCGTTGAGTGCCGTTTCCCAGCGCGTAGGCGCATAGCTAACGCGCAACGGGCACGTTGCGTGATTACAACCTGCGGCGCAGATTTGGGCTCTAAAAGTGCTAAATCTGCGCCGCAGGTATTTTGGAGAAATCTATTTTCAGCGCCTGATTTGCACGCGCGCGCCGTTTCAGGGAAAATGGCGAAACATTAGCTCCAAATTCATCCATTGAAAACGAACTCGGTTGAGCTTACGCTCAGCCCGCTTGACAATAGCGCGCTCGCAACCCTCTGCGGCGCACTTGATTCCCACTTACGGCAAATTGAAACTGCGCTCGACGTTTCGATCAAACGCCGACAGGCGCAATTTCGCATTGAGGGCAGCCCGGAAGCCGCCCATCGTGCGAAGTATGCGCTGGAGCGCTTTTACATTCGTGCACATCACAACCTGACCATCGAAGAAATTCATCTGGGTCTCGTTGAAATTCGTAACGGTGAGCTTGCGCCCAATATCGGAAGCGAAACGGGTGAAATTTCGCTTAAGCTCAAAACGCGGCGCACCGATCTGGCCGCGCGCACGCCCAATCAGCAGGCCTATCTGCGCAATATCATGGCGCATGACATCACCTTTGGCGTGGGCCCTGCGGGCACTGGCAAGACCTATCGCGCCGTCGCTTGCGCGTTCGAGGCCTTAGAGCGCGATGCGGTCAAGCGTATCGTGCTCGTACGCCCGGCAGTTGAGGCTGGCGAACGACTGGGGTTTCTGCCCGGTGGGCTTGAGCAAAAAGTTGATCCGTATTTGCGCCCGCTTTACGACGCACTTTATGATTTAATGGGCTACGACAAGGTGCAAAAAGTGTTTGAGCGCACCACCATTGAAATCGCGCCCTTGGCTTATATGCGCGGACGCACGCTAAATCATAGTTTCATCATCTTGGACGAAGCGCAGAACACAACGCCTGAGCAAATGAAAATGTTCCTCACCCGCATTGGCTTTGGCACAAAAGCAGTGATTACGGGCGATCCGACGCAAGTGGATCTGCAGCGCCATCAAAAAAGCGGGCTCGCCGATGCAGTAAACGTGCTTACCGATGTGCGCGGAATTGCGGTCACTCATTTCACCAGCATGGATGTCGTGCGCCATCCGTTGGTGCAACATATCATCGACGCCTACGATAGCCAAGCACGACAGCAATCAAAAACCTCGCATGCCTCATAAGCTCGCGTTGGCGGTGCAATATACCTGCGGCGCAGTTTCACACCTGCCCGAGCGTGCGCAAGTGCGGCGCTGGATGCGGGCAGCCGCGCTTTCACCGCTGCAGGCAACGGTGCGCTTTGTAGGCGAAGGCGAGGCGCGCGCGCTCAATGCCCAATTTCGCAGCAAAGATTACGCGACTAACGTGCTCACGTTTGTCTACGAAACTGCGCCGCAGGTATTGGGTGATATTGCAATTTGCCCGCGTGTGGTTGCCCGTGAAGCGAAAGCGCAGCGCAAATCAGTAGCCGCGCACTACGCCCACCTCGTGATTCATGGCGCGCTGCATTTGCAAGGATACGATCATGAACGCAAACGCGATGCCATCATAATGGAAGCGATGGAATGCGAAATTTTGAAGCGCTTTAGAATAACTGATCCCTATGTCGAAAGATAAACCTAGCGTGCTCGATCGCCTCGCGGCGCTTCTGCACGATAAACCCGAAACACGCGAAGAGCTGGTTGCTGTTTTGCGCGATGCACACGCACGCAACTTGATCGACAGTGATGCCCTCACCATCGCTGAGGGCGCGCTGCAAGTGCGCGAGCTCACAGCCCGTAACGTAATGATTCCGCGCTCATCGATGGATGTCATCGATGTTGACGATGCCCTCACCGATTCCATCGCCAAAGCGGTCGAGACGCGGCACTCGCGCTTCCCCGTCGTTGGTGAAAATCGCGATGACGTCATTGGTATTTTGCTGGCCAAAGATTTATTGCAGTATTTCTTAAACCCCGAAGAGTTTGATTTGCGCGCAATGCTGCGCCCCGCGGTATTTGTGCCCGAGTCAAAACCACTCAACGTGCTCTTGCGGGAATTTCGCGTTAATCGCAATCATATGGCGATTGTGGTCGATGAATATGGCGGCGTTGCGGGTATCGTCACGATTGAAGATGTGCTCGAACAAATCGTTGGCGATATCGCCGATGAGCATGATTTTGATCACGATGACGAAAATATCATTAGCGAAGCGCAAGGCCGGGATCGGGTGAAAGCGAGCACTTCAATTGCCGATATTAATTCCCATTTCGGCACCCACTACTCTGACGAAGATTTCGATACGATTGGCGGGTTGGTCACGCACGCCTTTGGCCGCGTGCCCAAGCGCAACGAAAGCGTGCATCTTGAAGGCTTGCAGTTCACTGTGGCGCGCGCAGATAGCCGCCGGGTGTTGATGCTGACGGTGCATCGCGGCGGCACAAAAGCGTGATGCGTTCGCTCATTGCGTTCGCGCTCGGTGCTATTTGCGTGCTTGGCTTTGCACCGCACCGCATCTGGTGGCTACCCTTGCTTGCCATCGCTTGGTTTTTTGCCCGGCTACTGCGCGCAAAATCGGTCAAACGCGCAGCATGGGACGGTTTTGCATTTGGTCTGGGGTTGTTTGGCGTTGGGGCATCGTGGGTCTTTGTCGCGCTGAATACTTTCGGGCAAATGCCCGCTGCAATGGCTGGCGTCGCGACGCTGCTTTTTTGCAGCTTTCTCGCCCTTTACCCGGCACTGGCTGCAGCGCTTTCGCGGTGGGTTGCCCCAAGCCTTGGCAATGCTGCACCGTTCATAGCAGCGGGGTTTTTTGTAGCCTGCGAGTGGCTGCGCGGCTGGATTTTCACTGGATTCCCTTGGTTATCGATGGATCATCCGCATGCGAGCGATTCGCCGCTGATCGGCTTTGCGCCCCTGGTCGGTGGCTTGGGGGTGTCCTTCATCGCGTGCCTGCTTTCGGCGCTTATCGCGTGGGCTTGGCCGCGCCCATTGCCGCGCCCGCTT
Organism: Betaproteobacteria bacterium; assembly: GCA_031430575.1. Taxonomy (GTDB): domain Bacteria; phylum Pseudomonadota; class Gammaproteobacteria; order Burkholderiales; family Casimicrobiaceae; genus JANMDS01. The sequence continues at coordinate 38,614 of JANPBT010000064.1, read as the reverse complement.
AAAAGTTGCGCCGCAGGTATTTTGATCGGGGTCGTTTTGATCGTCGGCCATTCGCTTAAAAAAATCGAGTGGTCACAAGTCGCGCAAGCACAGCCGCTGACCGTCTCGCTCGTTCAAGGAAATATCGCCCAACAGCTCAAATTTGACCCGAAATCACAAGCGGAAAACGCCGCCCATTTCAGCGCATTAATGCAGCGGGCGCAAGGCGCTCTAGTGATCCTGCCGGAGACTACCGTAACGACGCTGATGCAAGCGCGTGCAGATGATCCCATCATGGGCAGTATGCGCGCCGCCATGAAACCTAGCACCCGTGCATTGCTCTTCGGCGCCCCGCAAACCGACGGCGTGGGCTTCTTTAACGCTGCGATCGCATTGGAAAATCAAGCGATCAACGTCTACCGCAAAACTCATCTCGTGCCTTTTGGTGAATTCATGCCGCTGCGCCCGCTATTGGGTTGGTTTTACGACAACATGGCCATCCCGCTTTCTGGTTTTAGCGAAGGCGCACCGACGCAATCGGCGCTCTCAATTGCGGGTGAGAAATTAGGGATTTCGATTTGCTACGAAGACGTATTCGCGCGTGCGGTGCGCCCGCAAGCACTCGACGCGACGTTGCTAATCAACCTCACCAACGATGCGTGGTATGGCCAGTCTTCTGCTGCCGAGCAGCATGCCCAGATTGCCCAAATGCGGGCTGCAGAATTTGCCCGCCCGATGTTGCGTGCAACAAACACCGGTATTACGGTAGCCATCGATCATCATGGGCAAGAAATTGCGCGACTGCCGTGGTTTACGCGCGATATTTTGGAATTGAAAATCCATGGCCGTACGGGGCCTACGCCTTACATGGCGATGGGCGATCTGCCGGTGCTCTTAATACTGCTCGCGATGGGCGCAATCGCGATCTGCCTACGCCTTCAAAGGCGCATCGATTGATCGCGTGAAAAGCCAAGCGGAAGCGCTCCATCCCCGCGCTGCACCACGAGCACTTTAAAAAGCTCACCCATTTCTGCCGGGCTCACCAGCGTATTCACCGCATTGGTCGCAGCCAAATAGGCCGCACTTCCGGGCTCACCCACGCGCACTAATTCGTCGAGTAATCCGGCATCGAGCAACCACTGCGCTTGTGAAACATATGCAATTTGAGATGCACCACCACTGCGTGCAGCCTCGGCCATCGCAGTAAAGTCGATGTGCGCAGTAATGTCTTGCAAGCCCGGGGCAAAAAAGACATCGCTATGCGTACGGTGCTGCACGTGGCACATCAACGTGCCCTCACGACGCTGCGCATGGTAGTACTCGCTGCGCGGAAACCCATAGTCAAACCACAAGGCGACCGCATCGCCCATACGCTGCGTCACGGTGTGCACCAACGCTTCAGCCTCGATATTGACCTCGGTGTAGTAGCCGTCTTCCAGCGGAATGCGGGCAAGCGCTGCTTTCAACGCGGGAGGATCGCGCGCATCGAGCGTGCGCCCTTTCGCCACAAACCCTTTTTCACTATGCGAAACGCCGGAGCGTCGATGCGCGCCATCGCGCACAATCACGCGCTCGCAAGGCACAGCATCGAGCACCTCGTTGCCGAGAACAATGCCTTCGATGCGTTCGGGTAACTGCGAAATCCAGGTAACCTGCGGCGCAAAAAGTGCGAGTTTTTCCTCTTGTCGCGCCCGCAATTCTGCTGAAAGCTCTAGGATTGCGTAGCGCGGCGACAACCCTCTTAACGAAAACCACGACAACACATCGAGCGCGAGATGGCCATTGCCCGCGCCAAGCTCAAGAATTTGCGTGGCGTTCGAGGTCACGCGGCTTGCAACGGCGCGCGCCACGGTGCGCCCAAAGAGCGGCGACAAGGTTGGTGCAGTAATGAAATCACCTGCAGCACCAAATTTCTGCGCGCCTGCTGCGTAATAGCCAAGTCCGGGCTCGTAAAGTGCAAAGCGCATAAAATCTGAAAAAGGAATCCAACCGCCGTGGCGCTCGATCAGGCGACGCAGCGCTTCAACCATCTGCATCACATGTGCAGACTGTTCAAGCGAAAATTGGACCGAGGCAGCAGTAGCTAATCGAGAACGAGGATTCATGGACGGAAAAGTAATACTCATCACGGGTGGCGCAAAGCGCGTGGGTGCGGCAATTGCGCGCACACTGCACGCAGCGGGGGCGAACGTGATGATTCATTATCGCTCATCCGCAGCCGACGCGAAATCGCTAAAAGACCAGCTCAATGCGATCCGCCCAGGATCGGCATCGGTCGTACAGGCTGAATTGCTCGAAACCGAGACCCTCGCCTCAACCGTGCTCTCAACTCTCGATACCTTTGGTAAGCTCGACGGGCTCATCAATTGCGCCTCGACCTTTTATCCAACCTCGTTGGCAGAAGCGAGTGAGTCAAGCTGGATTGAGCTCATCGGCAGCAATTTAAAAGCCCCGCTTTTTCTGTCTCAGGCCGCGGCGCCGCATCTACGTGCAACAAAAGGTGCGATCGTGAATATTACCGATATTCACGCCGAGCGCCCGCTAAAAGGCTATGTGATCTACAACGTCGCCAAGGCCGGGTTGCGCGGGCTCACCCATGCGCTGGCCCGAGATCTTGCGCCGGAGGTCAGGGTCAATGCCGTGGCGCCAGGTGCTGTGATGTGGCCCGACGATGATCAATTTTCAGAAACAGAACGGAAAGCGATCATCAACCACGCGCCACTCAAGCGCGAAGGCTCTGCGGACGATATTGCCAAAGCGGTGCTTTTTTTGCTGCGCGATGCGCCTTACGTTACGGGCCAGACGATCAATGTCGATGGCGGTCGGCATATTGCGATTTAATCGATGGCTTTGCAGCCTGTTAATCTAACGACAACCGGCAATCCAATGCTGGAAGACGTCACCATCATTTTGGTGACGTTTAATACAGCCCATTTGATTTCACAAACGCTCGCTCCGCTTGCGCAATGCGCCCATGTGATTGTGGTCGATAACGGTAGCGAAGACGATACCGTAGCGATCATCGGGCGCGATCACCCACGCGTGCGCGTCATCACAAACAACGCTAATCTCGGCTTTGGTGTGGCCAACAACGCGGCGATGCGAGCGGCAACCACGCCCTTTTGCATGCTCGTAAACCCAGATTGCGAAATCTACCCGAGCGCAATTGCGGCGTTACGCGAAGTGGCGCTGCAATTTCCGATGTGTTCGATCGTTGCCCCAGAGATTATCAATAAAGCGGGCAACGCTGAAGTGAGTTATCACCTTCCATTTAAGCTCAAAGATAAACCCGCCCCGGCTGCGGAAAGTCTATGCTGCGTGAGTTTTGTTACCGGTGCGGCAATGTTTGTAGATCGCGAGAAAATTTTGGCGCAAGGTGGCTTTGACGCTGACTTTTTTTTGTATTATGAAGACGCAGATTTGACCCTTCGCATGTATCAGGCGCGGCAATGCATTATCGTCGCGCCAGCGGTAAAAATTGTGCATCGATCACGCAGCTCCGTGCGTGGAAACAGGCCCTTACGCAACGAGTTCTTGCGTGGATTTCATCATGCCCAATCAAAGATTATTTATGCCCGTAAGCATCAATCGCAAAATGCAGGTAAGCTGCGCGTTCGCACGTTAGCCTTAGCGATTGTTACCTTCCCGTTACGGATTTTCATCCCGATTCCGCGCTATGCGGCTCGCCATCTTGGCAGGATCGTCGGTCTCATCAAATTGCGCTAAGCCAATGGCTATAGCGCAGCGTAATTGAAAGATTTTGAATGCCCCATTTTCTTACTTTTTTGTTCCTCTTTTATGCGGCGTTCGCTCAGGCGCAATCTGCGCCAAGCGTAAATTCATCGGCGCCAGCACAATCCTTACGCGACGTGCTCAGCATCGACGCAACGGTCACCGCATCGGTGCAGCCCGATACAGCAGTGGTCGTATTGGCTGTCGACAAAGCAGGTGCTGAGCCCTCGACGCTGACCAATGACGTCAATCAAATCATCAGCCGTGCGCTCAACGAAGCGAAGAATACTGCAGGCGTCCGTGCTACGACCGGCAGCTTCAACACCAGCCCACGCTACGACCAAAAAGGCCTACGCAATGGCTGGCAAGTGCGCGCGGAAATTATTCTGAAAGCGCGGGAGTTCGGCGTACTCGGCACACTTGCTGGGAAGCTCGCGCGCGAAATGCAAATCGCGAGCAACGGTTTTGAAATCTCGGCTGATTTGCGCTCGAAAGAAGAAGCAGCGTTGATCGAGCGGGGCATTGCCACTTTCCGCGCAAAAGCGCTGACCGCTAGCAAAGCCTTTGGAAATTCGGGCTATACCGTGCGCGAAGTTTCGGTAGGGCAAATCGGTGGTGGCGCACCGATCCAAAAAACCATGATGATGGCGCGTGGTGCAGTATCAGACGCAGGGGACGCCGCGCCAATGCAAATAGAGCCCGGCGCCCGCGAGCTTTCTCTCACCGTCTCCGGCTCGGTACAGATGGTAAGGTAAGGCGTAGGTCTAAACCTGCGGCGCAGATTGAGCACCAAAACGCTTGATTTCGACAAAGCCAATCCGTTGGTTACGTTGCACTCACCCCACCAAAAACATTTCCTGCAAATCATTGAGATAGCGCAGCCCGAGCGGGCTGGGTTTGATGCGCGTCGGGTCGGGCGCGAGCAAGCCTTTGGCTTCAGCTTGGGCGAGGGCTTTGGAAACCAGCGAAATTGGAAATCCGCTGCGCTCAGAAAATTGCACGGTCTCAACACCTTCTGTTAAGCGCAGGGCATTGAGCATAAATTCAAAGCCCGCATCTTTACGGTTGATTTCGCGGCGCTCAATGGTGGCATCGCCGGCTTCGCAGGCATGCATATATTGCTCAGGTTGCTTGGCTTTGACCGTGCGCGTGATTGAATGCGGGGCAGAAATTTTGCCGTGAGCACCGGCGCCGATGCCGATGTAATCGCCAAATTTCCAGTAATTCATATTATGTTGACACTGCATTTTTGGCTTGGCAAACGCTGAAATTTCATAACGATCATAGCCAGCGCTTGCGAGCGCACCGTGCACGGCTTCTTCGATTGCGCCGCAGGTATCATCATCGGGAAGCGCTGGCGGGTGGGCGTGAAAAAGCGTATTGGGCTCGAGCGTGAGCTGGTAGGCCGAGATATGCGGCGGCGAAAAGGCGATGGCCGTTTGGATATCTGCCAACGCTTCAGCGGCTGTCTGATTTGGCAGCGCGTACATCAAATCTAAATTTACATTGCCAATCGTGCGCAGACCGATTTCGACGGCACGGCGCGCTTGCACATCGTCGTGCACACGCCCGAGCGCTTGCAGATGTTGGGCATTAAAACTCTGGATGCCAATTGAGATTCGGTTAATACCTGCGGCGCAGAAATCGGCAAATTTCTGTGCTTCGAAAGTGCCAGGATTGGCTTCGAGCGTAATCTCAGCATCGGCGGCGAGCTTCAATCGCGCCCGCACGCCACACAAAATATCATCAATCGCACGTGCAGAAAAAAGACTGGGTGTACCGCCACCAAAAAAAATCGTATGCACCGAACGCCCCCAAATTTGGGGCAACGTTATTTCTAAATCGGTCATCAAGGCATTGACGTAGCGCTGCTCATCAAGTGCTTGGCCTTTGCGGGCGTGTGAATTGAAATCGCAGTAGCCACACTTCTTTTCACACCACGGAATGTGAATGTAAAGTGAGAGCGGGGGCAGCGCCGTAAAGCGCGGTGCGTTTACGGCGTCCATTCTTCAACCGTCATCGCGTAGCGGGCTTGATCCCGCCATGCATCACCTAAAAAAAGCATGCGCAGGCTCACGCCCTCTTTACGAAAACCAAGCGCTTTGACAAGCTTGATCGAGGCTCGATTATCAGGGGCGATATTGGCTTCTAAACGGTGTAATTTCAGCTTAGTGAACGCGTGTTTTGTGATTCGCGCTGCGGCCTCGCGGGTGTAGCCGTAGCCGGCAAAATTTCGATTAATCCAATACCCGAGCGATGCATTGGAAAACACGCCGTTATCGATATTGCTAAGCGAAATCACGCCGAGCACCGTGCGGGCCGCTTTTGGTCCGGGCAGCACGAGCACGTAACGTTCGGTGCGTGCGTTTGGAATGAGCATGCGCATGGCTTCGCGCCGTGTTTTTAAAACGCGGGGCATGCGTCCGGTAAATTCATGAACGTTTCCCTTATGGATTTCCAGCAAGGCATCGATATGATTTTCAGTCAACGGCTCAAGCCGCAGCCGGGCAGTGAGCAAGGTTTTCATCTAAACGAGCTCTGCCCGCAGCGCTTCAAATAATTGGGATAGCGCTTTGGCGCGATGCGAAATCGCATTTTTCTGCGCCGCAGGTATTTGGGCTGCGGTTTGATTTAAGCCAGGAATTAAGAAATATGGATCGTAGCCAAAGCCGCCATCTCCCAGCGGATTATTGATAATCTCACCGTGCCATTGACCATGCGCGATGAGCGGTTCGGGGTCATTTCTGCGCCGCAGGTATACGATCACCGCGACATAGTGCGCGCGCCGATTGGCAACACCTTTGAGCTCGCGCTGCAACCGCGCATTGTTCGCAGCATCGTCTTTTTGAGCGCCGCCGAAATAGGCACTGTGCACACCGGGCGCACCGTCTAACGAGCTCTCGCTTCTGCCGGAATCATCGGCAATCGCGGGCTAGCCTGTATGTACACACGCATTGCGCGCCTTGGCCAAAGCGTTTTCAAAAAAAGTATCGTGCGGCTCTGGCGCTTCTGGCACGCCAAATTCCGATTGGGCTTTCAAGGTGAGCTGCAATGGCGCAAGGATCGCCTGCATCTCCCCCAGTTTTTTGAGATTTCCGCTCGCCAATACGATCGTGCTCATGGTTTTGACCGCGCTACTTTGCGAGCGCTGCTTTTTGGGCGGCGATCAATTGCGCGATGCCTGCATCGGCCATATCGAGGAGCGCTGTCATCTCCGCGCGTGAAAAGGGCTTGCCTTCGGCCGTGCCTTGCACTTCGACCATACCGCCGCTCCCGGTCGCGACCACATTCATATCCGTGTCGCAATTAGAGTCTTCATCGTAATCCAAATCGGCCACGGGTACGCCGTTAAAAATACCCACCGAAATTGCGGCAACGTGATCGGTCAGCGGTGATGCTGGCAAAACGCCGCTTGCCACGAGCTTATTGCACGCATCGGCCAAGGCGACCCATGCGCCGGTAATGCTGGCGCAGCGCGTGCCGCCATCGGCTTGCAACACATCGCAATCAATCACGATCTGGCGCTCGCCTAAGGCTTTCATATCCACCACGGCGCGCAAACTGCGCCCGATCAGCCGCTGAATCTCCTGCGTGCGCCCGCCCTGCTTGCCACTCGCCGCTTCGCGCTTCATGCGGGTATGGGTTGAGCGTGGCAGCATTCCGTATTCTGCGGTGACCCAGCCTTCGCCTTTTCCTTTGAGGAACGGCGGCACGTATTCATCAATGCTCGCAGTGCAGAGCACCTGCGTATTGCCCATTTTGATGAGCACCGAGCCTTCGGCGTGCATGGTGAAGTTGCGAATGATTTCGATATTGCGAATTGCAGTTGCGGGGCGGCCAGATGGGCGCATAGCGGATCTTTCATAAAAACTATGCACCCAGTTTAGGCGAGTGGGGCGCGCTATACCTGCGGCGCAGATTTAAGCGAACCGACGATCTATGCAAGGCGCTTTTCAACAACTAAAGCGCGCGCCAAAAACCCGTTTTGATTGGGACTATTCATGGCTAGAATCGCAAAACTATTGCCTTTGAAATCGCAGCGGCGCGGTTTTTTGCTGAAATTGCCTTTCAAATCAGCAAAAAACCATCAAATCTGCGCCGCAGGTATTGATCGATACGCGAGATTTCGATCAGTTATTTCCCGCCGCCGTGCCTTCGCGACGCGGATCTGCGCCGCCCGCCCAGGTGCCCAACGATGGGCCGCGCGAGAGCCCACCACCGTTAGTACCATTCACAAAGCCATCGGTCGAACGCTTGCCATTCATTACGATACCGTGCACGCCGCTATTAATATCGAGGATCGAAACGGTATGGCCTTTGGCTTTCAAGCCCGCTTCAGCTGCGGCGGCGAGCGAGCCTTTTTCAAGCGAGGTTGTCGCGCTGGTTTGGGCGCCGAAATTTGATAGGTTGATCGCTTGCTGGATGTCCATATTCCAATCGACCAGACCAATAATCGTTTTGGTGACGTATTGAATGATATTGCTACCGCCCGGCGAGCCGAGAGACGCTTCGACTTGCCCAGCCTTATTAAACATGATCGTGGGCGACATCGAGCTACGCGGGCGCTTGCCGGGCTGCACCCGATTGGCGATCAGATTACCTGCGGCATCTTTTTCAGTGAAGGAAAAATCGGTGAGCTGGTTATTGAGTAAAAACCCATTGACCATTTGCAAACTGCCGAAACCGTTTTCGATGGTCGTGGTCATCGACACAACATTGCCATTGCGATCAACAATCGATAGGTGACTGGTCGAAGGTAAATCAGGTGAGTTATCAATGCCGCTCGTAGCCGTGCCGCCAACGGGCGCACCGGCAGTGGGCACGCCGATTGACTTATCGAGTGAGATCAGACCCGCGCGCGCTTTCAGATAGATTGGATCAACCATCCCGGCAATCGGAACGCTGATGAAATCGGTATCAGCCACAAACTTCGCGCGATCGGCGTAAGCAAGGCGATAGGCATCGCTCACAACGTGAATCGCCTCGACGCTATTGGGCGCATATTTTGAGAGCTCAAAGCTATTCAAAATGCCCAGCGTTTGTAACACCGCGATTGCGCCCGAGCTCGGCGGTGGCATCCCGCAAACGTTATAAAGGCTGCGATAGTCGCCACACAACGGCTCGCGCGCTTTGGCTTGATAACCCGCCAAATCTGAAAGCTCCATGCGCCCGGGGTTGGTCGGGTGTGACTTTACTTTCGTTACGATATCCTGCGCCAAGGGGCCTGCATAAAACGCCGCTGCACCGCCGGCTGAAATCGCTCTAAACGTGGCGGCAAGCGCTGGGTTTTTAAGGAGCGTTCCCGCTGCTTTTGCAGTGCCGTCCGCATTCAAGAAGTAACTCGCACCCGGCTCGCCTTGAGCTTTAATGCGGGCCGCCGTGCCCGCGATGGAAAGGCTCATCCGGCTCGAGATGGCAAAGCCCTCATCGCAGAGCTTGATCGCTGGCTCAAACAGTTTTGCCCACGCTAATTTGCCGTGCTCTTTATGCGCGAGCTCAAGCATGCGCAATAGACCCGGCGTGCCCACGGCAAGCCCACCATCTACTGCAGCGAAAAACCCCAAAGGCACACCGGCTTTGGTGAACATATCGGCAGTGGCTGCGGCAGGCGCCGTTTCCCGGCCGTCAAAGGCTTGCGTTTTTCTCTTCACTGCATCGTGGTGCAACATAAAAGCGCCACCGCCGATCCCAGACGATTGCGGCTCGACGAGATTCAACACCATTTGCACTGCAATCGCGGCATCTACCGCCGAGCCGCCTTGCGCCAAAATCGCTACGCCCGCATCCACTGCCAGCCGATTAGCTGCGGCCACCATGTCTTTATTCGCGTAGGCAATCGTTTTGGGCGTAAAGCCGGAGGGTGGCTCCGGGGGCAAAAAAGTGCCTTCTGGCGCGGCGGTAAACGCAGGATCGGAATCACCGCCGCACGAGACCACTAACAGCGTGAGTGCGCAGACGAGTAAAAGCTTGGTTGGTTTCATGGCGAACTTTCGAGCGAGATTTCGGATTAAGTGCCGCGCAAAACGTGCGGATATGTGAAGTTAGCACCGCGCAGCTAAAAAGTGAAATCTCGATTCATTTTTAGGCAATTTCGCCGAAAGGTTTTTAGCGGGAATATTGAAATACCTGCGGCGCAGATTTCGCTTGCAGGCGTCGTTTAAGGTGGCAGCGACACGCACTATGCAGATTCATTTTTCAAACGATCCGCTACGCTACTGGAGAGCCGCTTTATCGAGCCCTTCCTGCTACATCGGTTGCATTCGCTTCGCGTCAGGCATTAACGGGCACGCGTCGCCTTCAGCTTCAAAAGCGGATCGCCCAAGCCCCATTTGCGGAAGTAGCGCCAACCGTTGACGAGCATAAATTTAAGGTGCTTGCCGGCCGCACCGCCACCTGCGTGCACGACTTTGACTTGCGGCGCGTAGATGATCTCGCCCTGCCGGTGTAAGCGCAAGGAAAAATCCACATCTTCAAAATGAAGGAAAAATCGCTCGTCAAAGCCTGCGATTTTCTGCGCGGTGGAGGTCTTTACGAGCATGAACGCACCGCTGGCGGTGACAACGCGCAGCGGCGTGTCGCGCAATTCACCGCGATACTCGTAGCGATTGAGCGTTTTTTGGCAGCGCGATTTCAGCCAGCCGGGCGCGCCTGCACGCAGCAGCAAAATGATGGGCGTCACCCGGCGCTTACAAAGCGAGGTGAATTCCCCGTTTTCATCGACTGCGCTGGGGGTCACGCATGCAGCATCGGCCCGGCTCGTAAATATCGCGAGCGCTTGAGTGAGGGCGTCGCGCTTCATCGTAATGTCGGGATTGAGCACGAGATGAAAGTCCGCGCTTGATTTCATGAGCGCCAGATTGTGTGCTGCGCCGTAGCCAATATTGCCCTGCCCGCTTATGATGGCGATCTCGGCGGCCGTCGTGGTCACGCCGGGGTAGAGCACCTCGCGGTCGCTGCTGTCATCAGAATTATCGATGAGGCTAATCGTGCAATCGGCAATACCGGCATGGGCGCGGGCATGGGCAATCGCTGCGAATAGCGACGCGCAGGTGGATTTAAACCATTTTTCATCTGAAAAATAGGTCACAATCGAAATCGATAATGTTGCCATGCCGCTATTTTCCACGATGAACCCATCCGCCGCCGCACTCACCGATTTCGCCACCCGCGCTTTTTTAGCCTGTGGCTTGGATCGAGACAAAGCCCAGACCACCGCGCAAGTCTTAGTCGAGGGTGATTTACTCGGCCACAGCACACACGGGCTCGCGCTTCTGCCCGGCTACCTCGACGCGCTAAAAAATGGCTCCATGAGCACCCAATCTGCGCCGCAGGTATTGCAATCGCGCGCAGCGACTGCCCTTTGGGACGGCCAGCGACTGCCTGGGCCGTGGCTGGTAACGCGAGCCATCTCCGCTGCCAAAGAAATGGCGCGCACCTGCGGCGCAGGTACGATCGTGATCCGCAATTCCCATCACATTGCGTGCTTGGCCGCTTACCTGGAAGCGCCAGCCCGCGAAGGGTTTGTGACTCAAATTTTGAGTAGCGACCCGGCGGTAAAAGCCGTCGCGCCACACGGTGGTCGCGTGCCGGTCATGACCCCCAATCCGCTCGCGATTTCATGGCCGACCAAAGCTGACCCGGTGATCGTCGATGTCTCAATGAGCGTGACCGCGATGGGCATGACCCGACGGCTTTTTGATGCCGGTGAATCGATGCCCATCGGCTGGGCGACCGATGCAGAAGGCAACGCAACGACCGACCCGGGCGCAATTTGGAACGAACCGAAAGGCGCGCTCATGCCGCTCGGCAGTGATCTGGCGGGGCACAAAGGCTACGGGCTCGGGCTCATGATTGAGGCGCTCACCGGCGGCCTCGCGGGTTACGGTCGTGCCGACGGGGTATCTGGTTGGGGCGCGACTGTGCAGATTCAAATCTATGATCCAGAAGCGTTTGGAGGTATGCAAGCGCTTACAAAGCAAACCGATGCCATGCGCGAATCCTGCCAAAAGAACCCGCCGCGACCCGGCTTTGAGCGCGTTTTGATGCCGGGCGAGCGCGGGCTGGCGCGCAAGCGGGCGCAGTTGGAGGGCGGGTTGGTGTTGCATGAATCAATCATTCCGAAACTTCGTGCCATCGACAAAGCATTTTCGCTTGCTCTATTTTAATGCCAACGGTATAAACGACGAATTAAAAATTATGTCTTTCGGGTGCACTGTGAAAAAACTACTTTTGGTGAGTGCCATCGCACTCTTAGTCGCAGGTTGTGGGGGCAGCGGCTCTGATGTCGCGACAACACCGCAAACGCCACCGAGCCAGCCATACGAAGCATCCGCCATCGTCAAATGGAATGCCATTGCCCTCGATGCCGTACGCGGCGGCACGCTCGGGCCACCCGCAGTCGCACGGGCACTTGCAATCACGCACACCGCCATGTTTGACGCTTGGGCGGCATACGATGCGCGGGCGATGCCCGTCGCGGCAGATCCCGCCAAGCGCCCCTCAGCAGAGGCGAGCGAAGCCGCAAAATCTGCAGCGATTGGCATGGCTGCATACCGTACGTTAGTCAATCTCTACCCCGCGCAAAAAGATAAATTAGACGCAGCACTGAAAGTCAACGGGCTTGCGCCCGAAGATACAAGCACCAGCAGCGGCACACCTTCGGCAGTAGGCAACGCTGCTGCGGCGGCCGTGCTTGCAAGCCGCGCAAACGATGGCGCAAACCAAGCCAATGGCTACGCCGATACTTCGGGCTACGCGCCTGTGAATACTGCGACTGTGCTTAATGATGTGAACGCATGGCAGCCGCTCACTTTTTGCAACGGACGCACACCAGGCTACTTGCTTCCGCATTGGGGCAACGTGAAGACTTTTGCGCTTGCAAACGGCGCAGCCGTGCGTCCATTGCAAGGCCCTGCGAAATTTGGCGAGCCTAAATTTACCCAACAGGCGCTCGATATCATCGCGATTTCTGCTGGATTAACCGAGCGTGAAAAAGTAATCGCTGAATATTGGGCCGACGGCCCAGCATCGGAAACGCCACCGGGGCATTGGTATTTGTTTGCGCAGTCGGTCTCTGCGCACTATCGCTATAACGTCGATCAAGATGCCATGCTCTACATGGCGATGGGAAACGCCATGCTCGATGCGAGTATCGCATCGTGGGATGCGAAGCGCGCCTACAACTCTGCCCGCCCAATTTCTGCGATTCGCACCCTCTTTAAAGGGCAAACCATCAAGTGCTGGGAAAAAGATAAGGGCACCGTGGCGATGCAAGGCGAGAGTTTTATGCCTTACCAAGCCTGCACGTTTGTGACGCCTCCTTTCCCTGAATTTACGTCAGGTCATAGCGCATTTTCTTCTGCAGGCGCAGAAGTGTTGAAGCGCTTTACCGGCAGCGAATTCAATCCGTATCGGGCGGTGATCAGCAAGGGCACCTTGAAAACCGAAACCAATATGCCTGCCCAAGATACCAACCTGACATGGCCTACCTTTACCGAAGCGGCCGACGAAGCGGGTATGTCCCGTCGCTACGGTGGCATTCACTTTGAAGACGGCGATTTAAGTGGCCGCAAGCTTGGTCGCGATGTCGCCGATGCCGTCTGGAAAAAAGTGCAGACGAATTTCAATCGGTAGAAAGGCTTTTTTAAGCTAAACTGCGCCGCAGGTATGTCAATACCTGCGGCGTTTTTCATTCATTAACGCGCTAGCCCGCGATGCGCTTGATCACAGAAAAATACCAGCGATTTGGCCAGAAGCGCAAAAACTTTAAGACTCGGGTGAAGCGTTTTGGAAAGTGAATCTCAAACGCTCCAGATTCCAATCCGGCTTTGATTTCACGCGCGGCCTCTTCAGGCTCGATAAGCGCTGGCATCGTGAAATCATTTTGGGCAGTGAGCGGCGTGCGCACAAACCCAGGGCTCACCACGACTACGCCGATCCCTTTTTCATGTAAATCTAAATACAGGGTCTCAGCAAAATTAGTCAGTGCCGCTTTCGACGGGCCATAAACAAGCGCTTTCGGTAAGCCACGATACGCAGCGACGCTTGAGATATAGACCACGGTGCCTGCGCCTTGCTTCATTAATTGCGGCACGATCAGCGCCGTGGCTTTCATCGTCGCGATGAGATTAACGCCCATCATTTCATCGACGCGCTCTGGGGTCAGCTCCCACGCGCGGGTCGGCGCGTAGGTACCTGCGGCGCAGATGATGAGATCAACACCGCCCCAACGCGTGACCAACGATCTCAGCGCTGCATCGATGGCCGCGGTATCGTTTAAATCAAGCGGGAGCGCGACTAACCCCGCATGGGCCTGCGCCAATTGCGCGAGGGTACTCGCCGTGCGTGCGGAGACGGCCACTTCTGCGCCGCAGGTATGCAAAAGCACGGCGGTCGCCCGACCAATGCCGGTCGAGCCACCAATGATCCAGACCCGACACCCCTTCCACTCGGTAATGCGCGGGTTTAGGCTTTGCATAGATCAATCACGGTTTGGTGAACGACAAGATCACTTCGCCTAATCGAAAGCCAAATTTACTCATCACGCTCTTATTGAGCATAACTTTGCCATCGACTAAATACATCCAGTCGTCAAAATCAACGTGATACGTCTTGCCATCGACCGGCAACGCCATCACATATTGCCAACGCAGGGCATTGCCCGACGCTTGCCCGATCGCCTCGCCCACGACATCGGAGGCAGTACCGATATAGCGATCACCTGATTTTTTAATCGTCCAGATGCGCTTTTGGGTCGCGCCATCAGAGTACGTAAACGATTCATCGAGTGTGCCAACATCGCCTTGCCACTTGCAATCCATGATCACCACGAAGCGCTTTACGATTTTGCCCGAGCGATCCATAAATACGCCGTGTCCGTTAAACACGCCATTGAAATATTGCTTCAAATCGAGCTTCGGCGTTTCCTGAGCGTAGTCGTTCACATTCACTGTGGCACATCCTCCCAAAATTAAGACTGCAAAAATAACACTAACGAACTTCTTCCACATGGGGCGATTCCTTTACGAAAAAAAGAGCAAAAAACGCGCAAAGCTTTAACGCGCAGGGCAATAAACAATACGCAATGGTGAGCGCACTGGTTTTAGCATTAGCCGCATTAGGAACATACCCAAGCCATGCCAACGCCGGTAGCGCAATGCCGGCGGCGAGCGCGAGATTGAGCTTGGTCACCATCGTCCACACCCCAAAATAACTGCCGCCCGCGTGTGGCTGGGCGCTACGACCAATCACATCAGCGAGCATCGAGGGCGGCAAGGTGAGATCAGCGCCCAATGCCAACCCTGAGAGCACGCAAACAATCATAAACGGCCAGCGATCATCCGCGCCCATGCCATAGGCCCAGATGAATCCAAAAATCGCAACCAGCATGGATGCCCCCCACGCCCGGCGTTTGCCGACACGCTTTGAGATCGCAAGCCACAACGGCGCTGCGAGCGCACCAGAAATAAAGTAGGCAATTAAATACTGGGCTTGCCAATCATTTGCGCGCACGACATCATCAATAAAAAAGAGAAAGAGCGTGGCGGGAATTGCAGCGGCAATGCCATTCAATGCAAAGACGACAACGAGCCGCACAAACGCCCGATCTGCCAATACCGCGCGCAGCGGCACGGCGGGCAAATCTAATGCCCGCGCGCGCGACGGCGCAAATTTGAGCGTACCTGCGGCGCAGATTGCAAGCACAACCACCACGATCCAGGCAAACATTGCGTACCCTTGCGCCAGCCCGGCGCGCTGGGCGAGAATTACCGGCAACGCCGCCGCAATCAGCACACCGATAAGCCCTGCGGCCTCACGCCAAGTCGTAATGCGGGTACGCTCGTGTACGTCCGTACTCCACTCCGCGCCCCACGCGTGATAAGCAATCGTAATGGCAGAAAATCCGAGATAGGTCAGTGCCAGTCCGACCAGTAGATTTGTTTGTAGCGGCAGCCCGGATACCTGCGGCGCAAAGGTTAAAAGCAACCCAACCGCGAGCGGCACTGCCGCAATTGCAATAAAGCGCTTACGGTTTTCGCTGCGATCAGTCCAGCGGCCAAGCATCGGGTCGATGAACGCATCGGCCGCACGCAGCGCTAACATCGCAATGCCCAACCACGCGAGCGAAAGCCCAAAGCTTGCGTAAAGCTTTGGCACGTGCACATACACGGGCAACGCCGACATTGCCAGTGGCAGCGAAAGCACGCTGTAGGCCAAAAGTTGCGCCGCAGGTATGGGCTTAGTCATGATCCAGGGTGAACTATTTTTCGCCGAGTAATTCTTTGCGCATTGCGGGCTGCGAGGTTTTTGGACTCAACCAGATATCAAAGAAAGCTTGCGCGAAGCTCGGGTCTAGGACATCGCCGGTATGTTTACCGTTATGAAAAAAACGCGCGAGCTTTCCTGGCAGGGCCACGCCGGTGATGCGGTCACCGGCTTTAACATTTGGAAATACACGCTTCATCTCTTTTAACCAGCTTTCATGCTGCACATCGCTGCCGATGCCTTGCCCGCGCATTTCGTCAATACTACGTTTGGCCAGCACTTCGCCTTCAAAATTACGCAAATATTGGAGATCAAGTACGTGTGGATCTTTCAATGAATCGCTGCCTTCCGTGGTCCACAACGTGCCGTTGTAGACCTTAAAACCGATGAAAGTAAGCAGGGCTTTGCCACGCACTTTCAGGCTCGGCAATTCAGTTGTAACCGGAGTCGGGAGTGGTGCGATTTCCTGCGCAAGCAAAATACCTGCGGCGCAGATTGCGATCAAAAAGGCGAGGATTTTGCTCATGACTTCACCAGTGTAAATTGACCAACGTCGGTGCTTTTGGCCTCGAAGCCCGCGATGCAGTAGGCGAGGTAAAAGCGCCACATACGGATGAACGCATCGCTCTTGCCTTGAGCGCGCACGGCATCTGTGTGCGCGTCAAAATTGACCAGCCAACGGCGCAGGGTTTCAGCGTAATCGAGACCAAACCAATGCGTGCGCTCAACCGTTAACGCTGCTTTGTGAGCGCAGGCTTCAATGCGGGGCGGCGAGGCAAGCATGCCGCCAGGGAAAATGTATTGCTGGATGAAATCAGATTGGCTACAGTATTGCTCGAAGCGCTCGGGCGCAATCGTGATGCCTTGAATGCAGGCGCGCCCGCCCGGTTTCAAGGCGTCGTGAATCGCGCGGAAATAGGTATTCCAGTAGCGCTCGCCCACAGCTTCATACATTTCAATCGACACAATGCCATCGACAGTGGTTTTGTGATCACGGTAGTCGCGCAGGAAAAAATGGACGTTACCCGTAAGTCCCGCACGCGCGATGCGTGCTTGCGCGAAGGCCAATTGCGAGGGCGAGAGCGTAAGCCCGGTCAAGCGATAGCCGCGCTGCGCTGCATACTCGGCAAAACCACCCCATCCACAACCAATTTCTAAAATGTGCGCGCCGGGGGCGAGTTGCAGCTCTTCTAGCGCCCGCGCATACTTCGCAATCTGCGCTGCCGGTAACGACTGCGCGGAGCGATCAGCAAAAAGCGCGGACGAATATGTCATCGTCTCATCAAGCCAGAGCCCATAAAAATCATTGCCGAGATCGTAGTGGGCGACAATATTTTTTCGCGCTTGTGCGCGCGAATTTTTGCGCATCGCATGGCGGAAGCGAAACCAAAGCTGCACCCACCATCGCCCGTAGAAGGCTTCGGTCAAATGCGCTTGGTTACGCGCAACGAGCGTTAACAGCGCGGCCAGATCAGGAGTGTCCCACTGATTGGCGATGTAGCCTTCGGCGAAAACGACGTCGCCGCCACGCAAGACTTCTGTGAGCACGTCCCAAGTATGAATACGAATGGCCGCATGCAGCGCACCCGCACCGTAGGTGTGGGTCGCGCCATTGGGCAAGGTCATTGACAGCGTGCCGCCGTCGATGCGTTCGAGCATGCGTAAAAGCGCGCGCGCAGCCATCGGTATTTCGTTTGATGCGGCGGTTGCCGTGCTGGAAGTCTGAGCAGTCATCGTTTCCCCTCGGAGGGTAAGTATCCAATAAATTTCACGCGCTTGAAAATCAATTTCAGCGCTTGCCAGTGTATTTTTGCGACCACTTGTAAGGTGATCAACGGCGTGCGCCAAAGCGCGCGCCGTAGTGCCGCCCGGGTGAGCGGCTGGCAGATGCCGCTCACGCAGGTGCTCAATAGAGTCTCGCCGTCGAAGTTGGCGTCGTCGTAATCAATCCGCACGAGAAAACGTTGGTCGCTTACATAAACGCGGAACTGATAGTCTCCGCGCACTTCGTTAAATGGCGATACATGAAATCGCTTTTGCGCGATCAAGATTTCGCCATTTTCGATTGCACCGCCGGACGCAGAAGTGAGCACATAACTGAGTCGCTCACCAAATGTATTATTGACTTCAGCAATGAGCGCGCGCAGCCCGTTTGACGCATCCCAACAAAGCCAAAAGCTCACGGGGTTAAACACAAACCCAAACACGCGCGGAAGGCATACGAGCTCATAACGCACCACGCCGTCAATACCTGCGGCGCAGATTTGATCGTTTACCCATGATTCAAGCGAACGATCGGGATCGCGATAGCCGTGATCACGGGCAAAAAAGCTCACCATGCCGCCGCGCTCAATCGCGAGCGCGCTCGCAGCATCGGCGAGCGATTCCAAAGGCAATCGAAGGTTAAAGATAGGGTAGGTGAATGCATTGCGCGCGGGTCGCGCGCGCGCGTGCTGCACTCTGCCAACGATAAGCTGCGCTTGGCTCATGCCGGGCCGATCGCCTCAGCCACACGTTGGCCGCTGGCCAGCCCGTCTTCATGAAATCCATAGCCTAGCCACGCGCCAGCGTAGTAGGTGCATCGCTCGCCCTGCATCTTGCGGATTTGGCTCTGCGCGGCGACGGCGTTGCCATCCAGTAAAGGATGGGCGTAGGTCATCGTCTTGATTATTTTTTCTGGGTTGGGCAGCTGATGTGGATTGAGGGTTACAAATACATCGGTTGCGAACGGCAATGGCTGCAGCCGGTTAATCCAATACGTGAGCGAAACCCGCGCTTGGTTGCCGCCGGCCGATTCATTCATAACGAGATAATTCCAAGCGCTCCAAGCACGCTTGCGCTTTGGCATGAACGCCGCGTCGGTGTGTAATACGGCCGTATTTTGTTGATACTTCACAGCACTCAGCGCCGCTCGCTCCGCGATATTGGGCTTATCAACGAGCGCCAACGCCTGATCGCTATGACATGCGAAGACGATGCGGTCAAACCGCTCGCTCACCCCGTGACTGTAAACGAGCACGTAATCATCAAAGCGCTCAATTTGCGTGACTTTCGTACTGACGCGAATGTCTGGCAAAAGCGCTGCGATTTTTGCGACGTAATTTCGTGAGCCGCCAGTGACGGTGCGCCATTGCGGGCGATTGCGGATTGCGAGGAGTCCGTGGTTATGAAAAAAATGGACAAAGCTAGCAATAGGAAACGCGAGCACTTGCGATTTCGGGGACGACCAAATACACGCTGCCATCGGCAACAAGTAATCATCGCAAAACGCCGCGCTATAGTGATTGCGCCGCAGGTAATCACCGAGCGACTCTTTACCGTACGGTGCATCGCTAGGCACGTTGGTATTGGCAAGTGTGGTCGCCGCTTTATTGAAGCGCATCACATCGCGCAACATGGCCCAAAATCGCCAGCGAAAAGCATTACGCGGATCTGCGAAGAGCGCGCCAATAGAAGTGCCCGACCATTCCAACCCGCTCACATCATTGCGCACAGCAAACGACATTTCTGATGCGCTCGAGGCCACGTTGAGCGACTTAAAAAGTGTGATTAATCGCGGGTACGTCCGGTCGTTGAACACCAAAAAGCCAGTATCCACGCCATAGCGCTGCCCATCGAGATCAACGTCGACGGTATGACTGTGCCCGCCGAGCCGCGCCTCTTGCTCGAACACGACAACATCGTGGCCGAAACGCGTGCGCAAAGCGTGGGCAGCGCCAAGCCCAGCTATACCGCTCCCGACGACGGCGATCCGCATCTAGTGCCTCATCTTTTGCATTAAATTTACCGAAACTCTTGCGTTTTATGAACTAGCAAGTCACAATGTGACGATTAAGTATATCAATTTTCTGTCCTGCACGCCAAAGACGCCTTGTTACCCATCGTCTAAGCATATTAACGGAAAACAGCGGCTTTGCAGAGGCCTTGACCAAGACAAATTTATAACCGACAATTGCAACAAAGCAAAAAACCGAGAGCGTTTTTGAGATGGAACTGGCAAAAACAAGTAGTTCAATCATGTTATCCATTGGCGCGGTCGAGCGCGATACCGGGTTGTCAAAAGACGTCTTGCGCGTGTGGGAGCGCAGATATGGCTTTCCAAAACCTCTGCGCGACGCGAATGGTGAGCGGGTATATCCCACGGCACAGGTTGACCAACTGCGCATGATTCGGCGACTCATGGATGCTGGGCATCGCCCAGGCAAGCTGCTCGCGCTGCCCGAGTCTGATCTGGCCGACCTCGATAGCCGCCGTGTGAGCGCGCAACGCAACTCGGCAATCCCAGAAGTACACAGTCAGATCATGGGCTACCTGCGGGCGCATGATGCCCAAGGGTTACGACTGTCTCTTTCGCAAATGCTCATCAAGCAAGGTATTCAGCACTTCGCCGTTGATACGATCGCAGTGCTCAACCGCATCATCGGTGAGCGTTGGTCAACGGGTGATTTGGAAGTCTATGAAGAGCACCTTTATACGGAGTGCATTCGCGCGGTGATGTACGGCGCCATTGGCGCAATGCCGCGTCACCATGTCGATCCGCGGATGCTGCTCACCACCTTCCCAAACGAGCAGCACGGGCTGGGCATATTGATGGCCGAAGGCATTCTCGCCGCCGAGGGCGCGACGACCATCTCGCTTGGCACCGAGCTTCCGATAGGCGATATCGCTGCCGCAGCGAAGGCTTTTTCAGTGCATATTGTTTGCCTTTCGTTTTCATCCGCATACCCGAGTAAGCAAGCCGTGGCGGGCTTGGCGAGTCTGCGGGCGATGTTGCCGGCGGGTGTCGATATTTGGGTGGGCGGTGCGCTGGCGAGGC
Source organism: Betaproteobacteria bacterium (assembly GCA_031430575.1). Classification (GTDB taxonomy): domain Bacteria; phylum Pseudomonadota; class Gammaproteobacteria; order Burkholderiales; family Casimicrobiaceae; genus JANMDS01. The sequence continues at coordinate 17,823 of JANPBT010000064.1, read as the reverse complement.
GGCTGCGCAAGGATGCCGACGGCTTCCAAATCGTCGCCGAGCTGCCGGACATTGTCAGTGTGTTGCGGGCGTGGCGATCTTCGCGCTTTGCCAACTCAGAAGCGGCGGCAGTCGTTGAAGAATTGTCGGCTAATCTTTAATTAGTATTCGCGATTGGTATCTTCCAAGCGCGCGGTTTTTTTCACAGGCAGCATCATGATTTACCCAGAATTATTTCGTGACCTTGAAAACGTTCGGTGGAATATGGAAACCGACGTTCCATGGGCATCTTTTGAGGGGAGTAAGCTCTCTGACGAGCAGGCACAAACGATCCGTATGAACGCGATCACCGAGTGGTCGGCATTGCCCGCCACTGAGATGTTCCTCCGCGATAATCGCCACGACAGCGATTTTTCTGCGTTCATGTCGATCTGGTTTTATGAGGAGCAAAAACATTCGCTCGTGCTCATGGAATATCTACGGCGCAATCGCCCGGAACTCGTGCCAACCGAAAGCGAGCTGCATAACGTGCGCTTTGAGTTTGATCCTGCGCCTGCACTCGAAACGCTGATGATGCATTTTTGCGGTGAGGTACGGCTCAATCATTGGTATCGACGCGCGGCGCAATGGCATAGCGAGCCCTTAATTAAAAAAATCTACGAGCTGATCGCGCAAGATGAAGCGCGCCATGCCGGCGCCTATCTGCGTTATCTGAAACGCGCCGTCGGTAGTGCCGCGACTGAGCGCGTTGGTGAAGTTAAATCTGCTCTGGCCAAGATCGGATTTTTAATGGCCAGCAGCGGGCGCTCTGGCAAGCCACTGCACCCGACCAATCTGCATGTAAGCAAGGCGCTTTTTCCAAACGATACCGTGCAATCAAAATTGCCTGACCCTTCTTGGCTGGAGCGCTGGCTTGATCAGCAGATCCAATTCGACAAAGAATGGGAAGGCAAAGTCGTGAAAATGATTTTGCTCAACCTTGGGCAACTCTTCGGGCGCTCTTTCGCAACGCTGGGTGAGCTCAATCAATTTCGCAAATCTCTCTCTGTGCCCACCTGAATTACATTTACCTTTCTACCTGCGGCGCAGATTGGGTGCTTTTTCGATCGTTTTGTGTCGCGCCAAGGCCGTATCATTGGCATTCTCTGGCATTGGCTTGTTTGGGCATTTCTGCATGAAAAACTTTTTAGCATTTCGTGGCATCTCTGCTTTGGTGTCTGCGATTGCGAGCGCTTTATGCGTGCTCAGCGCTGCGCTCGCGCAAACCGGTGGCGCAATCATCCCCGCCGGTACGCCGACAGCAAACGCGCCCGCCGCGCCACCGCCGCCACCATCCTCGGTGGCGCGCACGCTCTATGAATCTCAAAAAGAAAAATTGCTGCAAATTCGCGTGCTGGTATCGGGAGCGGAATCGCAATCGAGCGCGGGCTCGGGCTTTAACGTTTCCACCGATGGCCTCATCGTCACCAACTATCACGTCATCTCGCAGCTCATCTGGGAGCCCGAGCGCTACCGTGCAGAGTTTGTGCGCACCGACAATACCCGCGGCGCAGTTTCCGTCGTTGCGATTGATGTCCAGCATGATTTAGCAGTGGTTCGCGTTGGCACGCCGACGCCACCCAATGGGTGGGGGATCGTAACCCTCGCCCCCGATGATTCGCTCACACAAGGTGATCGTGTTTATTCACTCGGTAATCCGCTCGACTTAGGCTTTGCGATTTCAGAGGGCACTTACAACGGCCGCCCTGAGCGCTCGCTTTACCCAAATTTGCTCTTCACCGGCGCGATGAATCCGGGCGTGAGCGGCGGCCCGGCGATGGATGATCGCGGCCGTGTGGTCGGTGTAAATGTCGCGGGTTTTGGGCGCGCAGCAGAGCTGACCAATTTTCAAGTGCCGGTAAAGTTCGTGCGCGAGATCATCAAAATTGCCCAATCACGCAAAGACGTACCGAACGAGCAACTCCGCGCCGACATGCGCACGCAACTGATCGCGCACCAAGCCGTGATGCTCAACGCTTTGCATGCGGGTGCGTGGAAGACGGAGCCCTTGGGGAAATACCGCATCCCCGTGATCCCAGATAAGCTCGCGCGCTGCTGGGGCGAAGCGTCTGAAGCTGAAAAGAAAAATTACCGCTACGAAACTGCCCGCTGCGATTTAGGCAGCGCGCTTTATATTGACCGCTCGATGCGCATCGGCTCAGTCAGCACCCAGCACGAATACTCAACCTCTAGCACACTGAGCGCTTATCGGTTTTCGCAACTGCGCAAAAAAAGCATGGAAAACGAATCCCAGCTTTACGCCGCTCACAACAAATCGCGCACTGCAGCCCGCTGCACAGAAGACTACATCGCGACGCCGACTGCCAAATTCCGGGCCGTGGTCTGCGCCCGCGCTTACCGCAAATTTGAAGGGCTTTACGATATCAACACGTTAGTCGTTAGCCTCGATAACAATCATGATGGGCTGGAAAGCACATTGACCCTCAACGGTGTGGACTACACGCGCGGACTGCAGGAATCACGCCGATTTATTGAGGCAATTTCGCGGAGTGCAGAAAAATGACGGGGGCGATTATTTCCACGGCAAAGCCAATATTTGTAGAAGTATTGGATCGCCGCGGCCATGTGCTTTCGCGCGAACGCTTGACCGCACTGCCCGCGCGCATCGGCCGTGGCTACGATTGCGATGTCATCATCGATGACCCTTTTATTGCAACCGAGCACTTACAAATTTCACGTGCCGACGACGATCTGGTGACCGTGCGCGATTTGCACTCAAAAAATGGTCTGCGCGCCAATGGCAAACGGATTACCGATATTCAATTGCATGATCAGCTCACACTCATCATCGGCAAAACCCACCTTCGATTGAGCGCATCTACGGCCGCACTCGCACCTGAAAAATTACTCGTTCAAGAACGCATCAGCCATCCAGCCTTCGCAATCGCTGCATTAGCCGTTGCAGGCTTCATCGTCGGCTGGGAGACTTGGGTGGGCATGGTCAACGACCTGAAGCCCATTGCGATCATTACCGGCGTCTTGAGCTTGCTGGGTGCGCTCTTGGCGTGGGCGGGAGGCTGGGCATTGATTACGCGGCTCATGCAAGGCGTCGCCCACTACCCGTCCCACCTTTTCACCGTAGCCATGAGCTTAATTGGGCTTTCGGCCCTGATTTGGCTGACTGACGCCTTCGCGTTTATCTTTAATCTTCCTGGGTTAACGCGCTGGCGGGTATTTGCCATTGCAGCATTAGCGATATGGCTTGTGTATTCACACGTGCGAATTGCCAGCGGCGTCGGGTCTCGGCGCATGCTGGGCATCGTCGTTGGCGTCGGAGTTGCTGCGCTGGGCGTGCAATTTCTAAACACCTATCAATCACATAAGCAACTCGCGCCCAACGGCTTCTCCAATGCCTTCCTTCCCCCCTCGTGGCGGCTCGCTCGCACCAAGACCGTTGACGATTTCTTCGTGCGCATTCAATCGCAAAAAGAAGCGGTTGATGCACTGCGTGCGCTCGACAGTGATCGCGATAGCGGTTACGCGGAGTAAAAAATGCGCATCGCAGTCGGCGGTTTCCAACACGAAACCAATACCTTCGCCCCCACTAAGGCCACCTTGGCGACTTTCGAGCAGGGCGGCGGCTTTCCAGCCCTCGTCGCAGGCGCCGATCTCTTTGACGCTGTGGCAGGCATTAACCTACCGATCACCGGTTTTATCGACGCCTTCAAAAGTACATCGCATACGCTATTGCCGCTCGCGTGGGCCGCAGCAAGCCCCTCGGCGCACGTTACCAACGAAGCTTTTGAAACGATCACTGGCCTGCTGATTGAAGGCATCCGCAAGGCAACGCCCGATGCGGTTTATCTTGATTTGCACGGCGCCATGGTGAGCGAGCAATTTGATGATGGGGAGGGCGAAGTGCTGCGCCGCGTGCGTGAAGTGGTGGGTGCGGGCGTACCGATTCTGGCTTCGCTCGATCTGCATGCAAATGTCTCAGAGCAAATGCTTGATCTAGCCGACGTGTTAATCGCCTATCGCAAATACCCGCATACCGATATGGCTGAAACCGGCGACCGCACTGCCCATTATCTGCGCATGCTGGCCGATGGCATGGCGAAATCTGCGCCGCAGGTTAGGCGCCTACCCTTTCTCATCCCGATCAATGCGCAATGTACGGATATGCAGCCGGCGAAGCAGATCTACGAAATGCTCGCCGGGCTTGAATCACGCATCGTGAAATCACTCTCGTTCACGCCGGGATTTCCCGCTGCCGATATTGCCGATTGCGGCCCGATGATCTGGGGCTATGGCACCGACGCGGCACAAACCCAGCGCGCGGTCGATACCCTGGCCGACGCTGTCGAAAGCGCGCAGTGGGATGCCGAAATTTTCAGCCCCGACGCAGCAGTTAAGCGCGCGCTGCAATTGAGCGCTAATGCTAGCAAGCCTGTTGTGATCGCCGATACCCAAGATAATCCAGGCGTGGGCGGCACGTCTGATACCACGGGCATGCTGCGCGCGCTACTCGCTAACCGAGTCAGCCGTGCTGCCCTCGGCATCATCGTCGATAGTCCGGCGGCGCAAATTGCGCACGCGGCGGGCATTGGCACGACGATCAATCTCGCCCTCGGTGGCAAGAGCGGCATTGCGGGTGATGCGCCCTTTCAGGGTCAATTTATCGTCGAGGCAATTCACGACGGCAAATTCACCTGCACAGGTCTTTTTTTTCGCGGCGCTCGCATGAATCTCGGGCTTTCCGCCTGCTTGCGCATCGAAGGTGTGCGTATCGTTGTCGCTAGCCGTAAATGCCAACTTGCCGATCAAGAAATGTATCGCTATGTCGGCATCGAGCCAACCACGCAAGCGATTTTGGTTAACAAAAGCTCAGTGCATTTCCGTGCGGATTTCACGCCCATTGCGCACGCGGTACTGGTGGCCAAAGCCCCCGGTGCGATGCCTGCAGACCCGCGCGATTTGCCGTGGACTAAATTGCGCGTGGGCATGCGGTTAAGCCCGTAAATCGCCGCAATCTGCGTGGCGGGAAACGTCTTTTGCGGTTTAACCGGGAACATTCACCCCCTTAAATTAATGCACCACGGCGACGCATGCGCAGCGCTATGACGATCAAGCCCAATAGACTAAGCGCAATGGGTGCTGGTGCGGTCACGCCTTGCGCCAAAACCGCCCGGGCACGGGCGTTGGCGATCGCGTCCGTCCAATCAGACGATACGCCTCCAGGCACCAAATAATCATTAGATTCCGCATAAAGCCAAACGGGAGAATCGGCGAGCATGAGCGCCTGAAAAAGCGCCTCTTCGAGTAAATCTGGAGTCATCGGGTATTCGCCATTTGGCCGCCATTGCTGGTCAAATAATCCAAAGGTCAGCGAAATATCATCAGCCCAAGTATCGCGCTGACCCGCTGGCACGACCCTTCCGCCAGCGATTTGGGTCATGCCAAAACGACGCCACGCCACAGAATTTTCGAAATCAGTTTGCGTACGATACTGATAGACCTCGCCGCCGTCGGTCACTTTTGCCAATGGATTTTTCGCCGCCAGCATTCCGGCGAAGAAAAACCCGCGCATATCATCCCCACTCGCGCCGACCTGATCGAGTCGCACTGAAGCGGGCGTGCTCGGCTCCGACACATACGGGCCATGCAAACTAACGATCTCTACGCCGCTCCACTCGGCTTGCAACGCATTCATCACATCCGTGCCACGTTGGCGAAATTGTTCTTGGTAAGCGCCCACACCTAAGCTCGGGTTATCCGCATTGCCAGGAAACGTAAATGCACCGAGCTCAACATACGCTTCATTATCAAAATAGATTCCACGCATGCCTGCTTCTTTCGCCGCGCGCGCAATCACGCCCCAATTTGCTAGTGCGACATCCCAATTGCCGAAGGGATCGCCGGAATCGCGCAAATTGACATTCAAATAACTACCGCTGAGCTTGGGCATCACGCCCACTAGGGGAGTGAGCCAATTATCGACCACGGCGTTGTAATTCAGCCGCTCGCTGTTTAACATCGCGGTATAGGTCGCAGGCATGTTGAGCACGATGCCGCTAAACGGGCTGGCGGCGACGATATTCAAGTTATTCAGCAGCGAGTAGCTTCGCGCAGAGATATTGCTCTGCAGCAGCACCACTTCTGTGGTTGCGGCTGACGCTGATGCGCTCCCCCCAATGAAGAACGCCATCGCAACGGACTGCATTGCCTTGAGGTTAAATGAAAATGTGCGCATCGGAGTCTCTAGTATGTTTTGTCCTAGACAGTGTAGCGCGTCTTGACTCTGCGCGATGCAAGGGCGCAGCGTACAGACATTTCTTGATCAATATTTTTTGCGACTTTTTCTGTGCGGTGAAAATGCCGCTGCGCAAACTGCGGATGAATACAATGCAGCCATGCTGAAAGAACTTTCCTTCCCCTGGGCTACACCGCCTGAACCGGGCGCTGCGATTGAGATTGCGCCGCAGGTATTTGAAAAAACCGATTCCGCACTGAAGTGGATTCGCATGCCATTGCCGTTTGCGCTTGACCACATCAATCTCTGGCTCATGCGGCATCACGATGGCTGGTGCATTATCGATTGCGGCTATGGGGCAGACGCGACCCGTGCGCTGTGGGAACAGCATTTTAAAAATACCTGCGGCGCAGAACGCGTCACGCAAGTGGTCGTAACCCACTATCACCCCGACCATATCGGCAACGCGAAGTGGATCGCTGATCGCTTCGCCGCGCCGGTGATGATGTCGTACACCGAGTTCGTTACCGCCCATGCGCTCTCGCATAGCATTGGTCCGTTTGCGCTCGATCATATGATCGCGTTTTATAAGCGCCATGGTGTGGGCGAAACCTTGCTTGATATTTTGGGTGATCGACGGGCGTCGTACTCCACAGGGGTGCCGACGTTGCCTACGGTGATTGATCGCATTCGCCCGGGCGATGTCGTAGCGCTCGGCGGCCATGATTGGCAAGCGATTGGCGGCTACGGGCACACGCCCGAGCATATCGCGCTTTACTGCGAGCGCTTGCGCGTTTTGATTGCGGGCGATATGTTGCTGCCTAAAATTAGTACCAACGTTAACGTCTGGCCGATGGATCCAAATTTTGATGCGGTGGGCGCATACCTCGATTCGCTCGATGCATTTGCCGAATTGCCAGACGATACTTTAGTCTTACCTTCGCATGGCCTGCCCTTTCGCGGCATGCGGGTGCGCATCGCCGCGCTGCATCAACATCACCGTGACCGCATGACCGAATTAGTCGCAGCGCTCGATACGCCTAAAACTGCGTTTGAGATTTTGCCGGTGCTCTTTCGCCGCGCGCTTGATAATCACCAAACGTTCTTCGCGATGGGCGAAGCGGTCGCACACTTAAATCATGGCATTGCAGCGGGAACGCTCAAGCAAATCATGGGCGGCGACGGCATCTTGCGTAGCGTACGCGCATGAGCGCACCGTCGCGCTTTTGGGCAGACTACACCGCAGCCGATATCGAGGCCGCTGATAAATCATCGCTCATCGCTGTGTTGCCGATCGCGGCGATCGAGCAGCATGGCCCGCATCTTCCGCTCTCGGTAGATACCACGCTGATTAATGGCATCGTCGCCACTGCGATTGCCAAAATACCTGCGGCGCAGAATGTGCTCTTTTTACCCACGCAGCAGATCGGCAAAAGCAATGAGCATGATCGCTTCGCCGGCACGCTGACTTTTTCTGCACAAACGATGATGACGGTGTGGATGGAAATCATTGATAGCGTCGTGCGCGCGGGAGTGAAAAAGTTTGTATTTTTTAATTCACACGGCGGGCAGATGAATTTAATGGACGTGGTCACCCGCGATGCCCGTGCCAAGCACGACATCATCGTGATCGCCTCCAATTGGTATTCGCTCGGCCTGCCGCCGGGTTTATTTAGCGAGCATGAATTGCGCCACGGCATTCATGGCGGTGATGTAGAAACCTCCATGATGCTAGCACTCGCACCGCAGACCGTGAAGATGCCCTTAGCGCAAAATTTTCACTCGCGCACAGAAGATTTCGCGCGCGATTACAAATACATTTCGACCACCAACACCGGGAAAATCGGCTGGCAAACGCAGGATCTCAACGCCTATGGCGCGGCTGGAAATGCCGCCAATGCCACTGCAGAAAAAGGTCATGCGCTGATTGATTTCGCCGCCTCCCGCTTCGTAGAGTTGCTTGATGAGGTGGCGCGCCTGCCGGCTTCTGTATTACGCGCCGCGCCCACTTTCAAACGATGAGCGGGCATGCGCCCGCCGCGCTCGCCCTTCGCAATTTCTCTTTACCTGCGGCGCAGAATCAACGCTTTGCACTCACTATTTCTGACGGCCTCGTCGCCCAATTTGGCGTTGACAATGCGCTCAAAATGCCCGAATCTGCGCCGCAGGTATTGAACTGTCAAGGCGCGCTTGTGCTGCCCTCGTTTGTCAATTTGCGCGCTGATTTTTTGGGTAGTACCGCGTTTGAAGCAATCGACGATGCAGCGCTTTACTTAGACGAAAAATTACGCGCCACAATAAAAAGTGGCGTTGCCATCGTTGGGCTCCGGTTGGATACCACCCGCGCAGATTACGCATCACTTTGGGAAATCGCAGCGCTGCTGAGCCATAAATACGCGCACGCAATTTCACTCGTGCGCGTTGCGGCGGCACCACTGGCTACGCTCGCGATGATGACCGAGGGCGGGCGCATTGCGGCTGCGGTCGCCCGCGAAGGCGGTATGCTCTGCTGCGATGTGGCCGACGATTCTGGCCTTAAAGCGCGGCTAGAGCGGGTATTTGCCTTAGCGGCGTCACACGAATTGCTCTTGGATTTGCGGCTCTGTGAAGCACTCACCGCCAACGCAATCGCGCTGCGCACCGTTGCAGGCTTAGCGCCCCGCTTTTCAATGCAAGGGCGGGTTTTTGTCTCTGCGCCGCGCGTCAGCGCTACCGATACGCTCGCGCGCTGCGCGGAGGCCGGCGTGATCCTCGTCGCCGATTCCAGCGTACGTGCGCTGGTCTTGCAGGCGACACGCAGCGCAAAAGTGCTACTCGCGTATGCTTGCGATGCGCCCGATTTGCTTGCCGATTTTTTAAGCGTAACCGCAGACGCCGGAGAAACTTCGCCCATCGCTGATTGGTTAGATCTCATCACCACCGTGCCGCGTTACGCACTGGGCGCGCCCGAAGCATCGCCCGCACGCGTTGGCGCGAATGCCGATTTGGTGATCTTCTCAGCGCATAACGACGCGGGCGCGATGGCGCAGGTTACTGTGCCCCGTATTGTCATTCGTGCGGGAACGCAAATTTCGATTTGAACGCAATACCTGCGGCGCAGATTTTGCCGTTTACACGCCTAATTTCACCGCGGCGATGATCGCAATGCCGATCGCCAAATTAAGAGCCACGAGCTTACGCGCCATTTCAAGTTGCGCCACGACCGTGGGCCACTCTTTGCGCGCAACTGCAGCGCTCATTTTCTTAAAGACACCCGCGCGCAAATGTCCGTAGATCAAAAGCATGACGATACCGCCGCCGGCCATCACATGCACGCCCCAACGCGCACCGAGGCCACCGCGCGTGCCGTAAAGGTGAATGCCAGTCACCAAAAGCAAAATGACCGCAACGCCGACGTAGCGCAAAAAACGCGCTAGCGTGGCATGCAAAAGCACGGCCGGCTGCGGGGCTTCAAGCACGGCACGGGCTGCAGGACGCACGCAAAACAAAATAGTAGCCATGCCGCCGATCCAAAAGATCGCGGCCAGAAGATGGATGAGTAAGACAGTTGCGTGCATCGCTGCATAGTACCGCGTGCAACGAAAATGCCCCAGAAGCTGGGGCATTTTTGGGTGCTACTCAATCGCGCAGCGACTAGCGCTGCGGCTTTTGATCGGGTCGCTCGTCCACCGATTTACGCGTTTTATCTTTTTGCTCTTGCACTTGCACTGGCGGTTGTTGCTGCGCTCGCTGCGGCTGCGGCGGCTGAATTTGCAGCTGCGGTTGCTGAACTTGCGATTGCGGTGCGGCCGTACGCGACGCACGCGGGAGTGGTTCAACGTAGGTCTGATCTTGCCGAGTCGGTACGGCTTCGCCACGGCCCTGCGCAGGCATTACCCGCCGCCCACCTTCCTGTACTTGCTGCGCTTGCTGTGCTTGCTGGGGCTGCAGCATCGCTTGCTGCGGCATCGATTGCCGAGGCGCGGGAATCTGCACTGCAGGGCTTTGCTGCTGCTGTTGTGGCTGCATGACCATCGGCGCTGGCATGACTTGCGGTGGCAGCGCTTGCTGCGGCAGCGCTGATTGCGGCGCCATCACCCGTTGCGGGGCTTGCGGCACCGCCTGAATTTGCGGCACTTGGGTGACTGCAGCGGGCGCATTGCGCTGCGGTTGCTGCACTTCCCTGACCTGCGGCGCAGCAGGCAACTGCCCTGGCATCGCTTGCGCCGACTGCGGGGCGACGGCGCGGTTTCCCGCTTCGTTGACCATCACGGGCGCGGTGCGGGCAAGCGCAGGGGCAGCCCCGTTTGAGTAGGTCGAAGCGCCGACGTACGCGGGCTTGACCCGGTCTTGCATCGGCATCGCTTCAATTTGCGATGTCGTCGGCAGTGGCCCCATAGACCGCGCTGCAGCGACTGGGCGGGCTGAAGCGATGATGCCTGCTTCGACCGCGGTCGCACCGCCGGGGACACTCCAATTGCGATATTGAATCCCGCGTGGTGGCGTCGGGTTGTAGATGGCGGTGTGCCCAACCTGATGACGATTCAACACGCGCCAATAATTAGCGCTCACGGTGTAGCTCGGGTAGTAGGCTTCGCCGTAAGAAAGCGGCGTCCAGTAGACCAAGGAATTGCCGATGTTGACGTTAAGCGAAACGTTGCCGACATTGCCGTGCCATGCGACCAACGCAGGCGCATAGACCGGGCGACGCTCAAACGGGCCCGGGCTCCAGCCCCAGCGACCATTTAAATTGACCCAACGTCCGTAGTGGAATGGTGCAAAGCCCCACGGTGCGTCATCGACCCACGTCCAGCCCCAAGGCGAAACGTGCGTCCAATGCCCAAAGCGATAGGGCGCCCAATCATTGGCAACGCGACGCGGGAACCAGACCCAGCCGTAAGCGCCATTATCTCGCCATACGCCGTGATCGTCGAGATCACGCCAGCCCACCATGTTGGGGCTCACGTAGGCAAAGCGCTGATTTTCAAAGCGACGATCACGGCTATCAACCCAGACGCCAAAGTCATCATCACCACGAATATTCATGTAGCCCAAGCGACCGCCATCAAACTGCACCGCATCGCCGCCGCGCACCTGCTCAAACACGCCGCCAGAAGAAAGCTGCGCGGTGCCAAATTTCACGTGCAGTAAATCTGCGCCGTAGGTATTGCCAGCGGTATAACCAGCGGTATTGCCCGCGCTATTGGACTCAATGCGATAGAGACCTGGCGTTACAAAGTCAACGCTGCCGCGACGCAGCTCAATGCGGGCGGTCTCGCCACGATCAAGCTCGCGCACGCGCACGATCATCTGACCATCGCCTAAGCGAGCACGCAGAGAATGATCATCGAGCTGCTCAAAGTAAACGGTTGATCCGCCCGAGAGCCAGACCATGCCCGAGCCAAAATCAACTTCCGCCCGCCCGCCGGGCGCAACGTAGAGATTGTCGCCCGCGACAACGGGATAGTTATACGCAACCGAACGCCACTCGCCGCCCGCTTGGGCGATCATGACTTCACCACCTTGCACGACCAACCGCCCAACCCGACCCGATGGATCTGCGAGCGCAGCGCCCGCGCTTGAGAGCGAAACCAATGCGATGGCTAAATATTGACGAAATTTCATTGCAAACCTTTCATGCGCCAAACGGACGCAGACATAACGATAACGCTAATCTAAAAAAAACCGTTGACGTCGCGCATTCGCGACGCGGCGCGATCTAGGCCGTCGGCGCGCCCAAACGGATCAATTGCGGCCTTCAGCGATTGCGCCACCGCGCCGAAACGAAGCGTCCGTGGCATAGTACAGGTATGGGAAATTTAATTGCCTCAATCCTGCTTTGGCCGTTTAAGGTGCTCGCTTTCATTGGTCTGCTTTTTTACGAGTGGGGCTGGGAGCCACTTGCGCGCTGGGTCGCGCGACTCGCCCGCTTTCGCCGCATCGCCGCTTTAGAGCGCGCGATCCGCAGCGCGCCGCCGCGGGTCGCACTTTTGCTTTTTTTGCTTCCGACGCTCTTTTTACTCCCGGTGAAATTAGGCGCCGTTTGGATGATCGCGCATGGCAAAAAACTGCTCGGCGTTGCCATGATTGTTTTCGCCAAAATCATCGGCACCGCAATCCTCGCCTGGATCTTTAAGTTAACGCAGCCTGCACTCATGAAATTGCGCTGGTTCGCTTGGGTTTACTTGCGCGTGCATGCGTGGAAATCGCGATGGATCACGCAGATTAAAGCCACGCAGATCTGGATGGCAGCCGCACGCCTTCGCGCCCGTCTAAAACCGGTATTCGCTGCGCTGCGCGCGCAACTGATATTCTGGAAATAATATGTGCGCCAGCTGCGGGCACAAAAAAAGCGGCTCAGCGCCGCTTTTTTGATCAAATCTGCGCCGCAGGTATGACCACCCTGTGGCGCAGATTTGCTTCGTTTACCGGCGATTTTTCGCAGGTAAGTAACGTACTGCAACGCCAAAAGTGAGCATCGCCATTAGCAGCAGCATCCATTGGCCTAGCGTAGGCACCGCGACCGGTTGCGCCGTTAAATCAAAGCTGCGCACGCCCGCATCTAAGTTTGGATTATCTTGCCCGGGCCCGAGCGTAATCACCGGCGATCGCCGGGTTGTGGTGCTCATTTCATTGCGCTGACCATCAGTGCCGCCAGGGCCGCCGTTCGTTGGCGGTGTGCCACTGCCTGCGGGGTTAATGGTCGGCGTCGTGACGCTCCCGGCTGGGAACACAAATTCCACTTGGTAACTACCGGGATTTAAGTTGCCAATCGTGTAGGTGCCGTTTGCTGCGGTGGTCGTCGTGATCGCAGCGCCCGCCGCGCCGAGCACGGGATTACCTGCGGCATCAAGAAGCTTAACGACAACGCCGGCAATGCCTGCCTCGCCAGCTTGCTTCACGCCGTCATTGGCCACACCACCGCCTGCGCCGTTATCGATCCAGACGACGGTCCCAACACTTGCGGGAACGAAGAGGCCAAAGTCAACATTGCGGTTGCTTCGATCATCTGGCGTAGCGTCAACGAGCGTCGACGGCTGGTCAACGCCCTCACCGACAGGCTGTCCTGCGCTCAGCGTAATCACACCGGAGCGAATGCCACCACTCGCATGCAAGACACCATGATCGGTCGTACCGGTGGTCGCGGCGAACGTTGAATTATTCGCGTTGCCCGCCGTTTCGTAAGGACCCGATACACCTCCATTCGCGCCGGTTGCGCTGACGTAGCCGCTCGGTGGCGCTATTTCAACGATGTAAGCACCCGCAGCGAGGCCTATGAACTGATAGAAACCCATGCCATCGGTCACGGTCGTGGCGATTGTCGTGCCCGCTGCATTGAGCAAACGCACGGTGACGTTGCCCAAGCCTACTTCACCGAGGTCAAGCCGACCGTTGTTGTTGATGTCATTCCAAACGCGATTGCCAAGGCTATAGGTTGCCGCGCCAACGGTAATCGATTTCGAGTCGTCGTTGTTAGAGCCAGTGCTTGGGCTGCCATCCTCGTAGCCACCATTGGTCGTGCCGATTGGATTGCTTTCGAGCAACGTCTCGGTACCCGATGGCGATACCGAGGCAACGTTTAGGAGCGCGCCAGTCGCAGTGGCATCAATCGATGCCGTCACGGTGATTACAGTCGCGGCTTGCCCGGACGCCAACACTCCAGCAGAAACGACGCGTGTGCAGGTGATTTCAACCGCAGCGCCGGTGACGGGTGAACACGCCCAATTGGTGCCACTGACGGAAACCAACGTCAAGCCCGCTGGTAATTTGTCTTTCACCACAATCGCGGCCTGAGCAGTCGAAGGCCCCAAGTTTGATGCAAGCAACTGGTAGGTCACCGTGCTCAGACCGGCGCTGTACGGGCCGGTACTGGTGATGGTTTTCGCAAGGGTCAGATCAATGGTCGGCGGTGCGCCAACGGTAAACGCTCTGCTGTCGTCGTTGTTAGACCCGGTGCTTGGGCTGCCATCTTCGTAGCCGCCGTTGCCGCCGAGCGGGATCAATTCTGGCTTGCCAGCATCTGCTGGCGATGGATTGACTTGCGCAATATTAACCACCGACCCGGTCGCGCTGTCATCAACCGTTGCTGTAACCGTAATTAACGCAGCCGTTGCGCCCGCGGTCAAAGCCGTGGCTGTGCTTGAACGCGTGCAGGTGATTTCCACCGCTGCGCCAGCGGTCGGCGTGCACGTCCAATCAGTGCCACTTGCGCTGGTCGCCGTTAAGCCCGCTGGCAGCTTATCTTTAACCACAATACCTGCGCTGGCCGTGCCAGGGCCTAAGTTTTCAGCGTTGAGCGTGTAGGTAATCGTACTCACGCCAGGGGTAAACGGAGCGGCGCTCGTAATCGCTTTGGTGAGCTTTAAATCAAAGGGCTGATAAAAGCCAAAATCTGCGGTGCGATCGGAGCGATTATCCGGTGATTCACCCCCAAGGCCGCTAATCTGCGCCGCAGGTACTGCCGTTGCATTGTTGCGTTCACCGGCCGGCGCTGCCGCGCCGAGCGTGATCTTGGCCGATGGGAATCCACCCGCGCCAGAGCCCGCCGCGATCTTCGCATCTTTCCCGCTATCGAGCTCATCGCTAGCAATCACCCCAGTAGTCACCGCGGTGCCCGTCGAAGAAACGTAACCCACAGGCGGCGTGACAACGACAACGTAATCGCCCGCAGCTAAACCATCGAAACGATAACGCCCCGTGGTGTCGGTGGTGACTGTGCCCAACGCAGCGCCCGTGGCATTGCCGCCTACATCTGCGGCAAACAGCTCGACTTTCGCCGCGGCAAGCGGAGTTTCGCTGCCATCAATTTTGCCGTTGTTGTTGCTGTCATTCCAGACGAGATCGCCAATGCTGTACAGCGTCGCGACGTTTATTGAAGCGCTAGTGTCGTTATTAGACAGCGTCGCAGCCGCACCCGTTTCGTAGCCGCCATTGGTCGTTCCAAGTAAATTCGACTCAGCGACGGTCTCGTTCGCAGCAGGGTTCACCTGCGCATAGTTCACCAAATTGCCGTTCGAGCCTGCAGCGACCGTAGCGTTCACAGTAATTACGCTAGCGCTACCGGCAGCAGCGAGATTTCCCGTTGCCGCGTCGCGCGTGCAGGTTGTCACCGACGAGCAGGTCAAGCTGCCAACCGCTGTCGGCCCGGCAACGTTTGCGCAGACCCATCCCGTGCCGGTAGCACTTACAAAATTCAGCCCCACAGGCAAGCAATCTTTAACGATAACGCGCTCTTGCGCCTCAGCTGGGCCATTGTTGGTCGCCACAAGATCCCAACGCACGTTGCTGCCCGCAGCGTAAGGGCCTGAGCTGGTCACCGCTTTGCTAATCGTTAAATCAATGACGGGAACAACAAAGCCGGCATCGATGGTGTGATTGTTTGCACCGGGCGCACCGACGGTCACCGCTGCGGTCGCGTTGTTGCCGGTCAATCCAAAATTGGAATCAAGCGCAGGATTTCCACCCGCGGTTGCTTGGGTGATGGTCAGCCCTGCGAGCGAGGCTTGTTGGCTCGCGCCAATTGCATTTGGGATCACCACCGTGACGATATCGCCAAATTGATATTTAACGCCGTATCGGTTCGCGGTCGTCGAGGAGGTTCCGCCTTGACTATCTTCAACGAAACCACCCGTTGCGCTCGCGTCACTGCCCGTTGCAGGATAGCCACGGCCATCATTTGAGAAGAGGTAGTTACCGTTGGCGTCGCTAACAGCAGTGGCCAAAAGCGCATTCGTACTTGAACGCAATTCAACCATTACCCCAGCGAGAGGCGGTTCATTTGGATCTTGAAGCCCATCTTTATTAAGATCCTTCCAAAGCCGGTTGCCGATTTCGACCGGTGCGGCTTTGCACATGAGTTCGAGTTCGCCTAAAACTCCACCTTTTCCGTCAATTGGTAAGGAAGGCGAGGCTGCAGGCGTTTGTAAAACCTGATACGCCTTGATGCGCGCGCCCGAGGTCGCATCCCACCACGTTGCGCCTGCTTGATACAAACCAAACTCGTCGTAAGACGTTGAAATAATTAGATTTCGTTCTGGAATCGCCACCAGGCCGCCCTGCTGCGAGTGCCTTTGGCTATCGGCCGCGATGTCGGGTGCAAAAAACTGGCCATTTCCCGGACCGTTCGTGTTGGCAACGCCCGCTCCTACTTTCGCACCACAACTGCCATTTGACTCAAGCACATACTGGCCCGTGCCATTTGGACACGCACGCAGCAATTGACCAATACTCGGTGCAGGATTAGCCAGATAATCTGACGCCGCATTGCGCGTGGCAAGAATCATATCGCCTTGATCAAAAACAATATCACCAATGATCCCACCGCCTAGCGCCGGGGCGTAGTTCAAAGTCGTCAGCGCGCTACTAAAAACGGGAGCAGCATCCCACTGCCCGAGCGCCAGATCGTAACGGAACACATAAAAATTACCATCAGGCCGGTTTTGTCGCAGGCAGCGCCCGCCCACGTAGAGCGCGTCGGCCTGAACGCCCATCCCAAACGCGTGGGGACCAATTAACCCTTCATAATTTGGGATCGTCTGCCGGGCGGCGACGCATCCTTCGTCCGTGCTCGGGAACGGGATCGCAGGTAACACCTCGACCAAGGCAGACGACGCGACACTACCGCCGCTTGCGGGAAAGGCATATACGCGCAAATTATTGAGATTTAAGGCGTAGAGCTTGCTTTGATCGGGGTTTAAATCAATATCGCCCCAAGCGGTTTGCATCGTCGCAGGCATGCCTGTCGTTCCCGAAGGAAATGGATCGAGCCCGGCAGCACCGGCGCCAAATAATCCGGGTCGGGCAGCATCTACCATCGCGGCGCTATTGATATCAACAAAGGTCGAAACGCCACCGGAATCACGGTTAATCGTGTAAATCGCTCCAGAGCCCGATGGTCCGTAGCCGGTTAGATTTTTTGTGTAGGCCGCTGCAAAAAGTCGTTGCGTGGTCTGCTGGAACGCCAACCCATACGTGCTACCCACTTGCGAAGCAATTGCAAGGTGCGATGGAAGCGGCAAAGCGCCAGCGGGCAGAGCAGTGCCCCCTGCTGAAAGCGGGAAGGAAACGACCACGTCTTTTGCATTGTTAACGCCGCTAATTTGATTGTCGCTAACGTAGCAAGACGTTGCCAGTTGCGGATTATTCTCGCAAAATTTCGCGGCATTAATAAGCGGCAAATTAACCCCAGTGGCGGTTGCGGCTACAAACTGCACCGTGGTCGCTCCACCAAGACCCGGCGATAGCGGTGCGCTCCAGCCAGCAAACTCGATCCGCACCCGTGCGCTTGCGAGGCATCCTGTCGTCACCACGGAATACTGCCCAATGGTCGCCGGCGTCGTAGAGGTGGTCACGGACGGCCCGCACGCGCCGATCACATCATCCGCCGTCCCAACGATTGCGTCCGGCCCCGCGGCGGTCACCCCGACCGCAGAGACTGTGATTCCGCCAAGCCCAACGTCCGCTGGCGTAGCCACTGGAGGCGTGGGGGCGCCGCCCGCCCCCACCGGCCACGCGCAGGCCGTGTTTTTAAAAAAAAAAGATCCAGTACATGAAGCCCCCACAAAACACGAACGCCCCCAAAACCCCGCCCCCCCCCCAGCGGGGCGGATAAAATT
>JANPBT010000063.1:0-20149 GCA_031430575.1 Betaproteobacteria bacterium | reverse complement strand
GCCGCTAAGCGATCGAGAGCAAACCCGAGCAATCGTATTTGAGTACATCGAGGGCTATTACAACCGAGTTCGCAGGCACTCGACCAACGGCTGGGTATCCCCAGCCGACCATGAACGCCTGGATCATCAAGCTTCAGAGGGTGCTTCTGTCTAGATAAATGACTAGAACCATACATTAATGAAAAACTTGGTATCAACTTCTAACAGATTGAAATGTTAGCTTCAATTTTTTATCACCGCGGTTTCAACAACATCACGACTAAATCAAATGAAAATTGCGCTCTAAGTTTGAAAAAGCGCGTGGATCATACTTTCGTTGCCAAATCTGCGCCGCAGGTATGACGATGCGAACGGCTACTGACTCGCGCTTTGCATCGAGAGCGCGCCCGAAAGCAGTTTCGCTGTGATATCCACAATCGGAATCACGCGCTCGTAGGCCATGCGCGTGGGCCCGATGACCCCCAGCGTGCCGACAACATGACCATTGACGGTATACGGCGCGGTGACGATAGAAAGCTCATCTAACGCCGATACGCCAGATTCACCACCAATAAAAATCTGCACACCTTCCGAATGTTGCGCAATATCGAGCAAGTGGGCGATTTGGCTTTTTTGCTCAAACAAATCAAATAAGCGGCGCACGGTACTCATGTTGCCGGTCAAATCGTGGGTGGTAAATAATTTACGCTCCCCCGAGAGCACGACCGATTCGCTGCCCGAAGCATGCAGCGCTTCGCCACCCGCCTCGACCGCTGCGGCCATGAGCGCGGTCACGTCTTCGCGCAGTTGTCGCATTTCGTCGCCCAAACGCGCGCGGATCTCAGTCATGGTGCGCCCCGCGTAATGAGAATTCAAAAAATTGGCCGCTTCAACTAATTGCGACGACGAATACACGCGCTCGGTAATGAGCACCCGGTTTTGAACATCACCATCGGGCGTGACAATAATGAGCAGAATCCGCTTATCGGCCAAGCGCACAAACTCTAGTTGCCGGAACACCGCTTCACGCTTGGGTGTGGCGACCACGCCCGCAAACGCCGAAAGCTCTGAGAGCATTTTGGCGGCGGCGTTGACCGTTTGCTGCGGCTGCATCGCGGCGCGAAACTCTTCTTTTACCTGCGCAATGGCCAGCAACTCCATGGGTTGGGTAACGATCAAACTATCAACGAACATGCGGTAACCACGCGCCGTTGGTACCCGCCCCGCGGAGGTGTGGGGGCTGGCGATAAAGCCCTGCTCTTCGAGATCAGCCATGACATTGCGGATCGACGCGGGTGAAAGCTCTAAGCCCGACGACTTCGATAGCGTGCGCGAACCAATCGGCTCGCCATCCGAAATGTAACGCTCCACGATGAGCTTGAGTAAAAGGCGTGCCCGATCATCCATTGGCGCATGATAGCCTGCGCAATGTGTCGTCGCTGGTTTCGAGAAAAAAAACGGGGCATACCTGCGGCGCAGAATGGGGCGTTTTTCAGGCCAAATCTGCGCCGCAGGTATAAAGCGATACCCAATCCAATAAGCGCAAACCTGATGCCTACCGAACGCGCTAAAACGCCCACGCTGCAATGGACTCATGCTGGGCAATCTCAGCAAGCGCAATGGCATTGCGAGCGTGGCACGCCACCGCCAACCCGCGTGACCGTGATCGACGACACGATGCCAGCGGATGTCGCGTATCGGCTGGCGAGCAACGGCACTGCCTTGCTTTGGCAGGGGGGTTTTCACAATGCGCGCCAGCTCCTGCAAGCGATGACGCGACGCGCCGATAAGCCGCGTTCTGCTAAAAAAGCACCGACGACCGATTCGGCATTCAACGCCTTTAATGCCCATCGCGCGTTGCAGCGCAGGCGCGCGGGCATCTTAAGCGCACTGATCGTGCGCCTCAGCGGCGACTACGCGATCTCACATCCGCGCGCGCCAGATGTTCGGGCTGCGTGCACCCAC
Organism: Betaproteobacteria bacterium; assembly: GCA_031430575.1. Taxonomy (GTDB): domain Bacteria; phylum Pseudomonadota; class Gammaproteobacteria; order Burkholderiales; family Casimicrobiaceae; genus JANMDS01. The sequence goes on along the minus strand of JANPBT010000063.1, from coordinate 18,205 downwards.
GCTTGGGGCGCTGCAGACCCAGGCAAGCGAGATATTGCGGTATCCCTGCGCGAATTGTTGGGTGTGAGCAGCGCTTACGAATGGCAGCAAAAAGGGATCGAAGTGCCCGCGCTCGGGCCTGCGCCTAACAACCGCATTTACCCCGCTTACGGCGTGTTTTCGCCAGTGCGCGGTGAGTACATCGCGCTCGTCGCGGGCGCGCGGTTGCCAGGATCAACGCGCGCGCCGTTGGTTGCGTTTGACATTGGTACCGGCACGGGTGTGCTCGCTGCGATCCTCGCTCGGCGTGGCGTTTCGCGGGTGATCGCCACCGATTGCGACGCTCGGGCGATTGCCTGCGCAAAAGAAAATATTGTGCGGCTCGATTTGACGAAAAAAGTCTTCGTCATCGCTGCCGATATGTTCCCCGAAGGCCAGGCCGATCTCATCGTGTGCAATCCGCCATGGCTACCCGCCACGCCCAGCGCGCCAATCGAGCGCACGATTTACGATGAAAATAATCACATGCTGAAGAGCTTTATAAGCGGCTTGGCTGCCCATCTCAATCCCAATGGCGAAGGTTGGCTTATCTTGTCTGATTTCGCGGAGCACCTTGGGCTGCGCACCCGCGAGATGCTGGTGCAGGCCATTACCGATGCAGGTTTACGCGTCGTGTCGTGTGAGGGCACGCGCGCAACACACCCGAAAGCGGCTGACGCAAACGATCCGCTTTATGCGGCGCGCGCTGCAGAAGTTACTTCGCTCTGGCGACTAGCTGCGCTTTAGTTTGCGGTAAGCACGTTGGGGGAAATCACAACCCGCCAGACGAGGCAGCGTTTTGCGGCGCGATTGGCCTGACGATTTGAACGATTGCATCACGCTGCACCTACCGCTCGACGCGATTGCGCCCGCCACGTTTGGCATCATAGAGCCGTTGATCGGCAACGGCTAAAAGTGAGGTCATCTCGCTTGCTTCCGACGTATCGCTGATACCGATGCTGATTGAAACCCGGGCGCTTAAGCCCAAGGTCTCAAAATCGATCTGCTCGACGGCAACGCGCAGATCCTCACAGCGTGCGGAAAACGCTTCTTTACTCGCGCCCGCCACACCGAGTACGAATTCATCGCCACCATAGCGCCCGAGTAAATCTTTGTCTCGGCAATTCTCTTTGAGTGCGAGTGCGACCCTCTTGAGCACCCGATCGCCAACGAGATGGCCATACCGATCATTGATGTTTTTAAAGAAATCAATATCGATCATCGCAATCGCGTAGGGTCGATCCTGGGCTTGCGCCAGCGCAATCGCAGTGGCGAGGCTGACCGTGAAACCGCGGCGGTTTAAGACACTGGTTAGCGCATCTGTTTCTGCATCAACACGCGCTTGCGCCGCGGTCCAAAGCGCTTCGCGCAGATGGCGCAATCGGGAATCAATCGCGAGCCGCATCTTTTCTTGCGCCAGAAACTGCCGTCGCCGATCATACTCAAGCAGCTCAAATTGATTCAGCGTTTCGTTTAAATCTCCCCGGGCTTTTGCGATCACACTGAGCTTTTGGCGGATCATCACCACGGCCGGCCAATCAGTAGTGACGCTACCAATAGCCAAAGCCTCCTTCAAGTGGGCAACACCTTCTGAGACACGCCCTACCGCAATCTCTGCCATCCCCAGGCGCAATAAGGTGTAGTTATCGGCAACCCCGTGCGCATCCTTGCGCCATTGCAAAACTGAATTGAGCGTCTGCCGACCCTGCTCGAAGCGCCCGTTTTTGCACAATATTGCGCCGTAATTGGGCTCTACAACCCGTCGCGCCATCTCGTGGCCTGAGCGCTGCAATTCCGCCATGGCGAGCTCTCCAGCGCGAAGCGCCAATCGCAGCGCGCGTCGCGTTACCGCGGGCACCAAATCATGGCCCGCTTTCGGCGTTTCAACGACTGCGCGCATTAAATTGTTGAGCGCGGCGATGAGCGGCTCACTCTCGCCAATTTTGCGGGCGATCCGCCGGGCGACACCATAGTTGCGTATGCAGCGGCTTAGCGTAGGCACACCAAACAAAATCTGTTTCAGCAATAAGGCATCGCCGATCCTGGTGTACGCCCACGACAAGAGGGATTGGTCGTTCGCCAACTGCGCGAAGGTACGTGCGTCTTCTGCCATCCGAATGGCATCTTCAACCAGCCCGATCTCGGAATACACCATGCACAGCGTGAGGCACGCTTCGCATGACGCGCTCGGGTTGGTAAATGGTCCGGCCATTAAAAGCGCCTCTTCACCGAGCGCAGCGGCTGATTCGTAATCGCCCGCGCGCATCGATAGCGTTGCGCTGACTGCGATTGCTAAACACTCCGCCGCAGTGTCGCCGTGCGCCCGCGCCGAGCCACGGGCTTGCGTGAGTAAGATCTGCGCTTTTGCGCTCTCGCCCAGTCGCAGGAAATTTCTCGCCCGCGCGACCGCGCCTGTCGCATCGAAACTTTCGTTGGCGGACGTGCCGGACGCCATCAGTGGCGTCGCGTGAGAATCAGCAAGGGATGTAGCGAGATTCAATTATCTGGGTTGATGTGCAGAAAAACGTTGAGCGCAAAGATTCGTCGAGATAGTATCCATTATAGATATTTTTAATCAATGTTTACGAAAAAAGCTCATTTCGCCGTAACAGGACGTATCCATATCAATACGCCCGACTAACGTCATCGTTGAGCATTTTCACTTCTGATTACAAAATGTCTTTGTTTTTCAATAGGTTACGTTTTTATTGACACAATTTCGTCACGCACCCTTCAAAATGCCTTAGATTTCAAGCGTGCGTCAGTGCGCGCACGCAAGGCATCGACTCGGCTTTCCTTCTGTCGGAAAGATCAGTTTGCGTTCGTTCTGGCGTGAAAAGTCACGCACAATAATGCAATGACCCAAAAGTACCGCACGATCACCGCGCAAATCGCGACAAAATCCCTTGAACTTTCCATCGCTGCGCCGCAAGTCGTGGCGCAACGTATGGCGCAAATGGGCGCCGCGGGAATGATGCCCAGCGCCGCAGATCAGCGCGAATTTGCCCAAATGGGCCATGAAAAAGTGCAGGCTTTTTTTGAGTCGTGGACCGCCATGTGGTCCACTTCAATCCGATCGCAAATGCAGTTTGCAAAACGATTGCCCGGAGCTACGATTTCTGCGGCTTTTGGCAAAACCGCGCCTGCGGTATCGATGATTCACGAATTGTCCAACACTGGGGCGAGCGTGATGGCCGCCGGGCTAACGCCAGTACATGCAAAAGCAGTCTCAAACGCGAAACGATTGCGGACCCGTAAAGCCCGCTAGCCATACCTGCGGCGCAGATTGGCCGCATTTTCAGTGATTTTTTTGCCAAAAACACGCAAATCTGCGCCGCAGGTATTTTTATATTGCGGTCGGAAACGTCCCGGGAAGCAAAATCGACGCATCAACATCGTTGATATTGCGCTTGCCACAAAACGCCATCGAAAGATCGAGCTCCTTGTGAATTACTTCGAGCGCTTTGGTCACGCCTGGTCCGCCCATTGCCCCGAGCGCGTAGAGCCACGCCCGCCCGATATATGTGCCCTTTGCCCCCATGGCGGTCGCGCGCAGCACATCTTGCCCGCTGCGAATACCGCCGTCCATATGCACTTCAATTTTGTTGCCCACGTCGGCGACGATCTGCGCTAGCGCGCGAATAGACGTCTCCGCGCCATCAAGCTGCCGCCCGCCGTGGTTGGATACGATCAAGGCATCGGCGCCTGACTCCACCGCCAAGCGCGCATCTTCTGGGTCTTGAATACCCTTCAAAATGAGCTTGCCGCCCCAAAGATTTTTGATCCACTCGACATCTTGCCAGCTTAACGTCGGGTCAAATTGCTGCGCGGTCCACGCGGAAAGCGAGCTCATATCGTCCACGCCTTTGACGTGGCCAACAATATTGCCGAAGCCACGACGCGGCGTGCCAAGCATGCCCATGCACCAACGCGGCTTGGTCATCATGTTCATGATATTGGGAATCGTTAATTTTGGCGGCGCAGTGAGACCATTTTTAATGTCTTTGTGACGCTGACCCAAAATTTGCAAATCAAGCGTGACCACCAGCGCGGAGCAATTCGCCGCCTTTGCCCGCTCAATCAGATTGCGCATGAATTCGCGATCACGCAACACATACACCTGAAACCAAAACGGATGCCGATCCGTGCCTTTGGCGACGTCTTCCATGGAGCAGATGCTCATCGTCGAGAGCGTAAACGGAATACCAAATGCCTTCGCGGCGCGCGCACCCAAAATTTCGCCGTCGGCATGCTGCATGCCGGTCAAGCCCGTTGGCGCAATGGCCACGGGCATGGCAACGTCTTGGCCGATCATCTGGGTTTTGGTCGAGCGCCCTTCCATATTGACCGCCACGCGCTGGCGAAACTTTATTTTCTGCAAATCAGTTTCGTTGCCGCGATACGTGCTCTCCGTCCAGCTACCGGAATCGGCGTAGTCATAAAACATGCGCGGTACGCGGGCTTTAGCAAGCAGGCGCAAATCTTCAATGCAGGTGATGGCAGACATGGGGCGAGCGATTCAATAGGTAACCGAGCAAACGCCATTTTGGCCGATAATCTGCGCCGCAGGTAGGTGGGCATTCCGAAATCAAAATTTCCGAGGTCACCCTTATACTCACTTTCCATGAAACCACTGCGCACGCTTGCCGTCGTTGGCCGTCCAGACACCCCCGCATTGCGCGCACCACTGGCGCGGCTTATCGCCGCTATCGTGGGCGCAGGTGCGCAGGTGCGCGTCGATGACACCTTGATGACGGAAACCGGGCTTATTGCGGAGCAGCCGAGCCTCGCGATCCCTGCCGCGCAACTCTTTGACGGCGCTGACGCGATCATCGCCATTGGCGGCGACGGCACGATGATTTCAGTCGCCCGCCGCGCGGCGCAGGCCAATATCCCGTTCGTGGGCGTTAATCAAGGGCGGCTCGGGTTTCTCACCGATATTTCCTCAAAACTCATCGAGAAAACAATCCCTTCGATGATCGCCGGGGAGTATCGTGAAGAGCAGCGCTGCCTGCTCGCTGCCTCGCTCAAGCGCGATGCGCAGCGCACGAGCGCACGCGATTTAGAAGAGCAAATGCTGGCGATGAACGATGTCGTTCTCTCGCGCGGTAGCGCGGGCAATATGATTGAAATGCAAGTGGTCATCGACGGGAAGCCTGCCTACACATTGCGCGCCGATGGCCTCATCATCTCAACGCCTACCGGCTCGACGGCCTATGCGCTTTCGGCCAATGGCCCCATCGTTCACCCTGCGGTAAGCGCAATGCTCATGGTGCCCGTCGCCCCGCATGCGCTCACCAATCGCGCGGTTGTCTTGCCCGATGCCTGCGAAATCGTCGTGCAAATGATTCGTGGCCACGACGCTGGCCTGCACTGCGATGGCCAATCTCATTTCGCAATGAGCGAAGGTGATGAGCTGCGGGTAGCGCTGAGCCCGCTTAAGGCGCGCTTACTACACCCAGCCGACTACGACTACTATGCAATGCTGCGCCAAAAACTGGCGTGGGGCGAGACCGCCGATAAATTTCACGGCGAAACAAATTAGTCGACATACCTGCGGCGCAGATTCACGCAGTGCGCATGTCACCGGCATTGAGTTCGCAGCATATTTCTGATTACACTAGTCTTGTCTCCATTTGCTCCGCGCAATAGGGGCGCAGGTCATACATAAAAAACGCGAAAAACGCGAAAAAATATAAATGAGAAAAACATCTTGAATCCCAAATATGCTCAATCAGCGCCGCGCTGCCCTGCCGACGACTAATCTGCTCGGCTTAATCCTGCTAAGTGCATCAAGCGCAATGGCGCAGCTCCCCGCTGCCCCAGGCTCACCTGCGGCTGCGCCCCCGCCCCCACCTAGCGCCTCCCAGCAAATCGACAAAATTGAAGTGCACGCAGCGACTGCAAACGAAGAAGCGCGCGCCGCGATGACCTCAAAATCAATGGTCACGAAAGAAGAAATCGCAAAATTTGGCGCGCGGTCGTTAACCGAAACTTTGCGCCGCATCCCGGGGGTAAGCGTAGTTGATTTCCCAGGTAAGGACTCGGAAGTGCGCATGCGCGGAATCGGCAGCGGGTATGTGCAATTCCTCATCAATGGCGCGCCAACAGCTCCGGGTTTTTCGATTGATTCGATCTCGCCGGTGACCATCGAGGCCATCGAGATCGTGCCTGTGGGCACGGTCGATCAGAGCGCGCAGGGTATCGCGGGCACGATCAATATCATCACCCGCGCGCCTTCGGCCAGTGCGCAGCGCAGCATGAAAGTAACGCTAAGTGGGCAGCCCTATCGCCTTTACGGCGCGATTGATGGTCAGTATGGCGCAAAGCTCGGCGCGTTTGATTTTGGTCTCAACGCTTCGGTCGCTTACGCGCCCGCGATTAACCAATATCACAACGACCTCGTTGACCGCAATGCCGCGCAGACGATCACGCGAATCGCAACGCTCGATGCCAACGAAGATATTAACGCTGCCACGCTCACCCTAGCGCCCCGCTTAAGCGGCAAGCTCAATGCCGCCGATTCCATCTCGGCAGACGCGATGATCACGCTAACCCGTCGCAACTTCATTGTGGCCAACGCGCGCCAGACCTCCTTTGGCGCCGCGCAACTCTACCCAAACGATCATATCGACGGCGAGATTGATGCGCTGGATACGAGAAATCGGCTGAGCTGGAGTCGCAAACTTAACGAAACCGCAACGATCGATTCCCGCGTAGGCTTCAATGTCTCGCGCCGTACTCAAAAAACGGTGTGGAATGCGTTTAATGACGCCAACGAAACAGTACTCGATAGCCGCACCACAGGAAACGCAACCGATTCCGGCATCAACGCTGCGAGCAAATACCGCACGCAGATCGCAAAAGATCACAATGCGACGATTGGTTTTGATCTCGATTTCGCAAAGCGCAGCGAAACGCGCATCCAGCGCGATACAGCGCCTATCGGCTACCCCGCGATTAATCGCGATGACATCTTTGCCTCGACGGTAAGCCGAGCTGGGCTCTTCGCCCAAGATGAGTGGGATATCGCCTCGCACTGGTCGCTCTATGCCGGCCTTCGGGCAGAAGCCATTCGCACGGCAACTTCCGGGGAAACGCTGACCCCGGTGCGTAATTCCTTTTCAGTGCTGAGCCCCATTTTGCAAAGCGCTTATAAATTTGACGGCGGTGCAAAAGAGCAGCTGCGCATCGCGCTCAACCGCACTTTTAAAGCGCCCACCGCAAGCGAGCTCATCCCAAGACGTTGGACGAACGCCGATAACAATGCAACGGCACCGGTTTTTCAAGGCAATCCCCAGCTTCGCCCAGAGCTCGCGCTGGGCATGGACGTGAGCTACGAGCGTTCGTTAAGCGCATTTGGCAATCTGCGCGCGAGCATAGGCTACCGTCGGATCGACGATGTTATTCTCAAAAAAATTGAATTTGTAAATGCCGAGTATTTGCAAACGCCATTTAACGGTGGGCGCGCTGCGGTGTTCACCTACAGCCTCGATACCGATCTAAATTTGCGCAAATTAAACGCTGGACTAAGCAATACCGATTTGAGGCTCAGTCTTGCTCTCAATCGCTCGCAGGTTGACGCGATCTCAGGGCCTTACAATCGGCTCGATAGCCAAGTACCGTACGCGATTACTTTCGGGCTTGACCATCGCTTTGATCAAGCCGGCGCACTTTCTGCCGGTATGAGCTTTAACTACCAAGGCGGTGCGCTCTATCAACTCAATCCATTTTTGCTTAATCGACGCTATGCAAGCCAAGTGCTCGATATGTACGTAAATTGGAAGCTGAGCCCAAGCGTTAATCTGCGGCTTGCTGCAAATGATTTAATCCACCGTCCACGACAATACGATTTCACATTTGAAGATGCCCGTGGTTCACTTTACAAATACGGTCGGGTCGAAGCATTTTCCAAATTTAGGCTTATTGCGGATATTCGGCTGTAAAAAACGGCTAGAAACTCTTCATACCTGCGGCGCAGTTTTGAGCATTTTGAGCGCTTTTTCGCTAAAAAACGCCCCAATCTGCGCCGCAGGTATTTGTCAAAACGCGTTGCTGCGCCCGAACTTACCCTTTCAAGCAACCGCTCATGAACTCGCGGCGCGCTTCTTTTGCTTTGCCAGAGGCTTTGAAGTCTGCGCTGCACAATTTCATTTTTGCGCGCACTGCCAATTGCTTGTCAGACGCTGGTTTTTTGTTGGCAGCTCTTTTAGCCTTCACGCAATCGCGCACGAAAGTTTTACGCTCTTCGCCAGCGCGGCTTCCGGCATCGGTAGCGCACTGCGCGCGCATCTCCTGCGCAGGCGTTGCGGCGAAAACGGGGGCGGACATCGCCGCGCATAAAAAGAGCAGACCAACAGTAAGGCGTGGTTTCATTTTAGATACTTTCAAGTCAATTTAATGAAGAGCGCAAATCATAACGCAATACAGCGCAGCTCAGCCATATCCTAAAATAAAGCGATGCTCTGCGCCCTTTCCATCCGCGATTTTGTTTTGATCGAACGCCTCGATTTAGAGTTTGAAGCGGGCTTCACCGCGCTCACTGGCGAAACCGGCGCGGGCAAATCGATCGTACTCGATGCGCTGGGGTTAACGTGCGGCGCAAAAGCAGACATTGCGCAAGTGCGCGCAGGCGCAGCGCGCGCCGAGATCACCGCAGAGTTTGCGTTCGACGCAAAAAGCACCACCGCAAAAGTATTGGCTGAATCAGCCAGCGATGATGGCTCAGGCCGCGTACTCTTGCGCCGCGTCATCGAAGCCGAAGGCCGCAGCCGCGCCTTCATCAACGGCCGCCCCGCCGCGATTGCTGAGCTGCGCGCACTCGGCGAGACTTTGGTTGACGTACACGCGCAACACGAGCACCAATCGCTGACCAAGCCCGCTGTGCAACGCGAGTGGCTCGATCAATTCTGCGCCGCAGGGACGGCGCGGGAAACCGTCGCGCACGCTTGGCAAGCCCACCAAAGCGCCCGCCGTGCCTACGAGCGCGCCACCCAAGAAGCAGATGTGCTCGCTCGCGAGCGCGACGATTTAGACGAGCGGGCAAAAGTGCTTATTGCGCTCGCGCCAAACGCCACTGAATGGGCGCAGCTTGGCGTGGAGCAAACCAAGTTAGCCAATGCCCAAACGCTAATGGATGCGGCGAGCGCGGCGGTGAATGCAGTAGCCGACCAAGAGGATGCGCTCACTGAATCACTCGCTGCTGTCATCAGTAAATTGCGCACGGCCGAGCGCTACGACGCCGCGCTGAAAGAACACGCTGATTTGCTCGAAAGCGCGGCGATCAGTTTGGACGAAGCTGCACACGGGCTGCGCAGCTACGTCGAGAAATTTGATCTCGATCCTGATCGCGCACGCGAAGTGGAATCGCGCATGACCGCGCTGCACCAAACCGCGCGCCGCTTTCGCGTGCCCGTCGAGCAGCTCGAAGGCTTACTTACGCAAACGCAAACCCGCTTGGCCGAGCTCGCCGAAGCGGTGGATTTAGTCGCGCTCGAACGTAAAGTCGCGCAGGGTAAACAAGCCCTCGCCGCCGCCTGCGACGAGCTTACGCGACTGCGCACCGCTGGCGCCAAAAAGCTCGATAAAGCGGTGAATGCGATGATCGCTAACCTCGCGCTCGGTAGCGCCCGTTTTGAATCGCAATTGCTCCCACTCGCCGAGCCCAGCAGCACCGGCGCCGAAGACGTCAGCTATCGCTTTGCCAGCCACCCCACCCTAACCGCGCAGCCCATCGAAAAGGCAGCGTCTGGCGGTGAGCTTGCCCGACTTTCGCTTGCCATCATGGTCGCCCTGGCGCAAGCAGACGCGATTTCCACACTCATTTTTGATGAGGTAGACGTCGGCATCGGCGGGGGCGTCGCCGCCATTGTCGGCGCACATTTGCGCAGCCTTGCCGCCGCTGCAAAATCGGGTAAAAAAGCCAGGCAAGTGTTCGCCGTCACCCATCAAGCCCAAGTCGCCGCGTACGCCAATTCTCATCTCGCGGTGCGCAAACTAGAAGACAAAAAAGCACGCGGCGTGCGCATTGATGCGTTAAGCGAAAAAGAGCGGGTTGAAGAGTTAGCGCGCATGATCGCAGGGCGGGAAACTACAGCCGCGACGCGAGCACACGCAAAAGAATTGTTGGCGGCTGGGCAGGGGGATTGCTAAGAAACGCAGCGGTAAATCACTACTGCCTGCTAGATTTTGAAACGATCCATACCCAATTGTGGTTCTTACGAATCTTGAAAATATGGATGGTATTGAGTTTCGTTCGAATCAAAAATACCGCCCAATCAAGGATGTACTAACTTATCTTGCGAGCGCCCTCGGTAGGATGTGAAGTTGTTCGTCTTTAAAAGAAAACCGGTAGGTGTCTTTGACAATGCCCAACTTTACGATGTCGTTCGCATTCCCCAACGTTCCCGAGTCGAGATGCTCAATCTCAAAAATCGGGGATTCCCGTAATTGTCGATCCTGCGCTTTTATCGCAAAGGTCTCAACGCTATGGACTTTCCAACCGCTTGCAGCAGTCCTGTCGCGAGTGCGCTTTGCGAATTGGATAACGCGTGGAAGCTCGCCATTCGCTTCAAGTTCCTGAAGTGCGTTTGAAAGGGCGTCACTTACGGCGTCAGAATGTGATTTCACAAGTGCATTTCGAATAACTTCACGCATTGCATCATTTTTGCCAGTCGCTTTTACGACGACGCTATTTGCGTATTTCGATAGATCAGCTGTAACTTTTGAGGTGGCTTCTACAGGTGGTCGGCTTCCTACCACGCCCATCCATTCGGGGTACACCATCGTGCAAAGGCCGCCGCTCCCGACGCAGTTGCATACCCAATCATAGGGCTCCACGCTCGCGTAGCACACAGAGCGGCAGCTCAAAGAACCATGCTCCCCGGAACTACATTCGCCAAAAGAGCAAAGCCTACACCCCCAGGACGCAACGGAAAATAAACTTAAGAAAAGAACTAAAGTTAATTTGCGCATATCGAGATTTACCTTAAACCTATTCATTTAGAGTCTATTTTACTCGCACATACGACCTCTGGCAACTGCGGTCACCGCGGCAAGATGGAACGACAATAGTCATGATTTCCCGTGCTCAGGGTTACATCTGGAGGATTTCTTTAGCGCATTTTGAAACCTCACAAACTGAAAGTGCAGCGCTGCTTAAAAGCAAACAAGAAATTCGTGATACTTACGCCGGAGGCGCGTAACCCCACTATTTTCCAGATTCAAATCGTCGCATCTACTCTGATCAAAATGGCTACCGATTCCCCAGTACTCTTCTCGACTTTGCCCGCATCTAACAACACGCAGTTTGGCATCGCTACGCTCAATCGCCCAAAAGCGTTGAATGCCCTGACGCTTGAAATGTGCGAATTGATGCTGACGCAACTTCGTGCTTGGCAAGCTGACGAATCAATCGCGGCAGTGGTGCTCACCGCAGAGGGCGAGAAGGCATTTTGCGCGGGGGGCGATGTGGCGGAAGTTGTGCGCAAAGTGAAACAGGGCGGCGCCGATTGCTTCAATTACGGTGACTCGTTTTTTACGATTGAGTATCAGCTAGATCTACTTATTCATCAGTTCGGGAAACCATTCATCGTGCTGGCGCAAGGCATCACGATGGGGGGCGGGCTTGGATTGCTCGCCGCTGGCTCACATCGGATCGTCGGCGCGGGCGCGCGTCTGGCGATGCCGGAAATTCATATTGGATTATTTCCCGATGTCGGCGGTGGATTTTTCTTAAATCGGCTTCCCTGCCGAGCCGGATGGTTTATGGCGCTCACCGGGCAGATCATCAACGAACACGATGCGGTGCTCGTCGGCTTGGCCGATGCGATCATACCTGCGGCGCAGTTTTCTGCATTCCTCAGTGAATTGCAGCATGTTTCCTGGGTCGATAGCCGTGCGCATAACCAGCGTTTGACCACGACTACGCTGAACCGCTTTCAACACACGTCTGCGCCGCAGGTCGCCAGCGCAGCCCTCTGGCAACGCATGCCCCAGCTGCACGCCATCATGCATTCAGCGAGCATTGTGCAGATCCGCGATGAACTACGCGCCGCCGCCCAAGTCGATCCGTGGCTTGCAAACGCATCCAAAAATTTGGATCATGGCTCGCCCACTACCGCGCGCGTCGCTTATGAATACCTGCGGCGCAGTTTGAAAATGGGGATTGCAGAAGTTCTAGCGATGGATCTAATTTTGGCTAAGCAATTTCTGCGGCGTAGCGATTTTTTAGAGGGTGTACGCGCCGTCTTGATTGATAAAGATAAATCGCCGCAATGGTCGCCAAGCGAGGATGCTGCGGTGACGGAAGAGTTGGTCAGCGCGCATTTCGCGCCGCTGGGCTCGCGCTAATCTGGCTCATGCAGCGTCAGCAAAATCCCGCCAAACATCAACCCCGCTGCAATCAAAAACGAGATGCCGGCCCATGGCGCATTTGGGTTGCCGACAATGGCGGCCGAGAACGGCGCGGTGAAGAGTGTCGGCCCAATCAACCCAGCGACGCCGACGATGCAGGCATTAAATCCTTGCAATCGCCCTTGCGCTTCTGGTGGCATTTTGCGGGTCATACTTTGCTGCACAGCGGGGCTGAAAATGCCCATGAGCGACATCGCAGGCAGAGCCGCCCAAAACCACATTTCACTCGGTGCGAGACCCGCCGCAACGAACCCAACGCCGCCCGCGCCGAGGCCGAGCCACATGGCTTTGCGTTCACCAATGGCGCGAACAATCGGCTGCACCAATCCACCCTGCACGATCATGGTCAGCACGCCCACGGCCGCGAGCGTAAAGCCTAAGACTTGTGGCGACCAACCGTAGCGGTAGCTGGTGTAAAGCGCGAAAACGGTGGGGAACACATAGTGCGCGATGTTGTAGAGAAAATTAACGCTAGCGAGCGACAAAATGCCTGGCACTTGCGCGATGAGTTGAAGCGCCGAAATGGGATTTGCCTTACGCCATTCAAACGGTGCGCGCATTGCTTTTGGTAGTGATTCAGGCAACACAAAAAAGCCATAGAGCGCGTTGCCAAGCGTAACGCCACCAGCCACCCAGAAAGGCAAGCGCAAATCAAAGCCGCCGAGCCAGCCGCCAAACGCTGGGCCCAGCACAAAGCCTAAGCCCCAAGCTGCCCCGAGCATGCCAAATTTTGCCGCCCGCTCTTCGGCGGGGGTCACGTCTGCAATATAGGCCGTAGCCGCGACCGCATTTGCCGAGCAGAGCCCGGACAATACGCGCCCGATGAGCAGCCAAGTGAGCGTGGGCGCTAGCGCCATCAGTGCGTAGTCTGCCGCGAGCGCGAAGCACGAAAGCAGCACCACAGGACGACGGCCAAATCGATCTGAAAGCGCACCGATCAAGGGCGAAAACGCAAATTGCCCAAGCGCCCAGAGCGTCGAAAAGATTCCGACCCAATACGAAGCTTTAGACAAATCGCCGCCTACGAATTGAGTGATCAGTAACGGCAAGACCGGGATCACAATGCCGAGTGCGAGCACGTCGAGCAGAACGACTGTAAAGATAAAAATAAAGCTCGCTGATTTCATGAAAAAAAGCCCTCTACCTGCGGCGCAGATTTGGGCATTTTTGGGCTTAGATGCGGTTGAATTTAACTGCCGCGCGCGCGCGCAAAATCATGCGCAATGATGTGTTGCAAAAGCCCATCGCAAGCCGGCTCGATCAGATCAAACACCACATCAAAGCCACTTTGCGGCCCGTAGTAGGGATCGGGCACATCGTCACCATGCTGCGCTGGGTAGGGTGAAAAATCAAGCAACTTCGCCACTGTGCCGGCGAAGCCAGCTTCGAGCGCACGCTTATTGACTTCGCGCAAATTCATCTCGTCCATCACGATGATGTAAGTGCTTTGGGCGAAATCGGCGGTGCGCAATGGGCGCGAGCGCAATGGCTCTAAATCGTAGCCACGTTGCGCGCCGCGCGCCCGCGCGCGCTTATCTGGCGGCTCCCCTTTATGCCCAGCGAAGGTGCCCGCTGAATCGATGCGGATGCGCATGGAAAGCCCGGCATCGTAGACCTTGCGCGCGAAGACGGCATGCGCCGAGGGCGAGCGACAAATATTACCCATACAGACCATGAGAATGCTGACGGGCTTCATGTTTTTAATCCTGGAAAAAGCCCGAGCAAACCCGAAGCGAAAATTTCAACCGCGAGCGCAGCCGTAATCAACCCACCAACCCGGGTTGCGACATTCATGCCCGTGACCCCTAATCGCTTCGCCACCTTCTGCGCCGCGCGCAGGCAAAGCCAAGTAATGATGGCAACCAACGCAATCACGCCGACCATGCCGGAGTAATGAGCAAGATCAGAAAGCTTAGTCGTTGAATGACCCGTCGCGTACACAATCACCATTGAGATTGCACCGGGGCCTGCGAGCAGCGGAATGCCAATGGGCACGACGCCAATCGCGTGCTTATCATGCGCCTCGGCTTCTTCTTCTGGGGTTTGCCGGACGCGACCGGGCGTAGCATTAAAGCTTGAGATGGCTCCCATGAACAAAATCGCAGCGCCTGCGACTTTAAACGCAGGGAGCGAAATGCCAAAAAATGAAAGCAATGGCTCACCAATGAAAAGCGCGGCTAACAACACCGAAAAGACTGTCGCCGCAGCGATACGCGCGATCCGTTTACGATCGTTCCCACTCGCATGCGGCGTCAGCGCGAGGAACATCGGCACGGCGATGAACGGATCGACGATGGCCAAGAGACCCAGAAATGTTTTTAAATAAGCAGCGAACTCCATGCCGCTAGTTTAGATGACGCAGACAATCTATAAAGGCCTAAATCTGCGCCGCAGGATTTTGCGACGCAGATTGATGCGCTTTCAGTTTTTAAGCGGCAAGCCCAAGCGCAGCAGCAATTGAAGCGACTGCCGCTTTCTCAGCGTCAGACACCCGCACGCCGCCGATGCCAAAAAAGCCACCTTCTGATGAAGCTTCGGCCACGCGATTCGCAATTGAGACCAACCACGTCTTGAACTCTTTGCCCTCGTCCACGCCGCACTTTTGGTCAACAAGCACGCCAACGGTTTTGATCTGCGCTATCGCCGCCGCGACCGCCTGCTCTGGGCTGGAAACACCAGCCGGTGCTTCTGGCTTAGTGCCGCGCGCCTTCACGTCTTCGATCACGGCGTTGATGAGCGCGTTGCTCGAGCCTGCTTTCAACACATCCGCCATGGCCATGCCGATGGACATCATTTCCTTCATGATGCCGAGCGGGCCGTTCGGGCTGGCGCACGCAACTGCGAGCCCAGTCATCGGCATCGCGCCAATTACGGTTTTCCATTCGTCTGCACTGAAATCTGCTTTTGTGGCCATGATTTTTCTTTCGGGGTTAAAAATAAAAGCGCATCCCTACTGCGCGTGAGCCCGAGCGTATCACGACCGTAGCAGTCTTTCCTTTACAAGTCGCAACTCATCGCGCAACTTAGCTGCCTTTTCAAATTCCAGATTACGTGCGGCATCAAACATTTCTTTTTCGAGCATCTTGAGCCGCTTCTCTTGATCTTTTTCGCTCATGCCGCTTTGTTTAGCGCTGGCCACGGCTTTTTTCAGATCCTCTTTGCCCTGGTCAGGGTCATAGATGCCATCGATGAGATCTTTAATGCGCTTTGCGACCCCTTTAGGCACGATATTGTTTGCGATATTGTGGTCGAGCTGTTTGTTGCGCCTGCGCTCTGTCTCTCCCATCGCAAGCTTCATGGAATCGGTAATTTTGTCGGCGTACAAAATTGCCGTGCCATTAATATGTCGCGCGGCGCGGCCGATGGTCTGAATCAGCGAGCGCTCAGAGCGCAAAAAACCCTCTTTATCGGCGTCCATAATGGCCACGAGCGAGACTTCGGGAATATCCAACCCTTCGCGCAAAAGATTGATACCCACCAACACATCAAATTCTCCCAAGCGCAAATCTCGGATAATTTCAACCCGCTCGACGGTATCAATATCAGAATGTAGATATCGGGTTTTAATGCCATGATCGTTAAGATATTCGGTGAGATCTTCTGACATGCGCTTGGTCAATGTCGTGACCAACACCCGCTCTTTTAATGCGATGCGCGCAGCAAGCTCCACGCGCAAATCGTCCACCTGCGTGCGCGCTGGGCGAACGATCAAAATAGGATCAACCAAGCCCGTAGGCCGCACGACTTGCTCCACCACTTGCCCGGTTACGCGCTTTTCGTACGCCGCAGGCGTGGCGGATACGAAGATCGTTTGCGGCATCAATTTCTCAAACTCTTCAAATTGCAGTGGGCGATTATCCAGCGCCGATGGCAAACGAAAACCGTAGTTCACCAGATTTTCTTTGCGTGCACGATCCCCGTGATACATGCCGCCAAGCTGACCGATGAGCACATGCGATTCATCGAGAAATAATAAGGAATCGCGTGGCAAATAATCAATCAGTGTCGGGGGAGGCTCGCCTGCAGCGCGCCCCGCAAGATGGCGCGAATAGTTTTCAATACCTTTGCAAAAACCAATTTCCACCATCATTTCAATATCAAAGCGGGTGCGCTGCTCGATGCGCTGGGCTTCGAGCAATTTGCTGGTATTGAGAAAATGATCGCGCTGCACAATCAACTCATCTTTGACCAGCTCAATACAGCGCAAAACGTTATCGCGCGGGCTTACATAATGCGAGCTCGGAAATACCGTAAATCGCTTCAGCTTTTGCATCACATGGCCAGTGAGCGGATCAAAGAGCGCGATCGATTCCACTACATCATCAAAGAGCGTCACCCGCACTGCCGTCTCTGCGTTTTCAGCAGGGAAAATATCAATCACATCACCGCGCACGCGAAAGAGGCCGCGCTTAAATTCCAACTCGTTGCGGCTATATTGCATCTCAGTCAGGCGCCGGATCATCATGCGCTGCTCTATTTTTTCGCCCTCACGCAAATGCAAAATCATCGAGTGGTAATCGACTGGATCACCGATGCCGTAAATCGCAGAGACAGTGGCGACAATAATCGTATCCCGCCGCTCAATGATGCTCTTAGTCGCTGACAGCCGCATCTGCTCAATATGCTCATTGATCGAGCTATCCTTTTCAATGAATAGATCTTTCGACGGCACGTAGGCTTCGGGCTGAAAGTAGTCGTAGTAGCTCACGAAATACTCCACCGCATTTTCAGGAAAAAACTCGCGAAACTCGGAATAAAGCTGCGCGGCTAAGGTTTTGTTGGGTGCCATCACTATTGCTGGTCGGCCGGTGCGCGCGATCACGTTCGCCATCGTAAAGGTCTTGCCCGAGCCAGTCACGCCGAGCAACGTCTGCATGCTCAAGCCATCGTTCAAGCCTTCAAGCAATTTTTCAATCGCCTGCGGCTGATCTCCCGCCGGTGCGAAAGGCTGATGGAGTTTAAAAGGGCTGTTGGGGTAGGTGATGAGCATACGTACAGTATAAGCTCTCGCCCCATTTCATACCTGCGGCGCAGATTCCTGAGTTTTTATTCGCTAGATTCACAAACGTGTTCAAAAAGTGCTAAATCTGCGCCGCAGGTATTTGTTGAAAAAAATGATTCCAGCTGAATTTCATGCACAAGCAGTGCAGCGGGTCTCGATCTACTTGCGCCCAAAAAAGTAAAGCAAAGATACAGCAACGCTGGATTGCCTTAGGAGGCGTTTTATTCAATTCGCGAGCAACAGACGTGCACATTTTCGCTCGCGGATTGATCGTCATCTCCCACTTTTAATAGCGCGCTACCGCACTTTCGCGCCGCAGTGTGATTCTGAGATTTAGCCGCTGGCACGATTACTGCATTGATGCTTGGAAAGCGCAAGAGTGTGAATCTATCGAGCTTAGATTAGGTGCTCTGGTGTTGGATGTGTAAAGGGCGGGAATATTTTCATCCGTTTTTGTAAGCGGCTGTAAAAAAGAATTTCTCCAAACTCAATTCAAGCGGCAAGACTTTCGTTAATTTAAGGGATAAAAATCTCATGGGCGGTTTTTCGATTTCGGGTTCTAAGGGTACTGGCAACGCTAAGATCATTGAATATGATTGGAATCAAAAGTTATCGCCTTCCAGCGCTGGAGAAAATCTTGCCACCACCCGCGCGCGCCAGTTATCGCAAAGTGTCAATCGCGCCGCCCAAGCCTTCGCCCAGCAGCGCACTCCGGCGAACTACAAAAAGCTTGCCACCGCCCAAGCCGCGTTAAAAGCCACCACCGCCAAC
>JANPBT010000062.1:0-325081 GCA_031430575.1 Betaproteobacteria bacterium | reverse complement strand
GGCAAAAAGCGCTGTGCGCACGTTGCCCAAATGGAGCGTGCCGGTGGGGCTCGGCGCGAAGCGGGTGCGGATGGTGGGTGCGGTGGGTGCGGGGGGCGCGGTGGGTGTAGTCAAAGCAGTCATAGTGGCTAGTTTACGTGCTCAATCTGGGCCGCAGGCTTCGGCTAATCTGCAACAATCAAACGCAATAATTTAATGTGAAGTGAATCGAGCAATGAAATATCTACATACGATGGTACGCATCACTAACATCGAGGCCTCGTTGAAGTTTTACCGCGATGCGCTGGGCTTAGATCTGATCCGTCAAAACGACTATCCCGCTGGCAAATTCACCTTATTATTTTTGGCCGCACCCGGGAATACGGAATCGCAGATCGAGTTGACCTACAACTACGATCCCGAGCAATACACCGGTGGCCGTAACTTTGGGCATGTCGCCTATGCCGTGGACAATATTTACGCAACCTGCGAGCGCTTGCTGGCGCATGGCGTGACTATCAACCGTCCGCCGCGTGATGGGCGCATGGCCTTTGTGCGCTCGCCAGATGAAATTTCGATCGAGCTACTGCAAGCAGGCGAGGCCTTGGCGCCGGCTGAGCCGTGGCTGTCGATGCCCAACGTGGGTAAATGGTAATTTAGCCTTCATACCTGCGGCGCAGATTTGGCTCTTTTTGAGCCTCAAACTGCGCCGCAGGTATCTCCAGAGAAAGCACTATGCCATCACAAAATCACCCTGCTCCACTTCGCATCGGCGTGCTCGGCGCAGCAAATATTGCTCGCCAATTTATCGCAGCGATACGCGGTAGCGCGAAAGTGCAGGTGGTCGCCATCGCGAGCCGATCCATTGAAAAAGCCCGCGCCTTTGCTAACGAAACTGGAGTGCTCGAAGCGCACGCAACCTACGAAGAAATGCTCGCTGACCCCACAATCGAGGCGATTTACAACCCGCTGCCCAATGCCCTGCACGCGCAATGGACGATTAGCGCAGCGCAAGCGGGCAAGCATATTCTTTGCGAAAAACCGCTCGCAGCTTCTGGCGCGCAAGCGCTGGCGATGTTTGATGCCGCCAAGGCAAATGGCGTCTATTTAGCGGAAGCCTACCCGTATCGCGCGCAGCCGCAAATCATCGCTTTGCAAAAAATGATTCGCGATGGCCAAATTGGGGCGCTGCAAACGATGTACGCCGCGTTTGGCTTTACGCTCACCCGCGGGCCTAACGACGTGCGCTGGCAGCGTCAGCTCGCGGGCGGCGCGCTGATGGATGGTGGCAGCTACCCCGTGAGTCTCGTGCGCATGGTTGCAGGCGCGCGGCCGACGCGGGTGCAGGCGTTTGCGCGGATGACCGCTTCGGGGGTTGATAGCGCAACGATCGGCATGTTTGAATTCGCGAGCGGGTTTCAAGCCCAAATCGCCTGCAGCTTTGGCACAGCCCGCCACCGCCGTGCCATTATCACCGGCGAAGCGGGCTTGATCGAGACAACCTTTAGCAACGAAACCCAAGACGAGACGCCATCGATCACCCTCACCCATGGCGCGGCTGCCGGCCAATCGGTGGAAGTGCGCCACTATGCGCCTACTTCAGGCTTTCGCGCACAAACCGAAGCCTTTGCCGATCTCGTGCGCGGTGGTTGGTCGCAGTGGCCGGGCGCGACGCCGCAGGAATCAATCGATATCGCACGCATGCTCGAAGCCCTCGCTGAAAGCGCCCGCGATGGGCGCGCAGTCAATCTCCCCGCTGCCTAAACTCGCTGCGCGCTGCATAAAACCCGCAACGCGCGCCAAAGCGCGATCCGCCGCTAGCGCAAAAAACCGGAAGTATGGTTGGTTTGCGTGGATTCCGTGCACGGCGCAACCCTATATTTCGGCCGGGCGTGCGTCTGCAGAAATACCTGCGGCGCAGATTTGCCTCTTTTTTGCGCCCTAGATGAGGTGTATTGCGCTGAAACGGCGTCTTTGCTTGTAGCGGGGCGCGCGTTTTTGATGTTTTTATGGCCCCAACACTCAATCGCACCTTGGGGCTTACATGAAATTTTCACGCCTTTTTCAATCATCGCAAACGCGCGCGCTCGATCATGCCGAAGCGTTTGCGCTCGTTTTGAAACCCATCTATGCGCAAGCGATCTCCCCGGCAAAGTTGCCGCTCGCGCATGCGGATACGCTGAAAACCATTACAGTGCGTGCCAGTACGCCCGGGTTATGTACGACCGAAGCGGGGTTTGTTGTGATGAGTGTTCGACTGCAAGCCGCAGTCAATATCGCCGGCGTCACCGCGCTTCCTGGCTGCGACGACGCGGGCAATACCGGCTGGCTTATCATCGGCGCATCGCTCTGGCCCTTCCATAGCCGGGCTGAAAATGCCGCAACCGCCGTTTCCGAAGCATTGATATCGCAAGTGAAGGCGCAACGCTTGGAAGACTTTTTTGGGGGCAAAAACCACATGCGCGAAGCGATCAACGCCGCACCATGGTGGCGCTGGTGCTTACTGAAAGATGCCCATGATTGCGGCCTTTGCGCATGGGGCATTGAGCGCTTTTTGCGCAGATTTCGCCTCTGGCACGCGGTCAATCTCCTTGGCGGCTTGCCCAAATTTGCGTTCAGTTGCGGCGGCAGTTATGCCCGGCGCGCGGTAGCGCAAGCACTCATGCGAAACGCCATCACAAAAGCAACGACCGCGCCGCACCCGGCGAGCGCAGCAAGCTGCTTTCACAGCCCGACCAAATGTGAAACACTCTCACTACCGCGCGTTTGAGGTCGATCACATCGCAACCCTCCGCGCTTTGACTATTTTTTAAAGGAGCAAGATCGTGGCAAAAGGGCAAATGCGCACCAACAAAGAGGCCAAAAAGCCTAAGCAAGACAAATCGCTGGTGAAAGCGCCAGTCGCGGGCGGTATGGTTGCGCCATCGACGCTGGCAAACGCTAAAGGCAAGACTAAGTAAAAAAAGATGCGCGGGTGTTTAAGTGCAGCGCCCTGCCGCTGCACTTAAAAACCGAAACACCGCATCAAAAATGCGCCGCCGCTACCGGGCGGCGAGAATTTTCCAGCTTTTGTCTGCAGCCTTGATAACGCGCGGCGCGTCTTTGCGCCACTGGCTCATCACCGAAGCCGTGCTTCCCAAGTAAAGCTTACCGTCGATCATCTGATGCACTTTCGGATCAATCTGCGGCGTTGCACCGAGCGCTACGCCATACGCACAGAAGCCTCCATATTGCGGAAGATAGCGCACGGGATTCGCTAAAAAAATCGCTAGATTTTCACCGCTTGAGAAATGGTAAGTCGCGCCAGCAAATTCAGCGGTGATCTTCGATGAACCTTTCACCGCCTGATCTGAAACAAAATAAGCCACTGGGTCGTAGCCGAGCACGGCTACTCCCTCATGGGTCAGATTGAGCCGCTCCGCAGCGTGCGCGCTTGTTGCGCTCAAAAATGCGCCGCTCGCGATCGCCGCTAAATGCCTAAAGTTCATGACCTCGCCTCCCCAAAAATTTACGCCATGTTTTGAAATCCGAAAAAATCAGGTCTTTGGTTACATCCTTGTAAATCGCCCCGGTTTTCGCACTAAAATATCTTATCTCGCTAAGCACCGGGCGATGTTCGCACGAAGGCCAGCTTTGGTAGAGACCTGCGGCGCAGATTCCGGGGGTAAATGGGCAATCTCAGACCATCGCGTTTGACGGGCAACGCATCGCGTCGTAGCATGCGCGAAGAAACTTCAACCTGTCCGAGGAGCTCTCAATGAATCGTCGTTTTACGCTGCGCGCAATCGCGTCTGCCCTTTGCGTTGCATCAATTACGTTAGCAAACTCAAGCGCGCTCGCGCAAACGGTATGGCCTACGCAAGCCCTCAAAATCGTGGTGCCGTTTGCTCCGGGCGGCTCTTCTGATTTCATCGCGCGATTGATCGCTAAGCCACTATCCGATAGCTTAAAAGTGCCTGTGGTCGTCGAGAATCGTGCGGGCAACGCTGGCAATGTCGGCGCGGCGTATGTCGCAGTCGCGACTGATCAGCATACGATTTTGCTTTCTGACTTGGGCTCGCTTGCCATCAGTGCAATCTTGGTTAAAGATCTCGCCTATAAGCTCACCGATTTGCAAGGCGTTGCCATGCTGGGCTACTCGCCCCATTTGCTCGCGGCGCATCCAAATGTTGCCGCATCCAATCTTAAAGATCTCGTTGCGCTCTCGCAAACCAAGCCGATCAATGTTGCTTCTGCAGGATCGGGATCGCCCAATCATTTAGGCGTGGTCGAGATCGCTTTGGCGACTGGCATGAAGTGGCAGCATGTGCCCTACAAAGGCGGCGCGCAAGCGATGGCCGATACCATCGCGGGCAATACCGATTTAGTGCTCAATGGCATGCTGGCGACGATGCCGCATGTCTCGGGTGGCAAGCTTAAAGCGTTGGGCGTGTCAAAGCGCACCCGCATCACGGCACTGCCGAGCACTGCCACGATTGCCGAGCAAGGGGTCGCTAATTTTGAATCGGGCACTTATCAGGGCGTAACCGTCGCTGCGACCCTGCCAAAAGCCGCCGTGACCAAACTTAACGCCGAGCTTTTGCGGGTGATGCAGTTGCCCGAAATCAAGGCTCGATTCACCGAGGCGGGGCTGGAAGTGATTCCATCAACGGGGGACGAAATTTCTGAGTTTTTGAGCAAAGAGAAAACCCGCTGGGAAGAAGTCATCAAGCGCGCGGGCGCTAATATCGAGGGTACGAAGTAATTGCAAAGCGCACCGCGCATCGCTGCGGAGGCGCTCACCACTTTCGCTGATGCGATTTTGCGCGCGGCCGGCATGAGCAACGAGCAGGCGGGCACGACTGCGCGGCTCTTGGTGCTCACCGATCAAATGGGCCGCAGCACCCACGGGCTGGCGATGCTCCCGATTTATGTATCGGAAATCGATAGCGGCGGGATGCAGGTTAAATCTGCGCCGCAGGTATTGAAAGATACCGGCGCCACCGCGCTCTGGGATGGTCAATATTTGCCCGGACAATGGCTGGTCAATCTTGCGATTGAAACTGCACTCGCCCGCATTGCCCAGCATGGCGTAGTCACCATCGTAATCCGCCAAGCCCATCACATCGGCTGCCTCGCTGCGCTCGCCAAGCAAGCTGCCGATCGTGGATTTGTGGCCACCATTGCAAATTCAGATCCGTCTGGAAAGCGGGTCGCTCCGTATGGCGGCAAAGCGGCACTTTTCACGCCCAATCCATTTGCGTTCGGCTACCCTAGTCTGCCCAATCCGGTGCTGATCGATAGCTGTGCATCGATCACAACGACCTCAATGACCCGCCAGAAAGTGGCCGCAGATGCGCACTTTGAGCACGCTTGGCTACTCGATGCCGAGGGCGTGCCGACCACCGATCCGCGCGTGCTTGAGCAGACGTCGCCGCGTGGATCGCTGCAGCTCGTCGGCGGGCAGGAATATGGGCATAAAGGCTTCAGCCAAGCACTGATGATCGAGGCGCTCTCGCAAGGATTGGCCGGCCACGGACGCAAAGATGCGCCCACGCGCTGGGGCGGCAACGTTTTCTTGCAAGTGTTGAGCCCTGATTTTTTTGCTGGGGACGACGCCTTTGCCGAGCAAACTTCGTTTTTTGGCGATGCCTGCCGCCGTAACCCGCCGATTGATCCCGCCCGCCCCGTGCGCTTGCCTGGTGATCAAGCTGCTGCGCAAATCGCGCAATCGAAAGACCACGGCGTTGCGCTTACGCTGCCGACGTGGGACGCAATCGCGCAGCTCGCCAAGCGCTTTCAAATACCCCTTCCAGCGACAATACCTGCGGCGCAGATTTAGCCGTTTTCTTCGATTATTTTGAGACTGCGAATGGCCTTGCGCAGCCCAAGCGCAAAACCGCGCGGCACCGTCGCGGTAACGATGATTTTTGGTGTTGCGTGCCATTGGGCGCAGCGCACGAAGGCCTGCGCGACTTCCTGCGTGAGCGTTTCGCTTACTTTAACGCGTGGCTCCAAAACGCAATTGCGAATCTCAAAAATACCGTCGCGCCGGTGAGCTTTTGCGTCAACCCGCCCGATGATTTCGCCGCGATGCAAGATCGGCAAAGTGAAATAGCCGTATTTGCGCTTCGCTTCCGGCGTATAGCACTCGATGCGGTAATCAAAATCAAACATCGCAAGCGCCCGCTCGCGATCCCACACCAGCGGGTCAAACGGCGAGAGCAGAGTCGTCTGCGTCGCAATCAATTCCCCTTTGGCCGCTTTGCGCAAGCGCGCGCGCTCGGCGGCAAGCGCGTATGCAGGCGCAGCAATACCTTCGATATTGACCCTAATCAACTCACCGCTGGCCACTAAAGCATCTGGATGCGGCGTTGGCACTCGCCCGGCGTGGCGAAAGTAATCTCCGAGCCAGCGCCCGGTCGCAACCCCCATCGCGCCCACGGCTTTCAGCGTCCACGCACGTTCGACGTGCTCGCGGGTATGCGCTTGCCCATCGCCGTGCAAATGGGCGGGCAAGACCCGCTCCCGTAAATCGTAAACGCGGTGAAATTGCTCGCGGCGCGCAACCATAATTTCACCGGCAGTAAAGAGCGTTTCAAGATGGCGCTTCTGCGGCTTCCAATCCCACCAGCCATTGCCGCGCTCGCCTTCAGGTCGCTCAAAATCAAGCGTGCGTACGGGGCCTTGTTCGCGCACGTGCGCAATCATTTCTTGCAGCGCTTTGCGCTCGGTGCGCAGCCGCTCTGCCGTGCGCGCTGAGCCCGTTTGCGCGAGGTTACGCATATTGAATCGATAGAGCGGGTAGTCTTCAATGGGCAAAAAGCAGGCTGCGTGCGCCCAATACTCAAAAAGCGCGCCTTCAGTCAAGAGCGCTTCCAACCAGCCAGGATCGTAGTGCCCAAGCCGACTCCACAACACAAAATACGGGCTGCGCGCGACCACGCTAATGGTGTCGATCTGCAAGACGTGCATCGCGCGAATGGCCTTCAACACATCGGCTTTACGTGCGAGGCGCGCGGGCGGCGTGAGCAGCCCGAGTGAATGGAGCTGCACGCTGCGCGCGTGTTCGATCGATAACGTGATGGGTTGTGTGCTCATTGCGCGATGTTAACGCGCAACGCAGCGCACCGGCAGCGCTGGTTTCTAGCGTATGCGCAACGGTTAAAAAATCACGATGCCCTCGCGGATGCTCCCCACAACCGCAATCTGCGCCGCAGGTATTTGCGTGTTCGGGCATAGGTCAAAATGTGTGTATGGCCCTCAACGCAAAAATATTCAAATTCGCCCTCAACATCGCCGATTTAGATCGGCACTACTACGCCGATCACGCGCTCACCGTCGCCCGCCACCCTTCGGAGACGAATGAGCGCATGATGGTTCGCCTACTCGCCTTCGCCTTGCACGCCAGCGAAACGCTCGAATTTGGCCGCGGCATTTCCACCGACGACGAACCTACGCTTTGGGATAAAGACCTAACGGGGCAAATTAAGTTATGGATCGATGTGGGCCTGCCCGATGAGCGCATCATCCGCCGCGCCTGTGGCCGCGCGCAAAAAGTCATCGTCTACGGCTATGGCGGGCGCGGGGCCGATATGTGGTGGAACGCCAATGAAAAAGCTCTCGCGCGGAACGAAAATTTGATCGTAAAACTCATTAGCTACGACATCTCAAAAGCCCTAGCTGCCATGGCTGATCGCAGCGCCACCACGCTGCAATGCACGATTCAAGACGGTAGCGTGTGGATGGATGATGGCAAAGAGCGCGTGGAAATTGCTTTTGTTTAACCAATCGTAGGGTGGGGTTCACCCCACCGATTTAAGTTTTAGTCGTTCGTAGGTGTGGGTTCGTGAAAATCGAGACGTGCGTTGCGCGTTCGGGTGTTTAGGTGGGGTGAACCCCACCCTACCGCGCTCCTCCAGGCTACGCGTGCTGAATCAGATAGCGCACAATTTGTAGGGTGTGCAACGCTTTTTTGCGCACCGGTCGCCAGAGGCGACAAGTAGTCAGTCACGCCAAGTGGCATCCAGCCGCTTCGCGTCTGCGGTGCGCACAAGAGCGGTGCGCACCCTACGCTTGCTACGCTTGCTAGCGCGAGTTCCACGCCTTCGCAGAGGCATCCCACAATTTGTTGACCGCGACATTCAAGGGTTCCCAATCTTCATCATCCAAAAACATCGTTACAAAACTATCCGAGTTTTGCAATCCATCAGTGAGTTTTTTTGCCTGACCGGATGTAAGAACTGGATATCGAGCGGAGACGTACCACGAATCGAAATCTCCGTCGCTCCATGGTTTTGTATTTTCAATTTTTGGAAAATTCTTGGCTCCCAAGGGGCCTTTAATCGATTTCAGTACGTCTCGAATTTCTTCAATTGGCGACTTGATTTTTAACCAAAAGGCATCGTCTTTTGAATCTAGATGTTTAATCATTCCTTCGCAACCGTGATTGATCGGAACAGCATCGTCGCGCCCCA
This sequence comes from Betaproteobacteria bacterium, assembly GCA_031430575.1. Classification (GTDB taxonomy): domain Bacteria; phylum Pseudomonadota; class Gammaproteobacteria; order Burkholderiales; family Casimicrobiaceae; genus JANMDS01. The sequence goes on along the minus strand of JANPBT010000062.1, from coordinate 316,646 downwards.
GCAAGATAGACTTGAGTAACAGCTCGATTCCGTGTATCAAACAAAAGAAAATCGGCATATCGACCTCATGTGCGGTCCGAAAATCGACTAGGATACTGTTGGATATACGAGTTTGCGAAAAACCACTCTTTGAAAGATCATTCAGGTAGTTTTTCGAGAGCCTAATGTACTTGATCGCATACCCAAACATTTTCAGACTATCGTCGCTGCTCAGGTTGCTCAAGATTCCCCCAACAACCCCGCCACCCCACCCTTATTCGACAACACCCCCGCCTTCGCATAAACAGACAACTTCTCCCGCGAATCCGCAATATCCAGATTCCGCATATGCAACTGCCCAATTCGATCCAGTGGAGAAAACGCTTCATCCTCCACCCGCTCCATCGAAAGCCGCTCGGGGTGATAAGTCAAATGCGGCCCCGAAGTATCTAAAATCGAGTAATCATCCCCACGCCGTAGCTCAATCGTCACCTCGCCCGTGACCGCCCTGCCCACCCATTTTTGCAACGTGTCGCGCAGCATTAAGCTTTGCGGGTCGAACCAACGGCCTTCGTAGAGCAGGCGGCCTAGGCGACGGCCTAGCGTGCGGTAGTTGTCAATCGTGCCTTCGTTGTGGATGCCGGAGATGAGGCGCTCGTAGGCGATGAAAAGCAGCGCCATGCCAGGGCCTTCGTAGATGCCGCGGCTTTTGGCCTCGATGATACGGTTTTCGATTTGGTCGGATACGCCTAAGCCGTGTCGCCCGCCGATGCGGTTGGCTTCGAGCGCGAGATCGACGGCGGAGGAAAAGGTTTTGCCGTTAATCGCAACCGGCATGCCTTCTTCAAACCGCACGCTCACTTCCTCTGGCGCAATCGCGACGCTCGCGTCCCAATGCTTCACGCCCATGATCGGGTTCACAATGCGAAGCCCGTTTTTCAAAAACTCTAAATCTTTCGCTTCGTGGGTCGCGCCCCACAAATTGCTATCGGTGGAGTAGGCTTTTTCTACACTCATCTTGTAAGCGAAGCCATTGGCGATTAAGTATTCGCTCATCTCTTTGCGGCCGCCAAATTCGGCGACGAAGGTCTTATCCAGCCACGGTTTATAAATTTTGAGCGACGGATTCGCCATCAGGCCGTAGCGATAAAAGCGCTCGATGTCGTTGCCTTTGTAGGTCGAGCCATCACCCCACACGTTCACGCCATCTTCTTGCATGGCTTTGACTAACATCGTGCCCGTCACCGCGCGGCCGAGCGGCGTGGTGTTGAAATAGGTTTTTCCTGCGGTGGTAATGTGAAACGCGCCGCACTGCAAAGCCACCAAGCCTTCATGCACCAACGCTTCGCGGCAATCAATCAAACGCGCTTTTTCTGCGCCATAGCCCATTGCTTTTTTGGGAATATCGTCGTAGTCTGACTCGTCAGGCTGGCCTAAATTGGCGGTGTAGGCGTACGGAATTGCGCCTTTTTTGCGCATCCAGGCCAAAGCAGCGGAGGTATCGAGGCCGCCAGAAAACGCGATGCCTACTTTTTCGCCAATCGGCAGGGAAAGGTGTATTTTGCTCATATGGCGCTAGTTTAGCGGCAGGCGTAATCATCAATACCTGCGGCGCAGATTTGGGCGATTCAAGCCGATATTTGCCCACGAAACCATGACTTAACCCTGCTCGCGCATAAAAAGAGGCAAAATTGCGGCGCAGGTATTTGCCCTGTGACAACGGCAACAATGAACGTGAGCCCGCATGGAACGCAAACCAATTCATTCTTCGCAATTCAAATCCGCTGGCTACGACCCGGATAAGCGCATTTTGGAAATTGAGTTTTCTACCGGTAGCGTCTTGCAATTTGGCGGTGTTTCTCGGCAAACCGCAGATGATTTCATGCGCGCATCGTCACCGCAGAGTTTTTACCGAGATCGCATCGAAGAAGAATACACCGCTACGAAAGTGAAATAAATCTTATGCCAAGTTTTGACATTACCTCCGAACTCAATTGGGTCGAAATTCACAACGCGCTTGATCAATCCAATAAAGAATTGGGCACGCGCTTTGATTTCAAAGGCTCAGACTCCCGCATCGAATTTAGCGAGAAAGACAAAACGCTGACGCTTTTTGCCGATGACGACTTTAAGTTGTCACAAGTCACCGATATATTAATCGCGAAGTGCTCTAAGCGCGGCGTTGATACCCGCATCCTCGATACGCAAGAGAGCGAGAAAGTCAGCGGTAACAAAGTCAAGCAACAGATTAAGCTCAAGGAAGGCATTAGCCAAGAGCTGGGTAAAAAAATCGTCAAAGCCTTGAAAGAAAGCAAAATTAAAGTGCAAGCATCGATTCAGGCCGATGAAGTGCGGGTGACGGGCGGTAAGCGCGATGATCTGCAAGGGGCGATAGCGCTGATAAAGAAAGATATCACCGAGATGCCACTGGAATTTGGCAACTTTAGAGAATAACGTAACCCTCCTTCATTCATTTTTGATAAGCGCTCGCATGAATTTATTGGCTCGTACTGCCCTCGTTTTGGCCTCAATCTGCGCCGCAGGTATCACCGCGGCTCAGACTTTCCCCAGCAAGCCGATTCGCCTGGTAGTGCCGTTTGCGCCTGGCGCGGGCACCGACACGGTGGCGCGCTTGGTAGCGCAAAAACTTGCTGAAACGCTCGGGCAGCCGATCGTGGTGGAAAATAAAACCGGCGCTGCTGGCGCAATTGGCGCGGAATACGTCGCAAAAGCCGAGCCTGACGGCTATACCCTACTATTTGTGGCCTCGCCGTTTACCACCGTGGCCGCATCTGACACCGGCGCGCGCTACGACCCGGTAAAGCAATTTGATCCCATCGCGCTCATTGCAACTGGGCCGTTGGTCTGGGTGGTAAATGCAAATCTGCCGGTCAATTCGCTTAGAGAGTTTGCTGCTTACGCCCAATCAAAGCCGGGCGCACTCGCCTATGGCTCTGCTGGCGCGGGTGGCGTAAATCATCTTGCGTTGGAAAGCTTCAAATCACGTTCTGGGACCGATTTGATTCATGTGCCCTACAAAGGCATCGCACCGGCGACCCTCGATCTCATCAGTGGCCAAATTCATGCCATGACCGGCACCATCCCCGCCGTGTTGCAGCACATCAAAAATGGCAAGGTGAAGCCGCTCGCGATGCTCGGCCCCGCGCGCAACCCGTTGCTGCCCGATGTGCCGAGCGCGAAAGAGGCAGGCTTTCCAGATGTGGTGGCGATGAACTACTGGGGCATCGTTGCGCCGCAGGGCACTCCGGTTGACGTGACCGCCAAGCTAAATTTAGAAGTGCAGAAATTGCTGCTGCAACCGGATTTCCGTGCGCGCATGGATGCCGAGGGCGTTGAGATTACGCCCGGAGGCCCAGACCGCCTGCGCACGATGATTGCAGGCGATTATTTTGGCTGGCGTAAGCTGGTTGCCGAGGCAAAAATCAAGCTCACGCCATAGTTTCTCAGTGCGGAATCGGTTAATCGGTTAGTGTGTCAACGTCACTTTTGAGAGTGATTTTGGCGCATCAGGATCAAAACCACGCGCCCGCGCGAGCGCATCTACCATCGGGTAAAAACTCTGAATCATGCTCACCGGATCGAGCAACGGCGAGTCGGTAGATTGCATCGAAAGGTGGGCGACATCGAGTGCGCTGGCATCGGGCGCAACGAGCAGCACCGACGCGCCCCGCGCGCGCATCTCTTTCGCAAGTGCCACCAAACCCGCTTGCGTTGGGCCACGCGGCGCGAAAATCAAAATCGGGTAACCAGTATCTACTAGCGCCATCGGCCCATGCTTAATCTCAGCGCCCGAAACCGCCTCGGCTTGCAAGCCGCAGGTCTCTTTCATCTTTAGCGCGGCCTCCATCGCAGTCGAAAGCCCGAGGCCGCGCCCCACCACGTAAAGCGCCTTGGCATCTGCGAGCGTTGCCACCGCGGCACTCCAATCCATTTGCGCCGCGATTTCTAATTGCGACGGCAAGGCGCGCAGTGCATCAAGCAAAGCGTTATCGTCAGTCCAGCGCGCGACAAAATGCGCCGATGCGGTGAGTTGACCAATAAAGCTTTTAGTCGCGGCAACGCTCATTTCTGCCCCTGCATGAATGCCGATGGGCACCTGCGCGGCATTTGCGAGCGGCGAATCGAGATCGTTAACAATCGCGACCGTCGTTGCGCCGCCAGCGCGCAGCGATTGCGTTGGGGTAATCAGGTCGGGGCTGCGGCCCGATTGCGAGAATGCGACGGTAAGCAGATTTTTGGCCTGCATCGGTGCGTTTTCCATCGTAACCAACGACATCGGAAGCGAAGCCACCCAGCGCCCGGTGCGTAGCATCGTCAGGTAAGCGAAGTAGCTCGCGGCATGATCGGAGCTGCCGCGCGCGATGGTTGCAATCGCGCTGGGTTGATTGTCGCGCAGTGCTTGTGCGAGCGTGCGCAAGAGAGCATCGTTTGTCTGCAATTGATTGGCCACTAAATGTGGGGCAGAAAGCGCTTCTTGGCGCATTTTTGAAATCATTTTTATAGAACTCATTAAGTAAGAAGAGTCGGCCACTGCCGAGCTGGGCCGACTGCGGCGATCCGTTGCACTACCGCAGACTTTGGCGCAGAAACCTGCCCTTGCTCAGAGGCCACAATTTGCAGCCGATCGCGCAGGCGCGCAAGTAACTCGTTTGGCTGCAATAGAAAATCAGGCCGAGACGGTTTGCCAAACGCTTCATTGCCTGCTGCGAAGGTCTCATAGATCAGCAAGCCATCGGGCTTCACAAGATTGAGCAGATCATCAAACCGAGGCCGCCACAAGTAATTCGTTACCACCACTGCATCGTATTTTTCGTCGCCTCCAAATGGCCAATGATCGTCTTCAAGATCGAGGCAGCGTGTGTGCACACGATTAACCGCCTCTAATCCAGCCAGCGCGTCGGCGTCGCGATCTACGGCAACGACGTAGGCTTCCCGCGCTTGCGCAAAAAAGCGCGCGTGTCGCCCTGCACCGCAGGCAAAATCAAGCACGCGCGCGCCATGCGGCACAAGCTGCGCGAAGCGCATCACCCACGGTGATGGCGTATCAATCCCATGCACTAACGACTCACTTCGGCGATGAAGCTCACGATGGCTTTTGTCGCCGATGCTTCTTTGCTGTCGAAATAGTGATTGGCCTCGGGCACGATCACGCGCTGCGATCCTGCATGCGTCCAGAGCTTGATTCTGCGAAGCCAAGCGGCGTCAAGCGTGGGTTTTAGATCGTTTTCACCATAAAGATCCAAAATCGGGCCGTTGAAATTTCCCGTGCTGCCGATGCGCCCGGTAATGCCAATGCAAGCCCACGCAACGTAAGGCACGGGCGCGGCCGCTTTTTCAAGATAAACGTTAGCCATCCATGCGCCCATACTATGGCTCGCAAGCACAATTTTGCTAAAGCCTTTTGCGCGCAACCAGACCGCGGCGGCATCAAGGCGTTGCGCGGCATGAGGAAAGGTCGCTTCATACTTCTGGGCATCGGTGATTTCTTTTGCGAGCACGGGCATTTGCACGGAAAGTGTGGAATAGCCTGCCTCTGCGATCTGCGTGCGCAATTTGCTGATCAACCCAAAATCAGGGTGCACACCAACGCCATGCACCAACACTACCGCCACATTTTTTTGAGCACCTTCGGTAAAGATTGAAAACACTTTACGCGTGCCCACTGCCAGATCGACCACGTCGCCAACAATAACTGCGGGCTCAATCTCACTACGCCAGCGGGCTTCCCGCTCGAAATCTTGCGCGAAAGACACGAAACTCATCATCAGACCGAGAATACCTGCGGCGCAGATTTGCACCGTTTTGAGTGATCTTTTGTGGTTCATAGATTCACTTTCTGCAACCGCGCCCGCTGCATCATCAACGCCATAACAACGAGCAGTGCACACGCAATGAATGGGATCGCCACCAGATTAAGCTTCAACCAGCCTGCGGTATTGACCAACACGCCAGACGAAGATGACGAGACCGCCATCGTGGCAAATACGAGCGCATCATTGAGCCCTTGCGCTTTATTTTTCTCGCTCGGGCGATAGCTCTCGGTAAGCAACGTGGTGCCGCCGATGTACATGAAATTCCAGCCGACGCCCAACACGAAAAGTCCAAACCAAAAGGTTGCCACCTCAGTTCCAGAAATATTGATCGCGATGGCGACGAAATTGAGCAATGCGCCGCAAATGATAATTTTGAATACACCAAATCGCTTGATGAGCGAGCCGGTAAAGAGCGACGGTAAGAACATCCCCACGATATGCCACTCCAACACAAAGACCGCCTCTTTATATGGGTGGCCGCAAAAACCCATTGCCAAAGGCGTTGCAACCATAAGCAGATTCATCACGCCGTAGCCGAGGGCAGACGAGAGCATCGCAACGAAATACGCAGGCTGCTTAATAATTTCAGAAAGTGGTCGTGCCGGGACGTCAGAGGCCGAAATCTGCGCCGCAGGTATCGAGAGCCGCGAGAGAATAGCAATGGCAACAACCGCAAAAAATGTGAGCGAGAGATAGGTACCTGCAAAGGTCACGGGCAACCAGTCTTTTGTGATTTTTGAGCTTTCTGGGCCGATCAACCCGCCCAAAATTCCACCAATCAAAACGAACGAAATGGCGCGCGCTTTGTTTTCGGGGGTTGCCGCGTCAGCAGCGGCAAAGCGATAAAGCGCGCCAGAGGCAGTATACCAGCCGATGAAAAAAGTGCCGAGGCAAAGCAGCGCAAAGCTGCGAATGCTCACCGCCCACGCGCAGATGAGTGCGCCCAAAATTGCGAAGCAGGCAAATTGCATGAAGGCGGTGCGCCTGCCAACCTTGCGCATCCATGCTGAGACTGGCATTGCAGCGAGCGCTGAGCCGATGACGTAGGTCATCGACGGTAAGGTTGCGAGCGATTTGTTTTCGGCGAGCATGTAGCCAGTAAGCGCGTTTACCGCCATCAAAATTACGGTATTGGTCAACAAAAACCCTTGGCACAGTGCCAGCAAGATCGTCGTTTTGCGCTCTTGCGCGCTGGAAAAATAGCTCATCTGCTGATTTTGTCACGTGCAGCGATTACGACGAGCGCGGCATAAGCGAATCTCTCCCGCTATTTCGTTAGAGAAATCGCGCCATACGCAGCCTCAGCCCGCGTTCCGGTATTGTCGGCATCGGTCATGACCACGATGCCGGAAAGGTTAGTCGGTGGCGGCACTCCAAAAGCCTTGATGTAGTCAGCGACGATATTGCGCTCGAAACTGCGCCATTCACCAAGGCGCTTGCCGTTGTCGACCACGATCATTTTTACGCGTGAGGTAAACGGATTGGCAATGATCGTCCCTTCCGGGAGATTGGGCTCAACGATATAGTTCAGCGCGGAATGCGGCGGATACGCGCCATGAAGCGATTTCGCCAAACCATACTCTACGCGGGTGAGCGCAGAGACCTTTTGCGGATCGTAAGCAAAGGTCACATAAAGTCGCGCAGCGTAGTCGTCACCCGATTTCTCGCGCGCGTTTGTGCCCGTCGGTAGCAGCCCGACCCGCCACGAAAATTTCAGGCTCGGAGCATCGGTTGCACTCTGATTAAGCGCGAAGCGCAGCGCTGAAGCGCCCCGCTCTGCGGTCGCTTGCAGCACCGCGCCGTTGGCGGAATCTAGGATGATTTTGTAGCGCGATGGCGTTTCCACTTTTGCAAACGAAAACGGCTGCCACTTCCCATTGATGTTGCCCGCGTCATCGGCAAATGGTGCAACGTCAGTTGCAGCCACAGCACCGGCGACAACGGCGGCGACAACACCCGATAGCAATCCACTACACCGCGCGGCGTAACGCATGTAAAACTCCTTTTAAGCCGGTTGGGGCGATGTCAAAATTTAAGTCAGCGTTCGCACGCGCAAATTGCACCATTAAATCATCGTGATCCTTGCCACCGAGGTTGAGCAGTGCGTAGCGGTGCGAGCCGAGCCAGCGCTGTTCACGCGTGCGCGACGCACCATACTTAAAATCAGCGGTAAAGATTGCATCGGGATACCTGCGGCGCAGATTTTCAAGCTGCACACCAGAGGGCGGAAATTTCGGCGTTTCATCAAAAACGCGATAGACGAAGCTCGCCGCCGCACCATACTGGCCGGCGTAAGGTTGCCATTTCACCGCGTGCCCCAAATTCAATTCAGTGAGCATCTCAAAAAGATTAATACCGTGCACTTTTTCATAGAGATCAGCAAATTGGGCGGCCATGCGCGGGTTCACTTCGATTATTGAAGCGCGCTGCGTGGCTTCATCCCAAAAGAGCTCAACATTGAATATTCCATGCGCGAAATCCAGCGCTTTTAATGCTGCGCATGCGAGCGCTTCGCACTTCTCAATCGCGGCCTGCGATAAGCGCGAAGGCAGCTCGAAGCGCATGAAGGCATGGGTGCCCGGATACATCACAGCATCAATGGTGCCCAAAATCGTGATCTCTCCTTGGCATGCAAACCCATCGACATTGACTTGCGCGCCGGTCATTAAGGTCTCGGCCATCATGTAATCGCCATCGATAGTGGTGTTGAGCCGCTTTCGCGCGATGTGATTAAAAGGCAGCGTTAGGCGACGAATGATGTATTGATCAAAAGCGGGGAAATCCGTGTGCGCACGCAACTCAGCAGGTGAATCGATTTTTTTTGCCAAAACGGAGTATGCTGCCTTAACGGGTTTTACAAAAAACGGATACGGCAGCGAAACTTGGGCAACAGCATCTTGCCCAAACGTAAACACCTGGAATACCGGCACCGCACCGGGCATTGCCTTAGCGTGCAGATCACGCGCGATGGCTTTATGTTGGGCGCGCAGCACGGCATCAACAGGCGTGCCAGGCAGCTTGAGTCGCTCGCTTAAAAGCGCGGCACATAGCGCACCAAACTGCTCATGCGTACTTAAAACCACCGCGATCCGTGTGCCAAATTGCGCAATCAACTTTTCAACAAACTTCTCAGGGTCAAACCACAGTAGTTGTGCGTTATGTGGAAATTTAAAAAGATCAAAACCCGCACACTGCCAATCGAAACTTGGATACCTGCGGCGCAGATACGGCAAGTGCACCAATTCCCAATCCTGCGGAAAGAGTATGAGCGCAACTTTTTCTTGAGATGCAAGATTAGTCAATGTTGAATAAACGTTAATCTGCGCCGCAGGTTTTGCGGGAATGGGAAAAGCAAACGCCTGCATTGCAGGCGTCGTGCATCAAAAACTCGTAATCGCATCGCTCTACTTGTTGCGCGCGTCGTTAATGGCCCAATCGTAATTTAAGTATCCAAGGGAAACTTTACCTTCCCTAATCGCCGCGCGACCAGCTTCATCATCGGTGAGCAGATTTGCGTAACGCCCGAAATATTGCTCGCGCGAGCTCACAGCGCCGGCGTTACCGATCCCTTTGTAGCCACTCTTCCAGTCGTCGCCAAACCAGTCAAAAATCTTGCTCACTTCAAGCGCGCCCTTTTCTTTGTTGAAACGATTGCGCGAACGGTCAGACAGAAAGCGCACGGTTTGCTCTTCGAGCTGGGCATCTAACCTGCCGGGAACGAAAGCTTCTTCGCGCAGCATCGGGCAGCCAATCGAGGCGCAATTCACTGCGAAATGCACGCGCGGCTCATCGTAGCGGCCTTTTGCGCGCAGCATTTGATGCTCGACCATATCAAGCGAAGTCGGATTGCCCAGTAAATTGAAAAATTTGCGTTTCCAGCGATTGTCAAAGAGCTCGTTGCCGATATCTTTGATTGATTTGACTGGGTAATTTCCCAGAATGAGCTCGACGGTATACGCGTTGTAAGCGTTGATCAAAAAAGCCATTTGCTCCGTTTTTGAATACTTATCGAATTCGGCTTTGCCAACTGCGCTGAGCTCATCGGTATACGCTTTCACCTGCGCACGATCTTTGACAAAGTCTGCATAACGCACTTGCGACACTTTACCGCCTTCAAGCACTACGACATGCTTTTTGAGCAACCCATCCCATGCTTTGTGGGAATGATCAAGCGCCCAAGCGCTACTCGCACATACCGTTAAGACAAATCCTACGAAATACTTTTTCATTGAAAGTCCTTTCATTTTCAGCGTACACCGCAAACCCTGCGGCGCAGATTTCATCAATAGTTAACGAGTCACCGTAGCCTCAAGCTGACAAGCAGATTAGCCCAGACGCCACGCGTGAAACTCCTTCACCCAAGCGAGTAATTTTTCCGGCTGGTGCGCCCGCTTCCAATTCCCAGCAACGTATTTATTGGCTTCCGCCATGGTTGGGTAGGTATGGATCGTGCCCAAAATTTTGTTGAGGCCAATGCCATATTTCATCGCAAGCACATACTCGGCGAGCAGATCGCCCGCATGCTCTCCCGCAATCGTTACGCCCAAAATTTTGTCTTTACCGGGCACGGTCAGCACTTTGACCACGCCATGCGCCTCGCCATCGGCAATCGCGCGATCAAGATCATCGATGCCGTAGGTGGTGACTTCATATGCAACACCTTGGGTCTTAGCATCTTGCTCGTTTAAACCCACACGCGCCACTTCCGGGTCGGTAAACGTCGCCCATGGAATCACGCTGTAATCTACCTTGAATTTTTTGAACGTGCCGAATAGGGCATTCACCGCTGCGTACCACGCTTGGTGGGCTGCAACATGGGTAAATTGATACGGTCCGGCCACATCACCGCACGCAAAAATATTGGGGAAAATGGTTTGCAGATATTCGTTAGTTTCGACCGTTTTGGTTTTGGTCACCCCAATGCCGAGCTCCTCGAGACCATAGCCGGTTACATTTGGGGAACGCCCCACGGCGACGATCAGACCGTCAAACGGGATACGCACGTCAGCGCCGTTAAATTCAGCAATCAATACTTTTTCAATGCCGTCAGCAATGAATTGCTTAGCCTTATGGCCGGTGAGTACTTTCACGCCTTCTTGCTCAAAGCGCTTTTTGACCATCGCAGAGATTTCTTCATCTTCGCGAATCATGATGCGCGGCGCCATCTCCACTTGCGTCACCTGCGCGCCAAAGCGGGCGAAGCATTGGGTCAGCTCGGAGCCAATCGGCCCACCACCGAGCACAACGATGCGCTTTGGCAAACTACGCCAATTCCAAATCGTATCGGAAGTCACGTAGCCCGTATTTTCGATTCCTGGAATCGGTGGCACGAAAGGACGGGCACCCGCAGCAATAACGATATTTTTAGTCGTTAAGGTTTGTTTGCGGCCATCCGCAGCCGTGATTTCAACAGAAAACGGTGAGAGAATTTTCGCCGAGCCGGTCAAGCACTCTACGCCGAGACCGGAGTAGCGCTCGATGCTATCGTGGGGCTCGATTTCGGTGATGACATGCTGCACCCGCATCATCACATCTGCAAAATCAAACTCTGCTTTTGCTGAGGTGATCCCGAACTCTTTGCTGCGCGACATATGGGAGAGCAATTTCGCCGAACGAATCAATGCTTTTGACGGCACGCAGCCGGTATTGAGGCAATCGCCACCCATTTTGTGGCGCTCGATTAACGTGACTTTTGCCTTCACTGCTGCCGCAATATAGCTGGTCACCAAGCCGGCGGACCCCGCGCCAATGACAACAATATTGCGATCAAATTTCGCAGGCTTTGGCCATTTTGCGTAGACTTTGCGCGCCTGCAAAAAATCCATGATCTTACGGGCAATGATCGGGAAGATCCCAAGGATCACGAACGAGAAGATCAGCCCCGGCGAAAGGATACCGCGTAAGGAGGTTATCTTGCCAAGCTCTTGACCGGCATTCACGTAAGCGAGTGTCCCGGCCAACATGCCAACTAAACTCACCCAGAAATAGGTGCCGACTTTCATTGGCGTGAGCCCCATCGCCACGTTGATCATAAAAAACGGAATTACCGGCACGAGTCGCAAACCAAACAAATAAAACGCGCCGTCTTTTTCAACACCGGCATTGATCGATCTCAGCTTATCGCCAAATTTCTTTTGCACCCAATCGCGGAGCAGAAAGCGTGAGCCCAAAAACGCCAGCGTGGCCCCAATCGTTGCGCAGACTACAACGATCGCAGCGCCCTTCCACAAGCCAAACAATGCACCGCCGAGAAGGGAAAGCACACCGGCTGCGGGTAGGGCAAGCGCAGTAAACGCGATATAGGTCGCGCCAAAAATGGCAGCGGCTTGCGAGGGGTTAGCCTCAACGCGCGCTTTGAGTGAGGCTTGCTGGGCTTTAATCGCTTCCAGATTGAGATATTGCCCGACATCAAAGATGAAAAAGGCAGCGACAGCCGCGACAACAATCAATATCAACGCGATTTTTATAAATTTCATGGTCTTCCCAATGTTTTTGTAGCCCTTGTAAGGGGCAGCGCACTCCGTATAAACGTATTTTGCGCCCAATCTACTTCGCATTTCTAGCGTTTTTGTTACATGATCGTCATTTCTACTGAAACCGATCTCTCCCAACAACCAATGTTACCGACGTTGAAGCGCACCACATCTCGCATTTTCGTAGAATCAATGCATGACTACAAAATCTCCTCCACGGCCCTACGCCGTCCGCCAGTCCCCCGTTCACGGCCGTGGCGTTTTTGCTGCCCGCGATATTACAAAAGGCGAAGCTATCCTGGAATATCGGGGAACGCGCACGAGCTTTGACGAAGCGCGGGATCACGATCTTTCAGACCCCAATGATGCCTTTCACACTTTCATCATGGAGACCTCAGATGGCAGCGTGATCGATGCCGGCCGCAAAGGCAATGCCGCGCGCTGGATCAATCACTCCTGCGATGGCAACGCTAAAGCCTATGAAGAAGAGAACGGTAAAGTATTTATCTACGCCGGCAAAAATATTAAAGCTGGGGCTGAACTCAGCTACGACTACGGGCTGACGTTTGGCTTTAAATTGACTAAAAAAGCCAAGGCTGCGTTTGCGTGCCGCTGCGGCTCAAAAAAATGCCGGGGCACGATGCTCGCGAGCGGTGAAGCTTAAAAAACACTTTTCGGGGCTCAACCTGCGCCGCAGGTATGGCCTCATTATGTTTAAGGAAACATCATGAAACGATTACTCTGCACGCTTGTGTTTGCACTCATCTTACCTGCGGCGCAGATTTACGCCCAAGAAAGCCCAGCGCCCGTGACTTCAGTGGCGAAAGTCGATCTTGAGCGATATTCCGGGCAGTGGTATGAAGTCGCCGCAATCCCGCAATATTTTCAGCGCCAATGCGTGCGCAATACGACTGCGACTTACAAGCGTGGCGACGACGGCATGATCGAAGTGCTCAACCAATGCCAAACCGAAACAGGCGAGATAAAGCCAGCCCAAGGTCGGGCGCGCGTCGTCGATACCGCCACCAATTCCAAGCTCGAAGTGACTTTTCTGAGTATTTTTGGGCAATGGCTTTTTTGGATCGGCGGCGATTATTGGGTCATTGGGCTCGACGAAAAATACCAGTGGGCAATCGTGGGCCACCCAACCCGCAAATACGGCTGGGTGCTCTCACGCACACCGGCGCTCAGCGCAGAGCACCGCGCGCAAGTTGAGGCCGTTCTCAAGAAAAATAGCTACGATTTGTGTACGTTACTTGTCTCGCCACAGACCGGTGGCGAAACTGTGCGCAAACCGTTCTGCGAAAAAAGCACACCTTAGTGCGCCATAAATCGGGTAATCTGCGATTTTGCGAAGCCAATGATCGAATGTGCTTATGAATGCTCCCTACACCGCCCCGCCGCTCACTGCTTTAGAAACCATCCAAAAGTGGGTGCGCTTTGCCACCGTCAGCCGCGATTCCAATCTGCCACTGATTGATTGGACCGAAGCGCGTCTGCGCGCACTTGGGGTCACCGATTTGCGGCGTACCTACGACGATGGACGCAATAAAGCTAATTTGTTCGCAACGATTCCGGCGGCCAATGGCGAAGCGAAAGTGGGTGGCATTGTGTTTTCTGGGCACACCGATGTCGTGCCTGTTGACGGGCAACCGTGGGCGACCGATCCATTTGCTGCGCAAGTGCAAGGCGGGCATTTGGTTGGACGCGGCGTTTGCGATATGAAGGGCTATGGCGCTACGGCGCTCTCACTCGTGCCTGAAATGCTCGCCAAGCCGTTAAAGCAGCCGCTGCATTTGGCTTTTTCGTATGACGAAGAAGTCGGCTGCATTGGCGTGCGCCGCTTGATCGACGACATCTTCGCCGCTGGGTTCAGACCCGCAGGCTGCATCGTTGGTGAGCCCACTGGTATGCAAGTGGTGATTGCGCATAAAGGTAAGCACGGTTTCCTCATGCATGTGCGCGGCTGGGAAGCGCATTCCTCACTCACTCCGCTCGGGGTCAATTCTGTCGAGATTGCGGCCGAAATCGTGACCTATCTTAAAAATATGGCGCGACGACTGCGAAGAGAGGGCCCGTTCGATACGATGTATGACGTGCCCTACACGACGGTGCATACGGGTGTGATGCATGGCGGCACCGCGCTCAATATCGTGCCGCGCGATTGCAATGTCAATTTTGAGTTTCGCTTTCATCCGGGCAACGACCCTGAGCTGCTGCTGGAAGAAGTGCAGGCCTTCGTTAAAACACTGTTGCCCGAAATGCTCGCCGTCCACCCAGATTGCTTCATTGATATTCGTCGCACTTCCGAGCTGCCGGGCTTTGGCACGCAGGCCGATAGCGATTTCGCCAAGCTCATATTTGATTGCGTCGGCCATCACAATTTAGGCAAGGTTTCATTTGGCACCGAAGCGTCTCACTTCCACGCTGCGGGCGTGCCCACCATCGTCTGCGGGCCTGGCCATATTGCCCAAGCGCATCAGCCCAACGAGTGGGTTGCGATAGACCAACTCGCGCACTGCGAGCGGTTTTTGCGTAACGTTATTTCCACGGCGCGCGCATGACTGAACTGATCGAAGTCGCACCGCCGGATATTTCACGCTGGGCCAATGGCAATACCGGCATTGAATATGTGTGGACTTTCGATTCTGGCGCGCCGGGCCCACACTGCGCCATCGTCGCCCTCACCCACGGCAATGAGTATTGCGGCGCGATTGCGGTTGATGCATTGCTCGCGGCCAACGTGCGCCCCGCGCGCGGTCGCTTGAGTTTGGTCTTCGCAAACGTAGGCGCATTTTTATCGTTTGACGAAAACGCGCCTTTCAAAAGCCGCAGTCTCGATGAAGATTTCAACCGTCTGTGGGACGAAACCACGCTGGACAGCCCGCGCACATCACGCGATTTAGCCCGCGCCCGGGTGTTAAGACCTTTTTTCGATACGGTAGATCACCTGCTCGATCTGCACTCCATGCAAGAAGCCTGTGCCCCGCTTTTGCTTTGTGGCCTTACCCAAAAAGGCATCGCCCAAGCCAAAGCCATCGGCTCGCCCGCGCACGTATTAATCGACGCTGGTCACGCGGCAGGCAAAAGATTATTCGACTACGCCCAATTTGGCGACGACGCTTCACCCAAAACCGCGTATTTAGTCGAATGCGGCCAACACTGGGCCGCCTCGTCGGTAGACGTCGCGCACGAAAGTGCTGCGCAGTTTTTGCAATATTTCAAACTAGTCGCGACTCCCAGCTTAGAAATAGAGGCCGGCGGGCAAGTCGCGACCGAAATAATAGCCCAGAATGCAAAATCTGCGCCGCAGGTATTGATCGAAATTCCTGCCCAAAAGGTAATCGAAATTACCCATGCAGTCACCGTAAAACGCAACGGTCACTTTATGTGGACGCAGAAATGGGAAGGCTTGATGGTCGTTGAAAAAGCGGGCACGGCGCTTGCCATCGACGCGGGTGAAATGATTCCTACGCCTTATGATCATTGCGTGCTCATCATGCCCTCGCGCGAGCCGATTGCAGGACAAACAGCGGTGCGCTTGGGGCGGTTGGTTTCGGCCTAAAAATCGCGCACCAGAATCGAGACCCTGTAGCGCCCTCGACTCGCTTTGCGCCGCCGCGCGATGGGTGCTGAAATCAAAATGTCGAAACAAGGCTACGCCATAAGCGCTTTTCGTTTGACCAAAATTGAAATGGGTCGGTAAATCTAACCCGGCGATTTTTTCACTGCCGATTTTGGCAATTTTTTAGCGCGTCGGCCACTCCCCGATTACCGAATCTAACAATACTTTCGCAATCGACAATCGCGGCGGCAAATCGGGCATTTGATCTCCGGGGCCAAACCATTTCGCATCGGCGATTTCTTCGGGCTGGGTGACGATTTCACCGCTCAAATACTCCGCAGTGAAAGCAATCATGAGCGAGTGCGGAAATGGCCACGCTTGGCTGGCAACATAGTGCAAATTATGTACGCGTAAGCCCACCTCTTCAAACACTTCTCGGTGCACGGCTTCTTCAATGCTCTCACCGATTTCTAAAAAACCGGCGAGCGCGCTGTAGCGATTGGGAGGGAAGGTAACGTTGCGCGCGAGCAAAACTTTTTCACCTTTTTTGATGAGCACCATCATCGCCGGCGAAATGCGCGGATAGGCACTAAAGCCGCAGTTTGGGCATTTAATGCCGCGCTCGCCTTCGATGCGTTGCGTCGCAGTGCCACACACGCCGCAGAAACGGTGGGTGCGCGCCCAATTTTGCAATTGAAACGCGCGACCCGCGACGGCTATTTCGGCATCGCTCCAAATGCCCCAGAGCGTGCGCATGCCGCGAAATGTATGCCCAGGCGGTGCGTGCACTTCTTTCTCAACAAAACGCACCCCATAGTGAATTTCACCAAGCTTGCCGACCCATTCCTGCGGGCTGGCGTGCGCGCCGAAATGATCTGCAATCTGCGCCGCAGGTATTTCGCCGTTTTCAAGCGTGAGCACTTCTGCGCCACGAAAAAATAACACGACAATACCTGCGGCGCAGTTTTGGTCATCGCCAGCAGGTGATGTAAACGCCTCAAAGCCCTCGGGAGTGCGCAACATGACTAAGCCAATCTCAAAGGAAGCGTACGCAAACGCTGCCCAGTTGCTGCGGCGATCGCATTGGCCAGCGCAGGTGCAAGCGGAGGCACGCCCGGCTCACCGACGCCCGTTGGCGGCGCAGCCGACGGGATAATATGCACTTCCACGCGCGGCATCTCATTGAAGCGCAACACCGGATAATCGGTGAAATTGGATTGCTCGACGATGCCATCTTTCAGCGTAATCTTGCCGTAGAGCGCAGCGGCAAGTGCAAAGCCAATGCCACCTTCCATTTGGGCGCGGACGACATCTGGCGTCACCGCTACGCCGCAATCCACCGCGCAGATGACGCGATCTACTTTGAAAGTCTTATCGGCATTTACCGTGACTTCAACGACTTGCGCGACAAACGAATTGAACGACTCCGCGACCGCGATGCCCCGTCCGCGCTTAGCACCATTCTGCGCCGCAGGTAGGGTTGAGCTCCAGTTGGCTTTTTCTGCAGCAAGCTTCATCACGGCCAAATGCCGCGGGTGCTTGCTCATCATGGATTCGCGGAAAGCAACCGGATCTTTGCCAGCAGCGATGGCTATTTCATCGATCATCGTCTCAGTGGAAAAAGCGGTGTGCGTGCTGCCGACCGCGCGCCACCAGAGCACCGGTATGCCGTTGCTCGTGCTGTGGAGCTCCACCCGCTGATTCGCGATTTCGTAAGGCAAATTATCGGCACCTTCAACGGAAGTTTTATCCACGCCATCTTTGACCGTAAAGCTCTCGAATGCAGTGCCCTTCATGATCGATTGCCCAGCGATGCGATGCTGCCACGCGGTTAATTTCCCGACCTCATCGAGCCCTGCAGTAATCGTATGCACATATGCGGGGCGATAGCGGCCGCCTTTAATATCGTCTTCGCGCGTCCAGACTAAACGCACCGGGGCATTCACGCCCGAGCGCTGCAGCGCTTTGACCACTTCTGCACACTCGACCAGATAATCAGAAGCCATATTTGCGCGTCGGCCAAAGCTGCCACCGGCGAAGGTGGTATTGATCTTGACCTCTTCTGGCTTTAAGCCAAAGACCTCGGCAACGTTGCCCTGATCCATCGTATGAAATTGGCACCCTGCCCAGAGTTCAACGCCAGCGGGCGTGCGCTCAATCACGCAATTTAAAGGCTCCATCGGCGCGTGGGCGAGATAGGGAAATTCAAAGGTCGCGGTGAGTGTTTTTTTTGCAGTTTTCAGGGCCGCATCGGTATCGCCGTCTTTGCGAGCGATGGCAGCACCATCGCCTTTAGCCGCAAGAGCGCGATATTCCGCGATCAAGGTATCGGTTGAGATGCGGCCTGCCGTTGCATCATCCCACACCACCACAACAGCATCGCGCGCTTTTTTTGCCGCCCAGAAATTACTGGCGACGACCGCCACGCCCTGCGGAATTTCGACAATCGCGCGCACGCCGGAGATGCCTTGCGTTTTTGCGGCATCGACGCTGACGACCTTTGCGCCAAAGCGGGGTGGGCGCAGCAAGACCGCAGTCAGTTGCCCCGGACGTTTAATATCAATTGCAAATTTGGCCTGCCCGTTCACCTTGACGCGGCTATCGATTCGCGGCACGCCTTTGCCGATAATCTTGAAGTCTTTTGGATCTTTCAACGTAACCTCGGTCGGCAGCGTTTGTTTGGCCGCTTTTGCCGCCATTTGACCGAAGGTTGCACGCTGACTTCCTGCGCTCAAAATGCCCTTTTCGACCCGAATCTGCGCCGCAGGTATCGACCATTCTTGCGTTGCTGCAGCCACCAGCATTGCGCGGGCTTGCGCGCCGGCCGTGCGCATTTGCGCGTAGCTATTTGAAAGCGAGGAGCTGCCGCCCGTGCCTTGCATCGGCCCCCAACTTAGATTGTTGTATTTCGCAGCGTCAGCGGGCGCGCCTTCGCTGCGCATTTGCGACCAGTCGGCATCAAGCTCTTCGGCCACGAGTGCGGCCAAGCCGGTATAGGTGCCCTGCCCCATTTCCAGATGCTTAATGAGCACGCGCACGGTGTTGTCGGCATTAATGGTGACGAACGCATTGGCGGTGAGCGCGGAACCGGAAGCACTTTGAGCACGCGAAAACTGCGCCGCAGGTAAGGCCACCACAATCGTGAGCGCGGTAGAAGATTTAAGAAATTCTCGGCGAGAAAAGCGTGTATTCATGATCTGCGCCTTACGCTTTCTTTTTAAGTTGCGGTGCGGGCCTTGACGGCACAGCCGGTTTGGGTACCGCCGCAGGCGCTACGGGCGGCAGTGATTGCGCGGCGTCTTTAACGGCAATGCGAATGCGCTGGTAAGTCGCGCAGCGGCAAATATTGCCTGACATCGCAGCATCAATATCGGCATCACTCGGTCGCGTATTTTTTGTCAGTAGCGCAACTGCAGCCATTACTTGCCCGCTTTGGCAATACCCGCACTGCACGACGTCATGCTTGACCCAAGCGTCTTGCACCGCACGTGCCGCTGCACCTTTGATGAACTCGATCGTTGTGATCTCCGCACCCGCAGCGACCGTGCCAATCGGGGTCGCGCAAGAGCGCGTTGGCACGCCATCGATATGCACGGTGCACGCGCCACACGCGCCCACGCCGCACCCATATTTCGTGCCAGTTAAATCAAGTTGATCTCGGATGAACCACAACAGCGGCGTGTCATCGGGAAAATCAGTGCGTACTTCTTGCTCATTTACGAAAAGCCTTGCCATCGCGTGTGCTCATTCCAAATCCAGGACCCCCGATTGTAGACAACTACGCGGGGGTGTCATTGGGAAGCGCGGCCAATACTGCATATTCGGAAATGGTATTAAATAAAGCCGATAGGAATTTTGCGTGCTTGATTAAGCTGGGATATGCGCTCGAATCTTCTGCCTCACAACGTCGGCATCAATGCCACACTGCACCACGAATTGCGGCATCGTCATCATCAACTGCTGCGCGGCCGTTAGCGGCGGCTCAAAGCCCAAGGCCTCTTTGATCGAGGCTGAAAACTTCACCGGCAAGGCAGTCTCCAACGCAATCATCGGTACCTGCGGCGCAGATTTGAGGTGCTCGCGGGCAACTTTTACTGCATCGGCGGTGTGGGTATCGATCAATACGTTTGACCGCTCATACACACTCTTGATCGTTGCTAAGCGATTTTCATGCGTACTCATACCCGATAGAAAACCAAATCGCGCGCAAATGTTGTTGAATTCAACCGTTTGCGAAACATCGAAAAAACCCTCTCTTTCCAACGATTTCCAGAGCAAAGTAAGCTTAGCGGGATCTCGCCCAAACAAGTCAAACACGAAACGTTCGAAGTTTGACGCTTTCGAAATATCCATCGAAGGCGATGAGGTTTCGTGGGTGTGTGCCGCGCTGCGTGGGCGATAAATACCCGTTTTAAAAAACTCATCCAGCACATTGTTTTCGTTTGTAGCCAACACCAACTGATCGATGGGCGCGCCCATTTCCCGCGCGATGTGACCAGCCAAAATATTGCCAAAATTACCCGATGGCACGCAAAAGGAAACCTTAGGCGTAGAGACGTTGGTGAGTTTTAGTGCGCCATAAAAATAGTAAACAATTTGTGCGCAAATCCGACCCCAATTGATGGAATTCACCGTGCCTAAGTTGTATTTTTCTTTAAACGCCAAATCTGAAGAAATTGATTTCACAATATCTTGGCAATCATCGAACACGCCTTCAACCGCAATATTATGAATATTGGCATCAGTAAGCGAATACATTTGCGCACGCTGAAATGCGCTCATCCGCCCAGCAGGAGACAGCATGAAAACTTCAATGCCTTTTTTGCCGCGCATCGCGTATTCCGCCGCGCTGCCGGTATCGCCGCTGGTGGCTGCAAGAATGGTTAACCGCGCATTGCGTTTGACCAACACGTATTCAAAAGCACGCCCTAAAAACTGCATCGCCATATCTTTGAAAGCAAGCGTGGGGCCATTGGATAAATGCTGCAAATAAAGGTTAGGCTCGATTTGCGAAACTGGCGTAATTTCCGCAGTGCCGTAGACCTCTTGAGTATAGGTCGCATTCGCCAGCGCCCGTAAGTCGCAATCGGGAATGTCAGTTGCAAAAAGCTTAATAATTTCGTAAGCCAATTCCGCATACGACAGCGTGCGCCACGCCTCAAACTGCGCCGCAGGTATCTTGGGGTATGCAGTCGGCAACATCAGCCCACCATCGGGCGCGAGACCCGAAATTAAAACGTCGCAATAAGAAAGTTGTTCGCTCGGCGCGCGATGCGCCCCACGGGTGGAGAAATATTTCATAAGCGATAGTTTACGAGGAGCGGCTTCGGTTTGATTTTGCATGGGGAAAAGGAGAGAAAACTTGCCGCAAGAAAAGGTCGCCGCGCTTAGGTGAGCGGCTTCAAGGTTCCCCAGTTACCGACGTTGCAAAGCGTTAAATTTCACAAGCTTCACTATTGCTTTACGTAGCATCAATGTGATTTAACTGGTGCTGAAAATGAAAATACCTGCGGCGCAGAATAGGCAGTTTTTTTTGACGCAATTTCCTGAGAACGCGGCAAAGATTACGGTGCGAGAAGCGTTACTCCAGGAAAATATGTTTTGAATCGGGCTGCATCGCGGGTAAGCAGCGCGTAGCCATCAACGAGTGCATGCGCACCGATGAAAAAATCGGGCAACACGTTTACTTTCGCGCCACCTTGCGCGCGATATTCCCGAAACGCCACGGCAGCCGCACGCCCGACATCCGTTGAAATCGGCGCGACATTAATCGATAGCTGCGTAAGGAAATCATCGAGGCCGCGTTCAATTTCCGGACGTACGCAAAGCTCCGCATACACCACTACATTCACCATCACTTCGCCACGCGCTTTCGCTGAAACGAGCGCATCAAACGACCATTGCCACCACCGCTCGTCTCGATACATCAAATCGGACACAATATTCGTATCTAGCAGCGTCTTCACGGCTTATTCCAATCATCGCCGCGCGTGAGGCGCATAAGATCTTCCGTGCTGCCTTTACCTTTCGCGACCCCAACAAACGCTTTGAGTGAGTCCGCGAAATTGGAACGCGGTTTTTTGTCCGGCGACAACGCCGCGCGCCCATCCGCCATCACTTCCCATTTAACGGAATCGCCTGGCTTCACGCCCAGAAAATCCCGCACCGCTTTTGGAACGATCACTTGGCCTTTGGTTGTGAGCTGATGCGCCATGATTTGCTTTCAAGGTAACACGTTTCACAAATTGTATTACTTTCCGGAAGGGATTCTGTTGAATATGGGTGCGCTTGCACTGTTCAACGGCTCCCGCCTTATTCGTCGCTTACGGACTCATCTCCATCCAGATCAGGCGGTTGCTCAACCGCCGACTTTGCAACAGCGACGGTGCGCTTCGCGGCTTCTCGCAGCGCTGCGCTTTTGGCTGCCTTTTTGTAGCGCACTTGCGCAGGGGCTACCCGGGCATCTTCGACCAATTCCCGCTTGAACACTTCGGCGGTGAATGCGCGCGCGATTTCTTCATCCGTGCATTTATGTTGCTCTAGCCGGGCGATCTCGCGGCGCACTGCGCCGAGTACAGGCGCGCTTTGCAGAACTTGCGCGAGCCAAAAGCGATCAAGCGCGTTGTTGTGCCCGCGCACTGCACCCAACATGCCGCCGAAGATGCCATCGCGCGTAAGCGCAAAAAGCCGCTCGACATCGCGCTCGCTTTTGAGGCTCACCTCTAGCAAATCGATATCGATGACCAATTCGGTGCTGATTTGACCCTCAAGATTGACCCACCATACTTGCCATTTCTGGGCGTTGGTGAGGATTACCCAGCGATTGCCAGATTTAGCAGCGTAGTGCACGGCTTGGTCAATCTGCGCGCGCTTTAGCTCTACACCTACAGCCTTGCACTCGATGAGCGCCCAAATATGCCCATCGAGCTTGAGCGCCAAATCGCAGCTCAAGCTATCAATGCGCAACTCGGCTACCAGCTCGTTAAATCTGTCGTAGCCGAATAGAGTAACGAGCGTTTCACGGATGACGGCGACGGTTTCGGCTTCGTTTTTATCGGCATCACGCAGCCGCTTAACCGTCGCCTGCGTGGGTTTTAAATTATTGGTTAGCAGAGCTAAGGCTTTGGCGGGAAGCTTCATTGCGAACAGGGCGATGGTTCGTAATTCGTTACATTTGAATACGCATAGCAAGTGCCTGTGTGGCTGCACACCACAGGCATTGTGGATTGCTTTACCCCGACATATGCTCCGTTACTATTTTTGGCGTTATAGGCGTAGCAGACCTGCCATCCTAGCATCCAGGCTCCCCGAGCTGGCCAACCAACGATACCGCTTACCGTCACACGCGGCTGCTTGATGCTATCGGGGTCTTTTAGCATTGGCTGTAAAAGTCCATGACCTTTTCAGTCGCTACTTCGATGGTTGGAGCCGGCCCTGCATTTGCCTCAGTGAAGGCGGGACGTGGTGCAGACGCGCACCCGGCGATTACTAGCACCAAAATTAAATTCACTGGTAACTTGACATCTTTTGTCATCGCCGTTTCCTTTTTCATTAGTCAATCTGTCAATCAGTTTACTGCTCCCTACTTCGAATAAATGCCGGGTCGCGTGCTTTCTCATCTCCCGATAGCGCTGGTAATGAGACCACTGATTCACTTGCTGTGATCAGCAGCATAGGATCAAAGATTTAGGGACGTCATTCAACATTTCCGAAAATGACGACCCTCACGCCAAATTCTCTAACCGCAAGCGCACAATCTTACCGCGCGTCGTTGCAAGCGATTCGATTTTCGCAATCGCGGCGTTGACGTTACGCTCTTGCGTTTCGTGGGTGAGCAAAATAATATCGGCCTGATCTTCGCCCTCTTCCGGCTCTTTTTGCAGCATCGCATCGATCGAAATTTCTTGATCGGCCAGTATGCGTGTGATATCTGCGAGCACGCCGGGTTTGTCGTCAACCCGTAAACGCAAATAGTAGCTCGTGACGACATCTTCCATCGGTAAGATCGCTTCCGCGCCCATCTTGTCGTGCTGGAAGGCGAGCGACGGCACGCGATTTTGCGGGTCGGCAGTGATGAGCCGGGCCACATCGACCAAATCTGCAATGACCGCTGAGGCCGTGGGCGACGCACCCGCCCCTGCGCCGTAGTAAAGCGTTGCCCCCACTGCGTCGCCTTTGACGAGCACGGCATTCATCACGCCTTCAACATTTGCGATCAAACGTTTCGTCGGAATCAGCGTCGGATGAACCCGCAATTCAAAACCTTCAGAGTTGGAAAATGCGCGCCGCTTCGTAATGCCAAGCAGCTTGATGCGATAGCCCATTTCCTCGGCGTAGCGAATATCTTTTGCTTCTACTTTTGTAATGCCTTCGATATAGGCTTTTTCAAACTGCATCGGTACGCCAAACGCCAAGGCCGACATGATGGTGAGCTTATGTGCAGCGTCGATCCCTTCAATATCAAATGTAGGATCAGTTTCAGCATAGCCTTTTTCTTGCGCGGTTTTGAGCACTTCAGCAAAGCTCAAGCCCTTGCTGCGCATTTCAGACAAGATGAAATTGGTCGTGCCGTTGATGATGCCCGCAATCCATTCGATGCGGTTCGCAACTAAGCCTTCACGCAAGGCCTTGATGATGGGGATGCCGCCTGCAACCGCGGCTTCGAACATCACCATCACGCCCTTAGCGCGCGCGGCTGCGAAAATTTCATTGCCGTGAATCGCGAGCATCGATTTATTTGCGGTGACGACATGCTTACCATTGGCGATGGCGGCAAGCACGAGATCTTTTGCGAGCGAAGTGCCCCCCATCAGCTCAACCACGATTGCAATTGCAGGGTCGCTCACGACAGATTGGGCATCGCTGGTAATCAAGCAGGCGATACCGGCTTCTTGCACCGCTTTTTGCGCTTTCCCCGGCGTACGCGCGTAGATCGCGGCGATCTCCATCTTGCGCCCCACGCGACGGGAGATCTCTTCTTGATTGCGAGCAAGCACGGCGACCGTGCCGGCGCCGACCGTGCCGATCCCTAACAAACCGATGCGAATTGGAGTCATTTAAGTTTCTTTGAAAATGCAAAAGCCGGGATCACAAACCCGGCACGAAAGTAAAAACGATGGGCATCAATGCGCTGAGTTCCAGAGCTCAGGGTGAGCGTTTCAACGCCCAGACTCAACGCGCGCCTGCTCATATGATCGATCAAAGCGCGGCCTACGCCCTTTGAGCGTCGGCCGCTGCTAGTGACCAAATCATCACAATAAAACTTCAAACCATCGTAGGTGTTTTCATAACAGCGCCAGACCGAGAGACCGACCACGTGCGCATCTTCTACAGCGACCGCCATGCGACCACCTTGCTGAAAAATGCGCGCCATTTTCTGCGTGTAGTCTGCCACGATGGCGGGTCGAAGCTCGCGGTGAATTGCCTCTGCGCTCGCCAGCAGCTCAGGGCGAACGATTACGCCATCTGCATCGGTGACATCAATGATCGCAAGCACTACAACAGTCCGTCTTTTTTAAACATATCTTTAATTCCACGCACCGCTTGCCGGATGCGCGCTTCGTTTTCAATGAGCGCAAAACGCACGTGGGAATCGCCATATTGGCCAAAGCCCACGCCCGGCGATACGCTCACCTTTGCGTCTGCCATGAGTTTTTTCGTAAATTCGAGCGAGCCCATTTTTTTATAGGCATCTGGAATTTTTGCCCAGATATACATCGACGCTTTTGGAAGCTCGGTATTCCAGCCCGCTTCGGTTAAGCCTTTGTGAAGCACATTGCGTCGACCTTCGTATTGAAGGCGAATTTCTTCCACACAATCTTGCGGACCTTCAAGCGCAGCGATGCTCGCCACTTGAATCGGGGTAAATGTGCCGTAATCGTGATAGCCCTTAATGCGACCCAGCGCGTTGACCAAATCTTTATTGCCGACCATGAAGCCGACGCGCCAGCCAGCCATGTTGTAGCTCTTGCTCATGGTGAAAAACTCGACCGCGACATCTTTTGCGCCCGGCACTTCCATAATCGACGGCGCGCGGTAGCCGTCAAACACCAAATCAGCATAGGCAAGATCATGCACGACGTAAATGCTGTGTTCTTTTGCTAGCGCTACGACGCGTTCGAAAAACGGCAGATCTACACATTTCGCCGTTGGATTGGACGGAAAGCCCAGGATAATCATTTTTGGCTTTGGAATGCTTTCTTTGATTGCGCGCTCAAGCTCTTCAAAAAAATCGACATCGTCGGTGGTGCGCACCGAGCGAATATCCGCGCCCGCGATAATCGCGCCGTAGATATGAATCGGGTAGCTCGGGTTGGGCACGAGCGCGGTATCGCCGCGATCCATCGTAGCCAACATTAAATGGGCGAGCCCCTCTTTCGAGCCAATGGTCACGATGGCTTCGGTATCAGGATCGAGCACGGCGCCGTAGCGGCGCTCATACCAACCGGTAATGGCTTTGCGCAACCGCGGAATGCCCTTTGACACGCTGTAACCGTGGGTATCTCCACGCAGCGCGGTCTCCACTAATTTATCAACGATATGCTTGGGCGTCGGGCCATCGGGGTTACCCATGCCGAAATCTATGACATCTTCACCACGACGGCGGGCAGCCATACGCAAATCAGAGGTAATCGCAAAAACATAGGGGGGCAAGCGCTGAATGCGCGAAAAATTGGTATTGTTCATATCAGAGAATGTGGGTGAGACGTTGATTCACTGCCGCTACGATCCGTCAGAATTCTGACAGACAGAGGAGGCACCCGCTTTACAACAAAAAAACGCTAAATCTGCGCCGCAGGTATAGACGATTTCTGTATGAAATCGCGCACTGCAACGCTCGAATAGAATTGTGCCGTGTTTTCTTAAATGTTGCAACGCACCAAAGGCGATTATCCCTATGAAATTTCAACTTGCTGAAGCGGCGGGTTTTCAAATCACCAAAACCGAGGCTGATCAGATCTTCATTAATGGTATCGCCCAAAACGCGAGTTTTCTGCTTTTCCCCGATACCGGCGCTCAGGCTTGGGTTGGCATACCTGCGGCGCAGATTTCATCGATGGAAGAGATTGTCGCCGCCTGGAAAGCGATTGTGGATTACGCGCCTGTAGTGCTGGTGATTGGCACGGGCGTCAAGCACGTATTTCCGCATCCGAGCCTGCTCAAGCCGCTCATCGATGCCCGCATTGGCTATGAAATTATGGCGACGGCTGCCGCCTGCCGCACTTACAACGTGCTGATCTCGGAGGGGCGCCGGGCGTGCGCCGCGCTTGTGCTTTAGCGCTGGCGGCAAATAGAATCTGAATAAAAAAAAGCCGCTCAAAAGCGGCTTTTTTTGCAATCGCAATCTTGAAGTTACGCGTTAGTTACTTCGCTGCGCGACGGCGGGAAAACCCAAGCTGCGCCAGACCAAATGCCAAAAGCACCAGCGGCGCGCCGACTGGAACGCCAGACGGTGGGATGTCGATCGTGCCAACGGAAGTGCCCATTACGTAAGCGTAGTCAATCGTAGCCGATTGCCCCGTAGTGAGCGACCCAATGAGCCAACCCATACCGATTGCGTAATCGCCGCTGCCGTCGTTGAGACCGCTCAAGTAAACGGTAGGATCCAGCTCTGGCCAGTTGCTCACGATTGCAGTATTGTGAACGTACGCTGAGTTTGAATATAAACCCAAGGGCCGGCCCGTAGTGCCGCCAGCGGAATACACGAAGTCGGTGGCCGCGAATACACCAAAGCCACGTTGATTGTTGGTATTGAAGTTGCCACTTGAAAGCGCATCTGGATCCGGATCGATTGCACGAGAAAACGACAAGTTGGTCAGATCGGACAATGCGGTGATCGTTGTGCGAACGTTGATACGCTCATCATTAGCATTAAAGAAATAGCTATTGACGACATTGTAAAAACCAGCCAGTGCGCCAGTCCACGTTACTGAATTGGTGAAACCTGCGATGGTGTTGGTCGTCAGTGCGCCGGTTGCAGCGATTTGAGCGCCATCTTGGTTGGCGTTTTGGTTAAGACCAGTCTGCGTTGAGCGAACGCCGAACCCTTCAAATGGCGTGCCGGGTGTCAAGTAATCGGTATTGGCGGCAAACGTACCGGTGCAGGTTGCGTCGTATAAGATGCCTGGAGGGGTAGAACCGCCAGAGCCTAAAGTTCCTAAATCATTTGCGCCCATCTTGACGCAGTTGCCGGTCAAGGTTACCGGTGCTGCGATTGCAGCCGATGCGGCGATAGACGCCGCGACAGCTGCAAACAAGGTTTTTAAGTAGTTATTGTTCATAATGCCCTCGGATTAAGTTATTGAACTAATTGTTTCCGTCAGCATTAAAGCAATTTACGTGCAAGTAAATTTAAAATATATAAATCAATAAGTTAAATAGATTTCTTGATTTATTAAATGGAAATATGTAAAGAAAACCGACGCTCCAATCACGGCTTACATCGGCAACCTTTTGCATCAAACGAGGCCGTACGGAAGCCAACGCAGTAAGACCAGGCTTGCGCCGTGCCACTGCCGCTACAACTAAACCCGCTTGCAACGCCATGCAATCTGCCGCCAAAAAACTCAACTCGCAACGCGCACGACGCGGCAGGCGCTGCCATTAACGCGCACCTGTACGTCTCCATCTTTAGCATAGACCAAAACAGCAGGTAACTGCGGCGCGATTTCTGTGCATTTTTCGGTTTCAATGACGCGCCCCTCGGCGCTAATGAATCGCCCACCGCCCGCGGAAGTGACTGGAGCATGCAAAAAATCATCGCTGCGCCTTAACTGGATGCCCCACATCACTGCGCTTCCCACAAGCGATGCCCCAGAAATCGCGACGCTGGCGGTAGCAAGCGATAGTGATTTGGCCGCACTGGCAGTCGCTACCGCTGCGCTACCGACGACCACACCGGTGGTCACCGCGCCCTTGGCAACATCGACCGTCGTGCCCGCGACAGCGCTCGCGACTTTTACGCTGGTCACTACGGCAGTGCCGGCGACATCTGCGGTAGTTTTAATCGCTGAGCAGCCGGTTAATGCACCCATACCTGCGGCGCAGAATAGGGCATTTTGGAGCGCTTTTTTCAACAAAACGGGCGAAAATCGCCCAAAACTGCGCCGCAGGTATGGCGCGGAATTAGTCATCATCAGGTGCGTTCCTATCCGGAAAGAGCACTTCGGTAAAACCAAACTTACTGAAATCTTCAACACGCATTGGATAAAGCACTCCGTCGAGATGATCGCACTCGTGTTGGACTACGCGGGCGTGAAATCCGTTCACTCGGCGCTCGATTTTTTCGCCATCTGGCGTAAATCCACAATACGTTAAATCATCTATGCGCTCGACCCAGCCCCGCATCCCCGGCACTGAAAGGCAGCCTTCCCACCCGCCTTCGCGCTGCTCGCTATGGGCGATGAGCGATGGATTAACCAAAACGGTGGGCGGCACTGGCGGCGCATCTGGGTAACGCTCATTTTTCTCAAAACCAAAAATAACGATTCTTAAATTAACACCAATCTGGGGCGCGGCTAAGCCGGCGCCATTGGCATCGCGCATCGTCTCAAACATATCTTCGATGAGCTCGTTGAGATAGGGGGTTGAAAATTCCATCACCGGTTTGGCCACGCGCAGCAAGCGCGGATCGCCCATTTTCAAGATTGGGTGAATCATGTCATGCGAACGAAATGCTCGATCACGCTGCGCACCCGCTCCATGGATTCATCAAGCGTTGCGCGGATCACTTCCAGCGAAATCGACTCTGCAGAATCGCCCCGCCCTGCAGCAGAATTGGCAACGACTGCCAACGCGCAATAAGGCAAATCAAGCTCGCGTGCGAGCACTGCTTCAGGCATGCCAGTCATGCCAACAATGCTGCAGCCATCGCGCTCCATCATGTCAATTTCAACAATCGTCTCCAAGCGCGGCCCGTTGGTCGCGCCATACACACCATGATCAACAATCGATACGCCCGCCGCCCTCGCGGCCGCTACCATATTGGCGCGCAACGTTCTTGAATACGGGTGAGTGAAATCGACATGGACAACATTTTTATCGTGACCATCAAAAAAGGTGGCTGCCCTTCCGCTTGTGTAGTCGATAATTTGATCGGGAACGACCAACACACCGGGCGCGCAGTTGGCTGCGATGCCACCGACGGCGGCGACCGCCAGAATCTGCGTCGCGCCAGCATCTTTGAGTGCTTGCAAATTTGCGCGATAGTTAATTTTGTGCGGTGGAATCGTATGCCCGGGGCCATGGCGCGCGAGAAACATCGCGCTCTCGCCCCCGATTTCACCGTAAGTGATTGGCGAAGAAGGGTCGCCCCATTGCGTGATCGCGATGACTTTGCGCGAGACGCTTAAATTTGCGAGCGTTGTAAGGCCGCTGCCGCCGATGATTGCTAACATCCTCGCATTGTAAAGTCAGCGCAAGGCGCGCCAAAAATCGAAATACCGGAAGTAGTAAAAGAATGTAAAGCACAAACAAACGCGGCGCGTAAAGACGCGCCGCGTAGATCAAAAAACGAAGCTTTACTTCTTTGCCATCATATTTTTCACTAAGCCAACAACGGCCATGAGCACAATACTGCCGACGCCCGCGCCTGCGACATTACCGACCATGCCGCCGCCCTGAGCTGCGCCACCAATCAATGGCGCCAGAATATTGCCACCAATGCCACCGCCCAGTAAACCTGCAATCGTATTACCAATCGTGCCAAGGCTGAGATTTTTAAGCAAAAAGCCGCCGAGATTGCCGCCAACAGCGCCTGTAATGAGCTGAATGATGAGATTTTCCATTGCGAGTACTCCTCTATTTTTTTTCAATTGGTGCGCACGTCGATTGACGGGCGCATTAATGATGGACAACTTACGAAATCCACAAGCGCACGGTACACCAAGATATACGTGCTGTCTAGTTCCGTCAGCTCTTCAAACCGTCGTTAGAGTGCAGCACATTTGCATATCAAAGATGCCACAAAAGTGCGGCCAAGTTCAGCATCCGTGATGCCGGCAATTAGTCTTCAAACTGATCAGTTGCGACATCCAAAATTTGCGAGAACGTATCGACAATGATTGGCGTCAATGGGGTCCAATCAATTTCAGATGTGGCTTGGCCTAAAGCAAAAGCGAAGCCACGATCCGCCAAATGCATCAAACCGCGATCTTGGGCGCAATCACTCACAATCCATGTTTGATCAATTTTTGGTGCTACCTCATCGCTTAAGAAACGCTCAAGCACGTGCCGCTTGCACGGGCGCATCTCGGCAGGCGAGCTCGCATCGATAAATGCCGGATTGACGCGTAACTGCCCTGTGCAGACCTCATTTTCAAACACCATGGTGTGCGCAATTGCAAAGTCGGCAAAGATCCGACGGCGTACGATTTCTGCGGCAACGAAATAGCTTTGGGTGACGATGCCGACCATGAATCCGCGCCGACGCATGGTGTTCACAAAATCAATCACGCCCGCGCGCAGTGGTAAGGCATGCGCAACCTGTTCGAATTTCTTTTTGTGAACATATTGGAAGCACTTCGCGATTTGCAGATTGCGTTCGGTAATGTCAGGCAGCGCTTCGTTTGTCAGCTTCGCAAAAACGCTGTCGTGCCCAGAAATTTTTGCCAAGGCGCTCGCAAAGTCAATTTCGGTGATGACATGATCCATTTCGAGCAGCAGCAATCGGGTGCGCCCGCGACGGCGCGTTAGCACGTAGTCAATGCCAGAAGCGGCCAGCCGTTGGTTTTCGTACATCGCAGCGATTTGATCAACATGCAACCGCCCTGCTGACCGCGCGCGACTGAAAATGACCCGTCCAACTTCATTGGCCATGAAGGTCAAATCATGCAGCGATTGGCTCTCATGATCTAAGCTGCCAATATCCACCTCGGCGATGCGGGCGCCCGCCAGTTGGGCATCAATAAGTAGGCCGACATCGACGCCATAAGCATCCTCAAACGTCATGGCCCGCAAAAGCCCTTTTTTAGCGGCAATCACACCGCCAAGCGGCTGTGCGATATGAGCAAGCTCCGGGAAGAAAATCTTGAGCATCGGCTTAGCGGTCAGCTCGGTGACCCGCCCGCCACCGCGCCCAAAACGAGCCTTCACAAAATCAGCAGTATCGTCTAAAAGCGGCGCGCACAATTCCGTAATCAGCCCAGGGCGTAATCCCGCGAGATCGCCATCAAGATAGACCACATAATCGCAGCGTGAAGGCGCAATGCCGTCTTGCATGGATGCGCCCTTACCCAGCATGCTGCTGGTCAATACGATTGCCCCCGCCTGCCGGGCGAGCGCAACGGTGTCGTCGACCGAGCTATCGTCGATCACGATGACTTCGAAGGTGGCGGGATCAGAAAAAGCGTAACGCACGACATCTGAAATGCGACGCGCCTCATTGAGCGCAGGAATCACTACTGAAGCATACGCCGTCAACGGCAGGCGCTGGGGGTTTGGCGCACGCAAAAGCGAAGCGACTGGCGATGTGGCAAATGATGTTGTAGCGTGAGGAAGCAAAGATGAGAGCATGGCGCAGAGTCTCAATTTGGCACAAATCAAAAACGTGAACTACACCATGCAGATTTGAATGCCAATCAAACTAAAAATCTGAAGAATGTTGACGAGAAACCGACAGCAGACAATCACCGCCTCGCCCATGGCAAACAATTGCGGGCTCACCTGCGCGCATCGGAAGCCGCGGCATGATCATACGTCATTCAAAGGTCAATTAAAACTTTATTTTGAGGATGTCGCCAAGCTGCGCCGCAGGTATATTTTCATGTCGGCATTTAACGGCGAGGTAAGCAGCGCGGAGTCATATTTTTGAGCGCCTCGAAAACGCTACGCCGCGCGTGGAATCGCACCAATCACCAACTAGAACCCGCACACCGCGCGTTGCTCAATTTGCGCGGCCAGACACGTAGTTCGCCCTAAACTGCGCCGCAGGTATTGACGTACACCGCATAGAGTGAGTGGCTTGCAGCCATGAAGAGACGATTATTTTTTTCACCACCAAAGCAGACGTTGGCGCAACGCTCAGGAAGATGAATGAATCCGATCAGCTGACCGTGCGCGTCGTAAACACGCACACCATCTAGCGCTTCGCCCCGCCCTTCGGGCGAGCCGTTGCCGCCAAATCCGCACCATAAATTTCCATCGACATCGACCGCAAAGCCATCAAAGGCACCTGGGCCGTCGGCATCAATAAATTTCTTCTTTTTGGAGAGCGCATATTGAGCGGACACATCGTAGCTCCAGATCAAACGATTGGGTAATGCGCGGCTTTCGACGACGTAGAGTTTTTTCTCATCGGGAGAAAACGCAAGACCGTTTGGTGCGGCCAAATCAGTGATCATTTGATGCAGCTTGCCATCCGGGGTGATCCGATAGACCGCATGCGTGATCTCCTGCTCGGCTTTTGCCCCTTCCCATTCGCCCATAATGCCAAAGGAAGGATCAGTAAACCAAACTGAACCATCGCGCGTGCTTGTGATGTCATTGGGTGAGTTCAATCGCTTACCCTGAAAATGGTCGGCAAGCACGGTGACTTTGCCTGAAATCTCAGTGCGGGTGATCCGGCGGTTGCCATGCTCGCAGGTGATTAATCTGCCGCTCGCATCACGCGCTTGACCATTGGCAAAATCAGATGGCGTACGCCAAGGCGTAAAGCTGCCGTTCGTAGCGTCCCACTTCCAAATGCAGTTTCCAGGCACATCACTCACGAGCAAATACTGACCATCCCCAAACCAAACGGGCCCTTCGGCCCAGCGCATCCCCGAGCCTAATTGCTCGACGCTGCTGCTAAAAATTCGATATTTAGCAAAGCTCGGGTCGATGATTTTGATCGCATCGTCCGGGTAGCGTTGGTTGGGCGAGAAGGGAAACTGGGGGCCAGCGAGCATGGGAAATTCCTGAGTGTGCGCCGCGTGTTGTAGCAATACCTGCGGCGCAGAATCATCCAGTTTAAAGTAGTTTCAAGTCTAGTTTCACCGTTTACGGCGAATACCTGCAACACAGAATCTTACTGCCCGCCGCTAGGCAGGTTGGTAAGCCGCATGCACGATGCGCACGCGCATCGTAAGCTCAGGCATTACGAACCGTAAAAAGGCTATCCTCGTTTGCGCAATTTCTGAAACATCGCTGAACGCACTAATCCGCGACCAACTCCACGCCATCATGGCTAACGCAGCAACGCGCAAAAAATCACCTGCGATCTCGAAGGCCACGAGCGGATCAAGGGCATGCCCAGCAACCACGTTGTTTGCGCATTCAAGGAGAGATTTAAGTGCTAAATCTGCGCCGCAGGTATCTTTCGTTCCCGCGATCTCCGCGCGCAGCCTGATAATGAGTTGGGTCAATTGCGCACCACCATCGCCGAGCACTTTGCGTAGCAACAAATCATTGGCCTGAATTTCATTCGTGCCTTCATAAATCATCGCCACCCGCACATCACGCACGATTTGCTCAACGCCCCACTCGCGGATATAACCGTGCCCACCAAAGACTTGCAGGCAGGCACTCGCGCCCTCAAAACCTTGCTGCGTCCACGCTGCTTTGAGCACCGGCGTGAGTAGACTATTCCATATTTCAGCTTGCGCCCGACGATCGGCATCTGGATGATGCTTTGCAATATCGAGCTCAATCGCGGTCTGATAGGCGAGCACGCGCCCGCCGTCACGCCACGCGCGTTGGGTATTCAAGATACGGCGTACGGCAGCGTGCTCAATGATGAAATCAACGGATTGCTTCGAGCCCGGGGCGCGCATCTGCTTGCGCTCGTTAGCGTAGCGCGTCGCTTTTTGTAAAGCGGTATCGAGCGCAGAAATGCCTTGCATGGCCACATGCAGGCGCGCTGCATTCATCATCAAAAACATTGCGTTCAGGCCGCGACCTGCTTCGCCAACAAGCCATCCTCTTGCACCATCGAAACGCATGGCACACGTTGAGCTACCGTGCAAGCCCATTTTCTCTTCAATGCGATCACAGTGCACGGCGTTGCGATTGCCATCTGGGAAAAATTTAGGCGCGAGAAATAGCGAAAGTCCCTTAGGGCCTGGGACTGCATCTGGCATTCGCGCAAGCACAAGGTGGACGATATTGTCGGTCAGGTCGTGCTCACCGCCAGAGATAAAAATCTTCTCGCCTGTGATCTGATAACTGCCATCGGGTTGCACGATCGCCGACGTGCGGGCAAGCCCTAAATCGCTGCCTGCGTGTGACTCAGTGAGGCACATGGTCGCTAACCATTCACCCGTTGCAACCTTTTCCAAATACTGACTTTTCAAGGCATCGCTGGCGTGATGGGCAATGCACTCATAGGCGCCGTGCAACAAGCCCGGCGCCATCGTCCAGCCGTGATTTGCGCCATTGAGCCACTCATAGAGAATGCATTCCAAAACGCTCGGTAACCCCTGCCCGCCCTCCTCTGCGTTGGCCGAAAGCGCGGGCCAGCCCGCTTGCCAAAACTGCTGATACGCCGCGCGAAACCCGGGTGGCGTCGTGACGACGCCCGCGCTCCATGTGCAGCCAATTTCGTCGCCATCACGATTGAGGGGCGCGACAACTTCGCCAACAAACTTACCCGCCTCTTCAAGCACCTGCGAGATCAGTGGAGCATCGACTTCTGAAAAGATCGGCAGCGCAGCGAGTTGCTGCTCCGCCTGAAGCACATCAAACAGGATAAAGGAGACATCTTGCAAGTTTGGACGATAAATCATAGCGGATTAACTCAAACAAAAATAGACAAACGACAAATTCACAAAAAACTGCGCCGCAGGTATATGTGCAATACCTGCGGCGCAGTTTTACGCTTCATGAGAGTGCTTGCGGATTACGATTCCGCTGTGAAGCCAATCTTTTTGACTAACGGTCCCCAGCGCTCAAATTCAGCGCGCGCCGAGCGTCCCATTTCATCAGGCGTCATGCCGCCGGGTAGCAGGCCGATTACCTTGAGCGACTCTTGCACGCTGCTATCAGAAATTGCATTGCGGATCGCATTACTCGCGGCCTGGACGACACTTGCTGGCGTCTTGGCGGGCGCATAAAAACCGAACCATTCCTCAACGACTAAATCTGGAAAGCCTTGCTCTGCAAACGTCGGTACTTCGGGCAAAAACGGCGAGCGTTTCGCGCCCGTGGTTGCTAAAGTGCGCAATTTTCCAGCGCGGAAATTCGGAATATGATCGCCCTGCGGACAAATCATGCAGGCGACTTGGCCTCCGACAGCATCGGTAATTCCCGGCACAGAGCCACGATACGGCACATGCTTGAAATCAATTCCAGAGGCAATGCCCAACAGTGCGCCAACGAAATGCGGCGTCGAACCGGCTGCAGGTGAACCGTAGTTAGCTTTTTCAGGATTAGCCTTACACCAGGCGATGAAATCTTTCAACGTCGTTACTGAGGCGGGAACTAATGGGCCAACGCTGATCGCATGATGAATGATCGACGACGTCGAGACCGGCGTGAAATCCTCAAACGGTTTGTACGAAAGCTTGGAGTAAACATGCGGGTAAAGCGCAATCGGTGAAAACGGAGTGTGTGCGAGACAACTCCCATCCGCAGGGGATGCTTTTAGCGCTTCGAGCGCAATGCGCCCACCCGCACCCGGGCGATTGTCAACGATGCCTTGATTTTTGCTGTAGGGTGTACCGGCGAATTTCTCTGCGATCCGACGCGCGATCACATCGCCCGCACTGCCCGCTGGAAAACCGTAGAACACCTTTACTTGCTCAACCATTTGCGCAAAAACATTAAATGGCTGCAATGCCGCATAAGCTGCGAGCGCGGTGGTGCCTTGGACGAATTGACGACGTGATGCCATGGGTACTTCCTCCTTGAGAATTATTGATGATACTTAATGCGTAACAATGAGACTAGACCCGCAGGGCAATGGTGAAAGGCAATTCGCCTGCGTACATCGCCTCAACGACCGCATCGCGGTGCTGCAAGACGCTGCGTTGGTTGATCGAGCCTTTGTCGGTCACTTCTCCCTTGTCGATCGACGGCGCGGCGTGGAGTAAGTGTAGTCTTGAAATTCGATTCGCGCTGCCGGTTGCCGTACGCGATAACGTGTTGACCATATTTTGAAAATACGCCTGCACAGGCGCGCTTTCGACGACCTCCTGCAACGTTGCGAGCGCAGCGAGCCCACTTAAAGCCCGCACCGCCGACGTTGGAAAAACCAGTGCACCGACTTCGCTGCGATTGATGCCAGTCACAACGACATCTTGCACATAGGGCGCGCCAGCCGCGATGACCCGCGCCCGCATCGGGCCTACCGAGACAAACGTGCCGGTCGAGAGCTTGAAGTCTTCTGCGATCCGGCCATCGAAGCGCAAGCCCATTTGCAGGTCTGTCGGGTCGATCCAAAGCACCGCATCGCCCGTTTTGAAAAAACGCTCTTCGTCAAACGCCTCGGCGGTCGCGGCCTCATTACGCCAGTAACCTTGCGTAATATTTGGTCCGCGATAACGAACCTCCATTTTTCCGTCAATCGGCACGAGCTTAATTTCCATGCCGGGCGTTGGCACGCCGAGATAGCCCGCCTGCACGTTTTCGCTGGTAACCGAAAGTGCAAACGGCCCTGACTCGGTCATGCCAAGCCCCGTGGTCATGACGATCCGTTCACCGATCTCACGCTCTTGGCTCTCGAAAAGGCTATCCCAGATCGGCTGAGCAAGTGCCGCACCGGCATAAAAAAACATTTGAACCCGAGAAAGCAAATTCTTACGCAAAACGTCGTCCGTTTTCATCGCGTTGGCAATCGCCTCAAAGCCTGTAGGCACGTTGAAATACAACGTGGGGGCGATTTCACGCAAGTTACGCAACGTCTCACCCATGAGCGCTGGGGTGGGCTTACCATCGTCGATGTAGAGGGTGCCGCCGTTGTAAATCACTGCGCCGAAATTGTGGTTACCGCCAAACGTGTGATTCCATGGCAACCAATCAACGAGCACAGGCGAATCGGCAAATGCGGGCATCGATTGCATCATTTGCTGCTGATTTGCGCACCACATGCGGTGGGTATTAATCACGCCTTTTGGCAGCTTGGTCGAGCCGGAGGTAAAGAGAAATTTAGCGATCGTATCGCCGGTGATTGCGGCCATTGCAGTATCAACACTTGCCGTCACCTGCGTTGCCAAAAGTTCATCAAACGACGTTAATTTTCCCTTAAAGTCTGCATCGCTGGGCTGGG
The DNA here is from genome assembly GCA_031430575.1 of Betaproteobacteria bacterium. Classification (GTDB taxonomy): domain Bacteria; phylum Pseudomonadota; class Gammaproteobacteria; order Burkholderiales; family Casimicrobiaceae; genus JANMDS01. Next base: position 278,615 of record JANPBT010000062.1, on the reverse strand, counting down.
CATCAACAAGAACAATTTCAATGGATGCATCGCAAGTTTCCGCAATGGCTTTGCCGTAGCGTTTAGCATCCGCCGCAAAGACCAACCCAGGCGTGAGATTGCCGAGCACATGTCGCAATTTTTCATAATCTTGACTCACCACGGAATACGCTGGCGAAACGGGGCAATAGGCAACGCCTGCAAGCAAGCACCCCAAGGAAAGTAGGGCGTGATCGAGATCGTTTTCGCTCAAAATTACGACGGGTCGCTCTGCCGAAAGCCCCCGATCAATGAGCGCTTGGGCGATGCTGCGCGCGGCGCTATAGGCCTGCGCGTAGGTGATATGTCTCCATTGCCCGCGCGACCCATCCGCGTTTTTTTCGCGCCGGGCGAAGACCGTACGCGTTGGCGCGACGCTCGCCCAGTGCACGAGTCGATCCGTGATCCGTTGTGGATGCGGTTGCAATGGCGTGGTTGCTTTGACGTATTGCAGGCCACCGTTGGCATCGCGCACGTTGATATCGGTCGCTCCAAATACAAATTTGCGGTACTTGGCGGTTGTGGCGCTCATTTTTCCGATGCCTCGCGCGTCACCTTATCGGCTTTGCCTGCAAGAAACGCACGAACGCGTGCTTTCGCTTCTGGTGCGCTTTGCGCAATCGATGCCACGAGCGCTTCGGTCATCAGCCCGTGATCGGCAGGCTGCTCGGCGATACGCGGTAATGCGTGCATCAAGGCATAGTTTGTCATCGGTGCGTTTTGTGCAATTCGCTTGGCAAGCTCCATAGCCTTAGGAAGAGCCTCGCCTTTGCCGACCCGATATTGCGCCAAGCCGATCCGCTCGCCGTCGTCCGCGTTGTAGACCCGCCCGGTCATCATCATATCCGTCATGCGTGCAGCGCCGATGAGTTTGGGAACGCGCACGGAGCCGCCACCGCCTACAAAAATCCCACGCGTGCCTTCCGGGAACGCATAAAACGCGGTGTCATCGGCGACGCGGATATGGGCACTACTTGCGAGCTCGAGGCCACCGCCGACCACAGCGCCATGCAAAGCGGCGATGACCGGTACAGTGCCAAATTGAACAGCATCTAGCGCTTTATGCCAGCTACGGGAGTGGTGCAACCCTTGCACAGCATCACGGTCTTTGAGCTCGCTTAAATCAAGCCCCGCACAAAAATGATCACCCGCGCCGCAGATCACGGCGGCGCGTACATCCGGCGCAAAGTTTTCAAATGCAGCCCTTATTTCGGCTACGATGGCATCATTAAGCGCATTGCGCTTTGCCGGCCGGTTTAGCGTCACGCATGCAACTGCACCGTCAATCGCGATTTCGATTAGTTCAAATTTCAAATTGCCCTCCATTGCATTAATTATGATTATATTTAATAATTAAAGCAAATTTTTAGGATCTACCGCCAAATGAATCATCAAGACTTGATCGCCATCGACATTCATACCCATGCAGAAGTAAGTTGCTGGAATCCATTTGACAATTATGGCGAAGAATATGACCGTGCGGCAGACAAATACTTTCGCTCAAGCAATCGACCCACAATCCCAGAAACCATCGCCTACTACCGAGAACGCAAGATTGGGCTGGTCATGTTTACCGTCGATTCGGAATCAAATCTTGGGCGCAGTCGTATTCGTAATGAAGAGATCGCCAGCGCCGCACGGGACAATGCCGACATGATGATCGCTTTTGCCAGTATCGACCCGCATAAAGGCAAGATGGGCGCACGCGAAGCCGAGCGACTGATCGCTGAATGGGGCGTTAAGGGCTTTAAATTTCATCCGACCATCCAAGGCTGCTACCCAAACGACAAAATGGCGTGGCCGATTTATGAGGTGATTAATGCCCACAAACTGCCCGCCATTTTTCATACTGGGCATTCCGGTATCGGCAGCGGCATGCGCTGCGGCGGTGGACTGCGGCTTGAGTACAGCAATCCGATGCATTTAGACGATGTCGCCATTGCGTTCCCAGATATGCAAATCGTCATGGCGCACCCGAGCTGGCCGTGGCAAGATGAAGCGCTCTCAGTGGCGCTGCATAAGCCCAATGTTTGGATTGATCTCTCGGGGTGGAGTCCTAAGTATTTTCCACCGCAGCTCATTCAATATACCAATACGTTGCTTAAAGACCGCGTGTTGTTTGGCTCAGATTATCCCTTGATCACGCCCGATCGATGGATGAAAGACGCAACCGAAGCGGGTTTCAAGCCGGAAGTGCTCCCCGGAATCCTGAAAGGGAACGCGATTCGCTTGCTGAATTTGGAATAGCGGTCAATACCTGCGGCGCAGAATTGGCCAAATTTAGTGCTTTTATTTGGACGATCTTTCCGCTAGCCGCTCACATTTGCTTTTTTGAATCAGCAATGCATGCCGCTTACATTTTGTAGCGCAAGGTGCTTTTACAAACTTTGTTGAAAACGACGGATTTCGAATTGCAATCGATTTCAGATCAAATTGCAATCGATTGTTATCAGAAATCTCATTGACAGGCACACTTGCCTAGGCGTAAAGTCATTTTCGAAATCGATTGCATAAGGGGCACACGTTATGTAAATCGATCACATTTTTAATGTTGGAGGAGACTTCCTTGAAGAGCCAAAAACGCAGCGCTCCCGCGCAGCAGATGCAGTTCGTCGTACGTCCACTTGCGAGCGCATGCCTACTCGCAATCGCCGCCAGCGCGATGCCAGCTTTCGCGCAACAAACCCCAGCAACGCCACAGCAAGTCGAAACGACGGTTGTGACCGGCATTCGCAAAGGGATTGAAGATGCCATTTCACTCAAGAAAAACGCGGACAATATCGTAGAAGCAATCTCTGCGGAAGATATTGGCAAGCTACCAGATACCACGGTTGCGGAGTCTATTTCCCGACTGCCCGGTGTATCCGCACAGCGTGATAAATCAACCGGTAAAGCCCAAGCCGTAAGCGTGCGTGGCCTTTCGCAAGATTTCACCGGCGGCCTGCTTAACGGTCGCGAGCAAGCGTCCACCGGCGATAGCCGTGGCGTCAATCTCGATCAGTATCCGGCCGAGTTGCTTGGCGGCGTATTGCTCTACAAAACACCCGATGCGAGCTTAATCGGTCAAGGCTTAGCTGGCACGATTGATAACCGCACCGTACGCCCGTTGAACTTTGCAGGCCGTACCGCATCTGCGAGCTATCGGCGCGTTTCAACGTCGCACGGCGCCGGCGAAGGCACCAGCACCGGCGACGGTGATCGCATTTCCCTGACCTACATCGATCAGTTTGCAGATCGCACCATCGGCTTAGCGCTTGGTTTCACCCGCCTAGAAGAAAAAGGTGGGCAACAGCAGAAATTTAACAACTGGGGCGGCTGGACGCCAGACGATCAGGCCAAAGACCCCGCTGGGAAATTTGTTAAAGCGATTGGCGGTTTCACCTCCGATACCGAGCAACTCAATCAAAAACGCGACGGCGCACTCGCCGTTTTGCAATTTAAGCCGAGCAAAAACTTCGAACTCACCGCCGATATTTTCTTCTCACGTGGCGAGACCTCTCTGAAGAAAACAGGCTTAGAAGGCGCAATTGCCGGCAGCGCTGGCCCTTACGATCCAAATGCGGTGGTGACCAATGCAACGATCACCAACGGTCTGGTTTCCACGGGCACGTTTAGCAATTACCGCGGCGTTGTCCGTAACCATTTGGAAGCAGGCAATGATGACCTACTCTCCATCGGAGTTAACGGTAAATTCCGCCTCGGCGAATGGCTCGCAAACGCCGATCTCTCGCAATCAAAAGTAACCCGCGACAGCGTGCGCTACGAGACGACCGCAGGTCTCGCGGGCAACGTGACCACGCTCGATTCAATCACCTACTCTGGCTTTAATGGCAGCAACAACACTTCAGTGGTTTACAAAACCGGGCTAAACTACGCAGATCGCAATGCGGTCAAGCTGACCGACGTTAACGGCTGGAGCGGCGGCCCTGACTCACCGCAGGCAGGCTACTTAGCCGCTCCGAAAGTCGAAGATACGATCAATAGCGTTCGTTTTTCATTAGGGCGTGATGTCGCTTTTGGACCGATTTCCCGTGCAGAGTTTGGCGTGAACCTTGCTGATCGCGAAAAAAATCGCAGCACCGAAGAGGGCCGCCTGATTATAAAAGGTCAAGGCCCCTACGGCACGGTTACCGTGCCGGGCACCGAAACCGCAATTGCGGGCATTACAGGCATTCCGATTGTGTCGTTTGATCCACGCGGCACATTAGGCACGATTTACGAACAAGTTCAAAAAGTTGATACCGAAATTTTCAACAAGAGCTGGAGCGTAAACGAAAAAATGACCACGCTCTATGTCAAGGGCGATCTCGACGGCAGCTTGGGCGGCTATACCTACCGTGGCAACGTTGGCATCCAGTACGTCGGTGCAAAGCAAGAGTCAAGTGCATTTAACGTCAGCGCAACGACGTGTACCGGCAATACGGTCGCCACCTGCCCCACATCGCTGATTTCCGGCGGTAAATCGGTCACTGATTTCTTGCCAAGTCTCAATATTGGCTTTGATATCGGCGCCGATCAGATCGTCCGCCTTGCATTGGCCCAAACGATGTCGCGCCCCAATATGGCCGACTTGCGTTCGAGCACAACGTTCTCGTTTGACCAGACCAAAGGCGTTTACGCAGGATCGGGCGGCAATCCAAATCTCGATCCATTCCGGGCCAAAGCGTTTGATATTTCTTACGAAAAGTATTTCGGTAAAAAGGGCTACATCAGCGTTGCTGGCTTCTACAAAGATTTAGACAGTTACATCTTAAAAGTGGGCCGCCCCTTTGATTTCAAAGCCAATCTCGGAAACGCAACGGCACTGGGCAGCACCCTAGGGATTTTGACAGTTCCGTTCAACGGTTCTGCCGGTACGATTCGCGGCGTGGAATTTGCGATCAACGTGCCGTTCTCGCTGTTCCACCGCTCACTTGACGGCTTTGGGGTATTGTTTAACCACTCTGATACTTCAAGCTCGATCTCATTGGCATCCGCAGGATTTAACGTCAATGATGTTGGTGTCGATAACATTCCGCTGCCGGGCCTTTCTAAGCGCGTCTCCAATTTGCGCGTGTATTATGAAAACTATGGCTTCCAGTTTGCCGTTGCAGCGCGTCAACGCTCTAATTTCTTAGGTGAAATTTCTGACTTCCAAGATAATCGACAGTTGTCGTTTGTGAAAGCAGAAACCACCGTTGACGTACAAGCTGCATACGATTTCAGCGCAGGCATGCTTAAAGGCTTAGGAATTTACGCGCAAGGTAGCAACTTGACCAATCAAAAATTCCAACGCTACAACTCTACACCAGATAAGATCATCGAAACGATCACTTACGGTAAGACCTTTACCGCTGGCTTGAGCTACAAGTTTTAACGGCTAAAAACCGATCGCGACCCCTTGTCGAACGACTGTTCGCAAGGGGTTTTTCTTTTCTGAGTGATGCATTTTTTTAACGATTAATGCAGTTCCCTCCATTGTTTAGCAACCGTAAAATCAATCTATATGAACACTTCGCTTATTAAGAAAGTATTGATCGTTGGCGGTGGTACCGCCGGGTGGATGTCGGCCGCGACGCTCGCTAAAGTATTGCGCGGCAAAGTCGAGATTCGGGTTGTTGAATCTGAAGAAATTGGTATTGTCGGGGTTGGCGAGGCGACGATCCCAATGATTCAGCGCTTCAATGCTGTGCTCGGTATTGATGAAAATGAATTCGTACGTGAAACCATGGGCTCGTTTAAGTTGGGCATTGAATTTGTCAACTGGGGCAAGCTCGGTGATCGCTATATTCACGGCTTTGGCAAGCTCGGTCAAGAATTGTGGACCGTGGATTTTCACCAATATTGGCGCAAGATGGCAGCGCAAGGCAAGGCAAAAGATTTAGGCGAATACTCCATCACTCAGATGGCGAGTAAAGCCAATAAATTTATGCGCCCCCGTACTGATTTAGGCACTTCGCCTTTGGCTGATATCACGTATGCCTTCCATTTTGACGCGGGGCTTTACGCGAAATTCCTGCGGCGCTTCTGTGAAAAATTAGGCGTCACCCGCACCGAGGGCAAAATTGCTCATACCCATTTACGCGCTGATGATGGCTTTATTGAAAGCGTGCAGCTCGAAAGCGGCGAAAAAATAGAAGCCGATTTGTTCATCGATTGCTCTGGATTTCGCGGGCTACTCATCGAGCAAGCGCTCCAAACTGGCTACGAAGATTGGACGCACTGGCTGCCCTGCAATCGCGCGCTGGCTGTGCCCTGCGAATCAGTCTCGCCACTGACGCCCTACACCCGCTCGACCGCGCACAAAGCCGGATGGCAATGGCGCATCCCTTTGCAGCATCGCACCGGAAACGGCCATGTCTATTGCAGCGATTTCATCAGCGACGATGAAGCCGCTGCGGTGCTCCTCGCAAATTTGGATGGCAAAGCCCTCGCCGACCCGCGACCGTTACGATTTAACACTGGCATGCGCAAAAAAATGTGGAATAAAAATTGCGTCGCCGTCGGGCTGTCGAGCGGTTTTATGGAGCCTCTGGAATCGACCAGCATCCATCTGATCCAGTCTTCAATCGCGCAGTTAATTGCGTTTTTTCCGACTACGGAATTTAACGCCAAAGATATCGATGAATTTAACGCGCAAGCCCGATTCCAATATGAGCGGATCCGTGATTTCATTATCTTGCACTATCACGCAAACGCGCGCACAGACTCCCCGTTTTGGCAGCGCTGCCGCGAGATGAGCGTGCCTGATACGCTCAAAGAAAAGATCGAGCTCTATCAATCGAGCGGACGCATTTTTAGATTTAATAACGAACTCTTCACAGAGGTGGGTTGGCTGCAAGTGATGCATGGTCAAGGCATTCGCGCGAATGGCTATCACCCCCTGGCAGATTTGATCGACGAGGCGGAGACCCATGAATATCTCGAAAGCGTGCGCACCGTAATCGAGCGCTGCGTCGAAGTGATGCCGACCCACGCGCAATTTATTGCCGAAAACTGCGCAGCGAAGCGTACTTAAATCAATATACCTGCGGCGCAGATTAAGGCATTTTTGGCACATTTCTGCGCCTCAACGTCGTCACATTTCAACGCTCAGATATATTTTTTCAGTGCGTTAATACCCGACGCGTTGGCAATTCGCGATCTAAAGCGGGTAGCTTCTTGGCGAGTGGTTGTAGTCGCCACCGAGAGCGCCGACTGAAATGCTGCACTTTGCAATAAATCCACATAACGCGCGGTCACCGTAGCCGCGGGCTGATACGGGTTTGCCGCTGATTTGTTGTAGCGTTGATTGGCTTCATTGGAAATCTGCTCGATATTGGGCGTGCGATCACACAAATCAAACGATAAGTGCAGGCTATGCGCCCCACTCGTCTGGCAAATATGCGGCACGCCCGCGCGCACGTACAAGGCATCTCCTGGGTTCATCGTGACCGTAGCCGCGAGCGTGCCCATTTCCGCGCGGGAGAGATCGTTGCTTTCGAGGTAGCGGCGCTGCTGCGGCTCGAAGATTTCCCACTTCTTTTGCCCACTGATCTGAACGACTAAAACATCGTCGGTATCACGATGGCCTTTGTACGCTTCGTTACCGTGCTGCGAAAAGAACGCAACAGCATTGGAGAGCGCGCACGGCATTAATTCATCGAGCCGAGCAACAAATTGATTAATATCTGGATCAAGAATATCAAGGCCTTCGACGAGCACGGCAGCCCCCTCTGCAATCGCAGCGTTCATGGCCGCTTTATCCATAAAAAGCAACCGCTTGCGCAAAACGGTCTTCCACAGCATCTGGCCATCGAGCGGTACGATCGCGCCCCTTTGAATGAGCGAGACCCAATCATGGGTGAGCAGCGGATTGTTTAGCATTGCTTGCACTTTTTCAACGCTAAAAAATTGAATGGGTGTCGGCATCGTCTTCGCGGCGTAGGCATAAATCGCGGGCGGCGTTCGCCGCTGCATCTCATAAAAACCTAAAAGCGGTTGCAGTTCAGAAATCATAGCCTTCGATTCAAAAAAGTAAGGTGCGCGCGTGAAATCTGCGCCGCAGGTAGATGAATTTTTCTCGATAGAGGCATCATACCTGCGGCGCAGAAAATGCCGCCAGCAGGGTGCTCAATCGATCGCAAACACCCGCACGCTCTGCGCCGGAATCAATGGACTCACGGCGCTTCCTCGCGGAAAAATCTGGCGTAAACCTGCACGCTCCGGTGCGCCATTTCGGGGAATCGCTGCGGCAGCCTCGCTAAAGTTAATCACGACTAACGTGCGCTCATCGCCGAGCAGTCGCTGAAAGCTCAATACCTGCCCATCGACTTGTGGATTTTCGTAGCGGCCTGAGTGCAGCGACAGGCGGTCGTTGCGTAAGGCAAGGAGCGCGCTGTAAAAAGAGTGAAGCGAATCAACGACGCCGAATTGGTTACGCGCGTTTTGGATGCTCGCGTTGTCGGCGAGCGCGCGAAATGGCGTGCCCGTCGTAAAGCCGGCGGTCTGCGCATCAGGCGCCCAGCTCATTGGCGCACGCAAGCTCGGATCGCCTAAAAGCCCGCGCACGCCAGACATGCCAATTTCTTCGCCGTAATAGATAAAAGGCGCGCCCGGCAGCGTTAACAATGCGGCGGCAGCGAGTTTGTAGAGTGAGAGGTTGCCGTCAAATTGATTCCAGAGTCGGCGGCCGGCAAATTCATCATGATTGCCCAAAAAGGTCGCCATTTGAGGTTGCAACATGGGATGACGGGCCATTTTTGCCAGCGCCGAAGCATCCCCGCGCGCCGCTTTGATGATTTCGCCATTCAGCCCAAACGCGAATGCACTTCCACCGACGTTCGCCGCGCCGTAGACTTCGCCGCGCGCGGTGGATTCCACCACCATAAATCGATTGTCGTAAGCGCTAATGGTTTCGCGTAGCGCGCGCACGAGCGCTAAATTGTCGTCCTGATCGTAGGTTGCGCCTTCACCGTTCTCAATTAAGTGCGCGACAGCATCAAAGCGTACGCCATCAACGCCGCGATTGAGCCAAAAACGGAGATTGTCTTGATGAAATTTCAGCACTGCGGGGTTGCGAAAGTTCCAATCGGGCATCGATACATCAAACTGCGCAAAGTACGCGCCTGTTGTCGTAGCGTGCCAAGGCGATCTGCCAAAAATGCGCCAATCTGGCGGCGCGCTACGCTGCCACACATACCAATCACGATACGGGCTTTGCAGATTTGTCATCGCGTCTTGAAACATCGGATGCGCCCGGGCGCTGTGGTTAATCACGTAATCCAGAATCACACCGATGCCTCGCCGATGGGCTTGCACGACCAATTCATCGAAATCGGCGAGCGTGCCAAATTCCGGGGCAATGGCACGGTAATCGGTCACCGCGTAGCCGTGATCGCGATCTTCGCTCGGATGGATTGGCATGAGCCAAATCCCCTTTACGCCGAGCGCACCTAAGTAATCGAGCTTTGATATCAATCCCTTTAGATCACCGATGCCATCACCATCGCTGTCAGAATAGGCGCGCACGAAAATTTCCATCACCCCGCCATGCTGCCAGCCTGCCGGTAATGCGCTCGCCGCACCCGCCTGCGCTACCGCGCTCACATCTATGGGCAAATATTGAAGCGCTGCACCTTTTAGTGGCAGATTCATCCGCCCTGAGCACGCGGCAATTAGAAGTGAGACTATGGTGACTAAAGCGAACTTAACGCGCATAAAAGTGATTTCAAGATTTAAAAAGCAAAGCAAGATTCTAACGTTCGTAAACTATATTTTTATTCATCTCGTTCATTGATCATGCGCCACTTTATCGCCACTCTGTTTATTGCGTTAAGCCAAATACCTGCGGCGCAGATTTCGGTCGCCATGACGGTTGCGGACTGTAAATCGACCGAGTTTGCGCACGTCATTGCCCCAAATCGAAAAAAGCTTCCAGCCGAGGCGGCGTGGATCGATGGCGCGCGTATCTTGTGGCCCGGGCGCGATTCGAGTGAGGGCGTCTTTACGCTCGAAGCAACGATGGCCAACGATCAAATCATCGTTATCGTATTGGAGCCCGATAAGTCTATTTTGGATCATGACACCGAATACCGCTATCGCTGGATGGGGAGCGGCGCGCGGTTACGCGTCTCCGCAAATATTGGCAGAAAGATAAATAGCAACTTCAGTCGTTTTCTGCTCGGGGCACGAATTCAGACCGAAGGCGACCTCATCAAGGCAATGCTGCGAAGCGGGGCAACGCTTCGTCATCATGAAAGTGTCAATGGCGAAGGGGGCAAAACATTGGCTCAAACCCGATTGCAAATCGCTGGCGCGTTGGATGATCTCTATGCGGATGCCCAACGTATTCCAGACCTAGGTGTGAAAGCGAGTGCGCGCGACTCGAAATTTAAACTCTGGGCGCCTACGGCGTATTCCGTTGCCTTATGCCTTTACAGCACGGGGGATCGCGCAACCGTTCACCCGATGCGACGCGATGCGAAAACCGGCGCCTGGAGCATCGCGCGCGCCGGAGATCATCGGGGCAAACTCTATCGCTATTTGGTAGACGTCGAGGTTCCAAGCGTTGGCCGCGTGTTGCAGCGTGTTACCGATCCATATTCAATCAGCGTAACCGCTGATGGCGCGCGCAGTGTCATCCTCAATCTTGATGATGCGGCAACCAAGCCCGCAGGCTGGGACGCAATGCCAAAACGCAGAGCATTGCGGGGTAATGCCGATCTTTCGATTTACGAGCTGCACGTTCGCGATTTTTCAGTTGCCGACACCACAGTGCGGTCCGCGTGGCGAGGCAAATATTTGGCGTTCACCGAAGATCAAAGCAATGGCGCGGCTCATCTGCGTGGTCTGGCAAAAGCGGGGTTGACCGACATTCATCTGCTTCCGATTTTTGATATTGCGACGATACCGGAGATCGGTTGCATTGAAAAGATAGAAATACCTGCGGCGCAGATTTCGCCCACAGGCGAGGCATTGCAAGCCGCAATATCAAAGATGGCCGATAGAGATTGCTACAACTGGGGTTACGATCCATTTCACTTCAACGCTCCTGAGGGCAGTTACGCAAGCGACGCCAATGATGGTGCCACGCGCGTCCGCGAGCTGCGGGCGATGGTGTTGGCGCTAAAGAAAATGGGGCTACGGGTCGGTATGGATTTGGTTTACAACCATACCTCCGCCTCGGGCCAAAACGCGAAAAGCGTGCTCGATCGGATCGTGCCGGGCTATTACCATCGCCTTAACGCCGCAGGTGAAGTCGAGCGCTCGACCTGCTGCGACAACACCGCGACCGAACATCTGATGATGGAAAAACTGATGATCGATTCAGTCGCGCTCTGGACGCAACACTACGCGATGGATAGCTTTCGCTTTGACTTGATGGGCCATCAGCCGCGGGCAGCGATGGAGCGACTGCAAGCGCGCATCAATGCGGTTGCGGGCACCTCCATCAACATCATCGGCGAAGGCTGGAATTTTGGTGAGGTCGAAAATGGTAAGCGCTTCGTGCAAGCCGAGCAGCGCGCCCTTCGCGGCAGCGGTATCGCGAGCTTCAATGATCGGCTGCGCGATGGCGCGCGCGGGGGTGCGTTTAACGACAGCGGTGATTTGCTGTTGACGCGTCAAGGTTGGCTCAATGGCGGCGCGGCAAATGCAGCCCGCCCCATCGCTGAGCGCCAACAAGAAGCCGACTGGATTCGCGCAGGGCTTGCAGGCTCGGTTGCAGACTTCACAATCGCAGCCGCTCCCCTTTCTGCCATTGACTATCGGGGTGCGCCCGCTGGGTATACCGCTTCACCAAACGAAGCCGTGAATTACGTTGAGAATCACGATAACCACACGCTTTTTGATCTCAACGCGGTGCGTCTTCCGCGCGAAACCTCCAGCGCAGATCGGGCGCGCGTACAAAGCCTCGGCATTGCCCTCACCGCGCTGAGTCAAGGCGTGGCTTACTTCCATGCGGGCATTGATATCTTGCGCTCGAAATCGCTGGACAGCAATAGTTTTGATTCTGGTGATGCCTTTAACGCAATTGATTGGAGTTACCACGATAATGGCTGGGCGCGCGGGCTGCCCCGCAAACACGATAACGGCCAGAACTACGCATTATTCACACCAATCTTAGCCGATGCATCGATCAAAATAACCCGCGCAGATGTTTTGGCTACGCGCGACGCGATGCGCGATTGGCTTGCGATTCGCGCCAGCTCGCCCCTCTTTCGAATCGCGAGCGCATCTGAGCTGCAAAAGCGTTTGACATTCCACAACGTTGGCGTAAGCGCCGTGCCGACGCTCATCGTTGGCCATCTCAACGGAAATGATTTAAGCGAGGGTGAAATTCGGGAGATTTACTATTTCTTGAACGCCGACGATAAATCCGCGCAAATTACGCTTGAAAGTACCCAAAACATGCCGTTGCGGCTACATCAAGTCCACTTAGATTCGACAAACACGACGCTGCGCCGCGAAGCCAAGTTTGACAGTGGGACGGGTGCATTTTTTATTCCTCCGCGCAGTGCTGTGGTGTGGACTAAAACCCGAGCACCTTGATACACTGTGAAAAATATTATGCAATCGATTGTAAGGAGACGAAAAATGCTAAAAATTACCGGTCAAATTGCCCAAATCTGCGCCGCAGGTATGAGTGTATTTTCCCTCGCAGCGCATGCCGTCACGGTGACCATTGCATGCGGCTCCAGCGGCAACGATGTAGAGTTTTGCCAGAAACATGCCGAAGCCTGGGCCAAGAAAACAGGCAACACCGTAAGGAGCTATTCCCCACCAAACAACCCAACCGAAGCGCTCGCGCTCTACCGGCAACAATTTGCCGCCAAGGCCTCTGAAGTTGACGTGTTGTTGATGGATATTGTGTGGCCGGGTGTGCTCCGCGATCATTTACTTGATCTCACAAAATATGCAGGCGATGCGACGAAATCACACTTCCCCGCCATCGTCGCCAACAACACCGTAGGCGGAAAATTATTGGGCGTTCCGTGGTACACGGATGCCGGTTTGCTTTATTACCGCAAAGATTTGCTCGATAAATATGGCTTAAAAATCCCGCAAACGTGGGATGAGTTCGCCGCGGCAGCCAAAAAAATTCAAGACGGCGAACGCACTGCGGGCGATAAAGATTTTCAAGGATTTGTATTTCAAGCGAAAGCCTACGAAGGCCTGAGCTGCAACGCACTTGAGTGGGTCTCCAGCTATGGCGGCGGCACGATCATTGACGCCGACGGCAAAGTGACCATCAATAATCCAAGCGCTGCAAAGGCGCTGACGATGGCCGCGGGCTGGATCGGCACGATTGCGCCAAAAGGCGTATTAAATTATTCAGAAGAAGAAGCACGGGGCGTTTTCCAAAATGGCAAATCTGCGTTCATGCGCAATTGGCCTTACGCCTATTCCCTTTCGCAAAAATCTGAAAGCCCGATCAAAGGCAAAGTAGGCGTGGCCCCGCTGCCAAAGCAAGCCGGCGCAAAGCAAGGAGCCGCAACCCTTGGCGGCTGGAATCTCGCCGTGAGCAAATACAGCAAAAACCCAGATGCCGCAGCCGATTTGGTGCTCTATATGACTAATGCTGCGACCCAAAAAGACCGCGCAATCCGCGGATCTTTCAACCCAACACGCCCCGATACTTATCGCGACAAAGAAGTCGGCGCAGCCAATCCGTTTATGGCGAGTTTGGAAGATGTTTTTGCCAATTCTGTGGCCCGCCCAACGACGGTGACCGGGTTGAAATACCCCGAAGTCAGCCAAGCATTTTGGGATGCTTCGCATGAAGTGCTTTCAGGCAAGGCAAAAGCTGAGGATGCACTGAAAAAACTCGAAGGTCGGCTCAATCAAATCAAACGCAATAAGTGGTAGCCCGCAGCAGCCGCATCGCTTGGGCGTTTTTAGCGCCGACGATCATATTGATGATCGCTGTCGCGGCGTGGCCACTCGCCCGCTCGATTTGGTTTAGCTTTACCGAGACCAATCTCAATAATTTGGAATCCAGCCGCTGGATCGGTCTTGAAAACTATTTCGGTGAATTTGGATTGTTCGCAAACCCCAATTACACCGATGGATTTTGGAAGAGCGATTGGGGCACTTCCATTCGTAATACCTTCAAATTTGCAGCGGTCTCAGTCGTGCTTGAAACGGTGCTCGGCCTCGGCTTGGCAATGCTGCTCAATCAAGAATTTAGAGGCCGCACGCTCGTACGCACAGCGGTATTGATCCCGTGGGCAATCCCCACGATCGTTTCAGCCAAGATGTGGCAATGGATGCTCCACGATCAATTTGGCATCATCAACGAATGGCTCGAAAAACTCCGCATCATTTCGCAGAAATTGGCGTGGACCGCGGACGCGCAATACGCGATGGCGACGGTGGTGGCCGTTGATGTCTGGAAAACGGTGCCCTTCATGGCGCTACTTTGCCTGGCCGCGTTGCAAACGCTGCCAAAAGATTGCTACGAAGCGGCCAAGGTCGATGGCGTGCATCCATTGCGCGTTTTCTTTAAAGTCACGCTTCCACTGATTCGCAATGCGTTGCTCGTGGCCATGGTCTTTCGGCTGCTTGATGCGTTGCGCGTGTTTGATTTGATTTATATCTTGACATCCAACAACAGCAGCACCATCAGCATGTCCGGTTTTGTGCGCCGTGAAATGGTTGATAACGGCAACGTGGGCTTTGGTTCGGCCGCCTCCACATCCCTGTTTTTGCTCATCATGCTTTCAGCGTTCATTTTTGTGCGTGGCGCGCGTGTCAAGCTCGCGGAGGATAGCAAGTGAACCATCGTCCTTGGTGGGGCACCCTAGCCATTTATTGCGCCGCAGCAATAGTTGTCGCCATTGCGGTGATTCCGTTTTTGTATGTAATTACTTCGTCGCTCAAAGTCGGCAACGCTGTGTATGAAGTTTCGATGTGGCCGAGCGCGCCATCGATCAGCAACTATCTTGGGCTTTTCAGTGGTCGGCAGACTTTCGGCCAGCAACTGGGCAATTCCATTTTGGTTGCCACCGTCACCGTCAGTTTGGCGATGATGATTAGCCTGACGGCCGCCTACGCATTGGGTCGTATTCGCTTCAAAGGCAAAGAGCTTTTGCTGATGACGATTTTAGGCGTGAGCATGTTCCCGCAAGTCGCAATTTTGTCGGGCATGTTCGAGTTGATTCGATCGATGGGGCTCTATAACCAAACACTCGGCTTGGTCGTGCCGTATACGGTATTTACGCTTCCATTTACGGTCTGGATATTAACCACGTTTATGCGCGAGTTGCCCAACGAATTAGAAGAAGCGGCGATCATGGATGGCTGCGGGCCGCTACGCATTATTTTTCAAGTCTTCATGCCGCTGTTGTGGCCCGCGCTCGTTTCCACCGGCTTGCTCGCGTTCATCGGCGCCTGGAATGAATTTCTATTCGCGCTGACGTTCGTTGCCGACGATACCCGACGCACAGTTCCGGTCGGTTTATCGATGATTGCCGGTGATACCGCTTTTGAGCTGCCATGGGGCAGCATCATGGCGGCATCGGTCATCGTCACGATTCCGCTCTTGCTCCTCGTACTCGTTTTTCAAAAGAAAATTGTCTCTGGCCTCACGGCTGGCGCTATCAAAGGTTAACTCTAAATCATGATTCAAAAAGCTGAGAACAGTAATTGGTGGCGCGGCGGCGTTATTTATCAAATCTACCCGCGCTCTTTTCGTGATGGTAATGGCGATGGCGTCGGCGATATTCCAGGCATTACCGCGAGCTTAGGCTATGTCGCAAAGCTCGGGGTTGACGCCATCTGGCTATCTCCGATTTTCAAAAGCCCGATGAAAGATTTCGGCTACGACGTCTCAGACTATTGCGATGTTGATCCTATTTTTGGATCGCTGGCTGACTTCAAAGCAATGGTCGATGGGGCACATGCGCACGGATTAAAAGTGATCATCGATCAGGTGTTATCGCATACATCCGATGTCCATCCGTGGTTTGAAGAAAGCCGCAAGCGCAAAACCAACGCCAAGAGCGATTGGTTTGTATGGGCAGATGCAAAGCCTGATGGCACTCCGCCCAATAATTGGCTTTCCATTTTTGGCGGTAGCGCTTGGACATGGGATACCGCGCGTTGTCAGTATTATTTTCATAATTTCTTAGCCAGCCAGCCCGATCTAAACTTCCACAATCCTGAGGTGCAAGACGCGCTTTTAACCACCGTAAAGTTTTGGCTCGATTTGGGCGTCGATGGCTATCGGCTTGATACGGTGAATTTCTACTTTCATGATCCGCAATTGCGCGATAACCCGCCACGCGCAGGCGCCAACGACCATCCGTCTACTCAGCAAACAAACCCGTATAGCTGGCAAGCCCATATTTACGATAAAAGTCGCCCAGAAAATCTGGGTTTTTTGCGCAAGCTCCGCGCCCTGCTCGATCAATATCGCGACACCACAATGGTCGGCGAAATTGGTTGCGACGACAGCCTCGGGCGCATGGCCGAATATACGCAAGGCGGCGATAAGCTGCATATGGCGTATAGCTTTGACTTACTCGGCGCAGCGCACGATGCAAATTTCTTGCACGATACGTTCCGTCAATTCGGTGAAAAAGTTGGCGATGGCTGGCCATCGTGGGCATTGGCCAATCACGACGTGATGCGATTAGCCTCGCGCTGGAATGGCAACCCGCAAAAACTGCGCATCGCCGCCGCCATGCAGCTTTCTCTGCGCGGCTCACCTTGCATTTATCAAGGAGACGAGCTCGGCTTGGAAGAAGCTGATCTCGCATTTGAAGACTTGCAAGATCCGTTTGGAATTACGATGTGGCCAGAATTCAAAGGTCGAGACGGCTGCCGCACGCCCTTTGTCTGGGAATCGAAGCATGCCGATGCCGGATTTGGTAGCGGAAATTCTAAGCCGTGGCTACCCATTTCAGACGCGCAAAAAGCATTGGCTGTCGATACGCAAGACAGCGATGCAGCCTCGCTGCTTAATTTTTACCGCAACTTTCTGCATTGGCGCAAAACCCAGCGCACATTGATCGACGGCGACATGGCGTTGCTCCCAAAGCACCCACAGGTCTTCGCATTTGTGCGTACCTGCGGCGCAGAAAAGGTGCTCTGTGCGTTCAATTTCAGCGCTGACGCCGCTTCATTGACCCTACCCGCAGAAATGATGATCGCTGAAGTCTTGACAGCGACAAAATTAACAGGTGCCGAACAAACCGCAAGTGGTGCAGGCTTTGCACCATGGTCGGGGCTCATTGCAACGCTGAAATGAGATTGAAATGACCCCGCGCATCGAATTCCGCAATCTCTGCAAGCGCTACCCCGGCAGCACGGCGCTGACCATTAACGCGGCCAACCTGCAAATCGCTCCCGGTGAATTTTGCGTCTTCGTAGGTCCTTCCGGCTGCGGTAAATCTACGCTTCTACGCATGGTCGCCGGTTTAGAGGATGTCAGCTCTGGCGAGCTTTTCATCGATGGCGTTAATGTCAATAATGTCGAGCCTGCGAAACGCGGTGTGGCGATGGTTTTCCAAAGCTACGCGCTTTATCCGCACATGACGGTCTATGAAAACATGGCCTTTGGGCTGCGCGTTTTCGGCGCTGATAAAGCAGCCATCGACAAAAAAGTGCGGGCAGCGGGCGAAATTTTGCAGCTTACGCCATTGCTTGATCGATTGCCCAAAGCGCTTTCAGGCGGGCAACGTCAACGCGTCGCGATTGGTCGGGCGATCGTTAAAGAGCCTCAGGTATTTTTATTCGATGAGCCGCTGTCCAATCTCGATGCAGCCCTGCGCGTGCAGACCCGCATTGAGATCGCAAAACTGCATCGCGAAATCGGCTCAGCGAGCATGATCTACGTGACCCACGATCAAGTTGAAGCGATGACGCTGGCCGATAAGATCGTGCTGCTGCATACGGGTGATGCGATTGCCAAACATGGCAGCATCGCGCAAGTAGGCTCGCCCATGGAGCTCTATCACCACCCGGCAAGTAAGTTTGTCGCAGAATTTATCGGCTCGCCAAAGATGAATGTGCTGGCGGGCACGCTGAAATCAAAAACCGATCGCCTCGCGACGTTTGCCTTGGGCGATGCCGTGTTATCGGCTGAGGTCAACGCTACCGACATCACCGATGGCGCAAGCATCCATTTTGGAATCCGTCCCGAGCACATCATGATTTCGCCCGTTGAGGGCAACCTTGCGGCGCAGATTTCAGGCCAAATCCAACATAGCGAGCGACTCGGAGATTCCACGATTGCCTATGTGTCAGTCGCGTCGGGTCAGCCGCTGGTCACGGTCAAGCTACCCGGTGAATCCAACCCCGCTTATGGCACATCGATCACGCTTTATATGGGTCAGCGCGATGTACATCTATTCGACAATGATGGCAGAGCGTGTACGCGCACGAGCACACCCGGCTAAGGCGTGCGTTGACGCGCCCACCGGTTGAAACGGTATAGTGTCAATGCTATGGAAAAGTCAAAATCACAATCACGATCCGCCGGACGAAAGATCGATACTTCGTTTTTGGAATCGCTCGTTGGCTACAACTGTCGGCGCGCAGCGCTCACCGTTATTGAACATTATTTGGAGCGCATGGCGATCTACGGCATTCGCCCCGTGGAATTTTCCGTGCTCTCGCTTGCGCTTCACAATCCCGGGATCACGTCGCGCGAGCTCTGCCATACCTTAGGCATCTTGTCGCCAAACCTCGTGCGGATCGTTGCGTCGCTCGACACGCGCGGATTAATTGCGCGCGAGCCACATCCAACCGACGGCCGAGCCATTGGCATTTACCTGCAACCTAAAGGCGTGAAAGTGGTGACTGATGCTGAGAAGATCGTGCGCGAGCTCGAAGATAAGGCAGCGAAAAAACTCAGCACTTCGGAGCGAACCACTTTAATGACACTCCTGCAGAAAATCTACAAATCGTAACGGTTTTGCATCAATACCTGCGGCGCAGTTTTGACACATTATTCAGTTTTTTACGATTATCTGAGCCTAAAAAAAAGGGCTTGCACTTTAAATCAAAAGTCGTTATGATTGATAAACAATAATCATGGAGGCTTTGAAATGCGTAATCTTTTTAGACTCAGCACCGTCCCGCTTTTGGCAGCGCTCGCCGGTTGCGGCGGCGATAACTCTGTTGCCCCTAGCGTTCCAGCCGTAACACTTAGCGAGGCCGTTGGCGCAAAGATTTCCTCCTGCGAGGGCATCAAAACGAGCTTTACGTTTGCCAACACCGCGATCGACTCGGCAGTGGTGGCCCCAGCGGGAACGATCACGCTCGCGGGCGCGCCAATCGCTGCGCATTGCCTCGTCAAAGGCAAGATGAATGAGCGCACCGGTAGTGACGGGCGCACGTACGCAATCGGCTTTGAGATGCGATTGCCCAACGATTGGAACGGCCGCTACTTTTATCAGGCCAATGGCGGGCTTGATGGCAGCGTTGTCACCGCCGTCGGCGCATTTGGCGGTGGCGCAACGACCCATGCCCTGGCGCAAGGTTTTGCAGTGTTAAGCTCAGACGCGGGGCACACCGGTGCGCAGACCACCGCTTTTGGCTTCGAACCCCAAGCACGACTCGACTACGGCTACCAGGCCGTTGGCAAGCTCACACCCATGGCGAAAGCCTTAGTGAAATCGGGCTACGGCAAAGTGCCAGATCGCTCTTACATCGGCGGCTGCTCCAACGGCGGTCGGCATACCTTAGTTGCAGCAGCGCGCTACGGCGATCAGTACGACGGCTTCATTGCCGGCGCGCCCGGATACCAATTGCCAAAATCAGCGGTAGCTGCTATCTGGAGCTCACAACAATTCGCAAAGGTGATGACTCCGGGCGCAACGACGCTCAACGGCGCGAACACCATTCCTGATTTAAGCACCGGTTTCACCGCGGCCGAGCGGCGAATGGTCGCGGGCAAAATCTTGCAAAAATGTGATGCTCTAGATGGTCTAAACGACGGTTTGATCCAAGACCCTATTCGCTGTCAGGCAACGTTTAATTTCGCTGTTGACGTGCCAACCTGCTCTGGCGCACGCGATGGCAGCTGCTTGACCGCAGATCAAAAAACCGTTGTTGCCGCGGTTCATGCTGGCGCAAAAACAAGCGCGAGCCAAGCGATCTACAGCCCGTTTTGGTTTGATAGTGGTATCGGCTACTCAAACTGGGCATTGTGGAAATTTGTGAATTCAATTGCGCTTGATCCGCTTGCTGCAGGCACGATTTTCCGCGCGACGCCAGCATTCATTCCAAATTCCTTGACGGTCGACGTTGACAGCTTGAATACCGGAATCTACGCGACGAACGCGACCTTTACCGAGGCCGGAATGACCTTTATGACACCACCCAATCCGAGTAATTTGGCTACGCTGCGAGATCGTGGGGCAAAAGTATTGGTCTACCACGGCGCGAGTGACCCCATTTTTTCCGCAGCAGATAGCCTTGCTTGGTATCAAAGCGTAGCCGCCGCAAACAACGGTGACGCGCGCAACTTTGCACGCCTCTTCACCATCCCGAGCATGCCGCACTGCAGCGGCGGCACGGCCACCGATCAATTTGATCCGATTACGCCAATGGTTAATTGGGTCGAGCGCGGAATCGCCCCCGATTCGATTTTTGCTGCGGTGCGCGGCGTCGGAAATGCGGGTGGAATCAACGCGGAAATTCCGAGCGCATGGTCGCAAACGCGGTCCCGTCCGCTTTGCGCGTATCCAACGGTTGCCACTTACGTTGGCGGCGATAGCGAGCAGGCGAGCAGCTTCCGCTGCCAGTAAGCCCGCTTCGTCGTGACCCAAAAACGCCGCGTCTATCGCGGCGTTTTTGGTTAAAAAAGTAAATTCATCGATGGGTCGCGGGGCTGTGAAGATTGAGGTCTCCCCGGGCAGTCGGCAGCGCCTGCTGTCAACGCAGGATTGTCGCGCCCGTTTTCGCTTGCAATTCTTCAAACGATACCTGCGGCGCAGTTTCGATCAATTTGAGCCCGTTTGGCGTGACATCTAAAACCGCTAAATCGGTATAAATCCGCGCGACGCAATTCACGCCTGTGAGTGGATACGTGCATTTGTTCACGATTTTGATCTCGCCCGTTTTCGTGACGTGCTCCATCATCACAAACGTTTTTTTTGCGCCAATCGCTAAATCCATCGCACCGCCGACAGCGGGAATCGCATCGGGTGCACCGGTATGCCAATTTGCCAAATCACCGCGCGCAGAAACTTGAAACGCTCCCAGCACGCACACGTCGAGATGCCCCGCGCGCATCATTCCAAAGGAATCGGCGGAGTGAAAATACGATGCGCCGGCTTTAAGCGTCACTGGCTGTTTGCCCGCGTTAATAAGATCGAAATCTTCATTGCCAGCCTCTGGGGCTGGCCCCATTCCCAGAATGCCGTTTTCGCTATGCAAAATAATTTCGTTACTCGCGGGAATATGATTTGCCACCGCCGTCGGCATACCGATTCCTAAATTCACCACCGAACCAGCAGGAATATCTTCTGCCACGCGCGCGGCGATTTGATCTTTAGTCCAAGCCATGATTTACGCTTTCAGCTTCATGCCAGGAGTTGGCACATACGGGATTTGTACGATACGTTTAACAAAGATACCGGGCGTGACCACCGCCTCGGGATCAAGCGCGCCAAGCGCGAAAATTTCGTGCACCGTGGCGACGGTGACTTTCGCGGCCATCGCCATTACCGGGCCAAAATTGCGCGCGGCTTTGCGGTAGGTAAGATTGCCCCAGCGATCCCCTTTGTCTGCTTTGATAAGCGCAAAATCGGCGTGGATCGGTTCTTGGAAAACATAAGGCACTCCACCGAAATCACGCACTTCTTTGCCATCCGCAAGCGGCGTGCCGTAAGTTGTGCGCACGTAAAACCCCGCCACGCCAACGCCGGCTGCCCGAATCCGCTCTGATAAATTGCCTTGCGGCACCAACTCTAACTCAAGCGCGCCCGAACGGTAGGCCGCATCGAAATGATGGGAATCGGCTTGCCTGGGAAACGAGCAGATAATTTTGCGGACCCGCTTTTCCTTAATCAGCAGCGCCAAGCCGTAGTCGCCATTGCCCGCATTATTATTAACGATGGTGAGATGCTTTGCGCCATTTTCGCGCAAAGCATCTACCAGCTCGTTTGGCATGCCCGCGCCGCCGAAGCCGCCGATCATCACCGTTGCGCCGTCTTGAACATCAGCGACGGCTGCTTCAAGCGATGGAAAGATTTTGTTAATCATAAATGACAATACCTGCGGCGCAGATTTGGCCTCATTTAGGTTTAGTGACCGAGAAATTTCAACACTTGCGCATTAAAAATCTCAGGCTGCTCAGCGCTGGCAACATGCCCTGCACCAGGAATGACAAAAAACTGCGCCGCAGGTATGCGGCTCGCAATCACCTGCCCCATTGCCACTGGCGCGCTTAAATCGAGCTCGCCAGAAATGGCCAAAGTAGGCGCAGAAATCTGCGCGAGCTGATCGGTGTAGTTAAGCGCTTTAATAGCGTAGCAACCGCCGATGTAACCCTTCGCGCTATTGGTCAGCAGGCGTTGCTTGTAGCTTTCGACGATTTGGGCAGACTGGGCACGAAAGGTATCTGAGAAAAATCGCTGCATCGCCGTTTCAGCAATCGCGCAGAGCCCGCCTTTTTCAACGGCATCAATCCGAGCCTGCCACATTGCTGGGCCCTCAGGCGGATACGCGCTAGTGGTGCACGCTAAAACCAATTTTTTCACCCGCGATGGGTAGCGCAACGCCAAACCTTGGCCAATCATGCCGCCCAAAGAGAGCCCGACAAAATCCGTAGCGTCTACACCGTAACTATCGAGCACGGCGACCACATTATCGGTTAACTGCGCGAGCGAATAGTGCCCATCACCGACATCGCTACGCCCATGCCCGCGAATATCGATCCTGATGACCGTGCGCGACAGCGCAAGTGCTACTGCAAGCGCATCCCACATCGCATGATCGAGCCCGAGGCCATGCACGAGCACCACCGGCGCGCCCTGCCCTTCGATGACCGAATAAATCCCATGCGCCATCATGCCGATTTAGCTTTCTTTGTTTTAGGGGTATTGCGTGTTTTCTTTTCGGTTTTGATTTTCTTGGGCGCTTCGGGCTTGCTCGGCTTCGGAGCGGTTTTGATACTTTTAACCGCTTTTGCAGGCTTTGCCGCGCGCGCAGCAGACTTCATTTTTTGAGCCGCTTCGAGCTCAGCGATGATCATTTTTGTTTCTTTGAATGCCGTATTGGCTGCTGGTACGCCACAATAAATCGCGCCTTGCAGCAACACTTCTTTGATCTGATCAGTCGTTAAGTCTTTTTGCTCGAGCGAAGCCTTGCAGTGCAATGAAAACTCTTCCCAGCGCCCCATGCCCATCGTCATCGCGAGCACAAGCATGCGACGCGTTTTGCGGGGTAAGCCCGGGCGATTCCAGATGTCGTCCCACGCATAGCGCGTGATCAAATCTAAAAACTCAGCGTTGAAATCGGTGCGCGTTTGCAGTGATTTATCGACCCACGCATCGCCCAAGACTTCGCGACGTCGTTTCATGCCATCGGCGAAAGCCGTATCTAATGTTTTACGTGCCATGACGGTATGTCCGATTGATTAATCGCGGGTGAGGAAAACGGTTTCACCGTCACCTTGCAGTTGAATATCCCATTGGTAAGCGTTTGGTGCGATCTTTACCGCTAAGAGCGTAGCCGCGCGTGCTTCATCGCCAATCGCAGCAATGATGGGATCAAAGGCGATCGTCGAAACCAGCGGGGCAAAATAGACGCGCGTAAAGAGCGGAGTGAGCAATCCACGGGCAAAAATAACGACATTGAGGTGCGGCGCAAATCGCTCACCGTCGATTGATGTGTGTGTCGGCATGAACGCATGCACCCGATAGACGCCTTCTGCGTCTGTCGCGATGCGGGCGAAGCCGCGCGGGCGCTGCTGCGCATTTACGGTTTCTGAAAAAGTGCCATCACCATCCGCGGCCCACATCTCGATCATCGCATCGGTCACTACTGCGCCAGCACCGTCGCGCACCTTGCCGTAGACCGTTACCGCAACTGCACCGGCATCGCCGACAATGCGATTGCCCTGCTCCCACTTTAAACCGTTGTGAAAAAACGGGCCGATAGTTTGCGATGCGATGCCTTCATTTTTATAAGTTGTCATAACCGGATCACAATCCAAACACGGTCGATTTCGCGCCAGAAAGCACGATATCAAAGCGATAGCCCGTCATCACCTCTTCAATTCCCGCTTCTAAATCCATCGTGCAGATCAGTCGCTCCCGCGCGCCTGCATCGGGGATACCATTAAAAATCGGATCGATTGCCAGCATCGGGTCCCGCGGGAAATACATCTGCGTAATCGTGCGCTGGGCGTAAACATCACCGAAGAGTGAAATGTGAATGTGTGCGGGGCGCCACGCAAATTTATGGTTTTTCCAAGGGTAAGCACCAGGGCGAATGGTCACGAAACGGTAATTTCCATCGCTGTCGGTCAAGGTCTTACCCGCCCCCAAGAAGTTAGGATCGAGCGGCGCATCATGGTTATCGCTCGGATGGTTGTAGCGCCCAGATGCGTTCGCCTGCCAAATTTCAATCAATGAATCGCGAACGGGCTGGCCCGCCTCGTCGGTTACTCTGCCATGCAAGACCATGCGCTCGCCCAGCGGCGTGCTGCGGCCATGCACGGTGAGGTCAGCATCTTTATCTTTGATGAACGCAGCACTAAATTTTGGCGCAGGCAGCTTAGCCATGATGCCCCCGGCCGAGACCAGCGCAAGCTTCGGCCCGCGAAGTGTCGTACTGCGATAGTCGGGGAAAATATAAGCAGGATCGAATCGGCTCATTGCACACGCTATGTTATTTTCTAGACATCTATTTTGCAGCAATTGCGCCGCGTGTGGGTGCGCGCAACGCGCATTCGTGCGAATTGCCCTAGAAGCTGGAATACGTGCGCTCACCGCCCTAAAAATGCGTTCTTAACGAAACGGACGAGCGAGACTCGGTAATTGCAGTCTTAGCGAGCGATTTAAAGGCAAAGGATGCAACGATTTTGATTTCTCAAGCAGTTACCGACGACTGAACGTTGAACATAAGGGGGCAATTTGGGCATTTCACTTGCGCCGAATCGACAGCGATAAGTTTTGCGCCACTGTATTCATTGGCGTATACAGCTAACGATTGGTTGTATCGGTGCAGATATTTTGAAAGCGCGGCGAGACTATGCCCAACGGCTTCCAACTCTCCGCCGCTCTCAACCAACGCGCGAAAAACCACGCACGCCGGTGCGACGAGATTTCTGGCGGATGATACTGGCCTATCAGTCGGTACTAATACGGAGTTGAGAGGCCGCACCGGCCCATCGGCTTGCGCCAAAGAAATTAAGCTGTAGAGGCGCGCTCCGTGCGGTACGCAGAAAATTACCCCGGAGCGGGGTCATTTCCTCCAAAGCAACGCTAAGGCTGGTTTACTCAGCTCATCAGCGAATAGTACGGCAAATTCATCGGCATAAACCAAACCGCACCAATCTGCATCGGGTGAGGCGTCGAACTCGAAATTTCTTGCTGCGAACGGGATTCGAGCCTTAACTCGAATATTTGATCCAACACCGTTTATCGTTAAGTGAACAGCAGTTGAAAATGTTACTTGAACAGATTTGCTATGCAATAAAACACATGAAACGTTGATTTTTCTCATTCCAAAAAAGCAAATGAACAACAAGGGGTGCATACCCACTTGTCAGTGCATCAACAAAACGCTTTGAGAAAGATAGCCACAGGGGGCAAGACGCCGTAGGCTGCGACTGCAACGATTGTCCGCGCTTTCGCGCGACAAATTTAGATATAAATCTTAATGCGAATGCTTCTCAATTGCGTATACAATACGATGTCGGCGGCTGAAAATTTAAATGCTGTGATTTTTAATGAGCTCAAAATCTATCAAAGATCAAAATCAATGTTGTTGAAAACACAACTACTGCCACTTCAATTCTTCTGTGTCATATGGTCGTGTCACATTTGAAATCCCATGCACTTGATCTCACGGCGTCGAGCCGATTGACGGATGCGGACAATCACCGGCAGAAAATATGGGGTGACGCTTCGTCCTTGTACTCGCGTCGCGAAAACGACGTGCAGCGCCCGCTATCCCCCTTGTCGAGTGCGCGCCTACGATGAATAAGAGAAACGACAACACCATAAAGCCGCCGTCGAGTTTTAGACCGTACGGCGCTTTGCCGAACTATCAGCGCGTAGCAGACTACTCGGGAGAGCCGCTAAGTGGTATTGACCAACGCCGCGGCGTAACTAGCGGGCAGACTGCCGTCAAAGGATCGCTGCGTCGTCGATTGTGGGAGCTACCTGTGTCGGCGCATTGTCCCGTAATCGGAGTGTGCTTGCCAATTGACCAATCTCGCCAAATTCTGAATAAAGTCGCGAACCGAAAAATCGAAGGGACTGACTACGAATTTCATTCGAATCTTGTAGTCCGTGCACGCGATAAAAATCCGCTCAGCGAGTTGTTGCAAAAGGAGTTAGATCGACGCTTTAGCGTATCGCTTCGACAGTTTGCAAGGCTTAAAACCAGCGGCGCGGTCGCAGATGCTTGGTGTGCGGCGGTAAACGAAGGCAATGTCGCGGGCGCGTTGTGGGCGTCGCTGACTCACGCGCGTTGCGATTCCGATTTGGAAACCTGCATCCTAGAAGATATGCACATGATTCAGCATCAGGCCGGTGTCAGTGTGCGTGCTGAAATTGATACGTTAACAAGGCTGCGTAGCGAGCACCTGGGAATTGTTAGCGAATGCGAAAAACTCAAAGTCTGCTTCGCACGGTCGCAAGCTGATCACCTAGCGCGAACACTTCAGTTAACTCATCAGCTTGAAACGTCGCGCGCAGAGTGTGTCCGCCAGTCCGCGCTTATCGCGGTGCTGGAGATAGACATTCAAACCCGTCCACAACGCGACCGCGATGCTGTGAAATCACGTAGCGCTATGGTTCAGCGCATAGGCGAGTTGTCACTCAGGGTGCGCGAGCTTGAAGCCAACCTTATGCCTCGAACTGGTACGTCCGAGGACGCGGGACGCACCGAAGCGAAAAAAGCTGAAGCTAACATTACGCGTACGAACGTGAAAGCCACGTCTAGCACTACAGAGACTGACGCGCTAATTGAAGATACTCCTAAAACATCTCTGCAAAACCAAGCGATTGCCTGCATCGGCGGCCGTAGCAGCGCCGTAGCGGCTTATCGCGCCCTCGTCGAGCGTTGCGGAGCAATGTTCGTTCATCACGACGGCGGCACCGAAGAGAGTTTGCATCGCCTTGAACCTGTGCTCGCAGCGGCCGACCTCGTCATTTGTCAGGCCGGGTGCATCAACCACAGCGCCTATGGCATGGTCAAAGACTACTGCAAGCGTACCGGTAAGCGCTGCTTATATCTTGAAAACCCTAGCGTGAGCAGCTTTGCGAATGGTTTACGCGCGTTTCGTATCGAACTCGCAAAAGCTCAGAGTAGGTTTGATCGAATCGTATGTTTTAGCTCTAAAGGTTAGTTTTGTCTTCGATCGTCGCAATATAAAACCACAAATAAAAAGCGCCACATCGTCAACAGATTTTTAGGATTAGGAGCATGGTTATGTCCGTATCAGCACTGCGCTACTGGGTTTGGTTGCACAAATGGTCGAGTCTTGTTTGCACGGTGTTCATGCTGCTGCTTTGCGTGACAGGATTACCACTGATTTTCAACCATGAAATTCAGCATTGGATTCACGATGATCTAGCGCCAAAAGAGATGTCTGCGAACACGCCAAAGGCGAGCGTAGATCGGGTGTTAGCAGCGGCGCTCGCGGCCGAGCCGGGTCAAGTCGTACAGTTTGTAGTGGCTGATCCTGATGATGAACGGGTATGGGTGGCGACCCTTGCTGCCACAACAACGGCCGAAAAAAATCAGCACAGCATCATGATTGATTCGCGTACAGCAGAGGTAATCGGTAAGCCAAAATTCGACGAAGGCTTCATGCATGTAATGTTACAGCTGCATGTAAGTATGTTTGCTGGTATGGCGGGCACGCTCTTTTTGGGTGCAATGGGCCTGCTGCTGGTCGTTGCCATTGTGAGCGGTGTTGTGTTGTACGCGCCGTTTATGCAAAAGCTCGCATTTGGTACCGTGCGTCGCGAGCACTCATCGCGCACGAAGTGGCTCGATTTACACAACTTACTAGGCATCGTCACGCTGACATGGGCGCTTGCGGTAGGGATGACCGGCGTCATCAACACGCTCGGGCAACCGCTGCTTAAATTATGGCAGTACACCGAGGTTGTCGACATGGTGGCTCCTTATAAAAACCTACCACCGCCTACAACGTTCGGATCGTTGCAAGCGGCCGTAACTGCCGCGCAGGAGACCGAGCCGACGATGAGCGTTTTCTTCATCGCATTTCCTGGGACTGCTTTTTCCAGCATGCATCACTACGCGATATTCATGCGCGGCAATACGCCGCTTACCAAACGACTTTTTAAACCGATCTTAGTTGACGCGCAAACGAGCAAAGTTACCGACAGCCGAGCGATGCCTTGGTATATGACGGCGCTATTTGTCTCGCAGCCGCTGCACTTCGGTGACTACGGCGGCATGCCGATGAAGATCATTTGGGCGCTGCTGGATGTGATGACCATTATGGTGCTCTGCAGCGGGCTTTACTTGTGGTTCAAAAAACGCAAACTACCCGCTGTAGATCGTGCGTTAACGAGCCGACTTGAGACCGCCAAGTGAAGGATCACGTAAAACTCAAAATAAATCAAATGTGGAGATGGCCGATTGTTGTTGGCGTCACATCCGGCGTCGGCCTGATCTCCGCATTACTCGCCGATGGATGGGCAGATGTGCTGTCGTGGTTTGGCTTAGGCTTGCCGATTGTTCTCGCATGCTTGTATGGGTTTAGCAAACGCTGACTTTGCACAGGCTTCATTTGTTGCCAATGGAAACACGTACTTTTAAGGAAGTTTTTATGTCATTTCGTAGAGATTTATTCGCCACACCATTGTGGATTGCCACTCTTGCAGCGCTTTCATGCGCAGCATCAACACAAGCGCAAACTTCAACTCAATCTGCTGAGCCCACCACGAACGAATCGAAAGATAAAGCGACCGTGGTGAGTATCGACAAATCAGCAGAAACAAAAACTGTACAAAATGTTGAGGCAATAACAGTCACGGGCACCAAGCGTAAGCAAGCACAGCAAGAGGCGACACAAAGCGTTTCAGTGCTGACCGAGCGAGACACAATCGGCTTGCAAAATGGTTTTGAGGTGTTCTTGCGTGTACCCAACGTGGTGTACGAAACAAATCAATTTTTACCCACAGTGCGCGGCCTCGACGGTAACGGTGTCGCAGCGGGCGGCGGGGGCGCGGTCTCGGGCGCGAGCCCGCGCATGTCCAGTTATGTCGATGGTGTGGCACGTACCTACGGCGCATCACCCGATGGTCAAGGTAGTTTCTGGGACATGGCGCAGGTGGAGATCTACCGAGGCGCGCAATCCACACTGTTCGGGCAAAACGCTATCGCGGGTGTGATCGTGCAGACCACGAAAAACCCAGTTTTTAAAGACGAGTACGCGGCACAAGTCGGCGCGCGCAACGAGCGCGCCACTTACAACGCCGCATTCATGGTCAATAAGGCGCTCGGTGATCGCTTTGCTGTGCGTTTTACGGCCGAAGCCGCTGACGGTAAAACCCCACTCGACTATCAACGGGTTTCTCGCACAGGCCTGACTACCGACGATCTAGACGAACTTGGTCGCCTTAAGTTTCATCGCTACCGCTTGAAGGCTTTGTACACGCCGACGGATCAACTTTCGCTAAAGTTTGCTTTTGAAGAGGAGCAACGCCGGCAACCCTACCCGCCCGATAACTCGGCGATTTCTGATCGGCGTGAGGTCACAGACAACTTCAGCACGTTTAATTCAAAAAATAGAATTTCGACTATTACCGCCAATTACGAAATCAGTAGCGCATGGACGTTTGATGCCGTGCTTTCGCAGCAGAAAGCCAAAACCCAATTTGGACCACCCCGCGTAGGACAGCCGGATCGCAGCGAATATCTGGATTTCACTTTCGCATCGGATGAAATCGCATTCGAACCGAAGCTGGTGTACAAAACTTCAAATGGTCGCACCAGCGCAGTAGTAGGGTTGTACACAAAGAGCCGCTCGCGCGGCGATCTAGGTGCGCCCGGATCTATCTTCGTGCTGAATGCAGATGACGAAGCCCGCAGCCGTTCTGTTTACGCTGACGCAACGATCCAAGTGAGCCCTGCATGGGACGTGCTTCTCGCAGGCCGCTATCAAAATGACCAGCAAAAACGTGATTTCTCTGCGTTTGGTGGTGCACTTGCGTTTGGTTTCGATGAGCGTAATCGAATTTTTCTCCCCAAACTCGGCACCACTTTCCACGCGGGCCCCAACGCCAGTTTTAGTGCGGTGGCGTACAAAGGCTACAACGCAAGCGGCGGCGGTGTGAGCTTCATCAGCTTTACACCTTATCTGTTCAAAAAAGAAACCTCTGACACTGTCGAGATCGTCTCGCGCACGCAGTGGCTTGATCGCAAATTGACCGTGAATGCGAACATGTTTCACACTCGTTTGAAAGACACTCAAACGAGTGGTGTCGGTCCGGCCGGACCAGACGACAGCATTTACCTCAACATCGAAAAAGCACTCACACAAGGCCTCGAAATCGATCTTGCCTATCAGCCCACCAAGCAGCATAGACTTAATTTCGCACTAGGGTTATTGCGTTCAAAAATCGTGCGTTTCGGCTCAGTAGCGAACGATGTTATCAACGGCAACCAACTGCCGCTAGCACCGAGCATTACAGCGAATTTTGGAGGTTCGTTCGATGTATCGAGCGTGCTCAAAGTGGGCGGGGACGTGTCGTTTGTTGGCAAGCGATTTTCCGACTTCGAAAACTTGCCAGAAAATCGCGTTGCCAGCGCCACCGTTGCCAACCTTCACGCGCAATACCGCGTGGGAGACTTTACGATCACAGGCTTTGTAAACAACGTCTTTGATCGCCTTGTGCAGCGCAGCCGCATAGCGGGCAGCGAAGGTTTCGCAGGCTCGGCTTATGTGAACGAACCGCGTACGATGGGTGTAAACGTTAAACTAGAATTCTGAGCTGTTTTGAATTGTTCTCAACGTCGCTAAATTTAGCAAGCCAACACGGTCAATTTGTGGAATTCAATCACTTGTAACTTTAGCGCGTATCAGAGCAGACGTGGCCAAAAAAATCGACAGCATCTGAAGGAAAACATTCGATACAAACGCAAGAGAAGATATTAAGTCACGAATGCAATGAAAAGTCGGCAAAAAACACTTCAAAAGATGGGCATCCCCTCCCCAACTACCAACTCATTTTAAACATTCGAAAAGTTAAATTGTGGACCATAAAAAAAAACTGCGCCGCAAGTATCCATCACTTTCATGAAAGATACCTGCGGCGCAGTTTTTGCTCCGCGGGGAAGTCTAGGCGCGCTTAGGCAGCAGGCGCGGCCGGTGCGTCATCGAGCAGTGCTTTGATCGATAATTTAACGCGACCTTTTTCATCAATTTCGAGCGCTTTTACGCGCACGATTTGGCCTTCTTTTAGGTAGTCACCGACATTGGCAACGCGCTCTTTGGCGATTTGCGAAATGTGCACCAATCCATCTTTGCCCGGCATGAGCTGAACGACAGCGCCGAAATCCATAATGCGCAGCACGGGGCCTTCATAGATTTTGCCGATTTCGACTTCAACGGTAATCTCGTCGATGCGGCGCTTGCACTCTGCCAAATCTTCTGCGCTCGGGCTGGCGATGGTGACCATGCCGTCATCTTTGATGTCGATCTGGCAACGGGTCTCTTCGGTGAGCGCGCGAATCACCGCGCCGCCTTTGCCGATCACGTCGCGAATCTTTTCTGGATTGATTTTGAAGGTAACCATGCGTGGTGCAAATGCGCTCATATCTGTGCGGGCATGGGGCATCGCGTCGTGCATGATGCCTAAGATATGGAGGCGGGCTTCGCGCGCCTGCGAGAGCGCGATGGCCATGATGTCTTTGGTGATGCCTTGGATTTTGATATCCATTTGCAAAGCGGTCACGCCACGATCGGTGCCTGCGACTTTAAAGTCCATGTCGCCGAGATGATCTTCGTCGCCCAAAATATCGGTGAGCACTGCAAAGCGCGGGCCTTCTTTAATCAAGCCCATCGCGATGCCTGCAACCGGCGCTTTTAGCGGAACGCCCGCATCCATCAATGCCAATGAGCCGCCGCAGACCGATGCCATCGAAGACGAACCGTTTGACTCGGTAATCTCAGAAACCAAGCGAATCGAATAGGCGAAATCATCGCCCTTTGGCAATACATTTATGAGCGAACGCTTTGCCAACCGGCCATGACCGATTTCACGACGCTTTGGCGTACCGACGCGACCGGTTTCGCCAGTGGCGAACGGAGGCATGTTGTATTGCATCATGAAGCGATCGCGATACTCGCCCATGAGTGCGTCGATCATCTGCTCATCTTTGGAAGTGCCGAGCGTGGCAACGACTAGCGCTTGCGTCTCGCCGCGGGTGAAAAGCGCAGAGCCGTGGGTACGCGGCAATACGCCGGTGCGCACAGAAATCGGGCGCACGGTGCGGGTATCGCGACCATCGATGCGCGGCTCGCCACGCAAAATCTGCTCGCGCATCGTGCCTGCTTCGAGCGTGAATAAAGTATCTTTAATTTGGTTGGCAACGGTCGTATCTGTGCCTTCGGGGATGAACTCGGCAACCACTTTCGCGGTGACTTCTTTTAGCTTTTGCGAGCGGGCTTGCTTGCTGCGGATGCGGAAGGCTTCATCTAAATCGCCTTGTGCGAACGCTTTCAACTTATCGATCATCGCTTGATCTTTAGCCGGTGCTGCCCATTCCCACGCGGGCTTGCCTGCTTCTTCAACCATCGCGTGAATCATGTCGATCACGGCTTGCTGCTGCTGGTGGCCAAAAACCACCGCGCCGAGCATAATTTCTTCAGACAATTCGTGTGCTTCTGATTCGACCATTAAGACCGCGGCCTCAGTGCCGGAGACGATTAAATCCATCTGCGACGTTTTCAACTGCGCCACGGTTGGATTCAACACGTATTGACCATCAACATAGCCGACGCGCGCGCCACCGACAGGGCCACTAAACGGCACGCCAGAAAGCGCAACGGCAGCAGATGCGCCGATCAATGCAGGGATGTCAGAATCAATTTCTGGATCGATCGAAAGCACGTGTGCCACGATCTGCACTTCGTTGTAAAACCCTTCAGGGAAAAGCGGGCGCAATGGCCGATCGATCAGGCGGGAGGTCAGCGTCTCTTTCTCGCTTGGCTTGCCTTCGCGCTTGAAAAAGCCGCCGGGAATCTTACCTGCAGCGTATGTTTTTTCAATGTAATCAACGGTAAGCGGGAAAAAATCTTGACCCGGCTTGACGTTTTTAGCGCCAACAACAGTGACCAAGACTACAGTATCGCCATAAGAAACCATCACTGCGCCGCCGGCCTGCCGCGCGACTTCACCCGTTTCCAGCGTCAGCGTGCGCGGGCCATACGGGATCGATTTCGTAACTTTATTAAACATGAATTATTTTCCTTTTTGACATTTCTAATCAACAAAAAGGCACGGCGGTGGGCTCCCCACGGGCGCAGCATCGCCAACGCGATGCCATCACTTTTTCGCTTCACGAGGCAACTTGATGAAGAAGATTTTTAAGAATCAAATCTACTTCATCAAGCTGCCTGCCTCGCACGTACCTCAATAAAAACCAACACTTCTTCAACATCGCTACAAAAACAGAAACAAAAAAGCCGCTTTGATTTACTCAATGCGGCTTTTTTTTGACTACGATGCACGCGCTGCGGGCACGAACCGGGCGACACTCCAGTTCATACGCGCGACGCGATGCATTACTTACGCAATCCTAATTTCTCGATCAACGCGCGGTAGCGCGGAATATCGATGCGCGCCAAATACTTAAGCAAACTGCGGCGCTGATTGACCATCGCGATCAAGCCGCGACGGGAATGATGATCTTTCATATTGGCCTTAAAGTGACCAGAAAGACCATTAATACGGGTGGTGAGCAGCGCAACTTGGACTTCGGGGGAGCCAGTGTCGCCCTTGCCTCGTGCGTGCTCCGCGATGACTTTCGCGGATTGTTCGGCGGTAAGTGCCATTTTGTATTCCTAAATCAAAGGGTTAGAGATGAGTCGCAGTACATTGCCGACATTTACAAACAACGCTTTCGAGCGCTGTTTTTTGTGGCAAGCCCATGATTGTACTGCATTTTTCTGGTTTAGGTGAATACAAAACACCTGCGACGCTGTTCTCTGAATCGGCGCTGACATACCCAAAAAACTTTTTGTGCTTAGGAAGGCGCAAATTAAGGCAAATCTGCGCCGCAGGTATTGCGAGGTTATTTGCTGTGGCGACGCAATCCCTACGCAATCCCTACGCATTCCCCGCGCGATGACGATGCAGCGACCTGCTATCGATTAAAGGTTGCGAAGTAATGCGCGAGATCGCTCAATTGGGCATCGGTCATGCCGCGCAGCACGCCCGTCATCATCGTGTCGCGCCCGAGCGCTTTACCGTCGCGAAATTGGGTCATATTTTCTCTTAGAAAATCTTCTCGCTGACCCGCCAATCGGGGCATTTGCTGCTGCCCCACAAAATTTGGCAAATGGCAGGAGCCACACAATCCATTTTTTGAAACTTCAGCCCCGCGCTTGGCGCTCTCAGCATCGAAAATACCAGTGCTCGCTTTGACTGGCAACTCTGCGTAATGCTTGGCGAGCGCTTCAAATTGCGGATCGGTGATTTTTTCAATGATGCCTTTCATTTGCGGCACGTCGCGCATGCCCTCGCGGATCATCACGAGGGAATTTTCCAAAAAAACTTTTGGCTGCCCAGCCAGCGAAGGCATGCCCGCAATCACCGCATGCCCATCAGCACCATGACAGGCGCCGCAAACCGGAAGCAAAGCCTTCACATCGGCCTGCGCCGCGGCCAGTGGCGCAGAAATTACCGCGAAAACAACGGCAGCCGTGCGCATTGACACGATCGCCGTTGTAAACGAAAAACTACCGCGCATACGAAATGCGGTAAATTGCCCCCAATTGCTCATCAGAGACGAGCATTGAGCCATCTTTCATTTGCAAAATGTAGGCAGGACGCCCCCAAAAGGTATTGGCCGCTGCATCTGCAAATCCCGTCATAAACGGCGTGGATTTTGCATTGCTGCCATCGGCATTTGAGCGGACAACCACGACATCATAGCCATTTTTTATAGTGCGATTCCAAGAGCCTTTGCGCGCTACAAAAAGTGCATTTTTATACTCAGCGGGAAACATATCGCCGGTGTAGAAATGTGCGCCCATCACCGATGCGTGCGGGCCCATTAATGCAACTGGCTTAGCGACACCTGCGCATGGATTATCTTTAACAATATCTTTATCGCCTAAAGTGCCCATGTGGCAATACGGAAAGCCAAAATTTTGGCCGCTGCTTGAAATTTTATTGAGCGTATCGTCGGGTGAGTCATCGCCCATCCAATCGCGCCCGTGGTTGGTAAACCAGAGCTCTTTAGTGACCGGATGCCAGTCAAAGCCGACTGAATTACGCACGCCACGCGCGAGCACTTCCATGCCAGTGCCATCGGGGTTGTAGCGGCGGATCTGGGCGTATTCTGGAGGCTGCTCGCAAATATTACATGGTGCGCCGAACGGCACGTAAAGCTTATCGTCAGGGCCGAAGCGAATGTATTTCCAGTTATGGTGCTGCTCTTTTGGCAAATTAAACGCAGCAGTTAAATCAACGGGCGCAACAGATGGGTTCGTTGTGATCCCGTCAAAGCGCAATACTTTATCGATCGCCATCACATACAACGCGCCATTGCGATAGGCAACGCCCGCAGGCTGGGTGAGTTTATCAATCACCACGCGACTGGTACGTGCGTTGCCATTATCAGAGACTTCATAGACCCGCCCGAGACCGCGCGTGCCCATATAAATTTTGCCGTTATCGCCCTGCGCCATCGCCCTGCCGCCCGGCATGCCGGTAGCCCACACTTCGACTTTAAAACCTGGTGGTAGCGAAATTTTATTGAGCGGAATGGCATCGGGTGCCGTCACGGTGAGCTTACCGGCGAGCGGTGCGAGTGGCGAGGCTGCTTGGGCAGCGTCGCGGCCTTGTTGCCACATTTCTTTGACTGGCGCGGACGCCGCAGCACCCACTTTTACAACCGGTGGCCCAGCGGAATGGGTTGCACAGCCCGCGCTGAGCACCACGACGGCAGCCGCCAGCACAGAAAGGTTTATCGAAGCATGCTTCATTGAAATCTCCTTGATTGCGAATTGGTTGAACCCAACCGTCAAATGAGTATAAGTCTGGAGTTCAACGGTTTGCCCTCGCGGTTTCCCCTAGCGAGACAGCAAATAAGCACGTACCTACGGCGCAGATTTAGCCTTTTTTGGCCAAATCTGCGCCGCAGGTAGCGTATCGATGGTGCGGCTACGATCCTTTTTCATCTTTGCGCCGCAGCGCATCAAGCTTTTCTTTAATCTTCGCCTCCATCCCGCGCTCGGTCGGTTCATACCAGGCTTGGGCTTTCATTCCGTCAGGCAGATACTTTTCTCCGGCAGCATAGCCGTCGGCTTCATTGTGAGCGTAGCGGTAGCCTTTTCCGTAGTCTAAATCTTTCATAAGCTTCGTCGGTGCATTTCGAAAGCGCGTGGGCACTGGGCGCGTGCCGTCGTTGGCGATGAATTTACTGACTTGTTTAAACGCAACGTAAACGGCATTGCTTTTTGCCGCGACCGCTAAAAAAATCACCGCTTGCGCTAGCGCGAGCTCGCCCTCTGGCGAGCCTAATCGCTCATAAGCCGCCACAGCATTGAGCGTAATTTCAAGCGCGCGCGGATCGGCTAAGCCAATATCTTCGCTCGCCATACGGATCATGCGCCGCCCAATATAAAGAGGATCGCAGCCGCCATCAAGCATGCGGGCAAACCAATATAGCGCTGCATCTGGATCAGAGCCGCGCACGGCTTTATGCAGCACCGAAATCGTATCGTAGAAATTTTCACCGCCTTTATCGTAGCGGCGCAGCGCCCGGGTGAGCACAGTTTCAATCACGGCATCATCTACAACCTTCAAATCTGCGCCGCAGGTATAGAGATGCAATTGCTCAACAAGATTGAGGAAACGCCTGGCATCACCATCAGCGTAAGCGATTAACGTCGCCCGCGCCGGCGCGGTAATCTCATACCCGGTTTTGAGGGCAATCAGCGCGCGCTGAAGCAAAATTTCGAGATCATCATCCGCCAGCGGTTCAAGCACGTAAACCTGCGCGCGCGAGAGTAACGCGGAGTTGACTTCAAAGCTCGGGTTTTCTGTCGTTGCCCCGATAAAGACGAGCAGACCTTCTTCAACGTACGGCAGAAAAGCATCTTGCTGCGATTTATTGAAACGATGGACTTCATCGACAAACATGATGGTGCGCCGATTATGTTGATCGCGGGTAAATTTTGCTTTTTCGACCGCTTCACGAATATCTTTGATGCCCGCCATCACCGCTGAAATCGCAATAAAATCGGCGTCAAATGCATGCGCTAATAGTCTTGCCAATGTCGTTTTGCCCACACCCGGCGGGCCCCAAAAAATAAGGGAATGTGGCACCCGCTGCGCAAGCGCAACGGCGAGTGGCTTGCCTTCAGAAAGTAAATGGCGCTGGCCAACGACATCTGCGATGCGTTGCGGGCGCAATTGCTCCGCGAGGGGAGCGTGGGGTTTACTCGGGTTTTGCGCGGGAGTTTGCGGGCTCATAGCAGCATGTTAACGTGCCGCCACCCTTATATGTGCGCTACTGACCGACGATATCAGTGCCAGTCGGAGGCGTGAAAGAAAACTGCGCCGCAGGTAGCACGCTATTTTTGGTAATCGTCGGGAATTTCATCGTGATCCGCTGCCCGAAAGCATCGCTCCACGCAATCGCTTTTAACGTTGCACCTTGCAAACCGAAGCGCAAATCCCCCACTGCAGCATCTGATTGCTTTGGCATAGCCGAAACCCAGCTCAAACCATCGGCTGGCTTTTCTTCGGTAAGCTTAAAAACGCTATCGACGCTGGCAGCGCCGGTGAGCACGGCCAACGGCGTTGCCGCTAAGCTCTGATCGAGCTTGCGCACGGTCATTTGCGCTAAATCTTCGTCGTACGTTGAAAACTTTGAGCCATCGCTGACCAGCACTTGCTTGTAAGGCTTGGCGTAGTCGAAGCGAAACTTACCCCCGGTCGCGATGGCGAAAGTACCAGAGAGATTTTTACCGGGCTTGCCAGATTTTTCTTGCGTCGTTTGGCTAAATTCACCCGAGAGTGTGCGCAGATCTTTGGTGAGTGCGCGCAGATCATCAATCGGCGACGCACAAGCAACCCCGCTGGCTAAAAACCCACAAATGACGATCACTTTTTGCCCAAAAAAGCCGAAATCTGCGCCGCAGGTATTTGTATTTTTCATAGCGTTTTCGACCATAAGCGCACGCAACCGTTCACTCTTTTGATGGGACAAGCACTTCCCGGTTGCCATTGCTTCCCATCGACGAGACCATGCCTGCTGCTTCCATTTGCTCAATCAGACGCGCGGCCCGGTTGTAGCCAATGCGCAAATGGCGCTGCACCAATGAGATCGAAGGACGGCGCGTTTTCAGCACAATTTCAACGGCTTGATCGTAAAGCGGATCGGCTTCACCACCGCCAGCACCACCCTCACCGCCAATGCCCATCGCTTCGAGCTCAGCTTCTGGGCCATCCAAAATACCTTCGATGTATTGCGGCGCGCCGGTCATCTTCAAGTGCTCAACCACGCGATGCACTTCATCATCAGACACAAAAGCGCCGTGAACGCGGATCGGATAGCCCGTGCCCGGGGGCATATAAAGCATATCGCCCTGCCCCAGCAGCGCTTCGGCGCCCATTTGATCGAGAATCGTACGCGAATCAATCTTCGACGAAACCTGAAATGCCACCCGCGACGGAATATTAGCCTTGATGAGACCCGTAATGACGTCCACACTTGGTCGCTGCGTAGCCAAAATTAAGTGAATGCCCGCGGCGCGCGCTTTCTGCGCGAGCCGTGCAATGAGCTCCTCGATTTTCTTACCGACCACCATCATAAGATCAGCAAGCTCATCGATGACGACCACGATCATCGGCAGCGTTTGTAACGGCTCGGGGGAATCGGGGGTTAACGACAGCGGATTGAGCAGCGTTTCACCGCGCTCGCGGGCGTTTTCAATCTTGGCGTTAAACCCTGCCAAATTGCGCACGCCCATCGCGCTCATCAGTTTGTAGCGTCGCTCCATTTCGCCAACGCACCAGTTGAGCGCGTTCGACG
Source organism: Betaproteobacteria bacterium (assembly GCA_031430575.1). Lineage (GTDB taxonomy): Bacteria > Pseudomonadota > Gammaproteobacteria > Burkholderiales > Casimicrobiaceae > JANMDS01. The sequence goes on along the minus strand of JANPBT010000062.1, from coordinate 239,201 downwards.
CCAATTTCATATCGGTCACCACCGGGCAAAGCAAATGCGGAATACCTTCGTAGACCGAGAGCTCAAGCATTTTGGGATCAATCATCACCAAGCGCACTTTTGAGGGCTCAGCCTTAAACAGAAGCGACAAAATCATCGCGTTGATTGCAACCGATTTGCCCGAACCCGTCGTGCCGGCCACCAAGCAATGGGGCATCTTTGCCAGATCGGCTGCCACTGGCTTACCCGAAATATCTTTGCCCATGGCTAAGCTCAGCGGGCTTGAATCATTGGCATAAGCCCCCGAGCTGAAAATCTCGATCAATGCGACCATTTGCCGCTTCGGGTTAGGCACTTCCAAACCCATGCAAGACTTACCCGGAATGGTCTCCACAACGCGCACTGAAGCCACACTCATCGAGCGCGCCAGATCGCGAGCGAGGTTCACGATTGCGGAGCCTTTTACACCGACATCAGGCTCGATTTCATAACGGGTAATGACAGGGCCTGGCTGCGCAGCCAACACTTTGACGGGCACGTTAAATTCAGCCAACTTGCGCTCGATTAGGCGCGAGGTGAATTCCAGCGTTTCTTTGTTGACGCTCGATTCTTGCTGCGTGGCCGGATTGAGCAGCTCAAGCGGTGGCAGCGGCGACGCAAATTCTTGGAAAAGCGTAGTTTGCTTTTCGCGCGCAATCCGCTTAATCGCTTTGGCCGCCATAGGCACTTCTAAGATTGGCTCTTCGATCCGAATCGGCTCGTGCTCAGCCACGCGCACGCGCTCGCGGGCTACAAATTGCTCGCGTTCTTGGGTGAATTCGCGACCAATTTCGACGTCTTCAGCGATCTCTCGGGCTTCACGGCGCTTTTCTTTTTGCTTCCCAAAAAAGCGATCAAAAAAACCACCCACCCGCTCGGCGACACGCAACCACGAAAAACCAAAGAGCCAAGAAAGCGCAAAAAAGCTTGAAACGATCGCAATGAGTGTCGCGCCCGTAAACGTAATTTTAGGCACCAGCATTTTTGCCAATGTGCCGCCGATGATGCCGCCAGCGCCCGCGGGTAGCGATTCAGCGCCTTTATAAAGTCGCAACGAAAACACCGCTGCCAATGCAATGCAGCCCAGCACCAAGCCAATGAATCGCATGACAAACGCGACCAGTGGCATATCGGACTGCTGCATCTTTCGGAAAAAACCGACCACAATCGCTGCCAACCCTAACGGCAATAACCACGCCGCGCGCCCGAAGACGTTAAAGCCAATATCGCCGAGCCACGCACCGAGTGCGCCAAACCAATTTTTTGCGATAACGCGCTCACCGGTGGTCGACCATGCCGGATCAAGCCCGCTATAAGTAAGTAGCGGGATCGCAAATAACAGCGCGAGCAACGCAAATGCCATCATGCCCCAAGGCACACGCGCAGCACTCGCCCGCAGCGCTAAAAGTTTTTCCACTGCTTAGGCAACGGCCGCTGCGGGCGCAGGGCGGTTTTGCAAGAGGGTCACAATTTGCACGATGCGCTCTGGCATTTGCAAGCGGGGGACGATCATATCAATTGCGCCTTTTTCAAGCAAAAATTCAGCGCGCTGAAAACCTTCGGGCAATTTTTCGCGCACGGTCTGCTCAATCACGCGCGGCCCGGCAAAGCCGATTAATGCCCCTGGCTCCGCGATGACGATATCGCCCATAAACGCAAAACTCGCAGAAACACCACCCATCGTAGGGTCTGTCAGCACCGAAATATAAGGCAGACGATGCTTGGCAAGATCTCCCAACGCTGCGGTCGTTTTGGCCATTTGCATGAGCGACTGCAAGCCTTCTTGCATGCGCGCGCCGCCCGATGCTGCAACAGAAATAAAAGGCAATTTATGCTTGACCGCCACCGCAACCCCGCGCGCAAATTTCTCACCCACCACCGCGCCCATCGAGCCGCCCATAAATTCAAACTCAAACACGGCGAGCACAACGGGCATCTTGCGAATGCACCCTTGCACAACGATCAAGGCGTCGTTTTCGCCCGTCGCTTTTTGCGCGATCTTCAATCGATCAGGGTATTTTTTGCTGTCTTTAAATTTGAGGCTATCAACCGGAATGATGTCGCCTGCGATCTCGCGGCGTGGTTTTTCATCAAGCAAATGATTGATTCGTGCCCGCGCCCCCATGCGCAAGTGATGGCCGCACTTATTGCAAACCATCGCGCCCGCGAGTAGCTCATCAGAAAAATGCGCTGCGTTGCATGCCGGGCATTTCGCCCACAATCCTTCGGCAACGCCTTTTTTATCGCCAGCGCCCTGAATGCCGGGGCTGATAATTTTGGAAAGCCAACTCATTGCGTATCCAATGCGGTACGGATGTTTTGAAGCCAATTCTGCGCCGCAGGGTTGGGATTATCGGCATGGGCAAAAAGCTCGGTGACGAGCGCTGAGCCAATCACGACCGCATCAGCGTGTGTTGCAACCGCCTTCGCCGTCGCGCCATCACGAATACCAAAGCCGACGCCGACCGGGACATTGACGTGTTGCCGAATTTCACTCAATTTTTGCGCGACTTCAATCATATCCATGTGTCCCGCGCCGGTCACCCCACGCAGGCTCACGTAATAGACATAGCCACGCGCGAGTTTGCCCACCTGCGCCATGCGCGATTGCGGTGTGGTTGGTGCCAGCAAAAAAATAGGTGCCATACCTGCGGCGCAGATTTTGGTTGCCCATTCATCGCACTCTTCGGGCGGGTAATCAACCACAAGCACACCATCGACGCCTGCGGCTTTAGCGTTTGCAATGAACGCATCAACTTTCATTGCTTCGATTGGATTCGCGTAGCCCATCAATACCACTGGCGTGGCTGTGTCTTTTTGGCGAAATTCTGCGACCCATGCAAGCACGTGGGTTAGGCTGACCGCTTTGGCCAATGCCCGCTCGGAAGATTTTTGAATGACCGGGCCATCTGCCATCGGATCAGAAAATGGCACGCCCAATTCAATCACATCTGCCCCGCCTGCGACTAACGCATGCATCACACCCACCGTATGCGCTGGCGATGGATCACCTGCGGTCACAAATGGAATCAGCGCTGTGCGCTTTGCTTTTTTACACGCCGCTAATTTGGACTCTAAGCGGGAACTCATTTGCCCACCTTGCAGCCCACTTCACACTCTGGGCGGCAATAAAACGGCTCGTTCATCCGCTGCGAGACGGTATGCATATCTTTATCGCCACGGCCCGACAAATTCACGAGCAATACTTTATCGTTAGCCATCGTAGGCGCGAGCTTAGCGGCGTAGGCCAGCGCATGGGCTGATTCAAGCGCGGGGATGATGCCTTCAATGCGACAGCAATCATGGAAAGCCGCCAACGACTCGTCATCGGTGATCGGCACATACTGCGCGCGCCCAATATCTTTTAAATAGGCATGCTCAGGGCCCACGCCTGGGTAATCCAGCCCAGCAGATACGGAATGTGTTTCAGCGATTTGGCCATTGGCATCTTGCAAGAGGTAAGTGCGATTGCCATGCAACACGCCGGGCACGCCCGCAGCGAGAGAGCACGCATGCCTGCCAGAAGCAATGCCCTCGCCTGCAGCCTCCACGCCAATGAGCTGCACGTTTTCGTGATTAATATACGGATAAAAAATGCCCATCGCGTTGGAGCCACCGCCAACGCACGCAATCACCGCATCGGGCTGGCGCCCCACAAGCTCAGGCATTTGTGTTAGGCACTCTTTGCCGATAATGCTTTGAAAATCACGCACTAGCATTGGGTAAGGATGCGGGCCAGCAACGGTGCCGATGATGTAGAAAGTGTTTTCAACGTTGGTCACCCAATCGCGCAAGGCTTCATTGAGCGCATCTTTCAGGGTTTTTGAGCCAGATTCAACCGGCACCACCTTAGCGCCGAGCAGTTTCATACGGAACACATTTTGGGCTTGCCGCTTAATATCTTCACTGCCCATATAAACCACGCACTCAAGCCCGTAGCGCGCCGCAACCGTGGCAGAAGCCACGCCATGCTGGCCGGCGCCGGTCTCGGCGATTACGCGTGGCTTGCCCAATCGCTTGGCGAGCAGGGCTTGCCCAATGCAGTTATTGATTTTGTGCGCGCCGGTATGGTTTAAATCTTCGCGCTTGAAGTAGATCTGCGCGCCGCCTAATTGCGCGCTCCAGCGTTGGGCATGATAAATCGGAGAGGGGCGGCCGACAAAATGCTTAAGCTCACGCTCAAATTCGGCGATAAAGTCAGGATCGTTTTGGTAGCGGGCATATTCCGCTTTCAATTGATCGAGGGCAGAAATTAGGGTTTCGGCGACAAAAACGCCGCCATATTGGCCAAAGTGGCCACGGGCATCGGGTAAGTCATACATTTTCATACGATTTCTTTCTCTTCATTGCCAAGTGATGAATTTGCGACCGCATCGGCATCGCGCACGGCTTGGCAAAACTGCTGGATTTTGGCGCTATCTTTGATGCCCTTTTGGGCTTCCACGCCGCTGCTTACATCAACCGCGTACGGGCGCACGGTCGCAATCGCCTCACGCACATTCGCGAAGCTTAATCCACCAGACAAAACGAGACGATCCTCGCTTGCGTTTTTTGAGAGAACTGACCAATCGAATGCCTTTCCACTGCCGCCAAAGCCCGCGCTGGGCGTATCAACCAAAATCGCGCTCGCCGACGGATACCTGCGCCGGAAGTCTACCAAATTTAGCCCGATTTCCGCTGCCGCAGCCTTCACATAAGGCCGATCAAATTGCGCGCAAAACGCCTCGGGCTCATCGCCATGAAATTGCAACACATCTGGACGAACGCGCGCAATCACCGCGCGCACGAGTTCAGCGCTCGGATTTACGAAAAGCGCCACTGCAGACACAAACGCCGGAATCTCTGAGCGCAAAATCTGCGCCGCAGGTATTTCAAGATTGCGCACTGATGGGGGGTAAAACACCAAACCAATCGCGTCCGCGCCAGCATTTACTGCCGCATGAACGTGCTCAACTTGGCGAAGTCCGCAGATTTTGATGCGGGTGCGGGAGTAAGGGTGATCGTGCATTACCGCATTTTCCCACGTCCGGTCGGTTAAAACCTTGCGGCGCAGATTTGCCCGATAAACCACCATAATGCATGCAAATCGTTTCCTCGGCCTTAATGATGACGCTGCGCCCTCACCTCCTTCGCGAAATCAAGCTCGATCCACGCGAGCACCCGCGCGGTCAAGCCCACCTTAGCGCCTGCAGTGGCTTAGTGCAGCTTGGGGAGCGCTGGTATGCGGTTGCAGATGACGAGCATCATCTGGCTGCTTTCGGTAGCGCGCCGGATGAGCCCGTTGCGCTAATTCGCATCTTCGATGGAGATTTACCGGATGATGTGAAAAAACGCAAAAAGCGTAAACCGGATTTAGAAGTGCTCGCACTGCTGCCACCCGATTCGCGTTTTATCCACGGCGCACTCCTCGCGCTTGGCTCTGGATCAAAAGCCGAGACGCGCGACCGCGGCGCGCTCTTTTCCCTCAAGCGTGACGGCACGCCAAAAAGCCCCACTCAAATTAATCTCGCGCCGCTGTACGCCCCATTGCGCGCGGCGTTTGAAGACTTGAATATCGAGGGCGGATTTCTCTTTGGAGACACTTTCAGGTTGCTGCAACGCGGCAACAAAGGGGAATCGCCAAGCGCATGCATCACCTACGCGGGGCACGCGATGCTGAAATGGTTAGCCTTGGAGACCGAGATCGTTCCGCCGATTTTGCAGATCAACACCATCGATCTAGGCAGCATCGACGGTGTTCCGTTGAGTATCACCGATGCAGCCCCGGTCGCAGGCAATGCAGGTCTTTGGGTCGTCAGCGCTGCGGCAGAAAATACCGATGACAGTTTTATCGATGGCCCTTGCGTTGCCAGTGCAATCGCATTTTTAGATAACGATCATAAAGTGCTTGCACTGCATGCGCTTGACGGCGCGCCGAAAGTGGAAGGTATCGTCGCAACGGTCGCGGCTGGTCGCGTTACGCTCACGATGGTGACCGACGCTGACGATCCAATGCGACCATCCGAGATGTTGCGGGTCACGGTGCCGATACCGCGTTAATATTTCAAAAAATAAGTTTCAAAATATACGTTTCAAAATATGCAACAAGTCTGAAATACCTGCGGCGCAGATTTAGGCATTTTCGTGCCTATTTCGCCAATTACGCGCGCACTCAATCGCTGCGTATCGCTCCTTTTTAGTAATCGATTTACGCAGCAGCCGCTAACCTCACAATCTCGTTCCATTGCAAGATCTCGTTGCCAGCACCCGCGCGGGTCGCGTTGGCTGCGATTGCCCGCCCAAGGCGATCGACTTCAATACCGCGAAATTTCTTCAACGGCCCGATAAGCCCAATGCTGACGATTGGCCAAGTCGCGAGCATGATGCCTTGCAAAAGACCGTATCGATTTTTAGGTGTCAGAATCATGGAAGGCTGAAACACGCTCAAGCGCGAAAACGCAAGCGAGCGCAGCGCCGCTTCCAGCTCGCCCTTTACGCGCAGGTAATGCGAAGACGATTTCGCATTCGCCCCAACCGCGCTCAGTAGCTGGAAATGATCGATGCCAGATTGCTTGCAGGCCGTTGCAAACGCAAGCACAGCGGTTTTATCGACACGCACCAATTCGTCGCGCGAAACTTTAGATGGCTCGCCAACGCCCAACGTGCAAATCGCCACCTGATGCCCAGCGAGATGGGCTTGGTAGGAAATGGGATCAAAGGCATCAACGGTGTGTTGCCAGACGGCGCTGCCTTGCAGATTTGGCACTGGCCTACGTCCTAACGTTGTCAGCTGCGTGACGGCCGGGTCGCGGGCGAGCGCGGCTGCAACGCAGCTGCCCACAGCACCCGTTGCCCCGATCATGACCACTGACATCGATCGACTTTTCATACCGATAGTCTAGCAGGCGCGAATGAAGAAATCTGCGCCGCAGGTATTGCCTCGAAAGTCGCTTTCACCCTCGCGAGAAATGTCCCGTAGCGTGCGGATAAAGTGCAATTCCTAGTTTAAAAAAACAGGGTTTCAACTCAATCCCTGCGCGCGAAGTCGATAAACCCGCGCTCTACGTTGACGCTCATCAATTCCACGCGAAGCTTTCGACCAACGCGGTAACCTTCATGGCCTTGCATCAATCGCCCTTCTACTGGGGGAGAAAATACCCGTACGTACACCCCCTTATCAGATGCCCCAGTCACAATCGCATCGAACTGCTCACCGACGCGCGATTCCAGCAACAAAGCGGCCGCAGACTTTCGCACGCGACGCTCGATTTTTTTTGTATCGTCTTCTTGTTGGCTGCAATGATTGGCAAGCGCTGCGAGCTCAGCATCGGTGTAAGGTGACGCTGCGTTAACGAGCGCAGCCTTTATCAAACGTTGGGTGACCAGATCAGGGAAGCGGCGATTGGGCGCAGTCGAATGCGCATAGTCGCTCATTGCCAGCCCAAAATGGCCGCTATTGGTGCCGCCTTGATCGCTCGGTTTGTGGATCACATACTCTCCAGCGCCCATCAATTTGACAATGGTGAGCGAAAGATCAGGGAAACGCACGGGATCTGCTTGTCGTCTGCGCATTAAAAAATCTTCGAGCGCTTTTGAGTCAGGCTCGGGCGGCAAATCTTCACCCAACTCTTTGGCCAGCGCCACAATGCGCAACCAGCGTTCAGGCGAGCGCACCACGCGCCGCAACGATGCAAAACCCTTCGCTGATAAAAATTTTGCCATCGCACCATTGGTTGCGATCATGAATTCTTCGATGAGTTTTCGTGCCAGATTTTGTTCCTGCACATTGAGCTCAACGACCTGATCGCCATCAAATACAGCTTTCGCTTGAATCGTCTCAAACTCAAGCGCGCCCTGCTCTTTACGCTTGGCACGTAGCTTTTGCGCTAACCCATCTTGCGCGCGCAACTGTGCGTCCAGCCCTGCCACGGCAAGCGCAGCGGCAGGCAGCGCTGCCTCACCTTCGATCCAAGCGGCCACTGCGTTGTACGCCAACTTTGCGTGGTTAAAGACGTGCGCCCGGTAAACGGTGGAGGAAATCATGCTTGCAGTCGCGCTGAAGACGATTTCGCTCACAACGGCCAGACGCGTCTGGCGCGGGTTAAGCGAAGTGAGATCAGTTGACAAACGTTCTGGCAACATTGGAAAAATGCGTGCGGCGGTATAGACCGAGGTGGTATTTTTGTGCGCATGCGTATCTATTGCCGAGCCTTTTTTGACCAAGGTATCAACGTCGGCAATCGCGATGAGGATTTTGATCGCGCCATCGGCAAGTGGCTGCGAAACCGAGAGTTGGTCAAGATCGCGAGAATCGTCATTATCAATGGAGCACCAGAGCAACGCCGTGAGATCGCGAATCTCACCACCCGTTTCTGACGAGGGCGCAACGAGTTGCCGCATCTCTTGCTCGACTGCTTGCGAAAACTCGGGCTCAAGCCCGCTATCAATCATGGCTTGTTTGGCGATTTGCGCGAGGTCTGCCCGATGATTTGGATGACGGGATGTTTTGTTTGAAGCTTGCGGTGGGGTGTTTAGGCTCATCTTCGTACTGTACCGCGAAAGCGCGATCCGCCAATTTCTGCGCCGCAGGTATGGCAGCGAAAGCCCGCTGCCTCCATGAAAACCGCTACTCAAACCCCGCCGCACGTCGCAGATTTACATTTGCCGCCGAGGCGACCGCAGCCAGCAAGCGCGACGCATTTGGGCGATCTTTTGCAGCGCTCACCAGCGCAGCGCTGTAGCCGGTGGTCAACTCAAAATCACCCGGCAAATGGCCAACGTAGTGCACACCTGCCGTATACAACATTTCAGAGCATTGGGTGAGGCCGATGGCCTGCGCATCGCTTGCTTCCACCATCGCGCGCATCGCCGTTGCCCCGTTGGGGAACGTCGCGAAGCGCTCGCGGAGTGGCTCGGCTAAGCCCAGCGCGGTGAGCACTTTCATCACGTGGATGCCCGCCGTCGCGCGCACGGGGTCTGGAAAGTAAATCTTGCTTGCGCCAACGAGCGTGGCGCTAAGCGCTGCGGCATCAGCGACCGAAACTCGCGCTGCGCCCTGCAGTCGAGCAACACCCGTTTTCACATTGCCCAGCGCGACCACGCTCTCGCGCACCACCGCCTGCGCATCGGCAAGGGCTGCAATCATGGCATCAGTGAGCACGATGATTTCACACGCCGCGCCGCTCTCTAGCCGTTCGCGCATGGCGCCCACCGCCCCAAACTCGCCTACGAGCGCGATGCCTTCTTGCGCCGCAATGGAATTGAGCAAGCCTTTCGCTGCGCCTGCGCTTAATATTTCAACATGCGCTTCACTCATCAAACTTTGCACCCGACACTTTCACCACGTTCGCCCATTTATCAATATCGTCGCGCATGTATTTTGCGAATGCATCGGGGTTCATTTCCATTGGCGTCGCCCCCTGCTTGGCCCACTCGGCTTTCACATCGGTGCGGGAAACGGCTTTGCCAATTTCGGCATTGAGTCTGTTCACAATCGTGCGCGGTGTGTTGGCAGGAGCCATGATCCCCAGCCAGATGACCGACTCATAACCTGCCACACCCGCTTCATCAAGCGTGGGCACATCCGGCATCACGCTGGAGCGGGTTTTGCCCGAGGTTGCGAGCGCTTTAACCTTTCCCGCTTTGGCCTGTACGTTCATCGTGGTGATCGCATCAAACATCACATTGACGTGCCCGGCCACAATATCGGTGCGCGCGCCACTGCTGCCTTTGTAGGGCACGTGCAGCATGTCCACTCCCGCCATCGCTTTTAATAATTCGCCTGCCATGTGATAAGGCGTGCCCGGGCCGCTGGAGGCGTAGGTCACGCTTTTGGGCTTTTGCTTAGCCAGCGCCAGCAATTCTTTAACGTTTGCCACGGGCACGCTCGGATGCGCGACCAACACGAGATCAGAATAATTTACCGGGGCGACAGGTACGAAATCGCGCATCAAGGCGTAGGGCTTATTTGGGATGAGCGTTTCGTTGACCGTTTGCGCGTTCGACATCATGAGCAGCGTGTAGCCATCTGGGGCGGATTTCGCTGCGAAATCTGTACCCAAAACCGCCCCACCGCCTGGCTTATTTTCAACGAAAAAAGACTGTCCGGTGGCTTCGGTAAGTTTTTGGGCGATTGCGCGGGCATAAATGTCTGCAGGCCCGCCAATCGCAAAAGGCACGACGATACGCACCGGCTTAACGGGATACTCCTGGGCGAATGCAGCGCTGACCGCGAGCCCACTCAACAACACACACAAAAATTTGCGCATTACAGCCTCCGAAACGTTAATCGCAATAGCAGATAGCATTGAGTAGATCATGATTGCACGACATCAATCGACGGGATGACGCGCTGGACGGAACAACTTGCACAAGGGTTTTCCCGCAATGCAGGTAGGTGAGTAAGCAACTTTCGCCCACCTGCACGCGGTTCGGGCGTAAGCGATCCGTAATCGGCGTGTGTAGGCCTCAACAACGCCTACAAACACACGGCTCAGCGATGACTTTCGATCATTCCATCCCTGCCACCGGCTGCGCGCCGAGGATCTAAGCTTTTTGTAAACCAAGCGCTCTACCTGCGGCGCAGATTTGCGCTCTTTTTAACGCCAAATCTGCGCCGCAGGTATCGTATCTACGCCACTACCGCACGTTGCTGATTGCAGACCAACGTTGGTCAGAATTCGCGCTACGTCAAATTTGGATTTATCCCAAACGTAAAACTATAATGGCTGAAAATCTGATGGCGAACAAATTTGAAAATGTCCTTAAAAACAACCGCCAAAATCTCTCTCGCATTCGCATTCGCCTGCGGAGCGCTTTGCGCCCGCGCTAGCGCCGAAATCGTCGAAATCAGCTGGCAGCGCAGCGAGCAGGGAGATATCTTCACTCGCGCGGCACACATTGCCCCAAAAAAAGCGCTAGAAATCTGCGGACAAATCAATCAAGGCGTTGCAATCCATTGGCACTATTCCGCCACTGCAATACTCGATTACAATGTGCATTTTCACGTCGGTAAGGAAGTCACCCTGCTTGCGGATTTAAAAAAGACGAAAAGCGCCAACGACACGCTCCAAACGCCCAGCGTGCAAGACTATTGCTGGATGTGGACTAATCCGACAAGCCACCCAATCGCCCTCAACGTAACGCTAAAAAAGTAATGCGCATTGGGCTGCGGGCAGCGCATACGCTATCCTAGCGCCTATGATCGCGTTCCTTTTGCAAACCCTGAATGGCCTCGCCTCGGCCTCTGCTCTTTTTTTAGTTGCAGTCGGTCTTTCACTGACCTTTGGCGTCACCCGTATCGTTAATTTCGCCCACGGCTCGCTTTATATGTTGGGCACTTATATTGCAGTGACGTGCGCCCAACAATTTGGTGGCGCGCTTGGCTTTTGGGGCGGCGCGCTGGTGGCCGCCTGCGCCGTCGCGGCGGTGGGCGCACTCATCGAAATCGGCCTGCTCAAGCGGCTCTACAACGCACCGGATCTATTGCAGCTTACTGCCACTTTCGCCGTCGTGCTGATCATTAAAGATGCCGCACTCTGGACTTGGGGGGCAGAAGATATATTAGGGCCGCGCGCACCCGGCTTAAAAGGCGCAGTTGAAATACTCGGTCGGCGCATACCTGAATATGATTTATTCCTCATTGCCGTTGGCCCTTTGGTATTGATCACACTCCTAGCCTTAATAAACCGCACGCGCTTTGGCGTGCTCTTGCGCGCAGCAACAGAAGACCGCGAGATGACCGCCGCGCTCGGTGTGAATCAATCGCGCTTGTTTACCTTAGTGTTTGCCCTTGGCGCATTTTTGGCGGGCTTGGGAGGGGCGCTGCAAATCCCGCGTGAACCTGCTAATCTCAATATGGATTTAGCGATCATCGGCGATGTATTCGTCGTGGTCGTGGTCGGTGGCATGGGCTCACTCACGGGCGCATATCTCGCTGCGATTTTGATTAGCTTGGCAAAAGCGTACTGCTACGGCATCGGTGATATTGCGCTGTTTGGCACTACGATTGCATTCTCTAAATTTACGCTGGTGGTCGAGTTCGTCATCATGGCGCTGGTATTGACCTTTCGCCCGCATGGGCTGCTTGGCAAGCCAATGGCCACCCAGCGCATCGCGGGCCTAACAGAAACCCCGATGCCCCGACCGCTCCAAAAACATCTTCTGCTTTGCGTCGGCGCAGTACTCGCCTTCGCCGCGCTGCCGCTACTGGGTGATCGCTACCTCGCCGTCATCGGAGCCGACATCGCAATCTTTGCGCTTTTTGCGGTGAGCCTGCATTTCATGATGGGGCCTGGCGGCATGCATTCATTTGGTCACGCAGCTTACTTTGGCATTGGGGCGTACGTCGCCGCACTTGCGGCGAAAGCGGGGTTTGGCATGGGCAGTGCGATTGCGGTCGGTTTGATTGCGGCCGCCGCTTTTGCCTGCATATTTGGTTGGCTCTGTGTGCGGCTCTCGGGCGTGTATTTGGCAATGCTCACTTTGGCTTTCGCATCGATTGTGTGGTCTGTGGTGTTTCAGTGGGATCACGTGACCGGTGGTAGCAACGGCTTAACCGGCGTCTGGCCACCAACGCTATTTGATGATAAGGCTACTTTTTATTGGCTCACGCTCGCAATCTGCGCCGCAGGTATTGGCATCATGTGGTGGCTACTCTTTACGCCTTACGGCTTGGCCTTGCGCGCAGCCCGCGATGCTGCCCGCCGCGCAGAGGCGCTAGGCATTCATGTGCAGCGGCTGCAATGGAGCGCGTTTGTGATTGCTGGGCTATTTGCCGGGCTTGCCGGTGCGCTCTTCGCCTTTTCAAAAGGCAGTATTTCACCCGAAGCTGTAGCCACGCCGCGCTCGGTAGACGCGCTGGTGATGGTGCTGCTCGGTGGCATCGAGACGCTCACCGGGCCCATTGTGGGCGCCGCAGTATTCACGCTATTGCAAGATTGGCTTGCCCGAAATACCGAATATTGGCGTGCTGCAATGGGCGGGCTCATAGTGCTGCTGGTGTTGCTCTTCCCGCGCGGCATCATGGGCTCAATCAAGCGCAAATGGAGCACAAAATGAGTGTTTCCCTGCCCCTTCTCAACGTGCATAACCTTTCAAAATCCTACGGCGATTTTCGCGCGGTGAAAGATGTCAGTTTCGCCCTCCATGCCGGCGAATTTCTCGCGATCATCGGCCCAAATGGTGCAGGCAAAACGACAACTTTTAATATGGTCATGGGGCAAATCCCCATCAGTAGCGGCAGCATCCATTTCGACGGTCACGACATATCAGGCAAGCCACCACGCGAAGTCTGGCGGCTCGGCGTTGGGCGTACCTTTCAGATCGCAACGGTTTTCGCAACGCTCACGGTAGCTGAAAATTTACAAGTCGCTCTTAGTGCCAACGATCATCAGAGCTTTAATTTTTGGAGCTGGCGGGCAGCACAATCCGACGCGCGTAACGACGCGCTTTTGCAGCAAGTCGGGCTTTACGCGCAGCGGGATCGCGCCTGCAGCGCCCTGGCTTACGGCGATATTAAGCGCTTAGAACTGGCGATGGCACTGGCAAACTCACCCAAGCTTTTGCTCATGGATGAGCCCACCGCTGGCATGGCGCCAGACGAACGCGCAGCGCTGATGGCACTGACGGAATCCATCGTGCACAAAACCAACATGGCGGTGCTTTTTACCGAGCACGATATGGATGCCGTCTTTGCTCACGCTGATCGCATTTTGGTGTTGGATCAAGGCAAATTGATCGCGCAAGGCACGCCAGCGCAAGTGCGGGCTAATCCACTCGTGCAGCAAGTCTATTTGGGTTCAGGAGCGACTTACCAATGAGCTTAACGCTCTCAAATCTCACGGCAGGCTACGGCCGCGCGCAAGTGCTTTTCGACGTGTCGCTTACGCTCGCTGCGGGCGAAGTGGTGGTGTTGCTCGGGCGCAATGGCGCAGGTAAGACAACGACGATGAAAGCCGCGCTCGGTTGGATTGCACCGTGGTCTGGCGAAGTGAAATTTCATGGCACACGCATTGATGGTCAGAGCGTGCATCGCAACGTGCGCGCGGGGTTGGGCTACGTGCCTGAAGAGCGGCGCATTTTTACTGATTTAACCGTGGCCGAAAACCTCGCCGTGGGCGAGCAGCCCACGCGCACTGGCACCGCCTTCTGGACGCGTGAGCGTGTGTTGGAGCTCTTTCCAAAACTAAAAGAAATGCTCAATCGATTGGGCGGGCAAATGTGGGGCGGTGAGCAGCAGATGCTAACGATTGCCCGCACGTTGCTGGGCAATCCCTCTGTGATTTTGCTTGATGAGCCAAGCGAAGGGCTGGCGCCCGTGATCGTTGAGCGCATTGCCGAGGCGATCACTGCGTTGAAGCGAGAAGGCTTAGCGATCTTACTTTCCGAGCAAAATTATCATTTCGCCAAGCTCATTTCAGATCGCGCCTATGTGATGGAAAACGGTGCGATTAAATTTAGCGGCACGATGGCGGAATTGGCGGCGAACGACGCCCTACGCGCGAAGACACTCGCGCTATGACAATTTCAAACGACAATTACGCCCAGCCCCACGCGCTCGCAGAAGCCCTCGCCCTGCGCGCGCAAGGCGCGTGGACGCCGCTGGCGGGGGGTACTGATTTTTACCCGGCACGGGTTGGTAAAGTTATCTTCGAAAAAGTGCTTGATTGCTCACGCATTGCGGGCTGGCAAGATATTACTGAAACGCCAACGCATTGGCGCATCGGGGCTAACGTGACCTGGACTGATCTCATACGCGCCCGTTTGCCCAGCGCGTTTGATGCGCTCAAGCAAGCGGCGGTCGAAGTCGGTGGCGTGCAAATCCAAAATCGCGGCACGTTAGTGGGAAATATTTGTAATGCGTCACCAGCCGCCGATGGCATACCGACACTGCTTGCGTTTGATGCAGAGGTTGAAATTTGTGCCCATACCTGCGGCGCAGGTTTAGTGCCTTTAGCTGCGTTTGTGCAAGGCCCGCGCCGCACCGCCCTTGCAAGCGATGCCCTCGTGACCGCGCTTTTGCTGCCTAAACCCGGTATCACCGCGCGCTCCATTTTTTTGAAAACCGGCGCACGCAAATATTTACTGATCTCCACAGTCATGGTCGCCGCGTATATCGAAGGCGGGGCGAGCATTACCCGTGCGCGCATCGCCGTCGGCGCATGCAGCGCGGTCGCCCAACGCCTGCCCCGTTTAGAAGCGGCGCTGATCGGCTCGCCAATAAACCGTACTCTTGGCAACCTAACGACTGCCCAATTTCTGCACGATCTCAGCCCGATCAGCGATGTGCGCAGCGATCACGATTACCGCATCGATGCCGCGGTCACGCTTGTGCGGCGAGCGCTCAACAGCCTCGGGAGCATGCCATGATTGCGCTTACGGTCAACGGCAAAACGCATACGCTCGATGTCTTGCCCGTTAAACGCTTGGCTGATGTGCTGCGCGACGATTTGAAACTTACCGGCACCAAGATTGGCTGCAACGCCGGTGACTGTGGTGCATGCACGGTGCGCATCGCGGGCGGCCAAGCCTGTGCCTGCATTACACCGGTAGGCCAATGCGGGGGCGTTGAGATCGTCACCATTGAAGGCCTTGCCCACGACCCGCTCGGGGCAAAACTGCAAGCAGCGTTTCATACCTGCGGCGCAGCCCAATGCGGCATTTGCACGCCCGGCATGCTCATGGCAGCGCATGATCTGCTCAGCCGCAGACCACATCCAACGCAGCGCGAAATTGAAGATGCCCTCGCGGGTGTACTTTGCCGTTGCACGGGCTATCAAAAAATCATTGAAGCGGTGCAATTTTGCGCCGCAGGGTATGCAGTGCCTGCCGTTGAAGCGCTTGGGCATATCGGTGAGCGTTTACCAAAAGTCGATGGCATCGCCAAGCTCAATGGCAGCGAGCGCTTTGGTGCAGATGGCATCCCAGATAACGCACGCTGGCTGCGGGTGATCCGATCGCCACATCACCGCGCGGCGATTGCTTTCGGCGATCTCATTGCATTTACTAAAGCCCACAGTATTGATTTAATCTTGACTGCCGCGCATGTGCCGCGCAACGGCTTTGGGATCTACCCCACGATCAAAGATCAACCGGTATTCGCTGTCGATGAAGTGAAGTTTAGAGGCGAAGCCGTGTGCGCGCTGGTCGGCCGCCGCGATCGCATTGAAGCCATCGATGAAACCGCGATTCCCATCACTTGGACGCACCTACCCCCGCTTTTTGGCATCGCCGATTCCGAACGCGCGCAGACGTTGGTACACGCAGCGCAGTCGGGTAACGTGCTCATTGATGGTGGCGTTAACAAAAGCGCGCCAAACGCAGGGGAAATACCTGCGGCGCAGATTTCGCTGCGGGTGCAAAGCACGTTTGTTGAGCATGCCTACATCGAGCCGGAAGCGGGCTGGGCGCAGCGTATCGCAAGTGAAAACGGGGATCGGATCGAGATTCACGTCTCCACCCAAACGCCTTACATGGATCGCGATGAAGTCGCGAGCGTCATGCAGCTCGCGTCCGATCGCATCCGCATCGTGCCGACCGCGTGTGGTGGTGGCTTTGGCGGCAAGCTCGATATGGCCGTGCATCCCTATCTCGCGGTAGCGGCATGGCATTTACCAGACCGGCCCGTCGCCTGCGTTTACACGCGGCCCGAGAGCATGGCCAGCACCACCAAGCGCCACCCGTGCGACATTACGCTCGCGATGAGTGCCAACGCGCAGGGCAAGCTGCTCACTTGCATTTCACATGCAAAGTTTGATACCGGCGCGTACGCAAGCTGGGGGCCAACCGTGGCCACGCGGGTGCCGATCCATGCTACGGGGCCGTATGCCGTTCCCGTTGTCAAAACCCGTGGCACCGCTTTTTATACGCACTGCCATCCGAGCGGCGCGTTTCGCGGATTTGGCGTGCCGCAAGCAGCGATCGCCCATGAAGCAGCGATGGATGGGATGGCCGATCAATTGAAAATCGACCGCTTGGAATTTCGCTATCGTAATGCTATTCGCGTTGGCGACACCACCGCAACGGGGCAATTGCTCACTGCAAGCGCAGGGCTCGATCAATGCTTAGCGGCGCTGCGCCCGCGCTGGTTGGCGTGGCACGCAGAAGTCGCGCTTTTCAATGCAGCAAACCCCCATCTACGTCGAGGCGTTGGTATCGGCTGCATGTGGTATGGCATCGGCAACACCTCACTTTCTAACCCGTCAACGATGCGCATCACGCTCGACGCGCAAGGCATTACGCTCTATAGCGGCGCAGTCGATATTGGGCAAGGGTCTAATACGATTCTCACCCAAATTGCCGCCGACGTGCTCGAAATACCTGCGGCGCAGATTCGCCGCGTTACCGGCGATACTGATCTCACCCACGATGCCGGAAAGACATCCGCTTCAAGGCAAACTTTTGTTTCGGGCAAAGCAGTGGAGCTGGCTGCGCTTGATTTACGCGCGAAATTGCGGGCGAGATTTCAACTGACCGAATCATCGCATGTGCGCATATCGCTGCTGCCCAATCTCGCCTCAATTTTTGTGAGCGCAAACGGCGCAACCCGCGAAATCCCGCTCGCAGCGGGAGAAATCATCGAAGGCATCGGCACTTTCGATCCACCGACCACGCCGCAAGATGCCAACGGCCAAGGGTCGCCGTATGCGTCGTATGCATTCGCCGCGCAAATCGCTCTAGTTGAAGTGGATCTCGACTTGGGCACGACCAAAGTGCTGCGCGTAGCCGCTGCGCACGATGTCGGCCGTGCGATCAATCCCACGCAAGTAGAAGGTCAAATTCACGGTGGAATTTTGCAAGGGCTTGGGTTGGCGCTCATGGAAGCGTACGTTCCGGGAAAGACTGAAAATCTCCATGATTATTTGATCCCAACCATCGGCGATGCGCCGCAGATGGAAGTCTTGCTCATTGAAGATCGTGATCCTCTAGGCCCCGGTGGCGCGAAGGGTGTCGGCGAGCCCGGCTTGATCGCCACAGCGCCGGCAATCTTGGGCGCTATTGAGCACGCAACGGGCGTGCGCATGCTGCAGGTGCCGGTCTTGCCCCATGTGTTGCGCGCAGCGTTACTAAAGCAGCCATGAGCGACGACACCATCCGCTGCGATGCCTGCCCCGTGCTCTGCCGCATCCGTCCAGGAAAGTCAGGTGCCTGTGATCGCTACGCAAACGACAACGGAACACTCGTGCGCCTCGATCCGCTCGTGGTTTTGCAGCATGCCGAGAAAATCGTTTCTTTCTTGCCGAATGGCGGATCGACGTGGAGCGGCAACCTTTTTGAAAATAGCCTAAAAAGCGATGAATCTGCGCCGCAGGTATCAAACGTATTCGTGACTGGCATCGGCGCGACCACGACCTACCCCGACTATAAGCCAGCGCCGTTTATCGTTGCCTCAAAAATCGATGGCATTGATGCCATTACCGTCGTCACCGAGGGCATCTTTAGCTATTGCGGGCTAAAAATAAAAATTGATACCGACCGCTATCTCGGCCCCGAGCAGGCCGCAGTGCGGGTCAAAGGCGAGCAGATTGGGCACGTGACCACGGCTGAATATGGCTCGCAAATGCTCTCGCTCGGCGGTGTGCATCATCTCACCGGCGGTAGTAAAAAAGAAGGCGCGATTACTTGCGATGCAATGCTCACGCTCGCTAATAAAGGTGCGGTCGAACTACAGATTGATGGTGGTGCAAGCGTGATCGTGCAAGCGGGTAAAGCCCCGATTGTCGATGGGCAAGCCGAACGGGTGATGCGCGTGGGCTGCGGCTCGGCCACCATCGGCATCTTTGCGCCGCAATGGCAAGGGCATGTTGACGAAGTGATCGTTGTTGATGACCACATTACCGGCGTGCTGACCGAGCATCAGGCGGGTAAATTTCTCGCACTTACCGAAGCCGGTATTCGCGTGCGCGGACGACGGAGCACGCCGGGGCGCTACTTTCAAGTCGCAGCGCCGGGCGCAGGCTGGGGCGGCACGACGATATCTAACCCGCTCTCCATCATCGATTCAATCGACCCCGCGCTTGCGTGGTCAGGCATGCGCTTACTATTCGTCTCTACCACTGGCGAGCACGCCGCGTATTTCGAGCTCGACGCCGATCTCAAGCCGGAGCCCAAGCCAATGCCTGCGGCACTTGACCGCATCAACCATCGCATTGCTGAAAATTGCGAGCCCGCCTGCTGTACGGTGCTTTTTATGGGTGGCGCAGGTGGGAGCTTGCGCGCTGGCGTGACTCAAAATCCAATTTTGCTCACCCGCAGCGTGAAGGATTTATTCACCCGCGTGACCTGCGGCGGCGCGCCCGCTTATGTGTGGCCCGGTGGCGGCATTACGGTGATGGTTGACGTGCTTGCAATGCCCGACAATAGCTTTGGCTACGTGCCGACGCCCGCGCTGGTCGCGCCGATCGAATTCACCATGCGCGCCGCCGATTACGCCGCGATGGGCGGGCACGTGGCAAACGTGCGCACGGTTGAAGACGTGCTGAGCCACCGAGCGGTGCGCCGCCTCGACGCATAAAGCCCACGATGACCGGTGCGCAAACTCGGCTGCTCGCGCCCAACCGCCTGCATCTGCACCACGGACCGATTGACTGCATCGTCGAAGCCGAAGGCGATGATCTAGAAATCATCGCCGCCTTCGCTGCGGCGAGCGATCAGTTCGAGACTATTTTGAATGGGTTGGTGAGCGAGCTACCGATTTTGCGATCACCGCTTTCGGGTAAATCTGCGCCGCAGGTATTGGGGAAAACCGCGCAACGCATGGTGCGCGCCTGCTGGCCGCTAAGAGCCCAATTCATAACCCCTATGGCTGCCGTTGCCGGGGCAGTTGCTGACACGCTGCTCTGGCACATCATCGCGGCAGCGCCAAACCTTAAGCGGGTGTGGGTCAACGATGGCGGCGATATCGCATTTCATCTCTCGACGGCAACCTCGGTGACCTTTGGCCTCGTTGATGACCCGCAGCGCCCTACTCTTTTCGGTAACGCAACAATCCACGCAATCGACGCCCCGCGCGGCATCGCCACCTCCGGCTGGCGGGGTCGCTCGCATTCTCTCGGAATCGCAGACGCGGTAACAGTGCTCGCAGCGAGCGCTGCGCAGGCCGATGCAGCCGCGACTTTAATCGCCAACGCTGTGAACTGCACGCACCCCCAGATTGAACGAATCGCCGCCTGCGCGCTCCAACCCGATTCAGATCTCGGTGCGCGCCTAGTGACGGTCAATGTGCCGCACCTCGACGCGAGCGAGATTGATGCAGCACTGGCCGCAGGCGTGGCGTTTGCAACTGAGCTTTATACCTGCGGCGCAGTTTTCGGTGTTGTGTTGCAGCTACAAGGCGCAACTTGCATCGTCCCCGCGCACCACCCCTGCTTAAAAATCGCGGCACCTGCTGTCCACGGCCTGGCTCAACCCACGTTAAAGAAAACATGAAAACTCGCTCTCTCGCACTTTTTATCGTCTTGGCTACCGCTACCGTTGCGCAATCTGCGCTCGCAGTTGATCGGTTGCCACTTGAGCAGTTAAAAGCAGGTAAATGGCTGGTGGAGCGTACGATTCGCAAGCCCGGGCAAGAACCGACGGTGCGCAAGACCAATTACTGCGCCAGCCCCCGCAAGGAAATACAGCGCGTGCTATCGCTCGCTGCATTTTTATGTAAGTCGGAGATCAAGCAAATTGATGAAAAATCCTATGATGTCACCGCAAAATGCAGCCTCCCTGGTGGGCTCGCGGGCACCAATCATACCGTTATCACGTTGATCGATTCTGAAAATTACACCATCGAAACGGCGACGAAAGGCACTAAATTTGGTGGCGAACCCACCGAGCGCAGCGAATCTATCAAGGCGCGACGCGCCGGCGAGTGCGAGCCCGACGAGCCGAAAGCATCGGTCAGCACCTCTTAACGCGCGCGCATCGCATTGGGGAAGTAACGCGCGGTGAGATCAGTGGCATGCACCGGTGAATCCGCGCTTGAATGAGCCCGATCAAATCGCCGCCAATCTTTGATCCAAAAAATATCATCACAGATTGCGCGCATGCCAATCGTCTCCCGATCCCCAGCGAGCACGCCTTGAATGCGCAGAGAAAGACCTAATTTCGCTGCCGCGATTTCAGCTTCTATGGCGGGAGTTACACCAAACTCACCATCACTCGCAATCAAAATATCGGCTTCGCGCCACGCATGCGCGTGCACGCGACCAACGGCGCGGGTGATTGGCTCGGCGATATCAGTGCCTCCATGAAAAGAAAGCGCCAAGAAATCCATCAACGCATGCATGCCCTGCACGCTAAGCGCAAGCGCATGTTCGTGCACGCTTTCACCATCGCTGAAGGCAAAGAGATAGCACGCACGCTTTTGGGCGTGGGCAACCCGCATCGCCTCGAAAACAGTTGCCTTGACCAACGATTCTTTTGCCCCCCGCATTGAGCTGGAGGTATCGACGCAAACGATGATCGGACCGGTCTCATGCTTTGGCGGTGGCTGCATGACGATGCGGGTCGTCGTGCGCAGCTGCGGCGCGGGCATCGGTGCATCGAGCGTGACATGTCGCTCATAGGTCAGCAAGCCATTTTCAACATAGCGGGCACGCCACAGATTGCTCAAAATCGGGCGACGACGCAGCAGTGCTTCTGAGGGCAGCATCGCAGCAAGATCGTTGGATCGGTGGACGCCAACAACCTCTGCGCCTTGCTGCGCGATGGGCATCGGGTGGGTGATCGGCGTCATCTCTGATGTGGTTTCGGTGACGCTCACCGGCACTCGAGCGAAAATCTGCGCCGCAGGTATAGGCGCGCTGCGCCCGAGTGCGGCGATGATTTTTCGCAGCTGCGGAATTTGCGTGACCAGCGCGTGCGCATGCTTGATCGCCTGCCAATCCGCGCGCGCAAGCACGCCCCGCATCGCACTGGGATCGCTCGCTAAATCAAGCCCACCGAGTGAATCAAAAACTGCAAATACTTCCGCCCAATCGTCGACAGTATCGTGCCATTCCGCGCGAAAAGCTTGCTCAGCCCGCTTCGCCGCAGCGGGGAAATTTTCACCAAATCGATCTTGGTAGCCTGCGATGCGATCCATATGCCAAAGGAGCGTGCGGATGATTTGATCAGTCGAATCTTCACGCTCACGGGCAAAGGCGGAAAGCCTGAGCTCGCCGATTGCTGACCGAAAGTAATGGCAAAAGCAGTGATCAAACACATCGTTTTCGTAGCCAATCTGCGCCGCAGGTAATTCACCTTTTAGCAACGCCGCACGCAAGGCCGCGATTGCCAGAAGCCGCGCTGCAGGCACACCAACGCCATTTCCTAAAAGCGGCAACCACAGCCCGCGCGGAACATCATCGAGCATGCGAAGCGAGCGATCAATCTCGTCGAGCCGCATTTAGGTAGACGTCGTCGTGGCGGAATCCATCGTTGGAAGCGCCTCGATGCGCGCCCGCTGCCCGATCAAATGATCGCGACACTGCCGCACCTCTGCTTGGGCGTTTTGAAACGCGGCATCGACACGCGACGCAAACGACGCCG
This sequence comes from Betaproteobacteria bacterium, assembly GCA_031430575.1. Lineage (GTDB taxonomy): Bacteria > Pseudomonadota > Gammaproteobacteria > Burkholderiales > Casimicrobiaceae > JANMDS01. The sequence continues at coordinate 216,686 of JANPBT010000062.1, read as the reverse complement.
TCATCCACAAATGCGATGCGCTCACCTCAGCAAAAACATGCGCGCGAACCGATAACGCTGAAAGATAGCCATCGATCTGCGCCACTAATGCATCAACTTGCGCACGTCGCGCATCAATATGATGGGCACCGAACCGACGCTTGCGCAAGGCCGATGAAAGCCTGGGTGCCGCCAGCGTCGCATCACGCGCGGTCGTATCTTTGGAAAACGAGAGCTTGCCACCATCATCAAATTGCAACTCGTTGGCATTCTCTTCTTGGTCGAGCGTCGCATCGAGTGCCTGCACTGCGCGCTGCGTTTGCGTTGGTGAAAAGCCGTCAATCACGCCGAGCGCAGCGGCGACGATATCCAGAATTAGCCCTGCATCTGCTGCAATCGAAAGCGCCCACGGTAATACGCAGGCATCCCAATCATGGACAACATCACGCCCGCACGTTACCGCGGCGCAGCGCATCAACTGCAACGCTTTACGCCAACGCCGATCTGAGACGTGGACGCCCTTTTCACGCATTGCTATGCGCACCTTATTGAGCACTGTAAAGACCGGCTCTGTGATTTCTGCCGCACGCATCTGCTGGGCAATCGCATCAACCTCCATGCGGGTCAACGGCTGCAATACCTGCGGCGCAGATTCAGAGGCACGTAGCAATGCACCAAACTCATCATCGGCCACAGGCTGCACGCGCATGCAGACCAAAAAGCGATCTGCAATTGCTGCTAACGCTTCATCATCGGGTATCTCGTTACTCGCGGCGATCAGAGTCATCAGCGGCACCTGCAAACGCACCGCCCCGTTATCAAATTCCCGCTCATTGAGCAGCGTTAAAAGCGCATTTAAGATTGCGCTATTGGCTTTAAAAATTTCGTCGATAAAAGCAATTTCTACAGCCGGAAGATACCCTTCTATCCGCCGCTCATAGCGATCGGCCTCTAACGCGGCGAGTGAGAGCGGGCCAAATAATTCTTCTGGCACTGAGAAACGCGTTAGCAAGCGCTCGAAGTAGCGAAACTCTGCGAAGGCGCAGTGCACGCGCCGCGCCAGCATGCTCTTTGCAGTGCCTGGCGGCCCGAGTAAAAGCGCGTGCTCCCCGGCTAGCGCCGCGAGGATGCAGGCGCGTAGTGGTTCACCGCGCGCGATGAGGCCATGCTCGAGTGCAGAAATAATCGCGCTTAACCGGGCATTCATCGCAGCGCTCATGGCGTTAATTGATCGAGCAACGTGGAAAAATCATCGGGCGAACGCCAATGCGCACCACAAACAAAGCGCGGGATCGCCCATGCAGAAGTGTTGCGATTTACCAGCGCCGCACTATCGGTAAAAGCCGCGCGCATACCATGTGCTGCGGTCGGAAAGTATTGTTCGAGCAAATACGGCGTGGTCTGCCCATAAGGGTAGGCAAAAAGCGTTGCCTGGGTTGAATCTAGCGCCCGCGCACGAATCATCTCAGCGGCGACGCGCACTTGTTGATCGGCGTGCGCAAAAGTTTTGACGCCGTAAAAATTACCAGCGCTTTCGCTGTAAATCTGCGCCGCCGGGAGCGCAACTGCGCAATGATCCCAACTATGGCAACCCAATGCCAGCGTGCCGTCCTTGGCAGCATCTGGCCACCATGCATCGTGCGTAATGCGAATCCCGGCGTGGTTGCATCGATCAATCGCGGCGTGCGCCAGCGCAGACGCAATCACGAATGATGTCATCACCCCGCGTTGCGGTGCGCGCAAACCATTTGCAAGCGCTCGCAGCAAGATGGTTTGGAAGCTCGTTTGCATGCCGTGCTTCGGATGGTCAAAGTCTTGCCAATCTAGAAACGTGCCGTCGTCACACGTGAAAACAACGCTGGGTTCGTCCCATTCAAGCCCCGCACGTAATGTCGACACAAGCGCCTCGGCCGTTACCACGCGCAAGCCACGCGCGATGACGGTTTCAAGATCCCGTTGCAAGGCAATATGGTCGTTGCAAGCGTAGTCGCTGCCGTTTACGTTTTGGCTATGGTAGGCAAGGACGATGGCGGGCACTAGAACGGACCGACGGCATCGCCAATCGCAATGAGCGCTGACTGCTCGTGCGGGGTCATCGCCCAGTTGAAATGGGTCATCAAGTGCGGATGATCAGGCACGCGCGTGAAGCCGGCCTGCAGGTGCCGGGTAAAGGCATGGGCATCGCCGCAGTAACCATAAATCACTGGCATCGCGGTGGCGTATTTTTCAAAAACGTAACGTGCTAGCGGCACATAAAGCCCACCCGCTTCATGTATCGCCGTTTGTTGCAAAGCCGAAAGACTGCGGATGACTGCGCCATCGGTTGCACCGCCACCCAGAAATCCACGACCGTCGCGAGTCCACATATTGACGTAGCTCGCTAACGCAAAGCCTCCAGCGCTATCGCGCACCCAGGCCGTAAAGTGCTGCCCAAAGTCAGGTGGTGGCGAGCCGAATTTGCGTTGAAACAAATCAGTGGCAAACGGCTGCGATTGATCGAGCTCAGCAACAAACACAAATGCACGGATGGCGTCGGGAAGGAGGGGCAATGTCATCAGAAAGAGTTTACGCGCGCGGCGTATCATCTCAATTTATGAATTCCACCTTCGATCTACTGCCGCGTCGCGCGGTCGTCGCGCTGCGTGCCTCCAAAATTCGCGAGGTTGCCAATGCGGGGTTGGGCGTGCCCAACGTGCTGCCGTTTTGGTTTGGCGAGCCAGATGAAGTCACGCCTCAATTCATTCGCGATGCCGCCGCGCAAAGCTTAGCTGCAGGCGAGACGTTTTACTCACACAATCTGGGACTGCCAGAATTACGTGAAACCATTGCAAGCTATTTAAGCGCATTGCACGAAAAGCCCATACCTGCGGCGCAGATTGCGGTCACCAATTCTGGGGTTAACGCATTGACCTTGGCCGCGCAGTCTCTCATTAATCCGGGTGATCGGGTGGTATGCGTCACGCCGCTTTGGCCAAATTTAGTGGAAATTCCGAAAATACTATCCGCAAAGGTGACCTGCGTTCCGTTACGGTTTGAGGCAACGGGCTGGCGGCTGGATTTGGCAGCACTGCTAGCAGCGCTCACACCAGATACCAAGCTTGTGATGATTAATTCCCCCAATAATCCCACGGGCTGGACGATTACCGCCGACGAGCAACACGCGGTTTTGTTGCACTGCCGTAAGCATGGCATTTGGATCTTGGCCGATGACGCCTACGAGCGCTTGGTCTACGACACTACCGCGCCCTGCGCACCGTCGTTTTTGGCGATTGCAGAAGTAAATGATCGCCTTATCTCTGCCAATACGTTCTCAAAATCGTGGTTGATGACAGGCTGGCGCTTGGGCTGGCTTTCCGGCCCGGCAGTATGGATTGAGCAGCTTGGGAAATTGATCGAATACAACACTTCTTGCGCGCCAGTATTTGTGCAACGCGCAGGCATTGCAGCAATCAAAAACGGCGATCCAATAATTGCGCGTACGCGCACCCGATTTGGCGCGGCTCGCGATCATCTGCATGCCCAGCTCGCAACGATTCCTGGCATTACTGCACACGCATCGCCTGGCGCGATGTACGCTTTTTTTAAAGTAGACGGACTCACCGATTCGCTAGCATTGTGCAAAAAATTAGTGCGAGACGAAGGGCTTGGCCTCGCGCCGGGTGCTGCCTTTGGCGACGAAGGCGAGGGCTTTATACGCTGGTGTTTTGCGTCTGAGCATGCCCGGCTCGATGACGGTATCGCACGGCTACGGCGCTATTTGCAATAAGCGTTATCGCTTCGGTTGGGCGATGAAAACGTGAAAGTCTTGCTGGGCTTCAGTGCAATAGCCGATGACGCTAAATCCTGCTGCAGCGAGCAATTCAGTGAAACCTGCGCGCGTATATTTATAGGAATTTTCTGTGTGAATACGCTCACCTTTCTGAAACTTTCGGCTTTGACCGGCGAACGTGATTTCAACATCGTTAACCGCTTCGAGATGCATTTCAATACGTGATTGCGCAGTGTTGAAGAAACCGCGATGCACCCATTCTGAAAGCCGAAAATTACTCCCAACAACACGGTTAATATGTAAGAGCACATTGCGATTAAAGGCAGCCGTCACCCCTAGCGCATCGTCGTACGCGGCATCCAATCGCGCTTTTGCTTTCACACTATCAACCCCGATGATGATGCGATCTTCGCTTGAAGCGCAGAGTGCGCGTAAACGCGATAGAAATGCCGTTGCGAGCGCTGGGGTAAAGTTTCCAATCGAAGAGCCGGGGTAAACAAATAGCCGCGGCCGCTCCTCAAGCGCGCTGGTGAAATCAAATTTCTCAGCGAAATCGGTCACGACACCACCGAGCGCTACCTGCGGCGCAATTTTTGCCAATTTCGGCAATGCAGCCTCAATCGCGGTGCGGGCAATATCAACCGCCAGGTAGGAAGTGGGCTTTAAAACAGGCAACAGAAGCGCCGCTTTTTCACTATCGCCCGAGCCTAAATCAATGTATTGACTATTGGCGGGAATCAACGATTGGAGCGTTGCAACAGATTGCTCAAAAATGAGCTTTTCAGTGCGCGTTGGATAGTATTCATCAAGACGAGTAATGGCCTCATACAGAACGCAACCGAGCGGATCGTAAAAAAAGCGCGGTGCAATCGCCGCATCTGAAGCGAGGAGATCAGCGACGATGTGTGCGCGTACGTCGGTCGGTGGCGGCAGCCGATCAAAAATGGGAAAACCAAAAGTTGCATTCATCAAAGGCTATTCGTTGCTCGGGAATTGAAGTTACGTAGGGCGAGTCGAAACTAGATTTTTGGGTCGCTGTTTGGCGGATCTGCGCGGGGCGTTGATTGCGCTGATTTCTTTGAATCTGGTTTCTTTTTGTTAAAGAGTCTATAAAGCGCAACCAACATCAGCAGAAAAAACCCAATCCAATACCAACCCGTATTCGGTCCCATTGTTTTCACTCCGCCTTAATATTGGCGCGTTTAACGACGTCAGCCCAGCGCACCTGCTCTGCCTTAATATAGGCGGCAAAATCAGCAGCATTACCTGAGCCGCCCCCTGCCCCATCTTGCTCAAACTTCGCCTTAACATCTGCAGTCTTGAGCGCTTTGCCGACTTCATCAGAGAGCTTCGCCACAATCGCCGCGGGCGTTTTTGCTGGGGCAATAAGCCCGTACCATTGCGATGTCTCGAAACCCGGGAAGCCTTGCTCGGCGACAGTCGCGACGTTAGGCAAAGCGGCAATCCGCATCGGCGTGCCAACCGCAATCGCTTTTACTGCGCCGGAGCGGATATGCGCCATGAGCGGCGGTGCGCCGGCACTCGCTGCGTCGGTTCGCCCTCCCAACAAATCTTGTAATTGCGGGCCCGTTCCTTTGTAAGCGATATGCTGAATATCCATCCCTGTTACGAGCTTCAAATACTCAAATGAGAGATGCCCGGAGCTGGCATTTCCAGCGGAGCCATAATTTAATTGCCCCGTTTTCGTCTTCGCGAATGCGAGAAATTCAGTCAGATTATTGACCGGCAATTTGGCATTGACAACGAAAACCGAGGGCACTTTTGCAAGCAATCCGATAGGCACAAAATCGCGTGCAACGTCGTACGGTAATTTCGCACCGAAGAGCGAGGGATTCACCGCCAGAGTGCCAACATGACCCAAAATTAAGGTGTAGCCATCGGGCTCGGCTTTGGCAACTTCAGACATTGCAATATTGCCCGCTGCGCCCGGTTTGTTTTCAACAATGAATTGCTGTCCGAGTTGCTCCGATAGCTTTTGGGCAACCGCGCGGGCAACGATTTCACTCGACCCACCCGGCGCAAAAGGCACTACGATGCGCACGGGCTTTGTTGGATAGGCCTGCGCGGCTGCAATCGATGCTCCCGCCATCGCGGCGACGCCACATCCAAGATATGCAGCCCAGAGTAACTGTTTGGTCAATTTCATTTTATATTTTCCCTGTATCTTCCCTATGAATCTGCCCGTATTGTGCCAAATCTGCGCCGCAGGTATTTTTTTATCCTCGCGGCAAGACTACGCATGTAGCGCGTTGTAGATCCGCTCGGCCAGTGCACGGGAAATCCCCGGCACGCGCGCAAGATCGTCCGCGCTTGCTTTTGCCACGCCGCGCATTCCCCCAAAATGTGTGACTAAATCGAGCTTGCGCTTGCCACCGATGCCCTCGATATCTTCGAGACTCATTCCAGCGCGCGCTTTTTGCCGCCGCGCACGATGACCTTGGATGGCAAAACGATGGGCCTCATCTTGGATTGATTGAATCAAATGCAGGCCGGGATGATCGGTGGGCAGACGAATAGTTTCATCGCGATCCGGGAAAATGATCTGCTCCTGTCCCTTTTTGCGGGCGACACCTTTTGCGCTGCCAAACATCACAATCTGGTGAAGCCCTGCATGGGCTAACACTTCCGCAGCGATGGCCACATGCCCTTTGCCGCCATCGATGATCATGACATCGGGCGTGGGCACTTCACCACTGGAAATGCGGGCGCAGCGCCGGGTGAGCGCTTCCCGCATTGCCGCGTAATCGTCCCCGCCGACTGCCGGTGCGACATTAAACCGACGGTATTGTCCGGTTTGCATCTTGGCGTCGTCAAACACAACACACGATGCCACGGTCGCCTCTCCCATCGTATGGCTAATATCAAAGCACTCGATGCGATGGGTGGCCGTCGGCAATTGCAGCGCTTCGATCAAGGCATCCAACCGGGCATCTTGGGTGGCAGACGACGCAAGCTTTTGAGAAATCGCAAGCTTAGCATTTTGTTCTGCCATTTGCACCCAGACCCGCCTTTCACCGATGACATTAAATTGCAGCTGTACGTTGCTTCCGCGCTGGGCACTAAGCACTTCTGCAAGCGGGCCGCTTTCGAAAACAGTATTCATGATGATGACCGACGGAACATTACGCTCGAGATAGTGATGCGCGCAAAAAGCCAGCGCAACTTCTGCCACCGCATTATCTTCATCTAAGGTCACATGATGCGGGAACAAGGTTTTGTCGCCCACATGCTGACCGCCGCGGATCATGACTAAGTTCACCGCAACTAAACCCTGATCTGCAATGACGGCAATCACATCAATATCGCGATCAGAAGTGCTCGATACAAATTGCTTTTGCTGCAAGCTGCGCAGCCGGGAAATTTTGTTGCGCACGCGCGCCGCTCGCTCAAACTCTAAACCTTCGGCGTGTTGCGTCATCTCAATTTGCAAGGTATCAATGAGCGCCTCACCGCGTCCGTGCAAGACTTCGACTGCCTGATTCACGTCGACTTCGTAATCCGCTTGCGAAATCGCGCCAACACATGGTGCGCTACAGCGCTCAATTTGATGTAGCATGCAGGCGCGCGAGCGGTTAGAAAAGACCGAATCCTCGCACGTGCGCAGTTGAAATGTCTTCTGCAAGAGCGCGATACCGCCGCGCACGGCCCAAGCGCTTGGATAGGGGCCAAAGGTGCGACTTTTTTTATCGGGTTTGCCGCGAAAAAATTTAATCAACGGAAACCGGTGATTTGTGAACAGTAAATACGGATAGCTTTTATCGTCGCGAAAGACGATGTTGTAACGTGGCTCGATGCTTTTTATAAGGTTATTTTCAAGCAGCAACGCCTCTGCTTCGCTGCGGGTCACGGTGGTATCAATGCGCGCAACCTGCGCCACCATCATCGCGATGCGCGGTCCGTGCCCCGTTTTTGAGAAATACGAGCCAACGCGTTTTTTAAGATCTTTTGCTTTGCCGACATAAAGCACTGACTCGTCGGCGGCAATCATGCGGTAGACACCGGGCAAGCCTGGCAAACTGCGTAGAAATTCACGCAGGTGGTTGAAGCGGTCGTCGGAGGTGGTTTCTATACTCATTACAACCTGCATTTTTGCATTCCAATGCGCCTAAAAGCAAAATGCCCGCACAATGCGGGCATTTTTTTGATACAGACTAAAGGCAGACTACACGCGGCGGCGGTATTCGTCGGTGCGGGTATCGATCTCAATCTTATCGCCAATTTCAACAAACGCTGGCACCGGAATGTTAAAGCCAGACCCTTTTAGGCGCGCTGGTTTGAGCACTTTGCCCGAGGTGTCGCCTCTTACGGCGGGCTCGGTGTATTCCACTTCCCGCACGAGGGAATTGGGTAATTCAATGGAAATTGCGCGGCCGTCATAAAACGTCACGGCGCAAGGCATATCTTGCTCAACGTAATTGATCGCATTACCGAGTGAATCAGCTTCGATTTCGTATTGGTTGTATTCGGCATCGATAAACACGTACATCGGGTCGCCAAAGTAGGAGAAGGTGACATCTTTGCGATCAAGGATGATGTCTTCAAACTTATCATCGGCGCGGTAGACCGTTTCAGTGCCGCCAGCAGTGAGCAGATTTTTGAGTTTCATCTTGACTACGGATGCGCCGCGGCCGGATTTTTGGAAGTCAGCTTTTTGCACGACCATCGGTGTACCGTCAACCATGACGACGTTGCCCGCGCGCAGTTCTTGTGCGATTTTCATAATAGAAAAAGTGGAGAGTTAAGTTACAGCAAAGCCCGTTATTGTAACTGTAAACCTTTTTCTTTCGCAAATTCAAGCAGTTGCGTCGCTAAATCAGGCAATGCTTCGAGACGATCACGCCACAATTGCGCCTGCTGATTGGCGCTTGCACGCAGCACGTACCATCGGGGCCAGATTTCAGTGATCTCCTCGTAGGCTGCAGCGCCATTCCAGGCACGAAAAAGTTGCCTTGAAACGGCTTCAAATGCCGAAATCTGCGCCGCAGGTATTGCGTCTGGGAAGGCGAAGTAGCGATCAAGAAACGCTTCGAGTTTGGGTAGATGCGCGTTTTCAGTTTGCGGATAAAGATGCCAAAGCATCGGCACGCCTGCCCACTGGGCGCGCACGAATGAATCCTCGCCGCGCACGATATTGAAGTCACAGTGCGCGAGCAACGCATCGTAACCCGTTTGATCGGTGAATGGCAGCGGCAGCAGGCGCACATCCCCTAATACCTGCGGCGCAGAAATGCCTAATTGTGCGGTTATTTTCCCTTCTGGAATATGCAAGGTAACCGGAGCGCCAACGCGATTCATCCCCGCAATCAGTGCGTGAATTGCCTCGGTTTCGTAACAAAAAACCGAGACCTCAAACGACCCGTTGCGCAGCCGAGACGCCCGTTGCGCCTCCATGCTCGCAATCGCATTGGCCTCGCGCAGCAGCCCGCCTGTTTTGACCGTGAAACCGGGATAGAAAAAATACTCGATCAATCCGTCAGCGCGGATTGAGGGTAATCGATGGTGGGTTTCAACCCACGCCTCGGCGCTTAAATACTCAACATTAATCCACACGGGCAATACTTCGCGCGTACGCATCGCATCGAGGTAAGGCTGCGGCAGTCGGCAGCAAAACGTGGCGAGCACCAGCGCAGCCGGTGCCGCGCGATCTGCCGAGTTCCAAGTTAATACCTGCGGCGCAGATTGGGTCGTTTGGGATGCCAATTTTGCAATGACTGCCGGTTGATCGACAAAGATGCGTACGACCAAATTATGCTCTGCGACAAGCTGCGCGGCCAAACGCCACGCCACGCCCGCATCGCCGAAATTATCGACAACACGGCAGAAAATATCAACCGAAGTCAGGATACGCGGTGCTGCGCGCCATAGCGTAAGCGTTGCAGCCGATCTGGCGACCACGATGTAGGAGCGCTCCAGCGGGCGAGCAAATCAAGCGCTGCCGGGCGATCATTGCAGCAAAGCACAAGATCAGAGCCCGCGCCAATCGCGGCATCGGCGCGGGCGACTAAGTCTCCGGCCACGCCTGCGGCGACCATTCCTAAATCGTCGCTCATAATCACGCCGCGAAATCCCAATTGACCACGCAAAATTTCCTCGATCCATTTGCGCGAATAACCGGCGGGTTTGCTATCGATCTTGTCGTAAATCACGTGCGCCATCATCATCGCATCAACGCCCTCAGAGATGAGCTCCATGAACGGGATGAGATCGGTTTCGTGCAACGCATCGAAACTGCGATCATCTTGCGAAGTCTCGTGGTGAGTATCGCCGCGAACATAGCCGTGCCCGGGGAAATGCTTGCCGACGCTGGCCATGCCCGCACTGCGCAACCCCTGAACGAGCGCGCAGGCCAGCGATGCAGCGGCATACGGATTGCGGTGAAACGCGCGATTACCAATGACAGTGCTACCGCCATAGTCAAGATCGAGCACCGGCGCAAAGCTGAAATCGATATGCACGTCGTGGAGTTCACGCCCAATGGTCTGCCCGATTTCAAAGGCACGGGCGCGCGCTGCCGGCGCGTTTGCATCCCACAAATCGCCGAGCACACGCATCGGCGGAATTTCCGAAAAGCCTTCGCGAAAGCGCTGGACGCGCCCGCCTTCATGATCGACCGCGATCAGCAGTGGCTCGTCTCGCACGGCTTTGATTTCGGCGCACAGCGCTTTTAGTTGCGGTACATCGGCATAGTTACGGGCGAACAGAATGACGCCGCCCACCAACGGATTTCGCAACACTTCGAAGTCTTCCGCTGCCAACGAAAGACCTTCAATACTTAACATCACCGGGCCTAAATTCATGCTTTACTCTCCATGACAACAAACGCCATTGCATATGAACGTTCGTCCGACAACGACAAATGCCAACGGGAAATCCCACGGGCTTCTAACCACGTAAATAACTGCGGCGCGACTTCGATACGTGGATTACCTTGCGGACCGTGCACCACCCATAGATTATGAAATAAGACGGGGCTGCGCATCCCCGTCCCGCAGGCTTTGCCAAACGCTTCTTTTGCCGCCCACCGTTTCGCTAAAAAATGTGCGCGTTGTGAGCTCTCCAGCCACTCGTACGTCTCTGGCTCAGTTAATACCCGCTTGACGAAGGCTTCGCCGTGCTTTTCGAGCGCTTGCTCGATACGCTCGATTTCAACCATATCAACGCCGATTCCCTGAATCATGCGGCAATCTCCATCAACGACTGCACATCGCGTAGCAATTGGCGGCTCGCCAACCCGCGTCGTTCCAGATAAAAATCCAATACGTGGCGCATGAAGCGCTTTGCCTGCGCTGATGACTCGGCAGATGCGTTAGCTGCGCCAGAGAGCGCAAGGACGGCTGCCCCAGAGATGGCATAGCCTGCCGCCCGCTTTTGACTGACAATGCCTCGCTCTGCTTCCCATGCGTAGCAGCCGTCAGCAACGATTGCCGCGCCAGAATCTGCACAGTGCCCGACATTGAGCCCGTAACCCAACTCAGCGAGTAAGGTCAATTCGAATTTGCGAAGGGCGCCAGACGCACGGCTCTCTAGCGATATTTCGGCAACCGCCTGGGCGTAAGCTGCGTAAAGAACAGGATGAGGATCATCCCGAGCCACTAATTTGATGACTAATTCATTCAGATAATAGCCGACCATAATCGCCGTACCGTTGAGCATCGTCTGCCCTGGAGTCCACTCGGCGCGCGTCAGTGTTTTGATCTCACTCTTGCCAGAAAACGCGATTTGGAGAGGCAAAAATGGTTGCATCAACCCCCGCAATGCGGAATTGGGCCGCTTCGCGCCTTTTGCGACCACCGCAATTCGCCCCAAAGTGCTGCTAAAGACTTCAACGATCAGGCTCGTCTCTTTGTAGGGATAGGTGTGCAGCACGTAGGCATCAATATTTTCCCAGCGTGTCGTGGGCGCACGCGTTGTGGCCACTGCGCGGTCTACGCTTCGTAACCGAGTCGACGCAGGCTCGCATCTGACTCGGCCCAACCAGATCGCACTTTGACGAAGACTTCCAAATAGACTTTGCCATCGAAAAGCCTTTCCATATCCAAGCGCGCGGCAGAGGCGATTCGCTTCATCCGCTCGCCGCCCTTCCCAATCAAAATCGGTTTATGATTTTCGTTATCGACCAATATCGCAGCGAAAATACGGCGCAGCGCACCATCGAGCTCAAATTTTTCAATCACGACTGTGCAGCCGTAAGGCACTTCATCGCCTAGCTGGCGAAATACCTTTTCACGCACAAGCTCAGCGGCTAAAAAGCGCTCGTTGCGATCCGTCATCGTATCGGCGTCAAACATCAACTCGCCCTCGGGTAATAGCTTTTCGATCTCACCCAAGAGCGCTTTCGTTTGCGTGCCGCGCTCCGCGCTAATCGGCACGAACGCGATAAAGTCGCGCTTAGATGCGAGCATCTCGACGTAGCCGCCCATGAGCGATTTATCTGACATTTGATCGATTTTATTGATCGCTACCATCACTTTCTGCGCCGGAGGTAGCAACTTTAAAATCGCTTCGTCATCGGCGCTCCACTTCATCGCCTCCACGACTAAAACGATCACGTCAACATCTGCGAATGATTGGGTAACGTAACGATTCATCGTGCGATTGAGCGCCGTTGTGAATCGCGTTTGATAGCCGGGGGTATCAACGAACACAAACTGCGCGGTCTCAGTGGTGATGATGCCACGCACACGTTGACGCGTGGTTTGTGGTTTTTGCGAGACGATGGCGACTTTCGCGCCAGTGAGGTGGTTGACCAGTGTAGATTTACCCACATTGGGTCTGCCAACAATTGCGATTTGTCCGACTTTCATGACCGTGCCTTTGCATTAAGTTGCGCAAGCACCAAAGCGGCTGCGGCTTGTTCGGCAATGCGCCGCGATGCGCCCTCACCGGTTGCGGAGATTCCGCGCGCTGCGATGTCACAACGGATCAAGAATGTCTGGGCATGCTGCAAACCACCGATTTCCGCAACCGTGTATTCTGGCCGTGCCAGCTTACGCGCTTGCAACCATTCCTGCAACTCCGTCTTTGCATCTTTGGCAGATGTCGTTACGGTAAGCCCGGCCAATTCATGCTCAAACAGCGCCAAAATAACCTTGGCCGCCGCATCAAATCCTGCATCGATTAACACCGCTCCAAAGAGCGCCTCAGTCGCATCTGCCAAGATCGATGGGCGCTCCCGGCCACCGCTACGCTCTTCGCCATCTCCGAGCTTGAGAAATGGGCTGAGTTGTAAATCAGCGGCGATGCGCGTGAGCGGATCACGGCTGACTAAAGATGCCCGAAGTCGAGAGAGTTGGCCTTCAGCAAGCGTTGGAAAGCGGGAAAAAAGCTCGCGCGCGATGACGCAATTGAGCGCGCTATCGCCGATAAATTCCAATCGCTCATTGTGTGGAATTCCAAAGCTACGGTGGCAGAGCGCTTCAGCGATTAATGCCCGGTTAGAAAACGTGTGCCCCAGGCGAGTCTCAAGGGGCTGCGCCATCTAGTCGGACGTAGACGAGACGTTGAAATCAAACAAAATCGACATGTGGCGGAAAAGCGTCTGCCGCTTTTCATATTCGACACTTAATACCGTTTTACCGCCTTCGCGACTTACCCGCACGTCTGATCCGCGCACCGCAGTAATGTCATCAATCTGGGCGCGTCGATCAAATGCGGTCGCAACTTGGCTCTTCGTGCCGTTTGAGCCGACCTCCTTGGCAACTTCCTTCAGAATGCGAACAATCGAGAAATACTCGGTGTGTGCTGGCACAGCGCGAATCGCGATCATCGCCAATGCCCCACCCGCGACAAGCACAAAAATAAAACCAACTAAGCTTAAACCACGTTGCGACTGCTGCATGGGACTCTCCCGGAAGGTAATCAGTTGACGGCGCTGCCAACCCGCTTGAAGTTTAAACCGATCACATCGGCCAAATTAAACCAGATAAAAAATGCTTTTCCGCGCAAATGGGAATCAGGCACAAATCCCCAATATCGACCATCAAGACTATTGTCGCGGTTATCTCCCAGCACCATATAGTTGCCTTCAGGAACTTTGCAGGTAAAGCCCTCATTGCCAAAATACTGGCACCCGTCTTTGCCCTGGAACGGCAATACGCTAGCCATGCTCAACGTTGGCGAGCTTGCATTGACGGCGATATCGTGGCTCGCCGCGCCAAACTTTTCGCTAAAACGATTATGGGTCACGAAATCGCCGCCGCCATCCGCGACGTAACTGTAAGCGCCTTTTGCAACTTGCGCCGCAGGTATTCCGTTTATGGTGAGTTGCTTGTCACGGTAAAGTACGGTATCACCCGGGATCCCGACGACGCGCTTAATGTAGTCATCAGACTGATTAAGCGGGAATCGAAAGACCACCACATCGCCACGCTCAGGGCTGCCTACATCGATTATTTTTTTGTCAAGCACGGGCAATCGCACGCCGTATTTATACTTATTGACCAAAATGAAATCACCCACTTCAAGCGTTGGGCGCATCGAGCTCGAGGGAATGCGAAATGGTTCAGCCAAAAACGAGCGTAGCAAAAAAACGACTAATAAGACGGGGAAAATCGATGCCGGCACATCAATTTGTGAGGGCGCGATTTCACCAGCGGGGCGCTTTTTTGACCAGATCCACTTATCAAGTGCCCATGCAATGCCAGAAACCATCACAGCGAGAAATAAAAGCAGCGCAAAGTTAACCGAGCGCCCGGTAAACATCGAAAAAAACGCGTACCCTATGAGAGCAGTCAGAATTGTTGCGGGAACATATGTCATGGCGAACCTAAATGAGATTTAGTACTTTGTACCGATACCTGCGGCGCAGTTTCGATGCCTGCGACCAAGCGCGGCATTCAACGTATGAGCCCGCATTATTTGTCACCCGTTTGCAGGATCGCTAAGAAGGCTTCTTGCGGAATTTCAACGTTACCCACCGCTTTCATCCGCTTTTTGCCTTCCTTTTGCTTTTCAAGCAGCTTTTTCTTACGCGAAATATCGCCACCGTAGCATTTCGCCAGCACGTTTTTGCGCATTGCTTTAATCGATTCACGCGCGATGATTTGGGCACCAATCGCCGCTTGAATCGCAACATCAAACATCTGACGCGGAATTAACTCACGCATCTTTGCGGCCACTTCTCGACCGCGGTAAATACTATTGCTGCGGTGGACCATGACCGAAAGCGCATCGACTTTTTCAGTGTTGATCAAAATATCAAGCTTTACGACATCGGCCGCGCGGAACTCTTTAAACTCGTAATCCATTGAAGCGTAGCCACGCGAAACCGATTTAAGTTTGTCAAAAAAATCCATCACGACTTCAGCAAGCGGCATCTCGTACGAGAGCATCACTTGCCGCCCGAGGTATTGCATGTTTTTTTGAATACCACGCTTTTCGTTACACAGCGTAATCACCGGGCCCACATAATCTTGGGGCATGAGCAAGTTAATCGAAATAATCGGCTCGCGCAACTCTTCGACTTTCGATACGTCTGGCAGCTTGGAAGGATTTTCGACTTCAAGCACGGTGCCGTCGCGCATGAGCACCTGATAGATCACCGTCGGCGCGGTAGTGATGAGATCCATATCGTATTCGCGCTCGAGCCGCTCTTGCACGATATCCATATGCAAAAGCCCGAGAAAGCCGCAGCGAAATCCAAAGCCAAGGGCCTGCGAAACTTCTGGCTCGAAGTGCAACGAGGCGTCGTTGAGCTGAAGCTTATTGAGCGCATCGCGCAGCGCTTCGTATTGGTTGGACTCAATCGGATAAAGCCCGGCAAAAACCTGTGATTTGGCTTCTTTAAACCCCGGAAGCGCTTGGCTTGCAGGCTTTGCAGCGAGCGTAATCGTATCACCGACGCGAGCTGTCTTGAGCTCTTTGATCCCCGCAATCACAAAGCCAACTTCACCAGCGGACAGCAAATCCCGCGCAACCGAGCGTGGCGCAAATACGCCGACAGAATCACAAATGTATTGGGCACCGGTCGACATCAATAAAATTTTGTCGTTTTTACGAAGCGTGCCTTCCATCATGCGCACGAGCATTACTACACCAACGTAGTTATCAAACCATGAATCAATAATGAGGGCTTGCAGCAAATTATCGGGCGAGCCTTTAGGCGCGGGCACGCGTAAGATGAGCGATTCCAAGATATCGTCAATGCCGATGCCGGCCTTAGCGGAGGCGCGGACCGCATCGGTGGCATCAATACCAATCACATCATGGATTTCATCGATCACGCGCTCCGGGTCTGCGCTTGGCAAATCGATTTTATTAAGCACAGGCACGACTTCGACGCCCTGCTCGATGGCGGTATAACAGTTGGCGACGGTTTGGGCTTCGACGCCTTGCGAGGCGTCGACAACCAAAAGCGCACCTTCGCAGGCCGCAAGCGAGCGGCTGACCTCATAAGCAAAATCAACGTGCCCCGGGGTGTCGATTAGGTTTAGGTTGTATGTTTTTCCGTCGCGTGATTTATAGCTCAGCGAAGCGGTTTGAGCCTTAATCGTGATACCGCGCTCTTTTTCCAGATCCATCGAGTCGAGCACTTGCGACGACATTTCTCGATCTGAAAGCCCGCCGCAACGATGAATAAAACGGTCAGCGAGGGTCGATTTGCCGTGATCGATATGGGCAATGATGGAAAAATTACGGATGTGCTGCATGCAGGGAGGGCTCAGTCGGGCAAAACTGCGCCGCAGGTATTGGCGCAGGGTTTAGATTAACTCACCATTTTATAGGATGCACTCGCCATAACCGCGACAACGGCTTGAACATCAAACCGATGCCAGCAGATCGCTTCCCCACGAAACAACAATACCGGCACATCTTCGTCCCAGCGTGCGGTCAATATTGGATCGCTATCGACGTCGATTAACGCAGGGGTAATCCCAAACGTAACCGCGGTGGCCAGCATTTCATCGCATAAATGACAATAGTTGCGATTGAGCATTGCCCAATCGTTTTCTGGCTCTAATACCTGCGGCGCAGATTCAGGCCGATTGGCAGCGACGAGACTGCGCCGGACGCGCGCCGTCACGGCGTTATTCTTCGCCAAGCCGCTCGGTTAGAAAGAGGGTCGTCCACGTACCACGGAAATTACGGCGCACTTGAAAGGTCACTGGCGTGCCTTTATCCACTTTCGCGAGTGCCTTATCGAGTTGATCGCGGGTTGCGACCTCAGTGGTCGTGCCTTTGTGGACCACGGCGGTGACAACATCACCGTTTTCAAGATTGCGAACGCGTCCGCGAATGGCCTCAATGACGACACCCGATTTCACACCCGCTTCTTTTTTGTCGTCCGCGGCTAATTCGCTCACTTCAATATCCATTTTTTGCAACTTATTACGGGTTTTCTCGCCGTCTTTAGCTTTTGGTTTTGATACTTCTGCCACTTGCGTGTCGGGCTTGGTTTCGCCCACTTGCACGTTGATCATCATGGCTTTTCCATCACGCCAGATTTCCATCGGTACGCGAACACCAGGGCGCACTGCGGTCACCAAGCGGGGCAATTCAGCGCTATCGGAGACTGATTTACCATCGAATTTAAGGATGACATCGCGCTCTTTAAGTCCCGCTTTTTCTGCAGCACTCTCTTTTTCAACCGATTGCACGAGCGCACCCGCGGCTCTTGGCAGTCCAAAAGTCTCGGCAACATCTTTGGTGACCGAGCCGATGCCTACGCCCAGACGTCCGCGCTGAATCTTGCCCGTCGCTTGCAGTTGTTTGACCACATCCATCGCCTGATCGATCGGCACCGCAAACGACAAGCCTTGAAAGCCGCCGCTACGCGTAAAGATCATCGAATTTACACCGACGACTTCGCCCCGCAGATTGAATAGCGGCCCACCGGAATTACCAGGATTGACCGCTGCGTCATGCTGAATGAACGATGCTAAGGTATCGCGGTCGCCGACGTTGTTGCGCCCTTTCGCGCTCACAATGCCTTTGGTCAATGTGTTTTCAAGGCCAAACGGCTGACCAATCGCCACAATCCAATCGCCCACACGCAAGGCATTGGGATCGCCAATGCGCGCCGCTTTAAGCCCGGTGGCTTCGATCTTAAGCAAAGCGGTATCGGTACGGGAATCACTGCCTACAACTTTGGCTTTGAATTCGCGTTTATCGGTGAGCTTGACGGTGACTTCGTCCGCACCATCAATGACGTGATGGTTGGTGACGATATAGCCATCGGTGCCGACAATAAAGCCTGAGCCGCTGCCGGACGTGCGCGGGCCGCGGTCGCGTTGATCGGGCGCGGGCTGGCCACCGCGCGGGCTATTTGGATTGGGTTGCTGAAAAAACCGGCGAAACGGCTCGGGAATATCATCGGGATCGATATCCGGCATATTAAATCGACGCTGGGAATTACCCCCTGCGGCACCACGACCGCTCGTTGCGACTTGAATCGACACCACGGTTGCACCCTGTTGCTCATAAAGGTCGACAAAACTTGGCAACGTTTGCATCGTTTGTGCGGTTGCGGAAGTCGCGAGCATTGGGGCTACGAAGCCCGCTGCAGCTAACTGGATCGCGAGAATTGCACCGCGAAATAGATTTTGAGAAGTTTTCATCATTCGGTCCCGTTCAAAAAATTACACCTATTTTTTTGCCAACGCATCAGCGATGGCTTTGAGCGCCTGCGGCGGTGATTGACCAAGTGCGGTCACCACATTTTCATTCACATGCCGACGATATACATTCATCGCGCCGCGCTGCGTAAGCCCGAGGGGATCGCCCGCCGATGCTGGCTCGATAAAGACCGAAATGGTGGCGACACCATCGGAAAACAAGAGATGGGGTACGCGGGCATTCCCTTCAAGCGCGCGCACGCCTTCGCGAACTTTAGTAAACCCGACCGGGAGCTCTCGCACCAACCAACCCGTTTCGACGATCAATATCCCTGGCGCGGGAATCGCCTCGATCCGCCAGTCGCGGGCTTTTGCCGCATGGGCTGAGCGCAGATGATGGTGGTTAATCCGCCCTTCGAGCTGCAAATCGGTGAATGAGGCTTGCTCAATGATCTCGCCGCGCTCATTCATCACCCGCGCCCGCACCGGCAAGCCAGTTTTGGCTTCAACCCACCATTGCTGCGGGTATCGCATTCCATCGCGTGGCGTAAACGCGACGCCCCGCGCCAAAAGCCCCGCAATCCGCTCGGTGCCTAAATCGCTGGCGGTGTAGAGCGTAAGCAGCGCCTGAACGTGCGCATTGGTCATTACCGGAAAAGCGCGATCTTGCATGGCTTGCATGCGTACGAGCTTGGCCTCAGGGAAATATGTTGCCGTGCGATCACCTTCCCGCACCATCTCTTTTGAAGCGCCGTCCAACGAGGTAAAGCGCTCACGTTCGACGCCATTATCGTTGACGTGCACCAAGCGCATGGCCTCCATCTGCCCGCCGCGTTGGAACACGATCGTGCCCATGTAATTGCCACGGGTGGCAAATTGAAACGCTGTGTTAATAAACGCCAACGTATCGGTCGTTGACATCGCGACCCCAGGCTGACCGGTGGCGATCGCAGCGCCGGAGGCCGTTTGCGCGCCGACCTGCGCGCAAACGGTGCGAGCACAAAAAATCAGTACGGCGACGATCCCGAGACGAAAGCGCATCATGGAACGCTCCACTTAGTGCGTAATGTGGGTCGAAACAGGCTGGATAAAAGCGCGCTGACCGGAGAAGCGACTCACCGGTGCGACTTCTGAGTGCGCCTGAAAATATCGATCCATGCTCGCAATATTCGCAGCGTTGTTAACGGGGCTACTGACACTGCTCGGCGCGACCGGCGCCGCTGCGGTCAAGGCCGCACCAGCCCGATCACCGCTACGCAAATAAGTTGAAGCACTCTGCCAGCCGACAACCGCAACCGCGGCGACCGATGCGGCCATCAGCCAAGGCTTCCACGCTAATGCGCCATTACCTACGCGCAGCCAATGCCCGCCGGATTGCGCCGCCGGTTGCAATACCTGCGGCGCAGAATCAAGCCTATTTTCATCTAAATCAGCCGACGCCAGCGCGCTCTCGCGTCCTGCCCGGGCAACGCCTGGCACGAGCACATTAGGCTCCGCTGCAAGCGCAGCGCAGATACGCGTTGTCAGCGCGGAACTACACCCAAGATCACTGTCATCGGTAAGATCACCGCGCAATGCCTCACCAATTAAATGGTAAGACAACCATGATTCACGATTTTCGCCTTGCGCACACGCACGCACCAGCCCGGCGCATTCGTTGCCCGCTAAATCGTCATCCATCCAACGCGAAACTTTTTCCATCTCTGCCTTGCCCTCGAAAAGCATTATCCCCAACACTTCAACCCAAACGATCCGCCGCTACCAACGCCGATCACTGCGCGTCACATCAAGTAACGGTTTTAATTGCACTGAAATCGCATCGCGTGCCCTAAAAATTCGGGAGCGCACCGTGCCTACCGGACACTGCATCGCGTCCGCAATTTCTTCGTAAGTTAAACCTTCAATCTCGCGCAATGTGATTGCGGTGCGCAGCTCTTCGGGGAGCGACTGCATCGCTTTTTGCACTGTCTGAGCGAGTTGTTTTGACATGAGCTCTGTTTCTGGCGTCGCCGTCTCGCGCAGATGGTAGCCCTCTTCGGTCTGCTCAGCTTCGGCAGCGTCCATCTCTGTACTGCTTGGCGGACGACGATTTTGCGCAACTAAGTAATTTTTAGCGGTATTGATCGCGATGCGATAAAGCCACGTATAGAAGGCGCTATCGCCGCGAAAATTTCCCAATGCGCGATAGGCGCGCACGAAAGCCTCTTGGGTAACATCTTCTGATTCATGAGGATCGCGCACAAGCCGACCCACCAAGCGCGCCACACGGCGTTGATATTTAACGACTAAGAGCTCGAATGCGCGCTTATCGCCCGACTGCGCGCGCTCAACGAGCTGCTGATCGACAGCACGCTCCGGATTTGGCGCAAGCGTAACGTTGGGCTGCATAAAGTTGCCTGACGGGTGATTAAAAGCCAAAACGCGCCCCTTTACAACCTCAGCGGGCACAGCGGCGACAGATCGAACAGCATTGAGTGTAGGTGAAATCACAGGATATTGTCTCCTTTACCCTGATTCCGACAGGGTAAAGGCCCTAAAGTTCAACACCCACAGCAGCCGCATATCACCCTATTTTGGGTTTTTGAGTACCTGCACGAGATTGTTGTAATCGTCTGTCCAGATCCGCCAGCTCGGCTGTATCGGCAGCGCAGCCACTTTGCCCGCCAGCGCCTTGAAAGCATCATTGTTGCGAGCGATTAACACCCATGTTGATGACGAATGCAATCCGTTGTCTTCTTGCGCCGGGTCTTCGATCATGACAGCGGCGAGCGCGTGCGCACGCGCCAAGGCCTCTAACACCGGAGGGAGATCCAAAAAACGATTAGAAACATGAAACGCAACGACACCATCGGTCGCAATATGACGCAAGTAAAGTGCAATCGCTTCGTGTGTAATCAAATGCGTCGGGATACTGTCGCCGGAGAAGGCATCGACAGCGAGCACATCAAACTGCTGCGGCTTTTCCCGCTCCAAATTTAATCGGGCATCGCCGAGCGCGATTTCGATGCGTGCAGCAGACTCCTCCAAATAATAGAAATCATCCTCGGCAACCCGCACCACTTCCGGATCAATCTCATAAAACCTGATCCGATCACCTTCCCGTCCGTACGCGGCATAAGTGCCAACGCCCAGCCCAATCATGCCGAGCCGAAGCCCTTTTTTTTCGGCCAGCTTCGCCGTGGTAATTAAACCAAGGCCAGAAGTCGGCGTGTAGTAAGTGGTGGGCTTATCACGCCATTTATCGGAGGTGTATTGCTCGCCGTGCAAGATCGCGCCGTGCACAAGGCGTAAGAAGTAATCATCTTCATCCTCAGTGCCATAGGCTTTGACTTTGAGGGCACCATAAAAATTACGGCTTGCGCTCAGCGTGTTCTCGCGGTCACGCGTTACTTGCAAATAAGTCAATGCCAACGCACCACCGACCACGCAAACTGCAGCAAATTGCATCTCGGTGCGGCCAAATCGATGGCTCATCCAGAGTACAACCAGCGCGAGGCAGACCAAGGAAATTGCCATCTCATAAAACCCGGGAAGCACCAAAGGCGCGAGCACACCCACGAGCGCGGATCCAATTGCCCCACCGACCGATACACACAGATAAAAGCGGGTGAGCTGGGCCGCGGGCGGCTTGGCGGCAACCAGCTCACCGTGGCAGACCATGCAGCCGACAAACAATCCAATACTAAATATAACTGCATGCACTGGCAAATCAAATTGGTAATCTTTATCAATCAATAACCAGCCCATGATGGCAATTGCAGCGACGCTCGGGCCTACGAAGGCCACGCGTGCGTACCAGCCACGCCCGTCAAATGTCAAAATAAAAGTGAATAGATAAATCGTCAGCGGTATGATCCACATCAACGGCACACTCGGGATGTTGTGGGATAAATGATTGGTGACTGACATCAATAGCATCGCACCCGTTGCCGACAGTCCAAGCCACGCCAACACATCGGGCTTCGCAAGGCCGGTAAATCCCGAAATCTGCGCCGCAGGTACAACCCCTTCAGAAGCAACCGCCTCAGACGCCACATTGACCAATACCTGCGGCGCAGATTTGCCCATTTTGAAGGCCAAAATACAAAGCGCAATCACAAAAACCACAAACAACCCCGACCAGATCAACGCTTGCATGCGTGTGCCCGCGTTGGGTTCTAGCAAAAACGGATAGCCGATCAAGGCGAGCAGCGAGGCTGCATTGGAAACCGCAAACAGCCGATACGGGTCGCGCCCCGGGTACGTCCGCGCGAACCAGCTTTGCACCAGCGGACTCGTCGTCGAAAGCAAAACGTATGGCACGCCGATCACCACGACCAAAAGCAGCAATATGCGCAACATCGGCGCTTCTTCCCCGCTCGGCCGCCAGCTCGCGCCCGGGATAATTGGCAGCAATAAGAGTGAAAGCAGCGCGAAGGCAATGTGCACTTTTGAAAGCTTAGCCACCGATAATTTTCGTGTACCTAGGTCTGCGTAAAAGTAGCCCGCAAGCAATGCTGTTTGAAAAAAAACGAGGCTGGTCGTCCAGACCGCTGCCGAGCCGCCAAACCACGGCAGAATCTGCTTGGCGATAATGGGCTGAACAAGAAAAAGCAAAAATGCTGAAAGCGCGACAACGATATAGAAAAGAGCCATGCGGGAGTTACCGGTCTATTTTTTTGTTTTGGGCGATCACGTCATCGACGCTGCGCAGGAAACCCCGAAATATATCCACTTCTTCGCGCTCTAGACGCGTACGGGCAAAAAGCCGACGCAATCGGGCAAAGAGCCGCTTTGGCACTTCGGGGTTGAAAAAAGTGAGATCGATCAGCGTTTTTTCCCAATGAACGAAAAAACCTTCGATCTCTTTTTGGGTGGCCAATTGAAACTCCGGCGCTGCATAGTTTGCTGGCGTTTGCGCCGCCACCCGCCATTCGTAGCAGGCGACTTGCACTGCCGCGCCCAAATTAAGTGATGAGTAGATCGGGTTGGTCGGCACGTACGCCAATACTTGGCAGCGCATCACCTCATCATTGGTCATCCCGGACATCTCGGTGCCAAACACCAGCGCGACCTTTCCGGCTTGCGCATGGGGCACCGCCACCGCAATCGCCTCGCGCACTGGCAGCACTTCTCCCACAAATTCCCGATGGCGCGCCGAAGTGCCGACGACGAAATGGGCATCGGCTAAGGCTTCAGCTAGTGAGCTAAACACCCGCGCGGCATCGAGCACATCGCCTGCGCCTGATGCCCGGGCTGTCGCGATTTCGCTTGGAAATGCATATGGATTGACGAGCCGCAGATCGGAGATGCCCATTGTTTTCATCGCGCGGGCCGCCGCGCCGATATTGCCAGGGTGGGAAGGTGCGCATAGCACTACGCAAAGTTGATCTAGCAAATTCAATGTCGGCTCATTATCAAAAGCAGTTTTTAAAAAACTTAGATTGACTACAATGCGAGGATACCAGTCACCGCCAACCCTGCGGCGCAAAATCTGCGCCGCAGGGTTGCAACGTTTAATGCATCCATTTCTCAATACCGCCGTTAAAGCTGCGCGCGTCGCCGCTGATATCCAAACCCGCGCCGCCCGCCGGTTGCCCTCCATTAAAGTAGAAAATAAGGGACCTAAAGATTTTGTAAGCGAAGTGGATAAAAAAAGCGAAGAGGCGATCTGTGAAGTGCTGCTCGAGGCTTACCCCGATCACGCCATAACCGCTGAAGAAGGCACGACGATCGGTAACGACAAAGGCGAATTTCGCTGGTATATCGATCCGTTAGACGGCACGCACAACTTCATTCACGGCGTGCCCCACTGGAATATTTCCATTGCCTGCGAGCATAAAGGGCAAATCGTACACGGTGTGGTTTTTGATCCCGTGCGCAATGATTTATTCACCGCTTCACGCGGCGCGGGTGCATTTTTAAATAATCGCCGCATGCGCGTTTCTGCCGTGCGCTATACCAATGAAGCCCTAGTCGCCACTGGGTTTCCATTTAAAGATGGCGCTGATTTCGAGCGCTATTTCAGCATGTTGCGCGATGTGATGCCGCAATTTTCGGGGATGCGTCGCGCCGGGGCAGCCGCCTTAGATTTGGCGTACGTTGCCGCTGGCTGGTATGACTGCTTCTGGGAGATGAGCTTAAACCCTTGGGACATCGCTGCGGGCGCGCTGCTCGTGCAAGAAGCGGGCGGGCTGGTTACCGATATCTACGGCGAAGAAAATTATCTGGAAAATGGCCACGTGATCGCGGGCAATCCGCGCATGTTTGCCGAGCTCTTAAAGCTGCTTAAACCGCACGCGCCATAATTCCAACCGATGCAAGGCACTGTCGCTCAGCTTGTCGCACTGACAACGTGGGGTAATGCGTTTTTGCAGGATCAGGAAAATCTGAGCCAGCCGTCGTTTTATCCTGAAAATAATGTCTTTTCGTTTTGCGAATATGTGAAATTCGTTGATCTAAACGGTGGTGGGGCGCAGCGAAGCGAAGCGGCCTACGCCTCCGATCCGATGCAATGGCTGGCGCGGCTGCAAAAAGAAGGCGTTTATCGCCTGCAATTGCGCTTTCAAACGGAGGGTGACCGCATGACCGCAGGTTTTATCGGCGGCGGCACCGGTTGGCTCATCGAAGCGAGCGGTGGCAGTGGCTCCGATTTTTGGGAAAGCAGATGGGATCTGGGCGATCGCAACCGCACGGATAAAAAAATCTGGCGAATCACTTACGCTCGGATCGCAACCCAGACAACGGTATCGGCAATTCAAGAGCTAAAAACCCTTGAAACGATCTGGGAAGAGACGCAGACCACACTGACTGAAATTTCGGCTTTCGCGCGTCGGCTCGAGCAGGAAGCATTCGCGCTCTGTTTTGATCGTGGTCTGGCCAGTCTGCACGCGGATCATCCGCTAGCGTCCACCCACCACCAAGCGCTTTCCCCGCCAAACACATTACCGCGAAAGGCCGAGCAGCTGTTGGCAGCTGTGCAAATGGCGTGGGTTTTCGGCGGCATGGGCTCGTGGAATGATATTTGGTTTGACGGTGAGGATCAGCAGCAATACGATCAGCTTTCTAGCCGATTACACACAATCCTAAATGAAGCAATTGCCGCTGCCGCGAACGCAAGCATGAAAGAATTCCCCTCGCCGCGTGTGATCGTTGCCCAAAAACCATGGTGGAATTTTTGGTCATGATGCTGATCTCGCCCACAGGAGGTCAAAAATGACCCTCGCCGAACGCCTCAACGCGATTTCGCTGCACACGCCCATGATGCAGCAGTATTTGCGGCTGAAAGCATCGCACGCCGATACGTTGATGTTTTACCGTATGGGCGATTTTTACGAAGTTTTTTTTGAAGATGCCCAGCGCGCGGCCAAGCTTTTAGACCTCACGTTAACCAAACGTGGTGAGAGCGCGGGCTTACCGATTGTGATGGCCGGCGTGCCTGCGCATTCGCTTGAGGGCTACTTGGCCAAGCTGGTCAAGCAAGGCTTGTCGATTGCGATTGCCGAGCAGGTCGGCGATGTGGCCACTGCCAAAGGCCCGGTCGATCGCAAAGTCACGCGCGTGGTCACACCCGGCACGGTTACCGATGCCGCATTGGTCGAAGCCAGCGAAGACGTCTGGCTTGCTGCGATCTGGTTTGAGGGCAATCGAGCGCAGATTGTGGGGCTCAATCTAGCCGCAGGGCGCGCGCGCGCAACGGAAATACCTGCGGCGCAGATTTCCGACATCTTAGACCGTTGGAACGTGCGCGAAACGCTCATTTCTGCGCCGCAGGTATTCGCCGCGAGGCCGTGGCTCAGCGGCGTTACGACGACGCCCGTGCCGATTGAATCGTTTGATCCCCAAGCAGGCATTGAAATCGCCGCCCAATTGCAGGCCACCGATTTCAGCGACGGCTTAACCCGCGCGCTTGCCGCCGCGTGGTCATATGCGAAGCGCGCGCATGGCTTGACCGCGCAAGGCCCCGCCCACATCCACGCCATCGAGCGCGAGGGCGCAGAGCCCTACATCGCGTTTGACGCGGCCGCGCGGCGCAACTTAGAAATCACTCAAACACTCTCGGGCGAAGCATCGCCCACGCTATTTTCAGTGCTCGATGGCTGCACCACTTCTGGCGGTAGCCGCCGCTTGCGCGAGCTGCTTACCGCGCCGCCCGCTGCACAATTGCAAGCCCGCGCCCGTCATGAAGCCATCGCAGCCCTGATCGCTGCCGAGCTGCAAATCCCCTCCGGGGCAACGCTTCCGGTCACCGCCAAGCGGGCGCACGCTGCGCTCGACCCCGTGAGCGACGTTGAGCGGATTGCATCTCGCATCGCTCTGGCCAGCGTGCGTCCGCGCGAGCTGGCTGCGCTGCGCGAATCGCTGTCCGCATTGCCTAGCATCGCCGCGCTTTGCGCAGAATCAGGCAGCGCTCTGCTCATTACCTGCGGCGCAGATTTAGGCATTGACGGGCAGTGGGCTTCGCTGCTACAAGCCGCCATCGCGCCAGAGCCTTCGATCGCCGTGCGCGACGGCGGCGTGATCGCCGATGGCTACGATGCCGATCTCGACGAATTGCGGGCGATTCAGTCGGGTAACTCCACCTTTTTGCTCGATATGGAGACCCGCGAACGCGAGCGCACGGGCATCCCTAACTTGCGCGTGGCCTTCAATAGCGTGCATGGTTTTTATATTGAAATTACCAACAGCCACGCCAACCGAGTGCCCTTGGAATATAAACGTCGGCAAACCCTCAAAAACATGGAGCGCTACATCACGCCAGAGCTCAAAGCCTATGAAGATCGGGCGCTGGCGGCGCAGGAGCGGGCGCTAGCGCGTGAGAAATTTTTGTTCGACCGATTGATCGGTACGCTTGCTGCGAGCGTACCGGCATTGCAAAAGGCCGCGCGTGCCATTGCTGAGATCGACGTCACCGCCCAATTTGCCCGCATTGCCCAACGCGGGCAGTGGGCGTGCCCGCAGTTTTCTGCCCATCCGCAACTTCAGGTGCGCCAAGGACGCCATCCGGTCATTGAGACGTTAGTCGATGCGTTTGTGCCCAACGATTGCGAGCTCACCGCGAAGCAGCCATTTGCCTGCATTACTGGGCCTAACATGGGCGGCAAAAGCACCTTCATGCGGCAGGCCGCCGTGCTCACTTTATTGGCGTACGCTGGGGCCTTCGTACCTGCGGCGCAGTTTTCTGTCGGCCCCATTGATGCCATCATGACCCGCGTCGGTGCATCTGATGACCAAACTAGCGGGCGCTCCACCTTCATGGTTGAAATGAGCGAGGCGGCAACGATTTTGGCGCGCGCCACGCCCCGTTCGCTAGTGCTGATCGATGAAATTGGGCGCGGCACTTCCACAATCGACGGCTTGGCATTGGCGTACGCCATCGCGCGCGCCCTCATTACCCAGAATCGCGCGCTTACACTTTTTTCAACTCACTATTTCGAGCTCACCGATCTCGCAGCGCAGCATGCCGCCTGCGTCAATCTACACGTCAGCGCAGCCGAGCACGGTGAGCGAATCGTCTTTCTGCATGAAGTGCGCCCGGGCCCGGCCTCAAAAAGCTACGGTATTGAAGTGGGCAAGCTTGCAGGCTTGCCCGCAGATGTCATTCGCACCGCCCGCAAAGAAATGGAGCGCATGGAATTGCAGGCGCAGGCGCAGTCTCCGCAAGGCGATCTGTTTGCGCCGCAATCTGCGCCGCAGGTATTAGGCCAAAATCTCGGCTTAGCTGCGGCGCAGATGAACCACGAATTGCACCCAATCGTCGCCCGGCTGCAAAGTATCGCCGTCGATGATCTCACCCCACGGCAAGCGCTTGCGCTCCTCGCAGATTTAGTTGATATCTCAAAAAATGAATCTTAAATCCTCCTTACCGCTTCTGGGCGGCTTATCCCCCGAGCGCTTCATGCGCGCACATTGGCAGCGCAAACATCATCTCGTGCGCCAAGCGCTACCCGATTTTCAAGGCGTGGTCACGCCAAAAGAGGTGTTAACGCTCGCCACCCGCGACGAGGCGCAAGCGCGTCTCATCATTCGCGAGGGAAAAACATGGCATGTCGAGCACGGCCCCTTTTCAGCAAAAGCATTGAAATCATTGCCCGCTAAAAATTGGACGATTCTCGTGCAAGGGCTCAACGCGCTTGTGCCAGAAGCCGATGCACTGATGCGGCAATTTGCTTTTATTCCGTACGCCCGCTTAGATGATGTGATGGTGAGTTTGGCTGCGCCCGGAGGCGGCGTCGGCCCGCATTTTGATAGCTATGATGTCTTTCTATTGCAAGGTCAGGGTCGTCGGCGCTGGAAGATCAGTACGCAAAGCGATTTGACGCTACGCGCTAACACGCCGTTGAAAATTTTGAAAAACTTTTCTGCAGAAGATGAATGGACGCTCGCGCCCGGCGATATGCTCTACCTGCCGCCACGCAATGCCCACGACGGTATCGCGATTGATACCTGCTTGACGTTTTCCATTGGATTTCGCGCGCCTTCTGCCCAAGAGATCATCGTCAGCGGGCTTGAAGCTATCGTCGATGACCAACGGGCATTAGCCGTAATGCAATCGCGGCTGAGCACTGACCGTCGATTAACCGCAACGACATCGCCGGCTCACATCCCAACCCAATACGCAGATGCGTTTGAGCGCACGCTGAATCAAATGAAATGGGCGCGTGCAGACGCCGAAAAGCTCGCAGGAATTTACGCGAGTACGCCGAAATCAAATGTGTTTTTTGATGCACCAGATCCCACGATTTCGCTCGCGCAATTCACAAAAAAAATTATCACGAGCACGTTGATGTTTGATGCAAACACAATTGCACTCTACGATTCAAACGCTATTTATATCAACGGCGAAGTGCATCTCAACCCGACCTTACTCCGCAATTTTTTAGATACACGCACCCGCCCGCCAGCACGCTCATTCAACGCTAACGAAACACAGTTGCTTTATGAGTGGTTTTGTTGTGGATGGGTTATTTTTCAATAAAATCAGTATGTTAAAGGTATTTGGTCTTTTTTAATCAAGATGAATGCACTATTTTTGTGCTGTTTTTCTTCACAAAATTTTCGGAAAAGACTTAATATCGGTTGCGCAAAAAAGCTGAAAACGCTATCATCTCATTCCCCGAAAGGTGGGAATGGCTGGATTCGCTCTCTGGCTGATGCATCGCTCCTTAAGGGTTGTAGTACCTAGGCACACACACACATCGTTAACGAAATTGGTAATAGGAACAATGAATAAATCGCTACTCGTTGCTGCACTCGCAGCTTTAGGTTTGGCTGCTTGCGGTGACAAGCCGGCTCCTCAGGTCACCGCGCCGGTTACACCACCGGCAATCGTTGCACCTGCAGCTGCTCCAGCTGTTGCTGCACCTACTCCAACTGATGCCGCTAAAGCAGCAGTTGATGTTGCTAAAGACGCAGCTGCTAAAGCTGCGGACGCTGCTAAAGACGCTACCGGCGGCATGAAAGACGCTGCTGGTAAAGCTATGGACGCCGCGAAAGACGCAGCTAAAGATGCAGCTGGTAAAGCTGTTGACACCGCTAAAGACGCTGCAAAAGACGCAGCTGCTAAAGCAGTCGACGCAGCTAAAGACGCTGTTAAGAAGCCGTAATGCTTTACGGGGCTCTGGCCCGGTAACTGCAATAGCGTTACTAAAACCGCTCGTGCAATACGAGCGGTTTTTTTTATCTCTTTTTTTCGTTTTCGGCGAAAGATTTAGCGCGCCGCAAAAATGCGCAGCTCAGCCGCAGCTCAGTCGCAGCTCAGTTGCAGCTCAATCAACCTGCGCAGCAAAGCGTTGCACAACCGCCTTGTGCCTGAGCTCAAGCTCACGAATTTGCTTTACCCGCTCCGGCGCGTTCCCGCGCTGCTGGATGCGGGATCGATCGATTACAAACGCGACGTTTAGGAAAGGCACTAAATTTGCGTTGTTGGCTGCAACGAACCCTTCAAGCTCATGGATCGCGCGCAGCACCGCAACCTCTTTCACTTTATTGGCACCGCTGCGCCCGTAGCCTAAAAAGGAGGATTGAATGCGTTTGATTTCAGCTTCAGGCAAATTGGCGCGCACCACGATCATTGCATGCGGGATCAGCTCTGATTCCCAAATGACCCGCATTTGTTTAGCTTCCTCTGGGAATCTCTTTGCAAACTTATTAAAGTCTGCCGTATTGTTTGTTGCCACATCGACTTCACGATTGGCTAGCGCTAACGCATTGGTCTGATGCGAACCAGTCACGATGCGTTTAAAGTGCAACACTGGCGTGATATTGGCCACCGCAAAAGCGCTTTCGGGCAACAAATACCCTGAAACAGACTCTGGGTTGCCCCGCGCCAGCGCGTGCATATTGGGCTGCTTCGAGAGCTCGTCGATGTTGTTTAGCGTCGATGCGCGGTGCACCATGAGGGTGGCACGATAGCCCTGGGAGCCATCTTGGCGGGCGATCTGGGCAATCACGCGCATCGATTCAGTTTCAGCCAATTCAAGCGCCACTGCGCCCGAGACAAATGCTAAATCAAGCTTGCCCGCTTTTGCTGCGCGGCTGATCCCTGCATAGTCGCTGGAGTAATAGCCTTGAACGCGGCCGCCTAGGCGTTTACTTAAATCTTCAAATAATGGATCCCACACCCGCTTGGCCTCGCCCGCCGAATCGCCTGCGGTTACCCCAAATGTGTAGTTTTGAGCCATCGCGCCCGTTGATAGCATCGCCATTGCCATTGCGCATATGCACTGCCAAACCTGACGCCCGCGCGTCATTAGCGTAATCCTAGCGCAACGGCAATATCCGCGTACATCCGATCAACCTCGGTCAGCCGCTTCGTACGCTCCTGGGCGTTGGCATATTGTGCCCGCTCAACGGTGCCACGATCGGCTAAGCGCGACCACTCAAGCATCGGCCAGAGCGTTGCGTTAGAGGCGGGCACAAATCCTTTCAGGTCGTAAATCTTTTTTAAATGGATGAGTTGCTCTTTGCTGCGAGCCCCTTTGCCATACCCGATCACGGTTTTTTTTATCGCTAATCGAGTCGGTTCATCTAAATCTTTGCGAATAACCCACATGACGTCTGGGATCGGTGGTGATTCCCAAATCACGCGCAATCGCTTCGCTTCATCTGGAAATTTCTTTCGAAATTTTTCCATTCTTGAGGAATTTACCGCCGCAATATCGAGCTCACCATTGGCGACATCGAGCATATTGGACTGGTGGGTGCCTTCCTGCATGCGCGTGAAATGCAAGGGTGCAGAAATTTTGTGTTGCGCAAAAAGCTGCTCGGGCACGACGTAGCCGGAAGTGCTTTGGCGCTCGCTATGGCCGTAGCGATACTTACCCGGAGCCTTCGCGATCTCGTCCAACGAGCGGATCGGCAAATCTTCGCGCACGATAATTTGGCTTTTGTAACCAATCGTGCCATCGCTCCACGCTTGCTGCGCAAAAACTTCGAGCTTTCCCGATGTAATCGCATCGAGTGCGAGCCGAGGAGACATGCGCGCAATATGCACCCGCCCATCAATGGCCGCCTGCAACACGCCAGAATAAGTCGAAGTGTAGAAACCTCGCACCGGCAAATTAAGCATGCGCGAAAACTCTTGCAATACGGGATCCCAAGCAACCTTACCCTCGCCCGGAGAATCAGCAGAAATAATGCCGACATTAATGGCGGCGGGTTGCGCGGTTGCGATGTGCGTGGAAAAAGCAAAACTAAGGCTTACCAGACCCAATGCAATCAGCCGCCTATCGACGAACGTTTTCTTGCCCACGTAGTACTCGCGATCTCTTTATGTGCAGCGGCCGCGTGGTGCAGCCGCTGATTCCTGTTAGTCGAGTGTACGCGCGCTTGTCGCACTACGCAACCACACGGAAACCGCAGACTATTCGTCTTTTGGCAGACCCGCATAGTCGATGCCAGGCGTCGTCCCCGCGCGTGGCGGGCCTTTGGGGCCGCGCCCAGTGCGACGATTACCGCGCGGCTTTGGCGGCGCGCCGGGCGCTTGATTTTCACGCCGAGCACCGGGCTCGCCCATGGGGCCGTTAAATGCGATCACATTACCGTTAGCCTCAGTATTACCACCAGCACCAGCACCACCGCTGCGGCGCTTCTTACCGGGCACACCTTGCTTACCTGGAAATTTACGGATCACATTGCCGTTGGCCTCGCCACCCGCAACGTTGCCGTTGGCATTGCCGCCGCCGCTACGAGGATTAAATCCACCCGCAGGCTTTTGCCCGCCAAAGCCAAACGAAGTCGCCAGCGGATCAACGCGCGGCTTGCCGTTGCGCCGGCCGCGCCCGCCAGCATTCGTGCGCGTTGCTGGGTCGTCGCCTAGTCGGCCTTCGCGCGCTAACTCGTGCTCACGCGCATTGCGCATGACGCCGATTTGGGGCGTAGGTCCAGGTGCACCTTTCATCGCGCGCTTGATCTGCGCCCGTGGTGAATTCGAGCGCAAACCGACTGAAGTCAGCAGCTCAAAAGTCTCGGCTTCATCGAGTAATTTGGATTGCCCGCGCTTTAGCCATGACGGCATGGCGATGGTGCCGTATTTGGTGCGAATGAGTCGGCTCACGGTAATGCCCAGCGCTTCAAACATGCGCCGCACCTCCCGATTGCGCCCTTCTTGCAGCGTGATCCGATACCAACGATTTGCGCCCTCGCCGCCTTCCACATCCAGTGAAAGCGCGCGCGCAGGGCCATCTTCAAGCTCAATGCCGTCGATCAATTGATCTTCTTGCTCGGGCGTGAGCTCTCCCAAAATACGCACCGAATATTCGCGCACAATTTGGTAGCTCGGGTGCATCAGCCGGTTGGCTAACTCACCGTAAGTCGTAAAAAGCAGCAAGCCTTCGCTATTGAAATCCAAGCGCCCGACGGCGACCCATTTACCGTGATCCGGTGCTTTTAGGCTTTGAAAAACGGTAGGCCGCCCTTCCGGGTCATCGCGGCTGACGATCTCGCCGGTATTTTTGTGATAGATCATCACCCGCGGCTTTTCATCCGTGAATTTCACATTCACTTTGCGCCGCTTGACGTGCACGCGATCGCCGGGCTGCACCGATTGGCCGACCTGCGCGGTCTCGCCATTAATCTCCACTTGCCCCTCGGCGATGAGCGTTTCCATCGCGCGGCGCGAGCCTAAGCCGGTTTGCGCGAGCGCTTTATGCAGGCGCTGCTTACCTTCAGGATCGGGGACGCCGTCAGGGTTTTGCGCGCGATCTACTTTCGGGCCGCGACCACGACGATTTTGATTTTGAGTCTGGTTTTGGTTCTGATTTCTATTCTGATTTTGATTGCGTGGTTTCGCAGTTTTTGCGGCCTGCCCGCCTTCGTCTGCCGCGCCTTCGATCAATACCTGCGGCGCAGATTCGCCGCCTTCAGCACCATCAGCACTCGCATGAGTTGGGGGGGCGTCTCCGGCTGCGGCAGGATCGCGTGGCGGACGCTTCTCGCCGCCCACGCGACGGCCACCGGGTCGTCTCCGCAGGCCACGGCGCGGTTTGCGATCGTCACCACCACCGTTGCCGCGATTGCCAGCGGCAGCGCCGCCCCCAGCATCGCCCGCGCCGTCGCCGTCGCCGCCACTGTTAATGGAGGGTGGGGGGGACTCTTGATTCGTGTCCATCGTCATGTGTTTGCTGTTCAGGTTGCGCCGTAGGGATCGGCATTTCTAAAAGGGTTTGACCATCACCGCTCTCGGTATCGAGCCGGGCTTGTTGCGGAAATGGCGGCTCATTGGGCACGCCCGGTAATTCCAACGCGGGATGCTCGTCCAAATCGGCCAAAGCTGGCAGCTCAGAAAGCGAGCGCAACCCGAGATCATTCAAAAAGCGCTTGGTCGTCGCGTAAAGCGCGGGGCGACCCGGCGTTTCTTTATGGCCGATCACTTCGACCCACTCACGATCCTCAAGCGCTTTAATCACATGCGACGAAACCGCGACCCCGCGTATGGCTTCAATCTCGCCGCGCGTGGTGGGCTGCCGGTAGGCCACGATGGCCAAAGTCTCCATGATCGAGCGCGAGTAGCGTGGAGTTTTTTCAGGCTCAAGCCGATCGATATAGCTTTGCATCTCGGTTTTCGCTTGAAAGCGATAGCCCGTCGCCACCAAAATCAGCTCAACGCCCCGGCCGGACCAATCGCTTTTTACGGCCTCAACGAGCGCACGCACGGTATCAGACGGAATCGGCGGATCAAAAAGCCGCACCAATGCATCAATCGGCAGCGCCTCTCGGCTAGTCAGCAATGCCGCTTCCAACACCCGCTTGGCCAGCCCAATATCCATCTCGACGGCGGTTGGCAAGTCTTGTCCGGCATCGGACGTTACCGTGAGCGCGTCTGAATCAGGCGTCGTTAGAGGAGGCTCTGCCGCGCTCGCAGGAACGGTCACAGGAAAATTATCAGTTTTAGGGTCTTGCTCGTCTGGCACGCATTACTCCATCGCGCAGGTCACGGAAAAATGGCTTTTTTCAGTATGAATTAAGTCGATTTAGGTCAAATCTGCGCCGCAGGTATTGCCACTGCAGCGCTGGGATCAGGCACAAACGCATGCCTAATTGTCTGCAACCAGTGCGGACACGGTCGCTAATTTCACATATATGGGCGCGAAGGACTCGGCCTGCGCAATTTCGATCATTTGCTCGCGCGCCATCTCCAAGATGGCGATAAAAGTGGTCACTACCACTGATATGCTCGCGTTTTTTTCAAACAATTCGATGAATTCTACATGCTCTCCGCCGGAAAGTCTGCGAAGCACCTTCGTCATCTGATCGCGCACCGTGACCGACTCTTGGCTAATCAGGTGGTGTTTATTGAGCTTGGCCTGCGCCAAAAGCGTGGCCCAAGCCCGCTTTAAATCGTCTGGGAACACATTGGGCATGCGCGTCGCGGCATTGCGCTCAAACCAGACATGCACCACTTCAAAATCACGCCCCACCAGCGGCAGCTCATCGATTTTGCGCGCCGCCGCCTTCATTTGCTCATATTCCATCAAGCGGCGCACCAGCTCAGCGCGCGGATCTTCTGGCTCCTCGCCCTCCGCCGCCGGGGGCTTAGGCAGTAGCAAGCGAGATTTAATCTCAATAAGCACCGCGGCCATCAGCAAATATTCCGCAGCCAGCTCGAATTGAGTCTTGCGCATTTCTTCGACGTAAACCAGATATTGGCGCGTGAGCGCCGCCATCGGAATATCGAGAATATTTAGATTTTGCTTGCGAATCAAGTAAAGCAGCAAATCGAGCGGGCCTTCAAAGGCATCGAGAAATACCGCGAGCGCTTCTGGCGGAATGTAAAGATCGTGGGGCATCACCGTCATCGGCTGGCCGTAAACCTTCACGCCGCCTTTAACGTGCTCAAGAGGCTCAATCTGCGCCGCAGGTATGCTCGCAGCGACGCCCGCCGCGGCAGACGTCGCTGCAACCGAATCTGCAACTGCGTCCGCAGCGACCGCAGTTAATACCTGCGGCGCAGATTCAGGCAATTTGGCGGCCTCGGTGGTCATAATTTGGCTAAACCCATCGCTTCGCGAACGTCCCGCATCGTCTCGCGCGCGATTTTTTGAGCCCGCTCGCAGCCATCTGCCAAGATATTGCGCACCAGCGAAGGGTCAGCATCATATTGCGCGGCCCGCTCGCGGATGGGCATCAGCTCGGCGTTGATCGCATCAATGACAAGCTGCTTGCACTCCAAGCAGCCAATGCCCGCACTCTTACAGCCCGCAACCACCCAGCTTTTGGTCTCAGTGGTCGAGTAAACCTGATGCAGATTCCAGACCGGGCATTTCTCGGGATCGCCCGGATCAGTGCGCCGAATGCGCGCCGGATCGGTGGGCATCTTGCGAATTTTTTGGGTCACTTCTTCCGGCGTATCGCGCAGATAAAGCCCATTGCCGTAGCTCTTGCTCATCTTGCGGCCATCAAGGCCAAGCAGCTTCGAAGTCGCACTCAATAGTGCCTGAGGCTCGGCCAAAATAATGCGGCGCGATCCCTCGATATAGCCAAATAATCGCTCGCGATCACCTTGCGCCAAGCTCGGGCTCTCATTGAGCAAATCGCGCGCCGATTGAAGCGCCTCTTCATCGCCTTTCTCTTGATACCTGCGGCGCAGTTCGTCGTATTTTTTGCCTAATTTGCCGCCCAATTTCTTAACCGATTCTTGGGCTTTTTCTTCAAAATCAGGCTCGCGACCATAAATATGATTAAAGCGCCGCGCCAGCTCGCGCGTGAGCTCCAGATGCGAGACTTGATCTTCGCCCACCGGCACATGCTGCGCGCGGTAAATCAAAATATCTGCGCCTTGCATGAGCGGGTAGCCCAAAAAGCCGTAGGTCGTTAAATCTTTTTCCCTTAAATTTTCTTGCTGCTCTTTATAGGTTGGCACGCGCTCTAACCAACCCAAGGGCGTAATCATCCCCAAAAGCACGGTCAGCTCAGCATGCTCCGGCACTTGCGATTGAATGAAAATCGTCGCTTGCGCGGGGTCAAGCCCGCAGGCCAGCCAATCGGCCACCATCTCGAAAGTGGAGCGCTCGATAATGCGCGGATCATCGTAGTGGCTGGTGAGCGCATGCCAATCGGCAACGAAATAAAAGCACTCATACTCAGACTGCAAACGCACCCAATTTTTAAGCGCGCCATGATAGTGGCCCAAATGCATGCGCCCCGTTGCGCGCATGCCGGACAAAACACGTTCTTCGAACATTTTTTCTTCTTTTGCTTTAGCGATAGATCACTAGGAAATGAGGCTACGCAGAAACATAATCATCGCGTTCTGCATCGGCATCAAAATGGGCGTGAGCATATGGGTGAGCGCCAGCCCCAATACGATAAACATGCCGTAAGGCTCCAAACGGCTAAACGCATTGGATAAATCGCGCGGCAACAGCCCCGCCAAAATGCGCCCGCCATCGAGCGGCAAAATGGGCAACAGATTCAAAACCATCAAGCCCACGTTCCAAGCGATTCCCGCGCCCGCAATCGCCACCAACGCGCTGGAATCGGCGCCCGCAGCAAATTTCCAGATGAATGCCCAAACAATTGCTTGCACAAAATTGCTCGCCGGGCCCGCCGCCGCCACCCAAATCATATCGGTCTTGGCATTGCGCAGATTATTGGTATTCACCGGCAC
Source organism: Betaproteobacteria bacterium (assembly GCA_031430575.1). Taxonomy (GTDB): domain Bacteria; phylum Pseudomonadota; class Gammaproteobacteria; order Burkholderiales; family Casimicrobiaceae; genus JANMDS01. Next base: position 179,278 of record JANPBT010000062.1, on the reverse strand, counting down.
CGCTTTTGCCCAGCCGAAGAAAAAACCACCCGCCAAAAGCGTTAGCGCCGGGATCAAAAGCGTCCCGATCGGATCGATATGCTTCGCCGGGTTCAGCGTCAGCCGCCCCATCATCTCGGCAGTGCGATCGCCAAAGCGCTTCGCCGCATAACCATGCGCGGCCTCATGCAAGGTAATGGCTAAAAGGAAAGGAATCGCGTTTACCGCGAGTTTGTAGATAAAGTCTTCAGTCATGGTGGGAGTTTACCTTTGCGGGGGCATGGGGGGATTTATCGCGAAAACGGGTGTTTTTGGCCGAAATCTGCGCCGCAGGTACTGCCGCACGTCAGTTTCAAAAAATTCGAGGAATCGTCTGAAAATAGAGTGTCTACCGTAAATTAGGGGATGTCTAAAAGTCGGTAACGCGGCTAGACTTCAACTTTATATTTCAAACCAAATAAGGGGAATAACGATGATACTCAAAATGCAATGCTTTGTAGCAATGGGATTCAGCGGTCCCTCAACCGATAGAAATAATACCGAAGCGGTTAAGAGGATCAAATCTCAGGTTAACGGTTATAGCAGTGGTGTGGCGTATTTAGCGGCGGGGTTAGTTGACGACTTAAGGAAGGTAAATTGGAGTGGCCCCTTTCTAGACGCTCACATCCACTTTCGAAACCTATCGCGCAATAAATCATTTGAAGAGGATGGGGACACCCGCGCATTTATCAATACCCGCTACGACGACGTGGATGGCGCAAATCAAACCGGTGGCAACGGCGGCGGCGGCGACGCAGCTGGGAAGGGTCGGCACCGAGCATCTTTAGTAGATTCAGGAGCGCAGTATTGCGCTTGGCGAATTGACAGTCAGCCAATCAAATCCAAAATCGAGAAAATCCCGTTTGAATGGACTTTGAGTACAAGTCGTACACAAGGGCTGTCCGCAGCGGACAACTTCGACTACAAAGAAAAACACAAAGCGGTTTATGACCAGTTACCTAAAAGCTATAACTACGCGCGCTACTTTGCAGACCAGGCCGCATTGAACGCTTTCAAGATAACGCACAAAAATGATTTTGCTGCACTTGAGGCTTGCCAAGCCCATTTAACAGTCCCGATGGGAATCAAAGAAGTAGCCGGCGGCTTTCATGCGGTACTAAAGTTCGATAGCCTAGATCAGGCCTTTGATTGGTTGACAACGAAAGGCCAAGGATTGGAAATCCGCAAAGATCCCACACCAATTGTAGAAATCATCACTTTTTAAGATATGGAGGCTTTTTTTGAGACGGTCGCAGAATTTGGGGCGGTTGCTCTGGGCGCAATTTTAGGGCTGATTGCCCCAGCGACTTGGGAAACTGATTTCATTGCCACTGCAACGAGCCAAAAAGTTGTGGCGCAACGCGTCAGTAGCTGCGCAGGTGCGAGCGTTGTCACGCTACGCGTTCCGGCTGCGAACGAGCTGCCGATGCTATTCACAGACACAGCTGCACTCGCCGTGATTCCGCTCTCATGCCCTGTTTCAGCCACGCTGTGGACGAGGCCTGTTCCAGGCCTTTTCGGCCCCGTCTCCCAGTACGGCTTCAAGGAAATATCAAACGAGAGCGATAAATCAAAGCCTGACTGGCAGGATTCGATTGCGAAAGCAAATGAGTTTTGGCTGCAAAAGCCAGCGTGTGCAACCGTTGCAGCGCATCATGCGATCGGGATGGCGGGGATAATCCCGGCGGCGTGTGTCACCCAGGCCGCTAAGGGAGACGGCCATGGCGAGTTGGTGCGGTTGCCGCCTGATGCGGGCGCGGTTGCAAGACTTGTCGACGAGTTTGGTAAGACAGCGGGCACGGCGACGCTCATCTCACATAACGAGCTACTGACGGCAGCGCATATTTTTTACGGTGACAAGCCAGGCGTTCGCGTTGCTCAGTTTCGATATGTTTTGGGTGAAAACGCGAATGCGGATAAAACGAGACCAAAGGCATCAGAACGTCGACTCGCGTTTAACGCAGACGATACCGGGGAGCCGCCCGGCTTGGAAGACCTCGTTGAATACGAGTTAACACTGAACTCCGATCAACAGGTGAAATTCTCGGCAACCAATTCAGACGCGACCCTAGACTACGCCATCATCACAATTGAATGCGGAAAAGGCACTTTAAAGCGATGCCCTACTCGTCTCGGCATCCGCCCGATCGACCTGAGGAGCCTTCCCACTCAGAAGCAATCTCCGCATGGCCGCGTACATTTACTGGGGTTTACGGATAACGTTTTTTTTCCGCGCGGAATGATTCTCTCAACGTTTGGCCAATCGAATGCCTATCGCATTGGATTATGCGAGGGCGATGGATTCTGCTATGACAATCAAACCAATCACGGTTTTTCTGGTGCGCCGGTTTTCGATGATGCGTTCAAGTTAATCGGAATGCACACCAAAGGTTTGAGATTTTCAAATCTCAGAGAAAAATGGGAAGCTGGACAATGCAAAGTAATTACCTTTGATGGGACTGAAGTCGGGCCGTGCAGCAGCCCATACGGATCGCACCCGATTGGAACTGCGCGACTCAACTTAAGTTTGCCCAATCGCGGCACCCGCATCGATTCCATCATCAATGATCTTTGCAATAAATTTTGGAAGCCCAAAGCCTGTCAGCTGGCGGCGGCAGCGCGATGATGCGGTACTGGTTAAAAAAATACGCACTGCTCGCAATTCCCTTGCTGTTTTCGATGACCAGCAATTTTTCGCGTGCGACGGCCGCAAAAAGCGAGGCCATCGACTACGCGGAGCTCGCAGTAAAACTATGCAACTCGCTTAAATATTCGGAAGCGCCTCCTGAATATATTTCCGCGCTTGTAGACGCGCCATCAATTAGAGCCGTCGGCGTTATTTTCGACAAAGTCAGCAAAGGCGGCAACGATGAAAAGCTACCGAAATCTATTTCCTCGGGCATTCAAATTTCAGAGCGACTCCTCATCACGACCATGCATTCTTTTAAGTACGCGCACGACATTGCAGGAAAGTTGGTGCTTTTTGGATGCACCAACGAGGAAGAAGATGCAGGGCAGCTCAAAGAGCAGTTCCGGCTCTACGAGCTTCAAATTGAAAACGCGATCTCAAGCCCAAAAGAGCACCTTGACTACGCGGCTTTATCGATGAGGCTCCTCTACTCCACCGAAGCATCAAAATGGAAATCAGAGCTGAAAACCTGCGCGCCTGCAGTCGGCGAAAACTTAATGATTGCCGGGTATGAGGGAGAAAACAACAAAGATGGCTCAAAAATGCGACGCCTTGCGGTTTTAAATGAGCCGCATCGCAAGATCTTACGGAGCACGCGCTTTTCCAAAACGGGGGGGTCGCTTCAATTTATCGACTATAGCGCCGAGGGGCTTCACGATGGCTTTAGCGGAGCGGCTGTGTTTACGAAAAAGGGCTGCCTCTTAGGGATGCATCACCGACGATTTAAAAAAATTCCAGATGAATTCCTGACAAAATGGGATCCCTATGTCAGCACTTATTATCCACATTGCCGAAAAAAACCAGACGGAAGCGATGAAGAACAGTGGTGGAATGACATATGTTTACCTGCTCAAGCGAATTGGATTGGAGACGTATTTAGGGATATGTCGCGAAAAAATAATGTAACTCTGCGCCTAGGTGAAATCCCCCCCGCTGCGGCGAGTGGTCGATGAATCGCGCGCCATGAAAAGAAACTTGACCTAATGACTACCGTGATCTCCCACTTTTTTTTCTGGTTTAGAAACGGACCGACTCGCGCGCACGGTTTGTTGCTCTATCTGCTGTTAATAGCGACGATCTCCTCGGCGATGGCAAAACAGTTCTCGGTTGCGTACGTGACTACAACTTCTGGCGCGACAACAAGCAATCGAGTCGACGAGTTACGTAAAAGTCTCGATTCGATTGCCAAATCAGAATTTAAGGAAATCGTTTCGTTTGAGATCAAAACGCATCATTTCGATCTTCGCGAGCGCAATGAAATCGCTTTACCCGAAGCGGCTGCCTTAAACGAAAAGATGAGTGAAACCGTTCTGTCCAGTAAACCTGATGTGATTTACGCCGCCGGCGCGGCGGCTGCAAAATTTTTTGCCGCCAAGACGTCATCGATTCCGATCGTCATCGGTTGCAAATGCAATCCAGGCCCAACCTCAAAACGATGGAATATTATTGCGAATCTCTGCGCGCCTGAGCGAAACATCACAGGGTTTACGCGATACGATTTGCGCGTCATCGCACCAACGTCAACTTCTGAAAATTGCAACACCTCTCGCCCAAATGAACTACAGCTTGATAATCTGATTCCGGCGCGCGCGCAAGCGCTGCGGGATGCACGTGACCCACCGCTGTCTCGCATCGGATTTGTTGGAGCGGATCTATACGACGAGACTAAATGGAAATTTATTGCGCGATTAAAAGCCCTCGGGATTGATTTGATCCCAATCACAATTTCCGTGGGGCAAATTGACGAGCTTAAATCGATTTACGCTCAATTTAAGCTTGACGCGGCGATCATAAATTCTGATAGCTTGCTCGATGGCAACACCCGCCGCTACATTAATGCAACGGCGGCGATTCCAATACCAACAATGTTTCCTTGGGACGAAGCAGATAACGGTGCTTGGATGCATCTAGGCACCAAAGTTGACTTGGCACAAGAGGCCGCACGCTACATCATCGCGATTGCAAAAGGAACTCCGATTCGTTTGCTTCCCGTGAGCTTCCCGACTGAATACGAGCTTGTCGTTAACCATAAGCTCGCGAAATCTCATGGTTGGGTTTTCCCCAAAAAATTTCTCCTTCTGCCGCAACGAGAACCCGCCACAAACTAACGTGGGGAAGTTTCCAAGCACTGTTTTTCGGCGCTACGCACTCAGCTTGGCAGGGGTTGTGTGCGCAGTGCTCTGCGCCGCCGGTATCGCGTTTGCAATTCAGTCGTATCGCGACGCTGAAAACCACATGGAAGGCACGCATGCGCTGCAGACACAGCTCGCGCGAGATCGCACCCTTGGGCTTCTTGAAGAAATCGAACGTAATCTTCGTGTGATCGCCTCAATTCCGTGGAGCGCGACCGGTTTAACCCAAGACGATCGGGCAACCGAGTATCGACGCGTGATCTCCACGCTAGTCGCGGTGCAAGAAATTTCGCTGGTGTCGCCCGAGGGCATCGAGCTTGCCGCTGTGAGTCGCTCGCGGCCGGTAACGTTTGGCTCAGGAATCCATTTTGATAAAGAACTCATAAGCCGCGCGCGCTCGGGTGAGCCAACTTACTCCGAAGTGCGCCTTGAGCCGGGGCGAACGACGCCTTTTGTCTATCTCGCGTTGGCAGATAAGGGCAGCTCAGAGCAAGTCAGCGTGGCAAAAATTAGTTTACAAACGCTTTCAGAAGCGCTTGCTCGCATTGCAACGAGCCCGGCATCACAGTCTTTTATCGTCGATGCTGCCGGGCTTACTGTTGCACACTCAAACCGCCTGCAAGCCTTGCGAATCGATGCCTTAAAAACTGATGTGGCCGTGCAACAGGCAATCGGTGCAAGCCGGGCGGGTGCTTTAAACGGCAACGCAACATCCATCCGCGATGGCGAAACGCTATTTAACTCATGGCAATCGCTAAAAAATCCAAGCTGGCTTTTTTTTATTTCGCAGCCAAAGTCTAAGCTCTTAGTGCCAGTCTACAAGTCGCTGCTCTGGTCGCTCGCGCTGCTTGGGCTGGGTCTTTCGGGCGCGCTCGCGGCGAGCTACTGGCTTGCCCGCAAGATGACGCGCCCCATCATCGCCCTTTCTAAAAGCGCGAACGAATTTGCCAATGGCAATTTGGATCATCGCATACCTGCGGCGCAGATTTATGAGTTTCAAAACGTCGCCCAAAGCTTTAATCGCATGGCAGGCGATTTGAAGGTGCTCACCACCGATCTTGAGAGTAAAGTGCAAGAAAAGACTGCGCAATTGAGCTCGGAATTCGCGTTGCGCGAAACACAGACCAAAGAGTTGACCAAGCTCGAAGAGCGCGCCCGCATCATGCGCGACATTCATGACGGCGTGGGCGGGCATTTGGTGGCGCTTTTGGGCGCGGCTAAGCGCGAGCAGCTTGATTCAAAAGCGATTGAAGCAATGGCGCAAGATGCGTTGGTCGATTTCCGTATCGCGATTGATTCCATGTCGCCCACCGAGACCGATTTGGTAACCACTTTGGCTAATCTGCGCTTTCGCTTGCAGCCGCGGCTGGCAGCTTCACAGCTGGCTTCTGATTGGAAGTTTGATGAGTTTCCACCTGATTTGAAGCTGAGTCGCGAGGTGCTTTTTCATTTGCAGCGGATCGTGGCAGAAGCGATTACCAATATCGCCAAACATGCGCGCGGCGCGACGCGGGCAGACGTCGCGGCGAAATGGGACGCAGCGCATTTGCGGGTGATCATTGAAATCTTAGATGATGGCGCGGGCTTTGCGCAAGGTTTGATCGCGGGCGGCGGCGGGCGCGGCATTGCGAATATGCGCACTCGCGCTGGCCTCGCGGGCGGCGAGCTCGAGTTGATTTCGGCAGGCGCGGGATCGGGCGCGATAGTGCGGCTCCTGATTCCGGCAGAAATTGGGGATCGGGGTTAGCGGGTTTCTCGCTGAATCTGCGCCGCAGGTTTTGGTTGGGGAAATCGTTTGTAGCGTACTGAGCGTTCGTAGCGTTCGCATCATTCGTTCCGGCTGCGAGAGTGAGCCATGCAACCACCCTCACCCCAACCCTCTCCCCCGGGGAGAGGGGGCTTTGGCGGCTTACCTGCGGCGCGGGTTTCGCACAATTAGGCATCAAGGCAAACCCACGCAAACCCGATCTCGTTCACAATGCGCGGATGACGATCTCAATTTATTTAAAGCTAGGCCGCGAGAAAACGCTTAAAAATCATCATCCTTGGGTTTTCTCCGGGGCAATTGACGAAACGCGAATTAAAGTTGCACCGCAGGTCGGCGAGGTGGTGACGTTGCGCACGGCCGAGGGCGGCTTTTTGGCGCATGCAGGCTGGAGCCCGGCTTCACAAATTCGGGCGCGGGTGTGGAGCTTCGTTGAGGGGCAAACCGTTGATGCTGAAATGATCGCGGCAAAATTAAAGGCGGCCTACCTGCGGCGCAGTTTGCTGGGCTTTTTGAGCAACGATGCTTTTCGCTGGGTGCATGGCGAGTCTGATGGCTTGCCGGGGCTCGTGATCGATGCCTATGGCGCGGTCGTGGTTTTCTCCATTTCGGCGGCGATGATGGAGCCTTGGCGCGCGGCAATCATCGCGCAGATCGTGGCGACGCGCAGCCCGCGTGCGGTGGTTGAGCGCAGTGATGCGGAAGTGCGCACGCTAGAGGGCTTGCCCGTGCGCTGCGAAATTTCGGTGGGTACGCTCGATGCGCCGATCGCCTTGCGGGAGCACGGTATCGCTTATGAAATCGACGTGCAAACGGGGCATAAAACGGGCGCTTACCTCGATCAAACCGACAATCGGGCGCTGATACAAACGCTCGCGGCGGGCAAGCGTGTGCTCAATTGCTTTTGCTATACCGGCGGCTTCTCGCTGGCAGCGGCAAAAGCGGGCGCGGCGCACGTCACCAGCATTGATGCTTCAGCAGAAGCGATTGCGGCAGCGCAGCGCAATGTGAAGGCGAACGGTCTTGATGAAGCGCGCTTTGATTGGCACACCTCAGATGTGTTTGAGACGCTGCGCAAGCTGCGGGATAAGGGCGCGCAGTTTGATTTAATTGTGCTCGATCCGCCTAAATTTGCGCCCTCGGCTGCGCATGCTGAAAAAGCGGCGCGCGCCTATAAAGATATCAACTTATGGGCAATGAAATTGCTCGCGCCGGGCGGGCAGTTGATGACTTTTTCATGCTCAGGCGGCATTGACGATGCGCTCTTTCAAAAAATCATCGCTGGCGCGGCAATGGATGCCCATGCCGAGCTGCATATCGTCAAAAAACTAGCCGCCAGCGCCGATCACCCCATCGCGCTTGATTTCCCGGAGGGGCACTACTTGAAGGGCTTACTTTTGATGAAGGCGGGGTGAGACTATGAGGGCATTTTTGAGCCAAATCTGCGCCGCAGGTATTTTCGCAATATCGTATAGCGTCATTGCAGCAGATGCCACCAAGACGTTGCGCGTTGCGTTCATAATTGCTGAAACCAGCTTTGACAACGCTTTCGCCTCAGACGAAGCCTCGCAATCGGTGACCGAGCGCATCTTCGAGCCGCTGCTCGAATACGACTACGTTTCGCGTAAAGTGAAATTAGTGCCGCGCACGGCTGCCGCCCTGCCGCAAGTCAGTGAAGACGGAAAGACCTTTACCTTCACGCTGCAAAAGGGCATCATCTTCGCCGACGATCCGGCATTTAACGGTAAGCCGCGCGAGCTGATCGCCGCCGATTATGCCTATGCCCTTAAGCGCTTGATGGATCCAAAAGTGAAATCGCCGTGGGCATTTTTAGTTGATGGCAAAGTATTGGGCAGCGTGGAAGAGCGCGCCGCCGCGCAAAGGTCTGGCAAATTTGATTACGATGCGCCAATGGCAGGCTTAGAGATCATCGATCGCTATTCCCTGCGCATCCGCCTCGCTGCGCCTGATTTCAATTTTCTCTATATCTTGGCAATGCCGAGCACCGGCGCGTCCGCGCGCGAAGTGATCGAAAAATACGGCACTGAAATTGGCGCACACCCCGTCGGCACCGGCCCCTACAAATTGGGCGGATACAAACGCTCCAGCAAGACCACGCTCATAGCCAATCCAAGCTACCGTAAGCGCACTTGGGATTGGGCCTCGACCGATTCCGAAGATCAAGCGCTGATTGCCAAAATGAAAGGCAAACCAGTGCCCAGCATCGCTAAGATCGAAATTGCGGTGATCGAAGAAGGGCAAGCGCTTTGGCTTTCATTTCTCAATGGCCAGCAAGACTATATCGCCGATCTGCCGCCCGCTGCGGTGAATCTGGCCAAGACCGGCAGCGTGATTAAGCCTGAGTTTGCAGCCAAAGGCATGGTGCTCGCGCCGCGCCCGAAAGCGGGGCTTTGGTATGACTTATTTAATCTTAATCACCCGGTGGTAGGCGGCTATAGCAAAGAGCGCATCGCGCTGCGCCGCGCCATTCAATATGCGTGGCCGATGGACGAATTTATAAACGTGATCTGGAATAAAGACGGCGAAGTGATGAATGGGCTCGTGCCCAAAAATCTCACTGGGTGGAACCCGGCGCGCCGCCCGGCGCACGTCTACGATCTGGCAATTTCCAAGAAATTACTCGATCGATTCGGCTACCGGGATCGCGATGGCGATGGCTGGCGCGAGCAGCCCGATGGCGCACCGCTTTTGCTCGAACGCGATACTGGCACCAGCGCGCTTGCGCGGCAAGAAGATGAGCTCTGGAAAAAAGCGATGGACAGTATTGGAATCAGGATCACCTTTAAAGCCCAGAAAGCGCCTGATCGCAGGCTCGCCGCGCGCGAAGGCAAGATCACGATGGTGCGCGAAGGCTGGAATGCCGATTACCCCGACGCCGAAAATTTCTTGCAACTGCTCTATGGCAAAAATGCCGGAGCCGAAAATTACGCCCAATTTAAGCTTAAGGATTTCGACCAACGCTACGAAAAAATCCGCACCATGCCCGATGGCCCCGCGCGCAACGCGATCATCGATGAGATGCAAGATTTAGTAGTCGCCTACGCACCGTGGATTAACTTTCGTGCCGATATTTCATACACCCTGCAGCAGCCGTGGCTACAGGGCTTTCGCAAACACGCGATCATGCATGAAGCGTGGGAATATATGGATATCGATGCGGCTGCGCAGCGTAAAAAATAGCGCAGCTTTTGGCTAAATCTGCGCCGCAGGGTTTGCGCATACCTGCGGCGCAGAATGGGTTTTTCCGAATTGATGCAAGACTCTACAAAAAAGCAGGCGCGTCGTAAATGATTGCCGGAGGAGTGCGTTGAGTCTGGGCTAACTAAAGAACCTTCACTTCGTCAAATTGACACTACAGTAATTAGTAGTTAACCTGACACACTAGGAACAAATTACCCTTTTTGAGAAAAAATAGAAATGCTACTAGTCAAAAACCTTGCCTATATAGTTGCAATGAACTCGTTTTTAGCGGCAGCGCTGGCTGTGGACGCCCCCCCCCCCCCGGAATTCCAGGGAACATAGCCGACGCGCCTAAAAAAGAAATGCCTGAACATGTGCCGCAAAGAATTGAGCACGAGAAGTATTTGAAATGGATGCAAAGTCCAGTGAAAGATGCAACGGGTAGGGTTCGTCACATCGTCTTGCTCGATGAAGCTGAAATTGAAAAAATTGTCGATAAAGGCGCATCAAAAAAGCGGATTGATAAGATCGCCAGCGCGCACCACAAACAAAAAACTAAAGAAGCGATCGCTCAGATGGAGGATGCTGGTGATTTAACCGCTGAGATGGTATTGAGTACGCTGGTCGAGGGCGCGACTGCGTATCTTGACGATAGTCAGGCTCGCAAGCTTTCAAAAGACAAACGCGTCAAATTAGTCGAAGCTGTATATCGCATTCCAAGTAGCGGTCTAATTTGGACCGACATCAACACTATCGGAACTTCTGAGATCGCGCCTTGGGGCGTGCAAGCGCTTGGTGGCCCCTTTTCCATAGGTAACGCCACCTACAACGGGCTATCTGATACTTCCCCGGTTTTTGTAATTGATTCGGGTGTGCACCCCCATCAAGATCTCAATCTAGTCAGACGGGAATCAGTCAACGGTTTAGCACTTTCTGGTTGCTATGCACATGCCACTTTCGTCGCAGGGATCATTGGTGCGATGGATTCAAATGGCCGCTCAAACGTGGCCTCCGCTGCGCAAGGTGCGAGTGCAATCTCGGGTAGTCAATATAGTCCGGCGTATTCCGCGAACGGAGCGATCGACGGTGATCGAAGTGGAATCAATTGGGGCGCAGGCGGCGGCTGGAACAACGCGACACCAGGGGCATTCCCCGAGTGGCTACAAGTTAATTTTGACGGAATCAAAACAATTGACACCATCAAAATTTACAACGTACAAGATGCCTACTGGAGTCCCCGTGAGCCGACGGCCGAGATGAGCTTTTCTCAATCTGGATTGACATCGTTTTCAGTCCAATACTATGTCAATGGAAACTGGGCAAACGTACCTGGCGGTGCGGTGACAGGCAACAATCTGGTGATGCGAAGTTTTTCGTTTCCCCCGGTAAACACCTCAGCGATTCGGGTCGTTGTTCATGAAACCGCCGATGGTTACAGCCGGCTCGTCGAAATAGAGGCTCACGCGCCTCCGAACAGTATCTTAGTCAAGGGTGTTCGGCCGAATACACCAATTCATTCAATCGCCGCGGGAGACTCTACCGTCGCTGGCGGATGCAGTCCATCGCAATCGGCCGATCTCCTCGCAGGCATGGAGCGGGTTAAGCTGCGGGTTAAAGAGCGGTGTCAGCAGTTGGGAGATTGCCGACCCGGCATAGCGAACCTCTCTTTAAACGGCGCTTACGGAGCTCCGACTAGCAATGGAAGTGCGTTCGCGATGGCACTTTCGGGATTTACTGGAATAGATTGGTACTACCCGGGTACTTTATTGATTCATTCTGCGGGCAATAACCTAATACCAGCGGCGAACGCTACCGTATTTCCAAGCCCCAGTAACGACGGCTACCTTCGCATCGGCGGAATAGATCAAAACGGGCAACAAGTTCGCCCCATTAATACCGTAAATGGATTTTTAAATTCACTGAACAACGGGGATTTCACGGGTTCGCTTAGTGCTCCCGGCGAGCTAGGCTCAAACTACGGCCTACAGGTCGATATTTGGGCGGCGGCTAAGTCTATTCGTTCTACAACGACGTCGAATAACGTCGGAGTCGGATCCGGCACGTCATTTTCTGCGCCACTCATCGCGGGACTGGCCGCCAAACTGCGAGAGACGATGCCGAACAATTCCAACGCTGGGGAACTTGAACAGTTAGTGCGCACGAAACTCATTGCGACCCAAGCCACTGACATTTCAGGGGCGGCGATTAAAACGGCGCAAATTAATACATCGCCCTGGCGAGCGAAACCGACGGTTGAACTCTATTTTCCAAATAATCAGCCTGAAGCTGTTTATGAAAACCCGTCGAAACCAACCGTCTCGGTTAACCTGTATACCGATCAACTCGTGAGCATGCGCATGGAGGGACTTGGAAGCAATGTGTGCGATACGACGGCAACTTGGAACGGTAATCCATGGTTTTCCTACGCGAATATTACGCCGATGCAAAACTACCAAAATATAAATTTGAACGTTGCAGGTACTGGTATTTGGTCTTTTACTTGCCGCGATCAACTAGATTCAAACATACGAAACACCGCGACGGCGACGTTTAACGTGCAACAAGCGCCACCGCTGCCGCAATTAACGTGGTATGTCAACGGTGTCCCGCACACAAACCCAACGACACCTTATCTCGTAACTCGATCAGCAGGCCAAACGCTCGGCTTTTTCACACTCCAAATTGTTGCAGTAAACGCGTCGTCATGTAGCCTAAATGCCTATACAGGCGGTTATTTCGGATGGCCGGCAGTCGAAGACTTCCCCACCGCCTTTGCACTGAACTGGTACGGCCCTGTTTTGATTCCTCCGAGTGGTTTCAATTGGGAATCTGTCGGCCTATACCCTAACAAGTACACATGGGTCGCGACGTGTGCCAACAATCGGGGAAAGTTGGTTTCCGTGCAAACTCACATCACGGTGCAATGATGAAAATCACCATCCCACTATTTGTGCTTTTCTGCATTTCTGTATTTCATTCGGACGCGCGTGCACAACTTCTTAGTGACTATTTGTTTTTTCCGAGTTCGCAAGCTCGTTCGACTAAATATTCACCGTATTTAAACCGAAAATTGGATGCAGGCTACTACCAAGCTACGCCGACAACAACCCGATTCGGCGCAACAGAGTTCTCGGTACTTCTAAGTCGACCAGAAGATTTCTCTGGAGTTCCGGTTCAAAAAATTGGACTCGTTAGAACTGACATGAACCGCTTGTCTTTTATTCCCGGCAATGTTTCCGATGATTCCGCTATGAACTTTGGCAGCTCGGATCGACCCGCGTTTGCTTGCGCATTGCCTATGATTTGGTTATTTCAGACTCCGCCGAATCCCGATCTTCCGATCTTAGATGTCCAGTGGCTCTTTAACTCGTGGATCCCGAGTAGCGGAGTGCCCGGGCGAGTGAAACTAGGAAGTGACGATACTTACTGCACACAAACCACGTGGACCGATAGTTCACAGGCACTATTCGGAATCGTTCGATCGGTAAATTTCGCGTCGCTATGGCAAGCGGAGTTTGTGCCGCCGACAGTGGAAACGCTTTCGAATGGGCTTAGGATAGAAACAATTCGAATCAAAATATTTCGCGAACCAAATCTCTCACTTGGCGGCCAAGGCATCGCTGGCTTTTGGCGAGAGTATCGATTTGGTCGAGGGCTTGGATTCATTACGGAAACACCAGGAACACTCCCTCAGGATTGGGGCACAAATTGGGGAGGTGCAATCCGGTTCGGTGGCTGCTCCTCCTGCGCTGAACAAACCCTGCCGTCGCCTTTTGATCCTCTCGTGGCGTTTCCACCGATCGCCCCCGAAGGCGAACTCATCGAATATCGCAACACTGCTGACTTCCCTAAATCACCGGGCGGGCAATTTTTTTACACCAAAGACCCGCAAGAGCAAGCTACAGTCGACAAAGGCGGAGCGGGGAAGTTTCTGCGCACCGGTCGCGCGTTTAGGATCGGGGGCTACGTGCCTGTCTGCCGCTTTTACGGCAGCATGAATCCGGGCCCTAATTCCCATTTTTTTAGCGCTGATCCGAGTGAATGCGAGCAGACGAAAAAGCTGCAGATATCACCCACTCCGATCAATCTCCAACAATGGAATAGCGAAGGCACGGCCTTTTACGCAGCACTTCCGCAACTCGACAGCGCTGGAATAATGCGCTGCATCATCGGGACGCAGCCGGTCTACCGCGCCTACAACGGAGCATACGATGCTTCCGGGGTCAAAATGGCTTGGGATTCAAATCACCGCTACTCGACACTTAAATCTGATATTGATGAGATGGTGACTAAATTCGGCTGGCGCGATGAGGGATTGACGTATTGCGTGCCTACAGCAACGAGTTAATGTTGCGTTTTTTATGTCCCAAATCAGCTGCGCGCCAAACGCAATCCGCACAAATTTGAGCTGCAGGGTGGTTTCGCTCGGCCTCGCCTACCTGCGGCGCAGATTCAGCGATTTTTAGCCTTTTTCCACCGTTTTGCGCACGGATTCAAGCGAGCCATCTGCGCAATCGGGGCCATCGCACTCGATACCATGCTTTTTAAGGGTGGCGGTGAGTTGGTCAATGCGAGTTTCGGCGATGGTAAGGTGATCGATGAGCTTGCGCAAGGCGATATTGACCGGATCATCCATATCAGGGTTGATGCCGTAGGCCGAAAAATTGCCTGAATCTGCACCGGAGGTATTTGCGCCGGGGATCACTGCGGCTTGCTCGACGATGCGCGCGGGGATGCCCACCGCCGTCGCGCCCGCGGGGACGGGCTTTAACACCACGGCATTGGCGCCGATCCGCGCGCCCTCGCCTACCGTAAACCCGCCGAGCACTTTTGCGCCAGCGCTAATGATGACGCCACGCTCCAACGTCGGGTGACGCTTCGCCCCACGCCCGAGGGAAGTGCCGCCTAAGGTGACGCCTTGATAAATCGTGCAATCGTCGCCGATTTCGACCGTTTCGCCCATCACGATACCCATGCCGTGATCGATAAAAACCCGCCGACCGATGACTGCACCGGGGTGAATCTCGATGCCGGTGAATACCCGACCGCAATGGGAAATAAAGCGAGCGAGGCTTTTGAAATCGTTAGCCCAGAGCGCATGGGCTAAGCGATGCAAACGGATCGCATGGAAGCCGGGGTAGGAAAAAATGACATCTAACGAAGAACGCGCGGCAGGGTCTTTGGCGCGAATGGCGGCGATATCTTCTTTTGAGCGTTCAAACATAGTTTGTGAATTGTAGTGAGCGCGCAAAAATCCCTACCCCGCAAAGGGCTTGCTCGGGCGCAATCTTTCGTAAACTAGAGGCTATTTCCATTCGTTAAGCTGTTATGCATCGATGTTTTAGACTATTTTTGATCATTTTTACCTTGGCATCGGCTTCGCTCGCGCAGGCAGAGGTCGTCGTTGTGCTCAATTCTGGCGAGGGCACGATTTCGCTGATCGATAAAGCAACGCTTAAAGAAACCAAGCGCTTTCCGATCGGGCGCGAGCCGCATCATTTGATGCCCACGCTTAACGAAGAGGAATTGGTCGTGGCAAATGCCGCTTCCAATGATTTGGTTTTCATGAACCCCATCACCGGCGAAATCAAGCGCCGATTGCCAAAAATCAGCGATCCCTACCAACTCGCCTACTCGCCAGACGGCAAATTTTTCCTCTCGATTTCGATTCGCATTGATTTCGTGGATGTGTATTCGATGCCTGATTACAAACTCGTGAAGCGATTTCGCCTGAGTAAAGCGCCGAGCCATGTCAGCGTCAGCCCTGATAGCAAATTCGCTTACGTGACCTTGCAAGATAGCAACGAAATTGCGGCCATTGATTTGGCAAAAATGGAGGTTGCTTGGCGCAAGCCGGTGGGGAAGACGCCCGCAGGTATCTGGATCACGCCCGATGGCAAGCAACTTTTCGTTGGCATTATGGGTGAAGATTTCGTTGAGGTGATTGACGTTGCAGCCCAAAAAACGGTCAAAAAATTAGTCACTGGCAAAGGGGCACACAATATTTTCCCCGTGGGCGATGGCAAGCGGGTATTGGTCTCGAATCGGGTTTCGGGAACGATTACATTCGTTGACTATCAAAAGCTTGAGGTGGGCGACGCGATTCGCGTGCCCGATGGCCCCGATTGCATGGAGATTACCGCCGATGGTAAGCAGGCTTGGATTACCCAGCGCTGGGCGCAAAAAGTCGCGGTTGTGGATTTAGACGCAAAAAAAATCATCGCGCAAATTCCAGTCGGACGCTCGCCGCATGGGATTTACTTCCGCTCACACGCGGCACGCAAATGAAGCGATTTTTTTCGCTCGCGATTGCATTATTTGGGCTCATACCTGCGGCGCAGATTTATGCCCAAGATAGCTGCAAAGGCACGCTTTATCTCACCATCGATACCGGCAGCATGGTGCCCGCCGTTGAAATCGCCGATGTGCTCGATAGACATAACGTGAGGGCCACTTTCTTCATCGCTAATGAGCCGACCGCGCGCGGCGATATGTCCCTCGACGCGCGCTGGGCACCTTACTGGAAGCGCATCGCCGATGGTGGCCATGCCTTCGGCACGCACACCTGGCGGCACTGGTATTTTCGGGGTGACGTGGGCGCAGATCGGGTGCGCTACGTGCCGTGGGGCAAGAAAGAAGGCGAGGCACTTACTGCGCCGCAGGTATGTGAAGAATTATCCAAATCTGGTGCAGCCTTAAAAGCGATGACCGGGCGCAGCGTCGATGCGCTCTGGCGCGCACCCGGAGGGCGCACGACTCCGCGCGCGCTCGCCTACGCCAAGCAATGCGGCTTCACCCATGTGCATTGGGCCGATGCCGGATTTCTCGGCGATGAATTGGCAAGTGAAACCCATTCCAATCAAGCGCTGCTCGATAAAGCGCTCAAAAATCTGCGCGATGGTGATGTGATGATGATGCACTTAGGCATCCGTTCCCGCAAAGACCCGTTTTGGCCGATGCTCGATCCGCTTTTGACTGGATTGAAAGCCAAGGGGTTTTGCTTCGATACGATTGCCAACAAACTAAAGCACACTGCACGATAATGTATTCCGATCTCATTTCTAAAATTTTCGAGTCCATGCTTCAACCATTGCTATTCGCATTAGAATTAATGGCGATCTCAGAGCAAGCCTATCAATGGCTTTGGCTGGCAGGCATTGGCGCAATTTATATGCTCGTGCTCGCGCTGGTGATGAGGCCGCTGGAGCGCTGGAAGCCGGTAGAAGCGGTGCAAAATCGGGCAGCAGTGCGCAACGATATTGGCTACACCGCGCTTTCGCAGCTCGGGCTTTTGCCGCTACTGCCTGCTGCGATGCTGGTGGCGATTTTTGATCCGCTCGATGCTGCTTTACGCGAAATCGGGTTTGTGCCGTTTAGCCTTGAAGACGCGCTCCCGTGGCTCGCGACGCAACCGGCGATTGCCTTTGCGATTTACGTAATCATCATTGATTTTGTGATGTATTGGCTGCATCGAGCTCAGCATGCATTTCGCCCGCTTTGGGAGATGCATGCGATTCATCATAGCCAGCAGCAGATGACCTTTTGGAGCGATGCCCGCGAGCATGTCTTGTCATACGTTTTCTACGCGCTGGTGCTGGCCTGCGTTGGATTGCTCATTGGTGCCGGGCGCGAATCGGCGTTTCTATTGGCAGGCTTTGCAGTGCGATTTGTGCAAGCGCTGTCGCACGCCAATTTGCGCATCTCTTTTGGGGCAATCGGCAATCGAATCATCGTGAGCCCGCAATTTCATCGCGTGCATCATGCCATTGGTTTCGGTCACGAAGGTAAACATCATGGCTGTAATTTTGCGTCGGTCTTCGCATTTTGGGATGTGCTTTTTGATACCGCAAATCTGCGCGATTTTTATCCCCGCACTGGCGTTCGCGCGCAAATGAGTGGCGTGAACTACGGCGCGACGATTGCCTCTCAGCAATGGCGCGCACTCAAGCGGATCTTTGCCCGATGAAGCGCGCTCATTTATTTCTTATTTTCATATTTGCGTCGATACCTGCGGCGCAGATTTATGCCGGTACGCAGGCTGAAGAAAAGCTTTCAGCCTCGGTGGTAGCCCTCATGTCTAAGCAGGTGAGCGATCGTGCGCCACCGCGCATCATGATCGAAAATCGCGCCGAGGCCGAGCGTTGGATCGCAGAAATGTCTACCCGGCTGCCTGCAGGTAAGCCGCAAGTGGAGACTGCGCGCGAGTTTTTGACCTCGGTGCATTACGAAGCCGTGCGCGCCGGGCTCGATCCGCAATTAGTGCTCGCGGTCGTTCAATATGAAAGCGCCTTTCGCAAATACGCAGTGAGCATCGCGGGCGCGCGCGGCTATATGCAAGTGATGCCCTTTTGGGTGAAATTAATCGGTGATCCCGATGTCCACAATCTCTTTCACCTTCGCACCAATTTGCGCTATGGTTGCCTGATATTGCGCCACTATCTTGATCGTGAAAATGGCGATGTCGCGCGCGCGCTCGCCCGCTACAACGGCAGCCTTGGCCGCAGCGAATACTCCGACGGCGTTTTAAACGTGATGGCGAAGCGCTGGAGCTACGGCAACTCAACCATCATCGAAGCGCGCTAGGTCTTGCCGCGATACGTCGGTCGCTTTGCCCCATCGCCAACGGGCCCGCTGCATTTCGGCTCACTCGTTGCAGCGCTTGCCAGTTATTGCGATGCCCGCAGTCACGGCGGCGATTGGCTTTTGCGCATTGAAGACGTCGACGAAGGCCGCACGCAGGTTGGCGCAACAGAATCGATCATCGCCGCGCTCCGTGCCTACGGTTTACTCTGGGATGGCGAAATTAAGATTCAAAGTGCGCGCAAAAATCTTTATGAAAATGCCCTCGCCCAGCTCACTACCTGCGGCGCAGTTTTTGCCTGCAAATGCACCCGTAAGCAGCTCGAAACTGCGCCGCTCAATCGCGCCGGAGAGCGCTTTTACCCAGGAAACTGTCGCGATCTTGGGCTGGCGTTGACCGACACGCGCGCAGTGCGCGTGCGCGTGCGCGTAGCCGATGCGGTGATTGAGTGGGTCGATGCCCACTTTGGTATCCAATCAGAATCAATGCCGCGCGATGTCGGTGATTTCGTCATCAAGCGCGCTGATGGCCTCTTTGCGTATCAGCTTGCCGTGGTCGTAGATGATGCTGCGCAGGGCGTCACCCATGTTGTGCGCGGTGCAGATTTACTCTCATCAACCGCGCGCCAGATTTATCTGCAACGCTTGCTTGGATTGCCTACGCCTCACTATTTGCATGTGCCCGTCGTGGTCAATGGCGCGGGAGAAAAACTCTCGAAACAAACCCGTGCGCCGTCGTTAGAAATGGGGGACGCAATCCTGCCGACGCTGCGTCGGGCGTGGAATGCGCTCGGGCAGCCGGCGATGGCAGATAATTTCGAAGCGCCCACGCAATTTCTCGCACGGGCAGCGCAGCAGTGGCAAATCACAAATCTGCCGCGAACGATGAGCGTGTCGTAAGCGCGCGCCGCAATTCAGCGTTAATCCAGCGTCAAATGCACTTTCATCGATTGCTCGCGATCAATGGCAATGGCAAAGGCGTCGTTCGCCGCGCGGATATTGAAGCTATGGGTAAGTAAGGGGCGCACATCAATTCGCCCGCTGGCCAATTCCGCGACGGCCCAGCCGTATTCGGCATCAAAACGGAAAGCGCCGATGAGATCCACTTCGCGCGCGACCACTTGATTAATCGGCAGCGAAATTTCGGGCACGCCCGGAATGCCGACCAATACCAATTTGCCGCCAGAAGCGGTCGCCCGCAAGGCAGTGGCGACCGCAGGTGGCGCGCCAGAGCACTCAAAGCTAACATCAAAATAGCCTTTATTGGCAAACCACGATTGCACTATTTTTTCATCTTTTGCGCCATTCACAGCTTGCGAGACGCCGCCGATTTTTTGAAGCCGTGCGAGCGCTCCGTCTGAAATGTCGGTCACAACAATTTCGGCAGCGCCCGCGCGCTTCAATGCAATCACGATTAAGCTGCCAATCGGCCCCGCGCCAGTGACCAACACTTTTTTGCCGAGCAAAGAGCCCGCGCGCTTAACCGCATGCAGGGCCACTGCCAACGGCTCGGCCATGGCCGCAACGCGAAAATCTGTGGTCGGCGGCACGACGAAACATTGCGCAGCGTTGACCACCAGATATTCACGGTAAACGCCTTGCACATGCGGGAAAATCGCTGCGCTGCCCATGAAATTCATCGATAGGCAAAGTTGACCGTTGCCTTGCACGCAAAAACGGCAAACGCGGCAGGGCTGATTTGGATTAATCGCCACCCGATCACCCACCGCAAGCCCAGCAACGGCATCACCCAACGCAACGATTTCGCCTGCGACTTCATGGCCTAAGCAAAACGGCTCCATGACTTTGAAATCGCCCACGCCGCCTTTGTAGTAATACGATAAATCAGAGCCGCAAATCCCGCCAGCGCCGAAGCGCACTTTGACTTGACCGGCACCCACCGGCGGCACTTCGCCCTCCTCCACGCGCAGATCTTTTGCTCCGTACAGTCGAGCGAGTAGCATGATGGTTTCCTAGATGATTTTGAATTTAACGAGGTCTATACCTGCGGCGCAGATTTGGGCATTTTTAGGCGCAAAAATGGCTCAATCTGCGCCGCAGGTAGGATGATATTTTTCGTGAGTTTTCTCGCAATTACTTCGCAACTAAATCCCAGAGCCGCTGGGTTGTCGGCTTAGTATTGGTGCGATCACGATAGACGCGAATTTCAACCTGGCCGAGCCACGGGCCATCACCACAGCGCACGATTTGCTTAGCGCGCACCTCGCGGCGCACCGATGACTCTGGCAGCCAAGCGATGCCGATGCCTTCACGCACCATAACTTTCAGCGCTTCGGCCATATCGGTTTCATAGACGCACTCAAGCCACGCGCGCTGCGGCGCTTCTTGCAAGATGATGTCGACCATGCGCCCGAGATAAGCACTCGGGGTGTATGCCAGATAGGGCACGGGCGCTTCTTTGGTTGCGGGCAATGAATATTGGGCGCTGCCATCCATCTTGGCTTTGGCATAGGGCGCAAGCAACTCTTTACCCAAAACGATCATATCGTAACGATCTGGATCGAGATCGACCGGCGCATGCGGATGGTGGTAGCAGAGCAACACGTCGGCGTGCCCTTCCACAAGCATGGTCACCGCATCATGCACATTGGCAGCGATCATCTTGGACTTAATCATACCGCCGCGCGCGCTAATATCGGCGAGCCAATGCGGATAAAACGTTAACGCGATGGTGTGGGTCGCCGCGACATTGAGCATGCCCTCTGATGGGCTTTGCAACCCGCGCGCAACGGCGCGGGCTTCGAGCATGCGGTCGAGCATATCGCCAGCTTGCACTCGAAATTGCTCGCCGGCGCGGGTTAAGCGCATCGGGTAGGCGCTGCGATCAATCAGCTCAACACCGAGCCAAGCCTCAAGCGCGCGGATGCGGCGCGAAAAGGCCGGTTGCGTTACGTAGCGGGCATCGGCCGCGCGCGAAAAGCTGCCAGTCTCGGCAAGCTTTAAGAAATCCTCAATCCATTTCAGTTCCATAGGGATGCTTTATACCTGCGGCGCAGATAGGTGCGCCTGCGCGGATTCGTTTTAGGCTTTCACCGCGTCGTAGGGTGCTTGCGTGTTTGCATCGGCGTAGCACTCGGCAAAAAGCTCGCGAAACAACGCTTCTGGCAACTTACGCCCAATGAAAACCAGCAAGCTTTCGCGCTTGGCGTCGTCTTCCCAATTAGCGGCAAAGTCAAAGCCCGCCATCATATGTACGCCTTGGAACACCACGCGCCTGGGCTCGCCCTGCACATTCAAAATACCTTTAAAGCGCAGCATATCTTCGCCATACAAATTGATCAGCGACGATAAAAAACGATCTACTTTTTTAACGTCTAGCGGCTTTTCGGTTTTAATCACGAACGAGCGCACGTGGGCGTTATGTTCGTGGCTTTCTTCTTCCAAAAATGCTGGGTCAATTTCTAATCGAGCATTTAAGTTGAAACCGCGAATATCCAAAATTTCTTTGATCGGCGTTTGCCCAAAATTCACATTCGCAATCGTCGCCCGCTTATTCATCACGCGAATGCGCGCGGTGAGCTGATCGATTGCGGCCTGATCAACGAGATCAGTCTTGGAGATCAAAATGCGATCGGCGAAGCCCACTTGCTCTTGGGCTTCGTTAAATTCATCGAGCTGCTTCATGCCATGCTTGGCGTCTACGATGGTAATCACCGCATCGAGCAAATAGGCGCCGTTGGTTTTTTCGTCGATAAAAAAGGTTTGGGCAACCGGGCCGGGCTCGGCCATGCCGGTGGTCTCGATGATCACGCGGTCAAACTTAATTTGCTTTTTCTCGCGCTTGCGGCGCAAATCACCGAGGATGCGGATCAGATCGCCGCGTACGGTGCAGCAAATGCAACCATTATTCATTTCAACGATTTGCTCTTCCCGATTTTGGGTCAGTAGCTCGTTATCAACGCTTTCTGCGCCAAATTCATTTTCGATCACCGCGATTTTTTCGCCGTGATTCTCGGTCAAGATGCGGTTTAAAAGCGTAGTTTTCCCAGAGCCGAGAAAGCCTGTAAGAATAGTCACCGGAATGGGGGATGCGTTAGCCATGTATTAATTGCGACAATTGATGCGATTGGCTATTTTCCCATGAGTCGTTGCGAGCACTTGCCCTAAATATGGTTGGAATCCCGGTTTTTGATCTTGATACGCTGCGCGCCCATGAAACGGAGCACGCTGCGCTTAAGCTTATGGAGCGTGCGGGCACATCCGCGGCGAAATGGCTTTTGGCGCGCTCACCGCGCCTGACGAGCGTGCTGGTGATTGCAGGCCCTGGCAACAACGGCGGTGATGCCTTTGTGATGGCCAGAGTCTTGGCGGAAGCCGGAAAGCAGGTGCAGGTTTACTTGACCGCTGAGCCGCCGCCGGTAGGCTCGCCCGCGCGACACGCCTTGGCCGCGCTCAAAGTGAGCCCGAAGCCGATCATCTTACTGCCGGAATTGCCAGAGCGGGCAGACCATTGCGATTGGGTCGTCGATGGCATTTTTGGCATTGGGCTCAATCGCCCGCCCGACGGGCAATTCGCTGAAATTATCGATCAAATCAATCGCTATCGCAGTGCTCACACCCAAATCCTCGCGCTCGACGTGCCCTCCGGCGTCGATGCCCTCACGGGTGACGTCTATTACCCAGCGGTGGTGGCCGACGTCACACTCACTTTCCTCGCTCACAAAGCGGGATTGTGGACTGGAGCAGCGCTTGACTACATCGGCGCACTCGTGATGCTCGACTGTGGCGTGCCCGCGCCGCAATCGGCAACCGAGGCCATTGTCGTGCGTTGGGATGACGTCGCGCATGGGCTGCCGACGCGGCTGCGCACGGCGCATAAAGGCGATGCCGGCTCGGTGATGGTGGTCGGCGGCGCGCCCGGCATGGCAGGTGCAGCGCTTTTGGCGGGGCGCGCGGCGCTGCGGGCGGGAGCGGGCAAGGTTCACGTCGGGTTTGCCGGCGAAGTTGCGCCGCAGGTTGATATTCTCTACCCCGAGCTGATGTTAGAGCCGTTTACGGTATTTCGCAGCCCGCTCGATGCGATTGTGCTCGGGCCTGGGCTTTCGACTTCCCGCAGCGCTAAAGAAGTGGTGATGCGGGCGCTGAGCCTGCCGCTGCCCTTGGTGCTCGATGCCGATGCGCTCAATATCATCCACGCTGATTTCGGTCTTCGAGACCGCATGCGCACGCGCCAAGGGCCAACGATTGCAACGCCCCACCCGGGCGAAGCCGCGCGCTTACTCAATATTACAGTCGAGCAAGTCAACGCCGATCGCATCGCCAGCGCCCGCATGCTAAGCGAAAACTTACGTGCCCACGTTGTGCTTAAAGGCGCTGGCAGCGTGAGTGTCTCCACTTCTGGGGCAACGACCATTAACGCGACTGGAAATCCACTGTTGGCAACCGCCGGTAGTGGCGACGTGCTTGCGGGGATGATCGGCGCGCTTTTGGCGCAGGCGTTGCAGCCCTATACCGCGCTGGTTTTGGCGGTCGCGTGGCACGGGCATATTGCAGATCTATTGGCCAAAAAAGGCGTGCGCCATGCGACAGCGAGCGATATCGTCTCAGCGCTCGCTGGGCATTAAGCCTTACACCCCGGCGGCAAAAGCCGCAATACCTGCGGCGCAGAATTGCGCTCAAACTCGATCACCACGCGCTTACCTTGCGTGAGCGGAGTGAGTGCGAGTTGGGCAAGATCGGCAGCTGCATTCAGGCGCTTGCCATCGGCGGAGCGCAGCAAATCGCCATCGCGAAGACCGATCAATGCGCCGATGCCTGCGGTATTTTGAACTTTCAAACCATTGCCGACCACTTGCACAATATTGGTTAAGCTTGAGGTGTTTTGTAAAACCCCCGCGAGCATTTCTGCACCCAGCACGACCCCGACGCGGCGCTCTTCAGCGCTCGCTGGGCAGCCGCTGGCAAATTCAATTTTTTGGGTTGGCGTGGCAATCGCTGAGGTCGCAGCAAAATTGGGAGAAGTTGATTTTTGCGCAGGCAGCGCGGTGGCAGAAAGTGTAATTTCGCGCTCACCCTGTGGGCTGCGCACGGTGATGGCGCGCCGCTCGATCCGCACGATTTCGCTGGCATCGGGCAAGCGCTCGCCTAAGCGCAGCATGAGCGATTTGCCATTCACCCGCAGCACCGCGACCGAATCTTTACGCGCACGATCAGGCAGCAATGTGCCTAAAAGCTGAATATCAGCGGCGACCTGCGGAGCAGAAATAGCCGAAATCTGCGCCGCAGGTACTCTCGCAAACACATCGCGGGCGAGCACCGGCGCGGCAGTTGAGGCGCTTGCGGCATCAGTGCGCAATGCAAATTTCAAAAGCCAAGTCGTCGCCACGTAGCCAATCATTAGGCTCGCAACGATCCACCCGAGCCAGCGTAGGCGAGCAGCGTTCATGGGGCAATTCTACGTTTGCGCACGTCAGCGACGTTAAAATGGCGTTATGAATCTAAACCCTGCTCACGCAAAGCTCACTGATTTCCCCTTTGATAAGTTGCGCGCATTGCTCCAAGGCGTTGCGCCGCCTGCGCATTTATCGCCGATCAAAATGCAAATTGGCGAGCCGAAACACCCGACGCCACAGCTCATCAAAGATGCAATCATCGAAGGTTTTTCCACGCTCGATCAATACCCACCGGCATTGGGCTCGCTCGCGTTGCGCACCACAATCGCGCGCTGGCTGGAGCGCCGCTATGGGCTACCGCATATCGATGAAGCCAGCGAAGTGCTGCCTGCATTGGGAACGAAGGAATCGCTCTTTTCGTTGGTGCACGCGTTGGTCGATAGCTCGAAACCAAACGCGACGGTGGTGTTACCCGATCCGTTTTATCAGGTGTATGAAGCGGCGGTGATGTTCGCTGGGGCGAAATGCCACTACATCACCGATTGGGCCGATGCGAAATCACAACCTAATTTCGATCAAATTGCGCCGCAGGTTTGGGCCGATACGCAAATTCTCTTCATTTGCTCGCCCGATAACCCGACGGGTCGCGTGCTCACTTTGGCCACATGGAAAGCGATCTTTGATCTCTCCGAGAAATATGGCTTTTTAGTCTTGAGCGACGAATGCTATAGCGAAATCTATTTTGAAGAAGGCAAAGCCCCCCTTGGCGCGCTTGAAGCTGCCCACCAGCTCGGTCGCGGGCGCGAGCGTCTGATCGTCATGGGCTCGCTTTCCAAGCGCTCAAATGCACCAGGGCTGCGCTCGGGCTACGTTGCGGGCGATGCGAAATACATCAAACCCTTTTTGCTCTATCGCACTTTCAACGGCGCAGCGATGTCGGGCATGGTCGCGCATGCCTCGGTCGCGGCTTGGAGCGATGAAGCCCACGTGATCGAAAACCGCGCGCAATACAAACGCAAATTTTTTGAGCTCACGCCGTTGCTTGCGCCGCACGTACGCGTGACCATTCCTGATGCTGCTTTTTATTGGTGGCCAGATGTGTCAGAATTTTTTGGTGGTGACGACACAATTTTTGTGCGCGAATTATTCAAAGCCACTGGCATCACCGCCCTGCCCGGCACTTTCCTCGGCGCGAAATTACCGGATGGCTCTAACCCGGGGCGCGGTCGGGTGCGCTTTGCGCTAGTCGCTTCGTACGAGGAGTGCGCAGAAGCGGTGCGGCGGATGCGTGAATTCGTAGCCAAATTGTAAATACCTGCGGCGCAGAATCGGCAATTTTCGAGAGAAATCTCGTTAAAAGTTAAAAATTAAATGTAGGGTGGGCAGCCCCTGCCCACCGTCGTCACATTAACAGTCAAACGTCAGCGTGGGAAGGGGATCCCCCCTATAGGGCTTAGAACTTTATTGCTGGCGATGTTTGCTTGGGCGTGAGCCACAACTGCTTGGGTCGATACCAAACAAGTAGCACTCTCCCGAACGCGTCTGCAAACTGAACTTTGCTTTCGGTGATCGGTTTGTCGTGCATGATATGAGCACGAATTTCGAATGGCGCTTCATGGGTATGATTGCTTGTACCTACGATGAATCCCATGACGTGTTGTTGGATCGATGCTTTAATTTTTTCAGATTTCGGCCACACCCAGCCCGTAATCTTCGCCGCGCTACCGCCATTGAGCGTCGCACGCGTTTCGGCTTCCAGCATGGTTTGCGCGCGTTGCATGAGTTTATGAAACTCATCTGGGCTTAGCGCGGCGCAGACTAGCAAAAACTCCCGTAGGCCTTGTCGCGGCGCGAGGGCTTGATGCGCCGCAAGCACGAGGTCAACATGTAACGTTAGCGATAAATGTGTTTGATCTCTTAAAACGAGCGTTGCGCGATTTTCTGGCAACTCATGGGCATACGCTAGACACACGACGCCCGTCGCGGCCACGGCGACGAAGCGAGAAAGGGCAGTCAACAAGCGAACGCGCATTACCGACAATACGAAATCGCGGGCTGCGTCGTTGCGCCCGCGCTGGATTGAAACTGGAAATTCCAACAGGCGGATTTGCCTGCGTTTTGCGTTTGCGCAAGCAAGGTGGTGAGCGCTGCGCCAGATACGGGCTTGTAACGAATGCGATACGTTCCGGCGGGATTTGAATATTGATCGGTGCCCGTTGCGGTCGAGACAAAGCTGCCTGCAGCGCTAAATTGCAGCACCTGATAGCCATCGCTCGCATCAGTTGTTAACGTCATGCCGCTCACTGGGAAGGGCGTAACCGGGGGCTTGCGCAGCGGGAAATATTTACTGCCTTGATTGGCGAGATCAGGGCTGGGTGTGCCCCTGAAGCACGAGAGTACGTAGGGCGAGGCATCCGTGAGGTGATAACTGTAGCCCGACGGCGCATTACTCACTGGCAATGTATTCCCGCCACATACGCCATCGCGGGTGGCCGTTGTGCCGTCGGCGTTGAAATAGCCAAATATTGCAAAACCATCGAGCGCCCAACCAACGGGGTTGGTGTCCCAAAAGCGTGGGTTGCTCTGGCCGGCCATCATGCAGGTCGGCGCGGCGTGGTAGTGATAATCGTCGGCGCGCCCCGCGTGGCCGTTGCAAATATCGAGCTCGCCTAATACTTTTGTGTCGCCATTTTGGCAACCGCCTTGCTTGCAAGGATTAAAAATCGGCACGCCATTGATCGCTACGCCAATTGGCCCATCGTTTGCGGTGGTGGTCGTCGCCGCAATCGCAGGCGCGAGGGGGATTTTCCAAGCGTTTCCGCCGAAGAAATTTTGCGCGAGCGGCAGCTGTAAATTGGAAGCGAGGATGCCATTCATCATCGTATGCGTTGCAAGTCCGTTTGAGCCGATGTAAGCGTATTGGCTATCGCAACTCACCGATGCTGCGCCCGAGGTGGAGGCTTGCGTAGAGTTGCGTAACGTCACGCACGCCGCCGCCGAGCCTGAGGCATTGGTACGGGTGACGTTTAAATTCAATGTGGCGGCGGCAAGCGTAAGCGATTTAATCGCGTCGGTCACGATTTGTCCGGTCACTTTGTTAGGCGCAACCGAAATAGTCGGCGAACCCGATAACGCGTAGATCGTGAACGTGTAAATCTTAGCGCCCGTGCCTTGCGAGCAAGGCGGCGCATAGCCAATATTAGGCCCATCGCTGCCCACGCCGATGGAGGCTAACCCCTGCGAATCTTTCGCTAACAATTGCGTGCCGCCAGGAATGCCGTAGAGCACCCAATTCCATTTTGTTGTGCCATCGCCTGGCAGCGTAGTCATCAACACCGCGTATTCGGTCGTGCCTGCGGGCGCGCCCGACCACGCTAGGGCTGGTGTCGCACCGATGCCATCGCAAGTGTAGTCAGCGGGCAAGACGCCGCCATTTGTGCCAACAGGGCTGGTCAGTACGAAGCTTCCCGATGTTGCGGGTGGGGTCACGTTCACCACTGGCGCAATCGGCGTAACCGTTACGCTTGGTGAGACTGCGCTGGTGCCCACGCTATTGGTCGCAGTCATTGCACATCCGTAGCTCGTGCCGTTTGTCATGCCCGTTACGGTGATCGGGCTCGTCGTGCCCGTTGCGCTTAATGCGCCCGAGAGCGCGCTGCACGTTACAGAGTAAGCGGAAATCGCTGCCCCGCCGTCGGTCG
Organism: Betaproteobacteria bacterium; assembly: GCA_031430575.1. GTDB lineage: Bacteria > Pseudomonadota > Gammaproteobacteria > Burkholderiales > Casimicrobiaceae > JANMDS01. Next base: position 150,839 of record JANPBT010000062.1, on the reverse strand, counting down.
CAGGCGCGGTAAAGGCAACTACCGCACCCGCGTTCCCAGGAGACACGCTCGTAATTGTAGGCGCGCCCGGTGCGGTATTAACGATTTGGGTGGGTGTCGGTGTTGGGCTCACGCCAGCGCTATCACCGCCACCGCCGCATCCAAACGCGAACAGGGCTGTGAACAAGAGTGCAAGACGGATTTTCATCATTGGCGTTCACTTTTCGTTGAAAGTAATTGGGTACGGTGAGCAAATCATAATCAGACGTGCCGCCCGGATGGTAACAGCTAAATTACACCGATGAGATCGAACTTCTCCATGATCTTTTAAACGCACAGCCTGAACCATAATCTTTCTTTCAATGCGTGAAAATAGATTTTCAGCGTTGGGGACGTCCTCAAAGCTGTCCACGTAATGATAAATGGTGTTGGATCGAAGATTCGATCAAGCGGCTCAAACCCAGTTCGCGGTAAGTAGTCTTTCGTTCGCCGCTTCACCCGACGCGGGTTGGTTCGGTTCGGTTTATGGCGATGAACCTGCCGCGCCATCTCGGTGATGACCCGGGCAAACCAGCCCGCGCGCTCGTTCGGGGGGCAATGCCCCCGCTTCGGGGTAATTTTCTTCGCACCGTATTGAGCACACCTTTGAAACTTAACTTCTTTGGCGCAAGCCGATGGGTCTGCGCCACCTCCCACATAAGCAAGCGCACGGCCTGATACGCCAGCATCATCCCCCAGAACTCTTGGCGCACCAACTTCGGGATTTTGCTGCGCAGCACAATATCGCCCCCCCTTAGGGTCGTCTTCAAATCAGCAAACGCGGTCTCGATCCCCCAGCGCTCAGCGTAAAGCGCAGCCAACTGGCCGGCGGGGTAGGCTTTCGCATCGAGCGGTGAGGTGATGAGCCGGTACAGCGGTTCACTATCGCGATGACCCGGCAAGCTGCAATCGATGACGCACAATCTGCGTAGCGCCTAACTTGGCGCGCCCGAGCTAGCATTGGATGAACCGAGTGTCGGCTCCGTTCTCCAGCATGTGGGTGGCAGAGGCTACGCAAAACAGATGGCACGCGCCGTGTTCAACAATACCGGCCTTGTCCATTGCGCGCTTGACCTGATCGCCCAGTCTGCCCGGTTCGTAGGCACGGCCATCGTCGTCGAGAAATTACGTGCCATCGTCCAGTGGTGTCGCCAGTTGTTCGCGCACTTCGTCCAAATACTCGCGCACCCAGCCGCAGGCGCGTTCCCCCAGCGGCACTAAGCGATCCCGTGCGCCCTTACCCAGACGCACCATGAGGCAGCCGCGCACGGTATCGACATCGAAGCATTTGAGCCCGGCTAATTCGAAGCGGCGAATGCCCGTAGAGTAGAACACTTCGAACATCGCGAGCAGGCGCAAGCCTTCGAGCGTGGCGGTGTCGCAGTGGTTGTGCAAGTCTTCCCGCCTAGGCTTGGAATTAACGCGCGTCACGGTCAGCGATTTACAACGATCAAACGCCACAATTGCGCGTACCCCGTAAAATCTGGTTTCTATCTAATACCTGCGGCGCAGTTTCACCAAAAAACTGCCCGAACACGCCTGCAATGAGCCACCAAACCCTGATTAACGACGCTTGGGAGCGTCGCGCCGAGTTTTCTCCATCGCGTCATCCTGCGGAGCTTAAAGCCGCAGTTGAAGCGGTGATTTCTGATCTCAATAAGGGTCGCGCGCGCGTCGCCGAGAAAATCAACGGCGAATGGGTCGTCCATCAGTGGCTTAAAAAGGCGGTGTTGCTGTCGTTTCGGCTTTCGGAAAATAAAGCGATTGAAGCCGGCGCGCTGGGCTTTTACGACAAGGTCGAAACAAAATTCGCACACTTATCGCCAGAAGCCTTAGCGGCAACCGGCGTGCGCGTGGTCCCACCTGCGGTTGCGCGGCGCGGAAGTTTCATTGGCAAAAATTGCGTGTTGATGCCGTCATTCGTCAATATCGGCGCCTACGTTGATGAGGGCACGATGGTCGATACGTGGGCCACCGTCGGCTCTTGCGCCCAAATCGGGAAGAACGTGCATTTGTCTGGCGGTGTCGGCATCGGTGGCGTGTTGGAGCCCTTGCAAGCAAATCCGACCATCATTGAAGATAACTGCTTTATCGGCGCGCGCTCAGAAGTGGTCGAAGGCGTGATCGTTGAAGAAAATTCAGTGCTTGGCATGGGCGTTTTCTTAGGCCAAAGCACTAAGATTTTCAACCGCGCAACCGGTGAGATCACCTACGGTCGCGTTCCTTCGGGCTCGGTCGTCGTGGCCGGTAGCCTGCCGCAAAAAGCCGGATCGCAAGATTACAGTTTGTATTGCGCGGTGATCGTAAAGCAAGTCGATGCAAAAACGCGATCTAAAACCAGTATCAACGAACTTCTGCGGGGCGATTAATCCATGTCGGTCAACATTAAATCGGCAGCGGATATCGCGGGCATGCGCACCGCCGGGCGCAAAACTGCGGAGATCTTGGATTTCATAACGCCGCATGTAAAGCCGGGGGTGACCACCGATGAGCTGGATGCCCTCTGCTACGACTTTATGATTAACACCCAAAAAGGCATTGCGGCCAATGTGAATTACCAGCCGCCGGGGCATATTCCGTTCCCAAAATCAATTTGCACCTCGCCCAATCATGTGGTGTGCCATGGCATTCCGAGCGATAAGAAACTAAAAGACGGTGATTGCCTCAATATTGATGTCGCGATGATTGTCGATGGCTACTTTGGCGATACCAGCCGCATGTTTCACGTCGGCAAACCGTCGATTGCGGGCAAACGCTTAGCCGATGCCACTTACGTCGCCATGTGGCGTGGCATCCGCGTGGTCAAACCGGGCGCGACCTTGGGCGATATTGGCCACGCGATTCAAAGTTACGTTGAGCCGATGGGGTTTTCAGTGGTACGAGAATTTTGCGGGCACGGCATTGGCAAGAAATATCACGAAGAGCCGCAAGTGCTGCATTACGGCAAAAAAAGTGATGGCATGGTGCTTTTACCGGGCATGATGTTCACCATTGAGCCGATGATTAACGCCGGTAAAGCCGGAATCCGCACGCTCGCCGACGGCTGGACCGCCGTCACGGCCGATCATAGCCTTTCTGCGCAGTGGGAGCATACGATTTTGGTTACAGAAAGGGGTTACGAAGTGACCACCCTTTCGGCGGGCAGCCCGCCACCGCCCGAACTCTAGCCAATGGCAAGCGCCAAGGACGCAAATGCAACGTTAGCGGCCTTGCGCACCGCCCATCAGGCCGCGCGTGCCGACGCGTACGCGCGCTACGAGTCGCAATCAAGCCCCACCCGATTATTTGCCGCACTCACCAAAGCCGTCGATCAAGTTTTAACCTCGCTCTGGGCGCATTTCAATATGCCCGCAGGCGCGGCGCTCGTCGCCGTCGGCGGCTATGGTCGGAGCGAGCTTTTCCCGCATTCCGATGTCGATGTTTTGATACTTTTATCTGATACCTGCGGCGCAGATTTGGCCTCAAACGCGGCCATTGAGCACTTCGTTACCGCGCTTTGGGATGTCGGTTTAGAGCTTGGCCATAGCGTGCGCACGGTCGCCGAATGCATCACTGAAATGCGCGGGGATGTGACCATTGCCACCACGCTTTTGGAATCACGCGTGATCTGCGGCGATACCGATTTATTTACCCATTTTTCGAATACGTTTGACGCTGCGCTCGATGCCGTCACTTTTGTGCGCGCGAAGCAATTTGAGCAAGAGCAGCGCTACAACCGCTACCAAGATACGGCATACAACCTAGAGCCCAATTTGAAAGAAAGCCCCGGTGGGTTGCGCGATTTGCACATGATCCGTTGGCTCGCGCGCGCTTGCGGGCTGCCAACATCATGGTCTGGTATGGCCGCAGTCGGGTTGATGCCGGAGGCCGATGCACTGCACATCGCCCGCGCTGAGCGCGTCGAGCAAGACTTACGCATTCGCCTTCATTTGCTCGCGAAGCGGCGCGAAGATCGCTTGGTATTTGATTTGCAATCGACGCTGGCGGCGACCCTCGGCCTCAAAGAGAGCGCTGAAAAGCGCGCAAGCGAGCAATTGATGGGGCGCTACTACCGGGCAGCCAAAGTCGTGCAGCAAGCCAATCACGTGTTGCTCGCAATCATTGAAGATCGGGTTAATCCGACTCAAATTGCGCCGCAGGTATTAGATGAAAATTTTCAACTCATTGGTGATCGGTTAGATGTGCGCGATGAGCATGTTTTCGCGCGCAATTCGCTGGAAATATTGCGCGCGTTCGTGTTGCTGGTGAGCCGCGCGGAGGTCAAGGCCTTTAGCCCGCGCGTGCGTGGCTTACTCTCATCGTCGCGCGATTTGATTGATGCCTCATTTCATAAGCGCACAGATGCGAGCACTTTATTCATTTCGATCCTGCGCGCCCAGCGCGGTACTTACCACGCGCTGCGTGCGATGAATCTTTATGGCGTGCTCGGTAAATATATCCCCGCATGGGGAAAAATAGTCGGGCAGATGCAGCACGATTTATTCCATGTCTATACGGTGGACGAGCACATCTTGATGGTGCTGCGCAATATGCGCCGGTTCGTAGAGCCTCAGCATGCGCACGAATATCCGCTCTGTAGCGAGCTCATCACTGCGTTTGAGAAAAAAGAACTGCTCTATTTGGCGTGTCTTTTCCACGACATCGCTAAGGGGCGCGGTGGCGATCATTCAGCACTCGGCCAACACGATGCCCGCGCCTTTTGCCTTTCGCAAGGCTTATCGGCCACTGATGCCGATCTGGTTGCGTGGTTAGTCGTGCATCATTTGGTGATGTCCTCCACAGCCCAAAAACAAGACATCACCGACCCGGAAGTCGTTGAGAAATTTGCCGCGTTGGTCGGCGATGAAATGCATCTCACCGCGCTTTACTTGCTCACCGTCGCCGATGTCCGCGGCACCAGCCCAAAAGTCTGGAATGCCTGGAAAGCAAAGTTGCTCGAAGATTTGTTTCGCGCGACGCGCCGCCAGCTCACCGTCGAGGGCGCAAGCAGCGGCTACGATCTTCTCGGTGAGCGTATGGAGCAAGCGCGCTCCCAGCTCGCGCTTTACGCGATTGATCCAAGAAAAGCCGAGCCGTTTTGGCAGACGCTCGATAGTGTTTATTTGCAGCGACACACTGCCGACGAAATCGCTTGGCACGCGCGCAATCTGTATTTCAGAATTGATGGCGAGCCCGATGCTAAAGGCCAAGGTAAGCGCACTGAGCCGATCGTACGCACTCGGCTTTCTGGCGGTAATGAAGCCTTGCAAATTTTGGTTTATGTTGCCGATCAGCCGCGCTTGTTTGTGCGCGTTTGCGGCGTCTTGGGTGAGCTCGGTTTTTCAATCTTAGATGCAAAGATTCACACCACGAAAGACGGTTACGGGCTCGACACCTTTACGGTAACCCACCCCGAGCACGCCGCGAGCGCCTTTCGCAACGTGCGCCAGCAAATCGAGCATACGCTCACCCAAGCGCTGGCGACGCAAGGCAATGCTGCCTCGCCGTTTAGCGGGCGAATGAACCGGATTTTGAAGCACGTCACCCTCGCTCCACAAGTCCACATCGCGCCTGACGAACGTGGCCAAAACTTAATCTTAGAAATCGTCGCCGCAGACCGCCCAGGCTTACTCTACCGCATCGCCGACACGCTCGCGCAACATAACGTCGAAATCGTTAGCGCACGGGTCAACACGCTCGGCTTACGCGCAGAAGATGTATTCATCGTGCGCGGCGCGGCAATCGATACTGAGAAAGAGCGGGTCCGGTTTGAGACCGATTTAGTCGTGGCGTTAAGCTGATCTGCGCTTCACCACCGTCGCCAGAAACTAAAAAATAAGCGAAATTCGTCGCCGCTGCGTCGGGACTTTTGCTCGCGAATACCGCCAATGCGCTAGCGCATGTAGCGGAGAATCGAACGTTTTTCAATATTTCGATTCACGCGCACTGACATCGAGCCAAATCGATATCGTAAGCCGCCGCACAAAACGACTCTTTAAAGCGTTTCCTGCCCAAAAACACCTCAATCTGCGCCGCAGGTATTAGCTCGCTCTAGGCAATGCACACCTAAAACCGCTTTCGTGGCCAGCAATTTATAATGCGCTATTAAGCAAAAAAGATAATAACGAATGACGACTCTCGTTGTGGTACGCAAAGGCACTACGGCTGTAATCGCAGCAGACTCTCTGACCACTTTTGGCGATACGCGCTTAGTGGCGGCTTATGATAAATCGCCGGACAAAGTGGTGCGCTATGGCGCGACGTATATTGGGCTTTGTGGGAGCGCGGCGCATCAGCTCGTTTTCGAAAACTTGCTCTCGAAGCAAGAGGGTTTAGATTTTTCGAGCAAAGAAGCGGTCTTTGAGACTTTTCGTAAATTGCACCCAATCTTGAAAGAAAGTCATTACCTCAACCCAAAAGAGGACGAGGAAGACCCTTACGAATCAACACAAATTACAGCGCTCATCGCAAATCCCTACGGGATTTTTGGTGTGTATTCGATGCGTGAAGTGTTTGAATTTAGTAAATTTTGGGCTGCGGGCTCTGGCCGGGAATTTGCGCTCGGCAGCATGTTTACCAATTATGATCGGCTCGATTCTGCAAAAGATATTGCCAAGTCTGCAATCGAAACTGGCGCGCATTTTGATAAAAATTCAGCATTGCCGATGACGTGTTACGAAGTGCAGCTCGAAAAGAAATAATTCGAATGCAAGATCTCCTGACGCGATTTGTATTGGATAGCGCGCCCGTGCGCGGCGGTATCGTCCGCCTAAATCAAGCTTATTTGAGCGCGATAAAGGATCACGATTACCCGCTGCCCGTTGCGAGTGCCATCGGGGAGCTCACCGCAGCGACTGCGCTTTTGGCGAGCAGCCTAAAGTGGCAAGGCGCGCTCATCATTCAGCTGCAGAGTAACGGCGCATTGGCGCTTTTATGCGCCGAGAGCTCGCATACGCTTGACGTGCGTGCGGTTGCGACGATCAACGGTCAGATCGCGCCTGATGCGACGCCGGAGCAAATGATGCCGCAAGGGCGCGTTGTGATTACGCTCGACCCAAATGGGATGACAGAGACCGGGCAGATGTATCAAGGCATCGTTGCGCTAAATTCCGCTGGAATCGCCGCGACCATTGAAGATTACATGACGCAATCGCAGCAGGTGCAGACCTGCGTGATCCTCTGCGCAGATCAAAACTGCGCCGCAGGTATTTTCGTGCAAAAGTTGCCTGGCGACGATACCGCAAGCGCGGAAGGCTTCGAGCGCATCGTGGCGCTGACGCGCACGCTCTCAGACGCGGAGCTACTCTCGCTTGATGCACCAACACTGCTCGCGCGGCTTTATCACGAAGAAGTGGTGCGAGTGCTTCCGGAGCAATCCGTTCGCTTTTTTTGCCCCTGCACAGAGGAGCGCGTGCTCGGGGCATTGCGCTTAATGGGGCGAACGGAAGTGGAATCGATTTTGGATGAATACGGACAGGTCGATGCTGATTGCCAATTTTGCAATCGTGCCTACTCCTTTGAACGTAACCGACTCATGCAACTTTTTGCAGAAACTCTCGATGTCCAAGGCAGCCCGTCCAAACACTAACGCTGCCGCGATCGACGACGACGGCGGTAAAGTCCGGCTCGATAAATGGCTATGGGCCGCGCGTTTTTTTAAAACCCGCGGTCTTGCTGCAGATGCGATTGAGGGCGGACGCATCCGCTTAAAGAGTGAGCGGGTAAAACTCTCCCATGCAGTGCGCGTTGGCGAACACTACAGCGTTAGTCAAGACGGATTTTTATGGGAAATTTTAATCACTGCGATTTCAGATCAACGTGGAAACGCGACCGCTGCGGCTCTGCTCTACCGCGAATCGCCAGAAAGTATCGAAGCCCGGGCGCTTGAAGTGGCCAAGCGAAAAGCAGCATTTTCAGCAGGCGCGACTTTCAATCACCGCCCAACGAAACGGGATCGGCGCGATTTAATTAAGTATTTTCAGCCCAAGGATTAGCGCGCCGACCGGCTTAGCAGAGCTTTGCATTCACCCAATTGGTCAAGAGATCCCACTGGGTATAGGCGGCAAATGTCCCCGCGAGGGCGAGCGCGGTGGCGAGCCAGATGAGAATGCGAACTTTCAAAGCCATGGCGCAATCTTAGCGCAAAACTTGCATTGCGGTACGCGCGAGGCGCGAACATCCGTTAAAGTTGCAAGATGAGCGACCCATATGAAACCCATCGCGCCGACTGGCGATGGAGCGTGCCGGCAAATTTCAACATCGGCGATGCGGTGTGTACCCGCCACGCTGGCGAGCCCGCAATGCGCGATAAGATTGCCATTTATTGGGAAAACGATGTAGGCGATGATGCGACGATCACCTATGCGCAACTCGATGCCCAAGCATGCGCCCTTTCCGCCGCACTTGGCGCGCGGGGCGTCGGCTCTGGCGATAAGGTTGCCATTGCGTTACCCCAGCGCATCGAAACAGCAATCACCCATATTGCCCTCTACCGGATGGGTGCCATTGCCGTGCCGCTCACCGTGCTTTTTGGCCCCGACGCGCTCGAGTATCGATTAAGAAATGCTGAAGTCGTCGCGTTCATCGGTGATGATGTTTCGATCACAAATTTAGAGGCAATTACCACTCCGCTGCCGCTGCTCAAAACCGTCTTAGGCATCGGCGTACGGGGCGAGCCATTCGAAAATGCCCTTAAAAGTGCCCCATCTGCGCCGCAGGTATCCACCATCACCAGCGCGCACGATCCCGCACTCATCATTTACACCAGCGGCACGACCGGCCCGCCCAAAGGCGCGCTGCTTCCACACCGTGCGCTCATTGGCAACTTGAGTGGAATGGTTTACTCCCACAATCTGTTTCCGCAACCAGATGATCGCTTCTGGTCGCCCGCGGATTGGGCGTGGACTGGCGGGCTCATGGATGCACTACTGCCCTGCTTGTATTTCGGTGTGCCGATTGTGGGTTATCAGGGGCGCTTTGACCCCCATCGTGCGTTTGCCCTAATGGAGAAATATCGGGTACGCAATACTTTTTTGTTCCCCACGGCATTGAAAGCAATGATGAAAGCGCTGCCGCAACCGCGCACGCAATTTAATTTGCAACTGCGCTCGATCATGAGCGCGGGAGAAGCGGTCGGCGAGACGGTTTTCGCGTGGACGCGGGATGCGCTGGGCTGCCCGCTCAACGAAATGTTCGGTCAAACCGAGCTCAACTATATCGTCGGCAATTGCGTTGCCGCATGGCCTGCGAAGCCGGGGGCAATGGGGCGTGGCTACCCGGGGCATCGCGTCGGCATCATTGATGCCGAGGGCAACGAATTGTTGGGGGGCGAAACGGGCGATGTCGCACTGCATCGCCGCAATGAACACGGCGAGGAAGACCCGGTATTTTTCTTAAATTACTGGAACAATCCGAAGGCAACCGCTGAAAAATATGCTGGCGATTGGTGTCGCACCGGCGATATGGCGCGCACGGACGCCGATGGCGATCTTTGGTATGAAGGACGCGCGGACGATGTCATCAAAAGCGCTGGCTATCGCATCGGCCCAGCCGAGGTTGAAAACTGCTTGGTCAAGCACCCGGCCGTGGCCAACGCTGCTGTCATTGGCAAGCCCGATGCCGAGCGTGGATCCATCATTAAAGCCTTCATCGTATTGCAGCCTGGTTTCAACCCAGGAGCGCAATTAATCGATGATTTGAAAGCGCACGTGCGGGACAAACTCGCACCGTACGAGTATCCAAAAGAATTTGAGTTTGTAGAGTCCCTCCCCATGACAACAACAGGGAAAGTGCAGCGTAAGATTTTGCGGGATCGTGAAATGAGCGGAGCAGTCTAAACTCCAAGGATGACTCAAGAACTTTTACGCAACAACCGTGAATGGGCGGCGCGCATTCAGCGCGAACAGCCCGGCTTTTTTGACTCCCTTAAAAATCAACAGTCACCCCAATATTTGTGGATTGGTTGCTCCGATAGCCGCGTGCCAGCAAATCAAATTGTGGGTCTGCCACCGGGCGATGTCTTTGTGCATCGTAATGTCGCAAACGTGGTCGTGCATACCGATTTAAATTGCTTATCGGTCTTGCAATATGCGGTAGACGTGCTGAAAGTGCGGCACGTGATCGTTTGCGGGCACTACGGCTGCGGCGGCGTTGCGGCCGCTTATCGCAAAGAGCGGTTTGGGCTCATTGACAATTGGCTTCGGCACGTGCAAGATGTCGCCGATAAACACGGGCGCTATCTTGCCCGCATACCTGCGGCGCAGATTGAAGATGTGCGCAGGCTTTGCGAGCTCAACGTGATGGAGCAAGTGCGCCACGTGGCTGAAACCACGATCGTAGGAGATGCTTGGGCGCGCAGGCAGGAGCTCACGATTCATGGTTGGGTCTACGATATTGCCGACGGCCTCATTCAAGATTTGGAAGTGTCGGTCAGCGACGCTGATTTTGGGCAACGCATTGATCTGCGGGCTTTGCAATATGATCAGCGCTGATTTTTGCCATTTGGCAAATGCTTACTTGCGGCGCAATTCCTCAAAAGCGCGACGCAAATAGTAAAACATCGACCATAAGGTGAGCACCGCTGCGACGATAAGCGCGATTTGACCCACCAGTGGTGTGGAAACGCCCGGAAGCAACGGCTCCCACAAAAGCAGCGCGACGACTGCGATCATCTGGGCAGCGGTTTTGAATTTTCCAATCGTCGAAACGGCGACGCTCTTACTCTTGCCCGCCTGCGCCATCCACTCGCGCAACGCTGAAATTGTGATTTCACGCCCGATAATGATAAAGGCCAAAATCGCATCGGCGCGCCCCATTTGAACGAGAACGATAAGCGCAGCAGACACCATCAGTTTATCGGCGACCGGATCTAGAAACGCCCCAAAGTTAGACGTCTGCCCGAGCTTACGGGCGAGGTAGCCATCAAGCCAATCGGTAAGCGCAGCGGCAACAAAAATGATCGCACCCACCCAATTTTTTCCGGAAGGAGAAAGCGTTGCATCGGGCAAATAATGCACACCTACGATCAGCGGGATCGCGGCGATACGCAGCCAAGTCAGTAAATTTGGTAGGTTAAACATGGTGTCCGCGTAGTTGCGGCGCGATTGAGTAATTTATGTCTGTGGCGGAAGTGTATTCTGTTTGGGTAAAAAAGTCAGCGCAATTCTGCCTATCCCCCATTTAGACGATTTAAAAATTCCCGCGATTGCGGTACAGTGCGAAGCTGCCCGATCCGGGCAAAAAATAGAGAATACCGATGAGCACCAACCCGCTGCTTTCCGACTGGCTGCACCACGACGGCCTACCGCCGTTTGATCAAATCCAACCCAGGCACTTTGAGCCTGCGTTCGCCCATGCCTTTGCCGAGCACAACGCCGAGCTCGATGCGATCGCTAACAACACGACTGACGCGACGTTTGAAAATACGCTTGTGGCTTACGATGCCACAGGCCGACTGCTCAAACGGATTGACAATTGTTTTTCCAATTTGTGCAGCTCAGAGACGTCACCTGAGTTGCAGCGCGTTGAGCAAGCGATGTCGCCCAGGCTTGCGGGTCATCGTAGTGCGATCTATTTACACGCCGCGCTTTTTTTACGTATCGACAGCCTATACCTGAGGCGCAGTTTATTGAATTTATCGCCGATCCAACTGCGTTTGCTAGAGCGGATTCATCTCGATTTTGTGCTTGCTGGCGCAAAACTTGACGGCGAAAAGCGCGCCCGCTTTGGGCAGATCGTGCAAACACTGGCGACCTTACAAACCACATTTTCCCAACGTGTGCTCAACGATGAAGCATCATTTGTGTTGCCCATCGCCGACGAATCACGCTTACGCGGCTTGCCGCAATGGCTGCGCGATACCGGGCACGAGACCGCGCAATCACGTAAGCTTGATGCGTCGTATGCTTTTAATTGCTCACGCTCGGTTGTTGAAGCGGTACTCGCCTTCGCCGAGGATCGGGCATTACGCAAATCAATGCTTGCAGCCTTCCGTGCGCGTGGCACGATGAACGCCGAGGCCGCAACGCCTGCGATCATCACCGAGATTTTGCAGCTGCGCCAAGAGCAGGCGGCGATCATGGGACATGCAACATTTGCAGACTACAACACCTCAGACACCATGGCCGGTACACCCGCCGGGGTGCGCGGGCTGATGGATCATATTTGGCCTGCCGCAAAAGCGCGCGCGACGGCGGAATATGCGCAGATCGCACCCATCGCCAAAAAAGACGGTATTGATGAAATTGAGGTGCACGATTGGCGCTATTACGCCGAGAAAATGCGGCAACAAAAATTTGCGATTGATGACGATGAGGTCAAGCCTTATTTCGCGCTCGATAAGATGACCGAGGCGATGTTTGATTGCGCAGGCAAGTTATTTGGTATTGGCTTTGAGAAACTGCCTGCGATACCGCTTTATCATCAAGACGTGACCCGCTACGCTGTTCGCAATATCGCAAGCGGCATGCTCGTTGGTATTTTCTTGACCGACAACTATGCCCGCCCGAGCAAGCGCAGCGGCGCCTGGATGAGTTATTTCCGTGAGCAGACCCGCCATCATGGTGGCGCAGTGCCGATTGTGGTGAACACCAATAATTTCCCGAAACCCCCGGCGGGCCAACCCACGCTCATGGGGTTTGACGACGTGCGCACTATGTTTCATGAGTTTGGTCACGGGCTACACGGGCTTCTCGCTAATTCCGACTACGAGCGCTTAAGTGGCACCAATGTATTGCAAGATTTTGTCGAGCTGCCCTCACAGCTTTTCGAACATTGGGCCACAGCGCCGCAGGTATTGCGGATGCACGCCCGCCACCACGTAACCGGCGAATCAATTCCCGATACGCTTATCGAGAAGCTGAAAAAAGCAAATGTTGTAAACCAAGGCTTGGAAGCGGTGGAATCGACTGCCAGCGTGCTCGTCGATCAAGCCGTGCACGCATTAGCGCACTATGCAGGCTTCGATGCCGCAGCGGCAGAAAAGAAAGTGCTCGACGAAATCGCGATGCCCGCGCACATGAAGCCGCGCCACGAGCTCGCCCATTTCGGGCATCTCTTTTCGAGCCAAGACTACGCGAGCCGTTACTACGTCTATTTGTGGGCGGAAGTGCTTGATGCCGATGCCTTTGAGGCCTTTGAGGAAGCGGGTGATGTATTTTCACCCGTGTTAGGTCAAAAACTTCACTCCCATATTTACGCCGCAGGCAACACCGTGGCCCCCATGGAAACCTACCGCGCATTTCGTGGGCGGGACGCAACGGTTACGCCGATGCTACGCAAAAAAGGCTTGATCTAACCCGCGTGATGTCTATACCTGCGGCGCAGATTTCGGCATTTTTGGCCAAATCTGCGCCGCAGGTATTGCACGCAATACGCGCATTTCTCGCAACGTATTGCTTCGGCGGGGCGGCAAGAAACTGCGCCGTTGGAAATTTTTATCCAGACGGTAATCTGACGGTAATCTTTTCCACCATCACTAAAAATGCCGTTTCAGTGTTGCAATAATAAAATGGTATTTTTAGGTAGGCTAAGCTGGGTTACGCTTGCTGGTGGCGAGCAATCCGGCCATACCTAAGAAAACCACACCCGTCGCACGGTTAAATTGCTTCGCGCGCGCAGGCACTTGCAGCCACGGTTTTGCTCGCGCTGCAAAGATTGCGTAGGTCATCAACCAAAATAGCTCGAACACAACAAAGGTTGCGCCAAGAATCAAAAATTGGGGTAATTTCGGCGCGGCCGCATCAATAAATTGTGGAAAGAGCGCCCCAAAAAATAGCAGCGCCTTTGGATTGCTCGCGCCAACTAAAAAACCACGCGTAAATAAGCGCGCGCGGCCTGCATCTGCGGCCAACGCACCATCGGTGGAAATCGCTGATTGCTTCGAGCGCAATGCGGAAATGCCAAGGTAAGCCAAATACCCCGCGCCAAGCCACTTCAATGCGCTAAACAACGTCTCAGACGCGGCAAGCACTGTGCCCAAACCAATCGCCGACAAAATCATGATGCCAACGACAGCGGTGATGCTACCGAGCGCGGCAAAGAGCGTGCGGCGCGCGCCAAAGTGCACTGAATTTGCCATACACATCAAAACGCTCGGGCCCGGTGTGATGGTCAGAACGAGTACGGCCGCAACATAGATGAGCCAGGTAGAAAGTGTCATGATTAAACCCGATCAATAGAATAAATATTGGGAAAGTGAAACGTTGAAAATCGCTAGGCGAAAATTGCCTGTAAGGTCGCGACGGGATCTTTGCTCTGCGTAATCGAGCGGCCGATCACCAAGGCGCTCGCGCCGTTGGCCATGGCATCGCGCGGCGTGACCACGCGCGATTGATCGCCGACCGCGTCGCCCGCAAGACGAATGCCTGGGGTCACCAGCACGGGTTTTTCGCCAAACATAGCGCGCAGCGCAGCCGCTTCCATTGCCGAGCAGACCAAGCCGGTCGCACCCGCACCCAGGGCCAGCGCAGCAAGCATCGATACCTGCGGCGCAACTTTTGCCGCGACGCCGATAGCGCCGAGCTCGGCATCGTCCATGCTGGTGAGTACGGTGACAGCGAGTATGATCGGGGCAGCCTTGCCGATCTGATCCGCAGCTTCATTGGCGGCGCTGACTGCCGCAGAAATCATGCGCGCGCCACCGCTCGCGTGTACTGTAAACATGCGTACGCCTAAAAGCGTCGCCTCGCGCGCTGCGGCAGCGACTGTATTTGGAATATCATGAAATTTCAAATCAAGAAACACGTCAAAGCCAACGCTAATCAATTCGCGCACCAGTGGCGCTCCGCCTTGCAAAAAAAGCTCTGAGCCTACTTTTAGCGCACACGTTTTAGGAGAAACACGGGCTACGAAAGCCCTCGCTTCGGCAACCGTTGGGTAATCGAGTGCGACGTAAATCGGGATGGACGAATTCATTTTTTTCCTTTTAATCATTCGGGGTTGAAATGGGTCCACGTCTTAAATTACGTGTGGACGTCGGATGTTTCTTGTCGTCGCGGTGAGAAGCTTTCCCACTGCACGCAGCCGGGGCACTGCCAATAGTAGGTGCGGGCTCGAAAACCGCAACGCGTGCACGGATAGAGGCCGGCCGAGCGCGTGTTGTGTTGGATAACGCTGCGCATCAAATCAGCATCGCCGCCGATGCTACCGGTGCTGCCGGCGCTGCCCACTGCGGAAATCTGCGCCGCAGGTATCGAGAGCAATTTTTCTAATCCGCTTAATGTCGGCTGGCGGCGCAATTCGACGCGCAATAGCTCGACAGCGCCGCTGTCGCCCCGATGAACGCGCACA
The DNA here is from genome assembly GCA_031430575.1 of Betaproteobacteria bacterium. Lineage (GTDB taxonomy): Bacteria > Pseudomonadota > Gammaproteobacteria > Burkholderiales > Casimicrobiaceae > JANMDS01. The sequence continues at coordinate 135,554 of JANPBT010000062.1, read as the reverse complement.
AGATCGAGCAACGCAGACAAGACATCTTGCGAAGGGTAGGCCTGCTGATAGTGGCTCAAGCGCGCGATGCCCTCCTCCACGCGGCCTGCGCTTGCGTAGGCTTTACCGAGACGCTCGGCGACCAGACCGAGGGCATCGGAATGCTGCGTTTCAATGCGTTCCCACGCAGCAATTGCGCTGCTGCTATCGCCAGCAGCAAGCGCGGCGTCGCCAACCAAGACGCTTGCCCGTACGCATCGCTTATTTTCTGAAAGCGCCAAATCAAGCTGAATCTGCGCCGCAGGTATATCTCTTTTTACAAGCGCCGTGCTCGCCAGCTCGCAGTAATATTGCGCGACTTCTTTGGCGAAGGGACGCTTGGAGATGATTTCTAATTTACGCGTGGTCGCGATGGCCTGCGGCCAGTCTTTTTCCATCTCATAAATACGAATCAAAAACGCGAGTGCTGCGCTTTCATGCGGCGTGCCGTCGAGCTCTTTGAAGCAAACTTCGGCTCGATCTAGCAAACCTGCAGCGTTGAAATCTTGCGCGAGGGCATAAAGTGCCCGCTGACGGTGCTCGGTATTGAGATGAGGGCGCTCTAGTAGTGCTTGGTGGATGCGCGTTGCGCGGTCGACCTCGCCTTGCTTTCGAAAGAGCTGGCCGAGCGCAAATTGCAGCTCCAAAGTGTCGGGCCGCTCTTTTACGACCTCAACAAACGACTCAATCGCTTTATCAGGCTGCTGGTTAAGCAGATGATTTAGCCCCTTGAAATACCACGCTGGAAGCGAGCGCGACTCACTCACGAGCAGCTTAATGTCGACGCGAGCGGCAAACCATCCGGCTGCAAAAAGTGCGATGCCGATGAGGATCCACCATGCTTCAAATTCAAAACTCATGCGCAAAGTTTACGTGACAACGCAGTCGGACGACGCGACGAAAAAGTGGAGAAAAAAGGGAGAAAACGGAAAATACCTGCGGCGCAGATTAAGGCAATTTGAGCGCAATTAAGCGTCAATGCTTTTCACCGGAGCATCGCGCGCAACATCAGGAAAATCCACGCGCTCGCGCAGCTCTTTACCGGGCTTAAAGTGGGGCACCACTTTGGGCGGCACCATGACTTGCTCGCCAGATTTTGGATTGCGGCCTACGCGCGCGGGGCGCACATTGAGGGCAAAGCTTCCAAATCCACGAATTTCGATGCGCCCGCCTTTGGCCAGCGTCTCGCTCATATCATCGAGCACCATTCGCACCACCATCTCGGCATCTCGCACCATCAATTGGCGATGGCGATCAGCAAGGCGGAGAATGAGTTCGGATTTGGTCATAGATATTTTTTTAGTGTATTTCCCTGCGTGGTGCACGCACCACGCAGGGATCGATTGACGGCAGAATTACTTCTCTGCGCCTTTCATTTTGGCTTTGAGCAATGCGCCCAAGTTAGTCGTGCCAGCGCTGCCTTCGTTAGAGTGCTTGGAAATTGCATCACTCTCTTCAGCATTATCTTTGGCTTTGATTGAGACATTGATTGAGCGCGTTTTGCGGTCAACGTTGATAATCATCACCTCGAGCTCTTCACCTTCTTTGAAGCGCGTCGATGCATCTTCAACGCGGTCGCGGCTGATTTCGCTCGCGCGCAGGTAAGCCTCAACGTCGTCGGCCAAGGTCACCGTTACGCCGCGTGCTTCGGTTGCTTTTACAACGGCCTTAACGATTGCGCCTTTATCAAACATGGCCGTGTAGTTATTAAACGGATCGCCATCAAGCTGCTTAACGCCCAATGAAATACGCTCTTTCTCTACGTCGATTGCAAGCACAACGGCCTCAACATCTTGACCTTTTTTGTAATCGCGAATCGCTTGTTCGCCAGGCAGCGTCCAATGCAGATCAGACAGATGTACGAGACCATCGATATTGCCAGGCAAGCCCAGGAAAACGCCAAAGTCGGTGATCGATTTGATCGTGCCGGTGACTTTATCGCCCTTCTTGTGGTTCATGTTGAACTCTTCCCAAGGATTGGCTAAGCACTGCTTCATGCCCAACGACATGCGGCGGCGATCTTCGTCAATTTCAAGGATCATGACTTCGACTTCATCACCTAACGAAACCACCTTGGAAGGTGACACGTTTTTGTTGGTCCAATCCATCTCAGAGACGTGCACCAAGCCTTCGATGCCAGCGTCGATCTCAACAAATGAGCCGTAATCGGTGATGTTGGTGACTTTGCCGAACAGGCGCGTGCCCGTTGGGTAACGACGTCCCAGACCATTCCACGGATCGTCGCCGATCTGCTTCATGCCCAGCGAAACGCGGTTTTTCTCTTGGTCAAATTTCAAGATTTTTGCCGTGACTTCATCGCCAACCGCGATCACTTCCGATGGGTGCTTCACACGACGCCATGCCAGATCGGTGATGTGCAACAAGCCATCGATTCCGCCGAGATCAACGAACGCGCCGTAATCGGTGATATTTTTAACAATGCCTTTAACGATCGAGCCTTCGCTCAATTCGCTCATCATTTTCTCGCGCTCAGCGCCCATGCTCTGCTCTACCACCGCGCGGCGGGAGACGACCACGTTGTTACGCTTTTTATCAAGCTTAATGACTTTGAATTCCATCTCTTTATTTTCATAAGGAGAGGTATCTTTAACGGGACGCACGTCAACCAACGAGCCGGGCAAGAATGCACGGATGCCATTGACCAAGACAGTCAGGCCGCCTTTGACTTTGCCATTGACGAAGCCTTTTACGATTTCGCCCTGCTCCATAGCCAACTCAAGGTTATGCCATGCCGACAAGCGCTTGGCGATGTCGCGCGAAAGGCGCGTTTCACCGAAGCCGTTTTCGATGCTTTGGATGGCGACTTGCACAAAATCGCCCTCTTTAACCTCGAGCTCGCCTTTGTCGCTCTTAAATTCTTCGATTGGAATGTACGATTCCGATTTCAAACCAGCGTTTACCACGACCATGTTGTAGTCAACACGGGTGACCTCGGCGGTAATCAGTTCGCCTTCGCGCATCTCTTGACGGGCTAAGCTTTCCTCAAACATCGCACCGAAAGAATCGGGGGCGTAGACAGGTTTTGCGGGTGCTGTTTTTGCTACTGCGGCAGTTGCCATTGATGTGATTCCAGATGCCATCGTGGGGTACGCTCTTCACAAAAGTGTGAGGTCAAGCGGTCACGCGGATCGTGCCACCGCGCCCCATGATCAGGGCGGCGAAAGCGGTTTAAATCGAGAGGCGATTCGTGCGGGATTTCCACCAACTCAAAATTTGCGCGGCGGCTTGCGCGGCGCTCATCTGGCTGGTATCGAGCATCAGAGCGTCAACAGCGGCTTTAAGCGGCGCTGTCGCGCGCTCTGCGTCGCGGCGATCCCGTTCGACTAAATCTCGAACTAAGTCCGCCATTATGACCGATTTTCCCTTTTCGATCAACTGGTTATAGCGGCGCTGGGCACGCGCGTTAACGCTCGCCGTCAGATAAACCTTCAACGGCGCGGCCGGGAATACAACCGTGCCCATATCCCGGCCATCGGTGACCAGCCCCGGCGCGCGTAAAAAGTCACGCTGACGCTGCAAAAGCGCCGCCCTTACCTGCGGCGCAACCGCAATCTGCGACGCGGCGTTGCCAACAGCTTCCGCGCGAATCGCCTCCGTAACGTCGTCGTGGCGCAAGAAAACGCGCCCGCCGATCTCAAACCGGAGCGGAAGGCTTGCGCCTGCAATCGCGACCCCTTGGAGATTGGCCAACGCAATATCTTCATCCATGGCAAAAAGTGCACAGGCGCGGTAAATTGCGCCCGAATCTAAATAATGCCAGCCGAGCTGGGCTGCGACGAGCTGGGCCACGGTGCCCTTACCGGACGCGGTTGGGCCGTCGACGGTGATGTGCGGAATCAGCATTGCTGCAGATCAGCAAGGCGGGCGAAATACTCTGGAAACGTCTTGTTGACGCATTTTGGCTCGTTGATCCGCGTAGCCACACCCTTTACGCCTAAGCTCATGAGCGAAAAGCACATGGCAATCCGATGGTCGTCGTAAGTATCGATTCCAGCGCTCGGGGTCACAATCTGCGCCGCAGGTATGACGCGAATGAAATCTTCGCCCTCCACAACCGTTGCCCCGAATTTACGCGCCTCTGCGGCCATCGCCTTGATACGGTCGGTCTCTTTAACCCGCCAACTCGCAATATTGCGGATGATCGTTTCACCCTGCGCAAACATCGCCAAAGGCACTAAAGTCATCGCGGCGTCGGGAATTGCGTTCGCATCGAAATCGATGCCTTTAAGTTGCGTTGCCTTTTGCGCACGCATCCAATCTGCACCATACGTGATGGTCGCTCCCATCGCGCGCAGCGGTGCTACGAAAGCAACATCACCCTGCAACGCGCCCTCGCCCACGCCTTTCACGGTGACATCTCCCGCAATCGCGCCCGCTGCGAGAAAATAGGAGGCTGACGATGCATCGCCTTCCACCGCATAGGCGCGAGGCGAAATATATTGCGCCGCAGGTATCGTAAATTTTTGCCAATCCTCGCGCACAACATTGACGCCAAAAGACCGCATCATCGCTAACGTAATCTCGATGTACGGCTTGGAAATGAGCGCGCCAATCACCTCGACCGTGGCGGTGAGATTTTGCGCACGGGTAACCATCGGAAGCGCAAGTAAAAGCCCTGTCAGAAATTGCGACGAAACATCACCGCGCACCGGGATAGGCTTGCTCAAATCGATCGCGCTGCGACCAATCGAGAGCGGCGGAAATCCTTCTTGCCCCGCGTAAGTAATCTGGGCACCGATTGAGCGTAGCGCATCCACTAAGTCTCCAATCGGGCGCTCGCGCATGCGCGCAACACCATCAACCGTGAAATCGCCACCGGCAAGGGCGAGCGTGGCCACCAGCGAGCGCGCTGCGGTGCCTGCATTGCCGACGAATATTGCGCCCCAGGGTTTGGGAAATTGCCCGCCGCAGCCAGCAATCGTAATGGCATGACCGGCCTGCGAAAACCCGACCCCCAAAAGCGCAAGCGCATCACGCATCACCCGCGTGTCGTCGGAATCAAGCAAATTGGTCAGCGTCGTCTGACCATGCGAGAGTGCGGCAAGCAGCAATGCGCGGTTAGAAATGCTCTTTGATCCCGGCAACACAATCGTGCCAGATACCTGCGGCGCAGTTTTAAGGTCTAAAAAATCCATGGGGCTCAAAAAAAGGGGCGCACGAGGCGCGCGCACGAAACATTAACAGTTTACGTAAACGCCATCGGGTTCTCATTGAGGTCGCTACGTTGGCCGCTTCGCCGCTTTTTTCTACGCCTTGAATCGAGGGGGTGAAAACGCTTTTTTACGCCTTGCCGGGTCGTGGATTCACCACGAAAGGCGAGATACGCGAGCAAAAGTATTTTCTGAAATCGGTCGCTCCCGACCGAAAATACTAAGTCTTTCGGCGTCCTTACGGCGTATCCCGAATCGCGCAACACAAGCGCTCAAGCGCGCGATCAATATCGGCGGGCTGGCTCACAAACGGCGGCGCGAGTACTAGCGTATCGCCGGGGGCGCGGGTGAGTAGACCGTGGTAGAAGGCGCGGCCTTTGGCATCGGCCCCGCGCTGCCCGATTGCACCGTCGCGGGGCGCAAGCTCGATGCCCGCTGCCAAGCCGAAATTGCGAACACTGACCACATTTTTTTCAGTCGCTAGGCCATCTACCGCTTGCTCAAAGTCCGGTGTAAGTGCGTTCACCTGCCCAATCAGATCTTCTTTTTTGGATTCGACCATTGCGTGACCCTCGAGCCCAGAATGCGAGCAATCGAGTAAGGAATCGTTTAGCCCACCCGAGGCCACCCGATTGGTTTTCATCTTTAACGACACAACTCGACTAGAACAACCCGACGACTTTGCCCTGCGCATCAATATCAATCTTGAGTGCTGAGGGCTCTTTCGGTAGACCGGGCATCGTCATCACGTCGCCGCAAATCATCACTACAAACTCTGCCCCTGCGGACAAGCGCACTTCGCGTACGGTGACGATATGGCCGGTCGGCGCGCCACGCAGCGTGGGGTCGCTCGAAAACGAGTATTGGGTTTTTGCGATACACACTGGAAATTTGCCATAGCCCGCCGCTTGTAACTCTGCAATTTGGGTGCGGACTTTTGCATCTGCCGTAACCTCTGCTGCGCCATAAATTTTGCTGGCAACAGCGCGTATTTTGTCCCACAAACTATCGTCGTCTTCGTAAGTAAATTTTAGCGATGACGGCTGCTCGCAGAGCTTAACGACTTCGCGCGCCACATCTTCTGCGCCTTTGCCACCCAGAGCCCAATGCCGCGCAACGATGACCGGCACGCCACTTTGGGCAAAACGCTCGCGCAGTAGGAGGTGCTCGCTTTGCGTATCTGCCGTGAAATGATTCACTGAAACCACGCATGGCAAACCCCACACTTCGATTACGTTTTTGACGTGCCGCTGCAAATTTTCAATGCCATATGCCAGTGCAGTAAGGTTTTCCTGACCGACATGCCTCACATCAACTCCGCCATGATATTTGAGCGCGCGAATGGTCGCGACGATGACCACCGCATCGGGTTTAAGCCCAGATTTTCGGCACTTAATATCGATGAATTTCTCCGCGCCTAAATCTGCGCCGAAACCTGCTTCGGTAACGACGTAATCACCAAGCTTCAACGCCGCTTTCGTCGCGATCACCGAGTTGCAGCCGTGCGCAATATTTGCAAAGGGCCCGCCGTGAATAATCGCCGGGCTTTGCTCTAGCGTTTGAACGAGATTAGGTTTCAGCGCATCTTTGAGCAGCACCGTCATCGCGCCATGCACATTTAAATCTTTACAGCGAATCGCGGTTTTCTCGCGCGTGTACCCGATGACGATATTGCCCAGCCGCGCTTTCAAATCTTCGAGCGATGCAGCTAAACAAAATATCGCCATCACCTCAGAGGCCACGACGATATCAAAACCGTCAGCGCGCATAAAACCATTCGCAGGCCCGCCCTGCCCCACGGTAATTTCGCGCAGCGCCCGATCGTTCATATCCATCACGCGCCGCCAAACGACGCGCCGCGTATCAAAGCCGAGTGCGTTGCCATGGTGAATATGATTGTCAATCATGGCGCTGAGCAAATTGTGTGCGAGCCCAATCGCTGAAAAATCGCCAGTGAAATGTAAATTGATATCCTCCATCGGCACGACTTGCGCAAAGCCACCGCCGGTTGCGCCACCCTTCATGCCAAACACGGGGCCAAGCGACGGCTCACGTAAGGCGATCACGGCGCGCTTGCCAATGCGATTGAGCGCATCGCCCAAGCCCACGGTCGTCGTCGTCTTACCTTCGCCAGCTGGCGTGGGGCTAATGGCCGTTACGAGGATCAACTTGCCATCGGGCTTGGCTTCCAGCGTGCGCAAATAGTCGAGATTAATTTTGGCCTTGTAATGCCCGAAAGGCTCGAGTGCATCGTCGGGTATACCGCATTTTGCTGCAATCGCAGAGATGCGCGCTGGCTTGGAAGCCTGCGCAATTTCAATATCTGATTTCATCAAAATATTATTGCGTGAAACGTGTGCGCATCAATATGCTCGGCGCGCAACCGTACGATATCGTGGACGCAATACTTGCGGCGCAGAAAGGGTAAATTCCGCGAGATTTCCTCAAAAAATGGCCTTTTCTGCGCCGCAGGTATTTGCGACTTATTGGCTATTGTGCCGATTAACTCAGATGTTTTTTGAAAAACTCCACCGTGCGATCCCACGAAAGCTTGGCAGCGGCTTCGACGTAACGCGGGGTGGAATTGTTGTGGAATCCATGTTGCGTGCCGGGGTAGAAATGGGTTTCGTAGCGCACGTTGCCTGCCTTGAGTGCGGCTTCGTAGACGGGCCACATATCGTTGATGCGTTGATCGGTTTCCGCGTAGTGGCTAAGCACGGCGCACTTAATATTTGCCACGCCAGCCGTATCGGCCGCTGCGCCGTAATAGGGCGCAGCCGCTTGCAGATCCGCGCCCATCGCCGTGGCCAGAAAATTGCTCGTGCCCCCGCCCCAGCAAAAGCCGGTGACGCCTAATTTTCCGTTGGAGAGCTTGTGGGCTTTGAGCCACTTCGCGCCGTTCAACATATCGGTTCGCAGCTTGGCTTGATCGAGTTTGGCTTGCAGCGTGCGCCCGTCGTCGTCATTTCCGGGGTAGCCGCCGAGGGGGGCTAAGCCGTCGGGTGCGAGTGAGAGAAAGCCTGCAGCAGCGGCGCGACGGGCGACATCTTCAATGTAAGGATTGAGCCCGCGATTCTCGTGCATGACGAGCACTGCCGGGAACGGACCGTTGCCCGCAGGTTGCACGAGATAGCCGCGCATCGTTTCGCCATTGCCGCCGGGTGATGGATACGTGACATACGACGCTTTGATACGCGGATCGGTGAATGAAATCATTTGCGCCTTCGCATACTGCGGTAGCAGCGAAGTCGCCATCGCCAGAGCGGGTATGCCCAGCAAAGCGAGCGCAGAAGCCCGCTTTAAAAATTCGCGACGATCGATATACCCATGACAATACTCGTCGTAAAGATCGTAGACGCGTTGATCGATTTCAATTTGGGTCACATCACCTGCGATGCTGGGGTCAAGAACTGTATTCATGGTGCGGCCTTATTCAATTGAGTGAAATGGGGAAACGTGCGGCTAAATATAGCGCGGAAATGCGCCTGGCGTTATCCGCTGATTCACTCCGGCCGACGCAAAGAGTAATTGCAAATTGATAACGGTAGCGAGAAGTTGCTTGCCCTCAGCCGCCCGTTCAAATTGAATTAGGGTGGAGGTCTCGACTGCAGACCAACCGCACGCCCGATTCGTTCCCGGCGCACCAAATCTGGGAATTCCGGCTCACACTTAAAGAATACCTGCGGCGCAGAATTTGCCAAAAAATACCCTTTTGTGTACTGGTTAGCGGCGCATTTCCTGAAAGCATTGGCAATCGCACAGTTCCATCGTGTTGCGCCGTGTTCCACCGCGAATACCCAAAGTTCTTTTTGAATCGGTCAAAAGCGACGTTGCGTCGATACTCGCAGTTTCAAGAAACATAACGCATCATGGTTGTGTTTTGGGCAAACGCTAAGGTAGTATCTAAAAATCATATTTTTGATCTCATCAATGAAATTTCGGTATCAGACGACCGTGAATCGATTCGCCTCTGCTTTTTTGCTCACGCTCGCAATTTCACTGTCTGCGATTTTTTGCGCCGTGAGTGTGCGTGCCCAACCTGCTAAGCCAACCAGCGTGGTCACCACTTCTCCGACCCAAATCAAAATCGATAGTTGGCAGCGTGAGCAAGGGCTGCCGTTTGAGACGGTGCAAAGCGCATACCAAACGCGCGATGGCCTCCTTTGGGTCGGCACCAACGGTGGGCTTGCGCGGTTTGACGGGCTTCGTTTCGAGACTTTTGAAGGACATTCAGCGCCGAAACAAATCTTCGGACCGATCTTTGGTTTTATGGAAGATGCTCAGGGCGTATTGTGGATCGGTCACGTTAACGGCGCGGTCCGTTTTACAAACGGGCGCTTCGAGAGCGCATTTGAAACTGAAATTACGCAAAGGCGGCGAGTATGGGCGTTTGCGCAGGCGCTTGATGGCGCCGTTTGGGCGGCCACCGAAAACGGCTTGGTACGTTGGGAAAACGGCGTTTCAAAGCTTTATAGCGTTGACGATGGTTTGCCCACCAATCGCCTGCGCACGCTCGCATTTGATAAAGCCGGAACGCTTTGGATCGGCACTACTGGCGGCGGCTTAGTCTCATTTGACTCCCGGAAGTTTAAAGTGATGAATCCGGCTAACGGATTTCCGCATGCAGAAGTGCGGCACGTCCTTGCAGATCCAAACGGTGGCGTGTGGGCGGCCACTGCCGGGGCGGGGTTGGTGCATGTGCAGGGCGACGCAGTTAAAGTCTACGGCGTAGCCGATGGCCTGCCAACCAATCAGCTGACCTATCTCGCGCGCAATTCTGTCGGCGATCTTTGGATCGGCACGTGGGGCGCGGGCATTAGCTTGATGCGCAACGGCCGCTTTGCGTCGATTTCGACTTCAGCCGGGCTTGCGGGCGACCATATTTGGTCGATGCTGGTTGATCGCGAGGGCAGCGTATGGTCAGGCACTTGGAATAACGGGCTGAGCCGCGTGAGTAGCCGCGTTTTTGGCCTGCTCGGCAAGCGGGAGGGACTTTCTCACGACAACGTGCGCTCAGTCATCCAAGCGCGGGACGGCGCGATGTGGGCGGCGACAGCAGGCGGTGGTGTCAACAAGATCATCGGCAATCAGATCACTGCATTTACGCAAAAAAACGGCTTAGCGACCGATGAGTCCTCTACTTTGCTAGAGGCGCGCGATGGCGCAATCTGGATGGGCTCGTATACCGAAGGTGTATCCCGCCTCAAAGACGGAAAAATTGAAAACTATGGCACTGCCAAAGGTCTTCCAAGTGTCGATGTCCGCGTACTCTTTGAAGATCGAGTGGGTACGCTCTGGGCAGGCACCACATCTGGCTTAGCACGCTTCAACGGTAAAAACTTTACCCCAGTGCGCGAAGCGGGCGCACCCAAGGAGGGCATTGCGACCATGCTCGAAGATCGTAGCGGCGTGCTCTGGATCGGCACGGCGGGTCAAGGGCTTGTACGTTATCGCGATGGCGCCTTCGATACGCTTACAAAACGTGACGGCTTGATTTCTTCGTGGATTTTTTCGCTCTACGAAGATGCCGCGGGCTCGCTCTGGATCGGCACGAACGGGGGCGGCATGAACCGTTATCGCAATGGAAAATTTAGCGCTATACGCCTCGAAGACGGCCTGTGGGATGCGTCCGCGCAAACGATCCTCGAAGATCGCGCCGGCTACTTATGGATGACGTGCAACCGTGGCTTTTACCGCATCGCGCGCGCTGAATTAGACGATTTTGCGGAGGGACGCATCCCAAAAATAAATGCGATCGGATTTGGCGCAGGCAATATTTTGCGCAGTACAACCTTCGCCGGTGGGCTGCAATCAGCCGGTAGCATCGATACCAAAGGCCACCTCTGGCTACCCTCACTCAAAGGATTGGTCATTGTCGATCCCGCGCGATTGCCAGTCTCCGAAGATCCTCCGTCCGCACTGCTCGCAGAAGTGATGGTCAACGGTGTAAGCACGCCGATTGGTGAGCGCGTGACCCTACCTCCTGGCTCGGTGCCGCTTTCAATTCGCTACACCGCAAGCACGCTCCTGAACGCAGATCGTGTGCGTTTTCGCTATCTCATGGAGGGAATTACCGAGAAATGGATCGATGCTGGACAAAATCGCGAAGCTGCATTCCCAGCGCTTCCGCACGGCGACTATCGCTTTCGATTAGCCGCATCAATCGATGGTCAGCGCTGGTCAGAAGCCCCGGAAGCACTGCCGATTACGGTCAAGCCGCGTTTCTACCAAACGCTGTGGTTCGCCGCGCTTGCGCTTTTTGCGGCCCTCGCAAGCGTCGTCGGCGCTTTTCAGCTGCGCACACGCCAGCACCACAATCGACAGGCCGAAATGGAGCGCGTTGTTAACGAGAAAACAGAAGCGCTGAAATTGGCAAACGAGCATCTTTCGCGCTTATCGTTTGCTGACGCACTTACCGGACTTGCTAACAGACGCCGTCTCGATGAAACGCTCGAGATGGAATGGCGGCGCGCTTTACGGCTACAAACGCCATTAGCCGTGGTGATGATCGACATCGATTCCTTTAAAGCCTACAACGATGCGCTCGGGCATCTCGCTGGCGATCAATGCCTTGTGGCGGTGGCAGATGTGATCCGGGATGCGGCCAACCGGGCTGGCGATTTCGCGGCGCGCTACGGCGGTGAGGAATTTATGATTGTCATTCCGGGCTCTGATCATGCGAGCGCCACGGGGCACGCAGAAAACATCCGGCTCGCTTGTGAAAATTGTGCGATTGCGCATCCCAACTCGCCGGCAGGTCCGGTGGTGACGATTAGTCTCGGTGTGGCGGCGGGTGTGCCTTCGGAGACGCAATCGTTGGCCACCTTGATCTCGCAGGCTGACGCTGCACTCTATCGCGCTAAAAGTGAAGGCCGCAATCGGGTTTGCTAGCGGCGCGCCGTTTGGCTTGGCCGTTAATGCATCTTTAGAGCATACCTGCGGCGCAGAATACACCGATTTTCGGCGTTCAATCTGCGCCGCAGGTATTTACAAAATCGCTTAAAGACCTCGGCGCATCATCCGATGGGGAATATCACAATCGAGATATTCATCGCCGTAAGCGGTAAAGCCTGCGTGTTGGTAAAAGCCGACGGCGTGCGTTTGCGCAGACAGTAAGACTTCAGCAAAACCTTGCTCCCGTGCTTTTTCAATCAAGTGCAACAAGATCGCCATGCCTGCGCCGGTACCGCGATAGGCTTTGAGCACTGCCATCCTGCCGATATGGCCGTCGGGCAAAAGACGCCCTGTTGCCATGGCTGCACCGTCCTTATTCATCCGGGCAATCGCATGCAAAGAAAGCGGATCAAACGCATCGATCTCCACCTCTTGTGGCACTTTTTGCTCGTGGACAAAAACATCCGTACGGATTTTGCTCAATGCACGCCGATCGGCCTCATCGCGCCAATCGGCCTCGAAAACGGTAAACGCGGCAGGCTTAGGTTGCTGGCGTTTCATTTGAAAAAATTTCTGTAGCGATTGTGTTGCGTCGGCAGCGAGGTTAGGATCATGGATGATTTCGGTAGCGTGATGATTAAGATTTGCGTGCGCGAACAGATCGATAACACTGCCGCACGCGCCGGCCTTTGCATCACGTGCGCCAAAAATCACTCTACCCACGCGGGCATTGATGATTGCACCGGCGCACATTGCACACGGCTCAACTGTCGCCACAAGCGTGGCATCGCACAACCGGTAGTTTCCAAGCGCTTTGCCGGCTTCTCGTAAGGCAACGATTTCTGCATGCGCGGTCGGGTCGTGATCGGTAATGCAGCGGTTGTGGGCGAGCGCTATGATTTGATCGCCAACTAAAATCGCGGCCGCGATGGGCACTTCTTGCGCGGCAATGGCGTGCTCACACGCGCGTGCGAGTGCTGCCCGTATCTGCGGCGTAATCAAAGTGCTTTGCATTGCCGCGCCCACTCATAGAGCACCACGGCAGTGGCGGCGCCGACGTTTAACGACTCGACGGGCGCGCGCATGGGGATGCGCAGCCGTGTCGTCGCACGCGCGAGAATTTCTGGGCTCACGCCTGCGCCTTCATTGCCAACGACAAACACGATACTTCCTGCGCCAAATTGATGTGCGTAGAGCGAAATGGATTGCTCCAGCGTAGTCACCACAATTTCGGATGTCGTCGTGCCGATCAGCGCAACCACATCGACTCCGTCTCGAATGCGTACGCCAAATTGCGCACCTTGTGATGCCCGCAAAACCTTTTGCGACCACGGGTAGGCCGTGTTTGCACTAGCCCAAATTTCATCGATACCCACAGCAGCCGCAGTGCGCAAAATAGCACCGACATTGCCTGGATCTTGCACATCGTCTAGCGCTAGCACACTGAAATTCTTCTCATTCTGCGCCGCAGGTATTTCAGAAATAATGGGCAAACGGGCCAGCGCAATCATCTGTGGCGGCGAGGCCAAATCAGAAAGCGCGCCAAACAACGCAACCGGAATTTCGAGCGTACGCGCGGAGGGAAATTGCGGGGTCATGCCTGCGGCGCAGATTAGGGTATCTACAGCACCGAAATGGGCAACATATTGCGAGATGAGATGCTCGCCCTCAAGCACGCATTGCCCCGCGGCCCGCAGCGCACGCGCGGAAGTAAAAAGTTTTTGGACCTCAGTAAACGTCGGGTTACGCCGCGACGCAATGGCTAACGTCGCCATAGATTACGCTACTTTTTTGCGGGCACGTCTGTGCGCGGAGGTACGATTTTGGTCGGAGATTCAGAAACAATTTGGAAGAAAATTTCACCCTGCTTGACCATTCCCAATTCAGAGCGAGCATATTCCTCAACGGATTGCAAACCTGATTTCAAATCTTTCACCTCATTTTCAAGGGCAACATTTCGCGCGAGCATCCCATCTTTGCGGGCTTTTTGCTCGTCGAATTCAGTCTCCATCTTTTTGACCGCGCTCACGCCACCCTTGCCCGCCCACAGCGGCCACTGCAATCCAAAGATTGCAAGCGCTAGGAGGACGGCAAGGATTTTCATAAGGCTTAATTATCGCAGTTGGTAAAACGCACCTAAACCGGGGTAGTGTGCACGCTCGCCCAAGTCTTCTTCAATGCGCAGCAATTGGTTGTATTTCGCAGTACGATCCGAGCGCGAGAGCGAGCCCGTTTTGATCTGGCCGCAATTGCTGCCTACAGCTAAGTCGGCGATGGTGGTATCTTCGGTTTCACCAGAGCGGTGCGACGCGACGGAGGTGTAGCCCGCGCGCTTGGCCATTTCGATGGCAGCGAAGGTCTCGGTCAGCGTGCCAATCTGATTGATCTTGATTAAGACTGAATTGGCGATTCCTTTTCGAATACCTTCACTCAAAATTTTCGGATTAGTCACAAAAATATCATCGCCGACGAGTTGAATCTTTTTGCCCAAGCGATCAGTAAGCAATTTCCAGCCGTCCCAATCATGCTCGCCCATCCCGTCTTCGATCGAAATGATCGGGTATTTATCGCACCAATTTGACAAGTAGTCAACGAATTGCGCAGAGCTCAGCGCCGCGCCTTCCGCCTCAAGATGATATTTACCGTCTTTGTGAAATTCGCTGGCAGCGCAATCAAGCGCGATCACAATATCTTTACCAGCAACGTAACCGGCTTTATCGATCGCTTCCATGAGCAATTGCAGTGCCGATTCGTTGGTCGGCAAATTTGGTGCGAAGCCGCCTTCGTCGCCAACGCTGGTACTCATGCCTTTCGCGTTAATGAGTTTTTTAAGCGTGTGAAAAGTCTCTGCGCCGTAGCGGATCGCCTCGGCAAACGTCGGCGCGCCAATCGGCACAATCATGAACTCCTGCATATCGATCTTGTTGTTAGCATGGGCACCGCCGTTGATCACGTTCATCAATGGCACTGGCATCGAAAGCGGGCCTGCGCCACCGAGATAGCGGTAAAGCGGTAACCCAGCCTCTTCAGCAGCTGCCTTGGCCACTGCACACGAAACCGCGAGCATTGCGTTGGCACCAAGGCGAGATTTATTTTCAGTGCCGTCGAGCTCGATCATCGCATGATCGATGTAGCTCTGCTCATGGGCATCAATGCCAAGCAGGGCTTCGCAAATTTCAGTATTGACGTTTTCAACGGCTTTCAAAACGCCCTTGCCAAAGTAACGCTTGGCATCGCCGTCACGCAGCTCAATGGCCTCTTTGCTGCCGGTAGACGCACCTGAGGGCACAGCCGCACGCCCGCTCACACCAGACTCCAACACGACATCCGCCTCGACGGTCGGGTTACCACGCGAATCTAAAACTTCACGGGCGATCACATCAACAATTGCGCTCAATTCAGTCCAACTCCCTCTACGATAATCATATTGAAATCGGCAGCGCCCGCGCGGGCTTGCCGCGCCGCGCGATATTTTTCACTGTCGTAAAACTTTTTAGCAGCGCTTGCACTTGGAAATTCGATGATCACCAAGCGGCTGCGCGCCCACTGCCCTTCCAGCACATCAATTGCACCACCGCGCACGATAAATTTGCCGCCACCGGCCTCGACAGCGGGGCCAGAAAGCAGCTTGTATTGCTCGTATTGCTCGGGATTCGTTACCTCTACCGACGCAAGGACATAAGCGGTCATTTATTTGATCCATTCCATTTCTTGCAGCGGTTTGGCCTTCACCGCAGCATCGATTTCTTTAAGCGTAGTTAACAATTCTTTCATCTTTTGCAACGGCCACGCATTGGGGCCATCACTCAGCGCTTCAGCCGGATTTGGATGCGTTTCCATGAACAATCCCGAAATACCGGCGGCACATGCCGCACGCGCGAGCACCGGCACAAACTCACGTTGCCCGCCGGAGCTCGTGCCCTGCCCGCCCGGAAGTTGCACGCTATGGGTCGCATCAAAAACGACCGGGCATTTGGTCTTGCGCATAATCGCCAGCGCGCGCATATCAGAGACCAAATTGTTGTAACCAAAGCTCGCTCCGCGCTCGCAGACCATGATCGTTTGATCAGGTGCGACTTCGCGCGCTTTTAATACCACCTGCTCCATATCGCTGGGGGCTAAAAACTGCCCCTTCTTAATATTAACTGGCTTTCCTGCGGCGCAGACGGCATGAATAAAATCGGTTTGACGGCATAGAAAAGCTGGCGTCTGCATGACGTCAACTATGCTCGCGACGGTTTTGATTTCAGATTCGGTATGCACGTCAGTAAGAATGGGCACATTCAACTGCCGACGCACTTCAGCCAAGATACGCAAACCTTCATCCATGCCGGGACCGCGAAATGATTTCCCAGAGCTGCGATTGGCTTTATCGTAACTCGATTTAAAGATAAACGGGATACCTAAGGCAGCCGTCATTTCTTTGAGCTTGCCCGCGACCTCAATTTGCAGCCCTTCGCTCTCAACAACGCAAGGGCCCGCGATCAAGAAAAAAGGTTGGTCAAGCCCAATCGGAAATCCACAAAGCGACGCGCTCACGCTGATACCTGCGGCGCAGATTTGCCTGCTTTACGCATGGTTTGGTGCGCCAGCGCAGCGCGAACAAACGCTGAGAATAGCGGATGCCCCTTGCGTGGCGTCGAAGTAAATTCCGGGTGATATTGCACGCCAATGAACCACGGATGGGCGGGGATTTCAGCAATCTCGGGCAAATTTTCAGTCGTGGTGCGCGCGCTAATGCGGTAGCCCGCGTCTTCGAGGCGAGAAACGTAATGGTTATTAACTTCATAGCGATGGCGATGACGCTCGGTAATCGTCTCGCTGCCGTAAACCCGCGCAGCGAGTGAATCCGGCGCTGCCTTGCAGCTTTGCGCACCTTTGCGCATCGTGCCGCCGAGATCAGAATGAGCGGTGCGTTTCTGCACGCTGCCATCAAAATCCTGCCACTCCTCGATCAGAGCGACCACCGGGTGGGTCGTATTTGGATCAAACTCAGTGCTATTCGCACCCTTTAACCCGACGACATTGCGAGCGTATTCAATCGTAGCGACTTGCATACCAAGGCAAATGCCGAGATAGGGCACTGCATTGACGCGTGCAAATTTCGCGGCATTGATTTTGCCCTCGACGCCGCGCGGCCCAAAGCCACCCGGAACGAGCACAGCATCCATCGCCTTTAGCGCAGTCACATCACCATCGACCATCGCTTCTGAGTCTAGGTAGTGAATGTTAACGCGCGTGTCGTTGTGCAGGCCCGCGTGAATCAGCGCTTCGTTGAGAGACTTATAAGCATCTTTAAGCTCGGTATATTTCCCAACCATGGCGATTTCGACAGTATGGCGCGGATGCTCCAGCTTAGAAACTAAATTTTCCCAATCGGTTAGATCGGCGGCTTTTGCGGATAAGTGCAGCTTACGCAAGACCACGCGATCAAGCCCCTCGCCATGCAGCATACCGGGGATTTTATAAATCGACGATGCATCGCGGCACTCGATAACCGCATCTAGATCGACGTTAGTAAAGAGCGCAATCTTTGCGCGCTCATCATCGGGCAGCTCGCGATCGGTGCGGCAGATCAACACATCAGGCTGAATACCAATCTCACGCAAGTCTTTCACCGAATGCTGCGTCGGTTTGGTTTTCATTTCGCCTGCCGCAGCCACATAAGGCACGAGCGTTAAGTGGATATAGCAGGCATTTTCGCGGCCAACTTGAAAGCCAAGCTGGCGAATCGCCTCGAGAAACGGCAATGACTCGATATCACCGACGGTGCCGCCGATTTCAATCAGCGCGACATCAACGCCTTCCACAGCGTTTTTGATGCAGGCTTTGATTTCATCGGTCACGTGTGGGATCACCTGCACTGTGCCGCCCAAATAATCACCACGGCGCTCTTTGCGCAGCACGCTTTCATAAATCTTACCGGTCGTGAAATTATTGCGCTGCGTCATCTTGGCGGAGACGAACCGTTCATAGTGCCCGAGATCGAGATCAGTCTCAGCGCCATCTTGGGTAACGAACACCTCCCCATGCTGGAAGGGCGACATCGTGCCGGGGTCGACGTTGATGTACGGGTCGAGCTTGCAAAGTGTGACGGAGAGCCCGCGCGACTCTAAGATTGCGCCTAAAGATGCAGCGGCGATGCCCTTGCCTAAGCTGGACACCACACCGCCGGTGACGAATACGTACTTTGTCATTTGAGATTGGGCAGCAGGTAAAGAAAGAGTTTAACGAAACTTAGCGCCGACAACAAAATAATTTAAACGTCCCTAGCGCGCGCCCAATGCGATTTCGTAGGCTTCTGGGCTAAATCCCTTGATTCGCTTGCCGTTAATCAACAGATAAGGCACCTCTTTGCCGCCGCCAACTTCGTTTCGTGCCCGCCTGCCGTCCTCGGTGCCGACATCAATAGCGCGATGTTTAATTTTTTGGGAATCCATAAACGCACGGGCTTTCGCGCAATCGCCACAATTTGCGCTGTAGAAAAAAATCGGCGTTGAAACTGCAAGCGTGACCGCAGGCGGGGCATCCGCAGAAGACGGCGCAACGGGAGGGAGCGGCGCAGCTGAAATTTCCATTTTCGTCTTTTCGGTTGATTTCACGACCGTCTTATCGCTGTTTCCACGAAAAAAATCGCGAACAATATCAAACGGGCTTTTAGCCGCACCCGCGACCTGCGTTTCTTTCACGGCTGCCGCCTTTTTACCGGCATCAACCTTTGCCCCCTCTTTGGACGCATCTGGAGCGGCAACATCCATCCGCAGGGACGTGCCTTTTTGATTTTCAGCGGGAGGCGTCGTGGAATAGGTCACTTTGCCGTCTGAGCCCACGATCTTATAAACCTGATCGGCAAAAGCGGGCACTGCACAAATAACAAAAAAAGCAACGCTCAAAAACGTCAATACCTGCGGCGCAGATTTACGCCAAAAACAGCTCTTATTTTCAGCAATTGCCATGTGGTTACCTTAAAAAACATTCTTTGTGCGCTGGCATCAACCTTGCGCAAAGATCGCACCTTGCATTTTTGACATTCGCAACGCGTATACCGATCAGGCGCATCGCCAGAACCGCATGGTATCGAAAAAATTAATCCCGCTTGACTGCTGCAGATGATCAATCAATTAGAAACCAAAATTCTAATGCGCGAGTAGAAAATAAAAAAGCCGCAGAGTCTGCGGCTTTCAAATTCAAAATTTACTAAAACCGATCACAACCTGAATAAAAAATGGTGCTCCCACGGGGATTCGAACCCCGATTACCGCCGTGAAAGGGCGATGTCCTAACCCTTAGACGATGGGAACACGGGTTATGCCTTTAAACGAACAACATCTGCAAAATGTGGTGGAGCTAAGCGGGATCGAACCGCTGACCTCTTGCATGCCATGCAAGCGCTCTCCCAGCTGAGCTATAGCCCCATTCAGCAAGAACAAGATTAAAGCATATTTCTACAATCTTCGCAAGTCGACCTATACAAATTCCGACCACATACACGGCGAATTTGTCGCCGCTTTTTGCCTCTAAAACCTCAGTCGCTGCAACATCGCGCACGACATTCCAGTGTCGCTGCGCGTTGAAAACTCAGTCACGGAAAATTACCGAACACTTATTGCCCATCGGGTCGCGCACATACGCAAGATACATCCCAGGACCGTAGGCATCGCGTTGCCCCGGAGAGCCCTCGCAAGAGCCACCATTGGCCAGCGCTGCAGCATGAAATGTATCGACTTGCGTTTTCGAAATTGCAGCAAACGCCAACATCACGCCATTGCCAACGGTTGCCGGTGCGCCATTAAACGGTGTTTTAGACAGCCAGAGCAATTGCGCCGTCGGATTCGTCGCCGAGTTGATATCGCCATAGGCAATCCATCCCCCTTCAGGAAATTCGTGCACACGGCGGTGTCCAAGTGCGCCCAAAACTGCGTCGTAAAACTTCGCCGAGCTTTCGAAATCGAGACTTCCAACGGTGGCGTATGCAAGCATGTTTTTCTCCTAACTGTAGTCAAAAATTTATATGCCATGGCGCTCATGACCCCGCCATGTTTTTACACCCCGGTAACGTATTCGCAAATCGCAATCAAGGTTTCATCCGCTGCTGCTTACAAAACTTCGTAAACTCCCACCATGAAAATCGCAATCGTTGGCGCCGGCGCAATTGGCGGATATTTAGGCGTTCGACTGGCCAATGCTGGCGCGCAGGTCACGTTCATTGCGCGTGGTGCAAATTTGGCCGCGATTTTAAAAAACGGCATGTCACTCATTGAGCAAGACGGTACGCAAGTGCGGTGCACAGCCGCGCGCGCGGCGACAATTGAAGACGCTGGCAAATACGACTATATTTTCCTCACGATGAAGTCGCATCAAGTCGCGCCTGTCGCCACACAAATTGACGCATTGTGTGATGACAATTCAACGATTGTTACGATGCAAAACGGCGTACCGTGGTGGTACTTTTACGGACTCGCCGGTGCTTATGAAGGTGCAAAACTGCACAGCGTTGACCCCAATCACGTTTTATGGGATGCACTCAATCCGCAGCGGGTGATCGGCAGCGTTGTCTACCCCGCTGCTGAGCTCGTCGCGCCGGGCGTAGTCAAAGTGATCGAAGGCAACCGCTTTACGCTCGGCGAGCCCAGTGGCGAAAAAACCGAGCGCATCATTGCACTGGCGCAATTGATGATCGCGGCTGGCTTCAAGGCGCCCGTATCGACAGATATTCGCAGTGAAATCTGGGTAAAACTCTGGGGAAATTTAACGTTCAACCCGATATCTGCCCTCACCCACGCCACGCTGGAGCAAATCACGCAGTTCCTGCCCACGCGCGATCTCGCGGCGAAAATGATGGCCGAAGCCCAAGCGGTTGGCGAAAAATTAGGCGTGACATTCAAAATTTCGATTGGCAAACGCATTGCCGGTGCCGAGGCCGTTGGTGCCCACAAAACCTCGATGCTGCAAGATGTTGAGGCAGGCAAAGAAATGGAGCTCGAAGCGCTGACGGGCGCCATCATCGAGCTCGGTAAGATGACCGGCATGCCGACACCAACGGTTGAAATTGTCTACGCACTGACGCGATTGCTCGGGCATTCGTTGGCCACCAACAACGGCAAATTGAGCATTTCACCTCGGTAGCCAGAGGTCTAAACGCACGATACCTGCGGCGCAGAAATGCAACGCTGGGGCACTCGGTTTTCAAGGTTTTCGCATCCCCCATTTGCAGGATTGCTTTTTTGCCCAAACCGGCTAAGCTTGACTAATCAGCTGGCTACGGGAGCGCAAATGAACCCAGACGATCCAACCCTTGACCCTGCGCGCGCACGCACGGGCTTGGCCTTAGCATTACGAGAATACTGCACGCAGGGACTTAACTGCGCCTTGCGCATCGCTGAGCTGCTTTGGCGCTGCATATACCCCGCGTTGGCAAGTGCATTTTTGATCTACTTTTTCTGCAATACCTCGCAGGGTTCTGAGCTGCTCAAAATCTTCATCGCGGGTGAACGCACGCTCGTTCAATACTGGTCGATCGCATTTGGGTTTGGGCTTGCCTGTCTATCCATTTGGTGGGTCTCACGCCGAATATTACTCATGCCGTGGCCGCACGTTCGCAAAGAGCTTCCCCCAGATATCGTGGCGATGGGCTGGGTCAATGGCCTGCCAGCGCTACTTGCGCTTGGGCCGATGGTTCTGCTCACGCGAGAAATACACGCAATTGATCGGGATACGCGCAGCATTTCTGCCTCGCGCTGCATCACCGATTCATCCGGCGTTTGTCGTGGCTTAGATGCATTGGTGCGCCCTGATCAGGGCTACCTCTTCGCGCTCTTTACTGCACTCTTGCTGCTGGTCATCGTAAAGTGGCGCCCTTCCCGCATGCGGGAATCAACACGGCTCGCGCCAGTTGTTGTGATCGACGAATTGCGCTGGATTGGGGCATTACTCGCCATTGCATTTTGCTTATGGTTTATATTTTTATGGAGCGGATCAAGCGCAGGCGAAATTTCAACCGCGACGTTTTACCGACATCAGATGATGGCGCAACGCTTCATGGGGTCGGTGACGATCACTTTGATTGGCGTAGCGTCATGGACGATCTTCGGAGGATTGTTGCTGACGTTGCATGCGAAACGTTTGCTGCGGGTCAGTCTTGTGGGGCTGCCATGGTTGATGATGATTGTGTCGTCGTTTTTCCGTTATGACGACAACAATTTGCGGCGTCTCACCCCACTACCTGCGGCGCAGAAAGCGCCTTCCGTGACGGCGTCTTTGACCACTTTTCATGCCAGGGCACTCGCAAAACGCAGTGACAAAAACGCAACAGAGGATGTGCCAATTTACCTGGTTTCCGCTGCGGGCGGCGGCCTGCGCGCGGCCTATTGGAGCGCGGCTGTGCTCGGTGATTTGCAAGATGCCCATCCTGAGTTTGCCGATCATACTTTTCTGATCAGCGGCGTCTCGGGTGGCGGGCTCGGCGCGGCGACCTTCATCGCAGGTCTGCGCGCGGGCTGCCCACCGCCGAGTGCAGGTGTATTTCTAGGCGACTGCATGCGCCGGGTGCTTGAAGACGTGCCGCTTTCCCCGGTTTTGGCGAGCACGCTGTATAGTGATTTTTGGCGTTCGCTCTGGCCATCCAGTTGGCACGATTTTGCTTGGAAAACAGGGTTTTCGTGGTGGCTCGGTGAAAATAGCGATCGCGCCCATACGCTCGAACACACTTGGGAAACCAGCTTTGCATGGTGTGCCCCAAATCCCGAAAAGCAGCACCATAGCGGCGAAACGACCAATGCAGCGCGCCCCTTCCGCTGCGCCAAACGGCCGTGGACTGCCACGGCAGACCCGACAACGATCGCGTCCAATATCTTCGGGCGAAGCTTTGCCGCACTTTGGGCAGATCGCAAACCAGATCAGTGGCTGCCTAACCTCATCATCAACGGCACCGACGCCGCGACCGCACGCCGCATCTTAAGCTCAAACTTGGCGCTGCGACCCGCCGAATTTCCGGATGCCTATATCGCGCGCACCGATGATCCGGGCATTCTGAATTTACGGGTCAGTACCGTTGTGCACAACGGCGCACGCTTTCCGGTCGTGAGCCCAGCAGGACGCATTAGCAATAGTGGGCTTCAAAAAGAAGTGATGCAGCCGTGGAGCCCAAACGCGCAAGGCGACGACCTCAGCACGATTACTGCCGGTGCCGCGATCGCACGCAGCGCGCGCCTGATGTGTAGCCAACTTGCAGATGGACGCGGCGTAAACCCTTGCCGCTTACCCGGGCAAGATGTGCATCAGATTCTCGATGGCGGCTATTTTGACAACAGTGGCATGGAAACGATCAGCGACGTGATCGATGAAATCAGTGCGTTTAACGACACGCTAAAGCCGGAACAACCGAAGCTGCGCGCGGCGGTGATCATCATCGTCAATAGCGGCTGGAGTTACGCCGTGCCGTCGGGAAGTAAAGCAAGTGCAATCGACGCTATCGTTAGCGCCTATACGCAAGCGGTCGATGCCAAAGCCGCACACATGCTGGCCGATCGCATCAATCGCACCACCGACGACGCACAGGAAGACACCTTTCTTTTCAACCTAGATCGCTCTGGCCACGACGTGCCCGGCTTAGGCTGGGCGCTTTCGGAAGCCTCTACCAATCAAATGATCATCGCCTCGGCGCACCCGCTTTACGATGAGCGCATCGAGGACACGCTCAAGCGATTACCGATTTCGCCGACGATGTTAAAAGCTAAGATTCAACGCCAAGAGCGCTGCCAAGCAGCACTCGCAGGAACGCTCGCGATTGCTGCAAAAGTGAGCCCGTGTGGGGTCGCACGCACGCCCCTCAAGCCATAATGTGATCTTGAGTGCCAAGCCAAAGCGCGGCATAGAATCGCCGCAGCGCTGAAAAAAACCTGAATGGATGTTCGCGCATTGCATGCACGACGGCATCGACGCATTCGCGTTTTTGAGGCACTGACCAATTGAACTGACGCAATGCAGAGCCGCGCTTACGACGTAACGCACCTACTTTTAATCAAAGACTTTATGCCTACACTGCCCGAACTTTTCGCAAATGCCCGAATCGATGATGTTGCGCTGACCGCCATTGGCGCCAAGCCACTAACATTTGGCGTATTAAACGAAACCATTACCAAAACGATCGTCGCGCTCAACACCATCGGCATTGGCCGGCAAGATCGTGTCGCGATCGTCTTACCCAATGGCCCAGAGATGGCCATGGCATTCATTGCCGTGGCAGCGGGCACAACGTCTGCCCCGCTCAACCCCGGTTACCGGGCAGATGAGTTTGAGTTTTATATGTCGGATCTCAACGCGAAAGCCCTGATCGTTGAGCGCGGCTCAGCATCGCCGGCGATCGCAGTCGCGCAAAAATTGGGGCTTCGTATTATTGAGTTAGTTGCAGATCCGCAATTAGGCGCGGGAGCATTTACGCTCGATATTTCTGCCATACCTGCGGCGCAGATTTCGCATGGCGGGCACGCCCACGACGATGAAATCGCGCTCGTACTGCATACCTCGGGTACGACTTCGCGCCCCAAAATCGTGCCGCTCACCCACCGCAACGTTTGCGCCTCCGCCCGCAACATCGGTAAGACCACACGCTTTACCAGCCGTGATCGTGGCTTAAATATCATGCCGCTCTTTCATATTCACGGGCTGATCGCGGGGATCTTAGCGCCGCTGGCTGCCGGCGGGCAAGTCTGCTGCACGCCCGGCTTTAACGCACTGAAATTTTTTGGGTGGATGGAAGAAGCAAAACCTAATTGGTACACCGCCGTGCCAACAATGCATCAAGCGATTCTCTCCCGCGCACCCAACAATGCCGAGACGATCAGTAAATTGCCGCTGCGCTTCATTCGCTCCTCATCCTCATCACTGCCACCGCAAGTCTTGGCAGAGCTTGAAGCGGTATTTCAAGCGCCTGTGATCGAGTCTTACGGCATGACCGAGGCGGCGCATCAAATGGCGTCGAATCAATTGCCACCGGGAATCCGCAAGCCCGGCAGCGTTGGGCTTCCTGGCGGCCCTGACGTTGAAATCATGAGTCAAGACGGCGCGATTTTGGCAAAAGGCGAAATCGGCGAAATCGTCATTCGCGGAGAAAACGTGACGTTAGGCTACGAAAATAACCCGAAAGCAAATGCAGAGGCCTACACCAATGGTTGGTTTCGCACTGGCGACCAAGGCACTAAAGATGCAGATGGTTTTATCTCGCTCACCGGGCGTTTAAAAGAAATAATCAATCGCGGTGGCGAAAAAATCAGCCCGCGCGAAGTCGATGAAGTATTGATGGATCACCCTGCGGTTGCGCAAGTCGTTACCTTCGCCGTGCCTCACGAAAAATTGGGCGAAGACGTCGCGGCGGCAGTCGTTTTGCGCGATGGCAAAACGGCCACCGAGCGCGAGATCCGCGATTTTGCCGCGACCAAGCTCGCCGATTTCAAAGTGCCCCGCAAAATTTTGATCATGGACGAAATTCCAAAAGGTGCAACCGGCAAGCTGCAGCGCATCGGTTTAGCCCAAAAGCTTGGGTTGGCGAAGTAGGCTCATTGCGTCAATACCTGCGGCGCAGATTTTGACAAAAATTGCTTCGCTGATCTTGCTTCGTCTTGGTACTCAACCCTATTTTTGTGTGCGCCCCTCGAAAACTGACTGCGCGACTGAGCGCATAATCTGCGGTCGCACAATACGTCCACAAATACGAGGAAAAAAGTGATGAATGCGCCATGGAGACTTCTAGCCGCAGCCATTGTCGGCGCGGGCATCGCGGCCAGCGGCTATATGGTGGGCAAAGGCCTCACCGGCTTTCGTGGAGACAACCGAACGATTACCGTAAAAGGGCTTGCCGAAAAATCGGTTGAAGCGGATTTTGCGGTGTGGAATATTTCGTTTCGCCGCGCTGGAACTGATTTCGGGCAAGTGCAGCAACAACTGGTGAGCGACCGCGATAAAGTACTCACATTTTTAAAAGCGCGTGGCTTTACCGATGCGGAAATTGAAGTGCGCCCGCTCAACGTGAAAGATTTGCTCGCGCGCGAATTTGCCCAAAACAACCAACCCTTTCGCTTTAATGGCACGGGGCAATTGGTGGTGAAATCTAAGCGCGTAATCGAGGTTGAAAAAGCCACGCTCGCGCTCGACCCGCTCATCCAATCTGGCATACAAATCGCTGGCGAAGGCGAAGGCCCTGCTGGCCCGCGATTTTTCTTGCAAGGGTTTAATGCCGTAAAAGGCGAACTGCTCAGCGAAGCCACCCGCAGCGCACGCGAGCAAGCCACCAAATTCGCCACCGAAGCCGGCGCAACGTTAGGCACGCTGCGCAGCGCTAACCAAGGCGCGATCAGACTATCGAGCGACGACGGGAGTGATTCCGACGACGGCGCATCCCGTATGAAACGCTTGCGCGTGGTGAGTACATTTGAGTATGCGTTGCAGTAGTTAAAAAAAAGCTTTTTTGGGCGATAAGTTCGAAAAAGGGCTTAATCTGCGCCGCAGGTATTGGCTATTTATTCGGCTATTTCCAAAGTTTGCCCCGCCGCCCAATCCTGCGTGAGCGTGCCTTCGCGCACGTAGCGGTGGAATGAGGAGTGTTGCCAATCGCACGCCGCTTTTACGAGTTGGTGCTTCACCGGGTTGTAGTGAATATAGTCGATATGGTTTGTTAGATCGCGCGCGTCGCGGATGGTGTGTTCAATGTAGCGGCGCTGCCAGATGCCGCGCTCACCGCGCTTGACTCGAACTTCGCTCCGCGCTTCAGTCGGCTGCAATCCCCGCGAAAACAGGGACCTGATGATTCGCCATCGCAGAGCGTAATCACTATCGCCCTCTGGCAATTTCCAGATGCAATGCATGTGCTCAGGCAAAACGACCCACGCAACAATTTCGAACGGATGTGCTGCCTTCGCGGTACGCACCGATTCTCGGAGCAAATCGACCTCCCGAACCAAAAGATCGTTGCCTTTGCGTTCGAGCAGATTCACGGTAAAGAAAAACGTCCCGCCCGGCACCCAATTTCGAATGTAATTTGGCATCACACGATTTTGCTTGAAAATAGTAGGGTGTAATCCTATTACACCCACTCTAGGCTTTTCTGCCCACCTTCCGATGAGTGATCGGCTACGCCGATTTCATGAACGTGGGCGCAATAAGATTGCGCCTTACGGGGTCCGCCTTACGCGCGTTACGCTATAGTACAAAAAAATAATTGGACAGATTGGCAGGTAGAGCTATGGCGGGATTCTTTTCGGCTTGGAAAGTAAGTGGATTGACTACGACGGAAGCAAAAAAAACAGAAAGGTTTTACTTCCTCGGCGTATGCCTCGGCGACCATGAGCGCTACAAAAACTTAACTAAAGATGAGAGAAATGATTTGATATTGGCCGGGGAAGAGGTGCTTGCTTCTGCTCTTTTTTTTGAACAGTACTGGGTGCATGCTGACAAGAGCTTCCTTGATGACGCGGTAAAGTTTCTAGTCATCTACGCTGCAATATCCGAGGGCATCGCTGGAAACAAATGGGAATGGAAAACGATTCGTGTAATGTCACAAAATCTCTATACTCTGATGGACGACAAACCAAAATTTGAAGCGCTCTATCAGGAATGTGAAACGTTTTTGTCGAACTTGAAAGAGTTTGTGATGGTACAACGCCGAGATTTCGTAAGCTCCCTAAAATTTTTAAATGGGTAAAGCGTACAAGCTAGATAGTGTCTTCGGGCCTTTTAACGGTTTGACCGATCATGAGTGATTGGCCGCACGAATTTCATGAATCGGGCGCAATAACGCTGCGTCCCACTGGGCTACGCCGAACGCCCGTCAGGCGGAAATTCGCGAGGTAGCCAGCCTTTTGCATTTCGCTTCGGTGGCAGCAGCCCTTTTTCCTCAAGAATCGCCAGAATACGAGGCTCGCAATGGAGACCCCAGCCATCCCAATTTCCCTCAAAACAACTATCACACACAAATATTTCGTAGCCACTACATTTTCGAAGATCATACTTACCGTTGCCGTTGTTCTTGACACGGTTACACACATGGCAAATCGCGGCGGCCTGCTTCCTAGGAATCGTCTTCATTGAAATCTCTCAGATAAATCCGCCTCCCGCAGGAGCCCAATTCAAACAAAACAAATTACTTCTTATCCTTAACCTCAGTAAACTCAGCGTCCACCACCTTGGCATCATCCCCGGGCTTACCACCTGACGCACCCGACGGAGCTTCACCCGCAGGCGCTTCTCCACCCGGAGCACCGCCCGCCGCCTTCTGCGCATCCGCATACATAATCTCGCCCAATTTCTGCGAGGCTTTGCCTAGCTCTTCGGCAGCGTTGTTTAACTTCTCCGTCGATGCAGTTTGGTCTTTCAATACTTCTTCGGCAGCTTTAACAGCGTCTTCGATCTTGCCTTTTTCTTCGCCCACCTTATCGCCATGCTCTTCAAGCGATTTGGTTACGCTGTGTACGAGCGTATCCAATTGATTGCGAGCTTGCACTTCTTCAATCCGCTTTTTATCTTCCGCTTCGTTGGCCTTGGCGTCGTTGACCATGCGCGCGATTTCTTCTTCGCTCAAACCGGAGTTGGCTTTGATGGTGATCTTACTTTCTTTACCCGTCGCTTTATCTTTCGCGTTGACATGCAAGATGCCGTTGGCGTCGATATCAAAGGTGACTTCAATTTGGGGCGTGCCCCGACGTGCTGACGGAATGCCTTCTAAATTGAATTGGCCCAAGCTCTTATTGCCGGCAGAAACTTCCCGCTCGCCTTGCAAGACGTGAATCGTTACCGCAGTTTGATTGTCGTCTGCCGTTGAAAACGTTTGGTTCGCTTTCGTTGGAATCGTCGTGTTTTTCTGGATGAGTTTGGTCATCACGCCGCCCATCGTTTCGATGCCGAGCGAAAGTGGCGTAACGTCCAAAAGCAACACGTCCGTCCGGTCGCCCGCAAGTACGGAGCCTTGAATCGCAGCGCCAACGGCAACGGCTTCGTCAGGGTTCACATCCTTACGTGGCTCTTTGCCGAAAAACTCTTTAACCTTTTCCATCACCGCTGGCATCCGCGTTTGCCCGCCGACCAAAATCACGTCGTTGATGTCAGATAATTTCAAGCCTGAATCTTTAAGCGCTACGCGGCACGGCTCAATCGTTTTCGCGACCAAATCTTCCACGAGCGATTCTAATTTCGCACGGGTGATTTTGGAGGTTAAGTGTTTCGGGCCCGTTGCGTCCATCGCAATGTAGGGCTCGTTGATCTCCGTTTGTTGGCTCGAAGAAAGCTCAATCTTCGCCCGCTCAGCGGCCGCTTTTACGCGCTGCAACGCGATTGGATCTTTGGTTAAATCAATACCAGACGATTTTTTGAATTCCTCGCAGAGATAATCGATGACGCGCTGATCAAAATCTTCGCCGCCCAAGAAGGTATCGCCATTGGTAGCCAATACTTCAAAGGTTTTCTCACCATCTACTTCCACAATGTCGATAATCGAGACGTCGAACGTGCCGCCGCCCAAATCGTAAACGGCAATTTTGGTATCGCCCTTGACTTTATCTAAGCCGAAGGCAAGCGCCGCTGCCGTAGGCTCATTGATAATGCGCTTTACTTCCAAGCCTGCGATCCGGCCAGCATCTTTGGTGGCTTGGCGTTGGCTATCATTGAAATAAGCTGGCACGGTGATCACGGCTTCAGTGACTGTTTCGCCCAAATAATCTTCGGCGGTTTTCTTCATTTTGCGCAACACTTCGGCGCTAATCGCTGGCGGCGCCATTTTGACACCACGCACTTCCACCCACGCATCGCCGTTGTCGGCTTTGCTGATGGTGTAAGGCATCATATTGATGTCTTTTTGCACTTCTTTTTCTTCGAAGCGGCGGCCGATCAAGCGCTTCACGGCATAGAGCGTATTTTTTGGGTTGGTCACCGCTTGCCGCTTCGCAGGCGCGCCCACGGTGATTTCGCCATCTTCCATATAGGCGATGATCGAGGGCGTCGTGCGCGCGCCTTCGCTGTTTTCGATAACCTTTGGCTTGCCGCCCTCCATCACTGCGACGCAGCTGTTGGTGGTGCCTAAATCAATCCCAATAATTTTTCCCATGATATTTCCCTTTACTGTGGCCACTGGTTTTTGTAATACCCGCGGCGCAAATTAACCTTGTAATGAATGTGGGGTTGGTTTTGGGCGCTTCAAGCACTGCAACCAATCAAAATTTAAGTAACGACTAATACCGGCACTTTGCTGATCGCAATCAAGCGCGTAACCATCGAGCCAATCACTAAATCAGCCACGCTATTGCGGCCTTTTGCGCCAATAACGACGACATCAAACTTCCCGTCAGCCGCGCCATCAGCAACGGTTTGCGCGGCTTGGCCACGGCCCAACATCACGTCGTACCGGATGTTATTTGCGTCGAGCCACGCCTTGCTCTGACTAAGATCAGCGGTGTGCATATCGTTTAGATAGCCTTCAACCGCATCTTTACCCACGGTGGAGGCAAAGCGCTTGAGGTGCTCATCTGGATGAACATTAATGAGCGTAAGCTGCAGCCCACCGCCAAAGAGGCGCGCCGCATGTTGAACCGCTTTGAGAGACGTCGCCGAGCCGTCGACAGCAACCAAAATTTTCATGACGTTTTCCTTAAGGTGACTGGCGCGCTAGCCTGAAACGGGCGGCGCGTCAGTTGATTTGGCTTTCGCCACGAGAACCATCGCGGGCCGCAATAAGCGATCTGCCAAGGTGTAGCCTTTTTGCATCACTTGCGTTACGGTTCCCGCAGGTTGATCAGATTCGATTTCTTGCATAGCTTGATGCAGGTTTGGATCAAACTTTGTGCCGACGGGATTCACTTCTTTGACCTTATTGCGCTCAAAAGCCCCGGCCAATTGCTTTAGCGTCATGTCAACGCCCATTTTCAATTGCTCAGGAGTAGAGACTAGATCGGCTAGCACGGCTTCAAGGGTATCGCGCACCGAAAGTAGATCCATGGCGAAGTTTTTTGCAGCGAAGTCACGGGCGCTGGCGATATCAACTGACGCACGTTTGCGGATATTGTCTTGCTCGGCCAACGCGCGTAGATATTGATCTTTGGCGCTGGAGGCATCGGCCTGCGCGAGCGCGAGCAGCGCTTCTAACGATGCGGGCTCAGACGCAGCATCGGGCGTCATTGGTGCTGGCGAAGCAGATACCTGCGGCGCAGAATCGCCTATTTTTTGAGGGTTTTCAGCAGAATCGTCGGGAGGAGTGGCGTGTGTCGTCATCGATTTGTGATCTAAATAATTGAAATTACCGCGTTTTTTACCAATAACCGCGAAATGGGGATGGTTTTTACTTTTTCAAGGCTAAGCGCTGACTTTCACCGCAGTTTAAACGCGGCGAGGTGAAACCCTGCGTTGCATAAACCCCATTCACAGCACACAATATCTCAATCTTGAACGAAGCAATCGCAATCATGGATTTCAACATTAATGGCAAGGCAATGAGCGCAAACGTGGAAGCGGAAATGCCGCTTTTATGGGTGTTGCGCGATGAATTAAATCTCAAAGGCACGAAATACGGCTGCGGCATCGCGCAATGCGGCGCGTGCACGGTGCACATGAACGGCGCGCCGGTGCGCTCATGCTCAATCCCGTGTGGTGCCGTCGGTGCGGCAGAGATCACGACGATTGAAGGCTTGGCCAAAGGCGGCGCGCTGCATAAAGTACAGCAAGCGTGGATTAAAAAGCAAGTGCCCCAATGCGGTTACTGCCAATCAGGCATGATCATGGCCGCCGTGAAATTGCTGCAAGATAAGCCGAAACCCACCGATAAAGAAATCGATGAAGCGATGACCAATATCTGCCGCTGCTCGACCTACGTGCGCGTGCGCGAAGCGATCCACGCCGCTGCAGCGATGGCATAAAGGGAGATCGAGATCATGCCTTCGCCTACGGCAAATCGCTCTGGTTCGCCCGCCACGGCACGCAAAATTTCTCCTGCGCGCTTTGCCACGATCAAAATTGGGGCTTGTGCGTCTTAAACCAAACCATTAGCCAAGGCCATACCGTTGGCTACCCCACCTATCGATTAGGGTGGCAAACGCTAGGCTCGGCGGAGCGCCGCATCCGCGCCTGCTACTTTGGCATGCAAGCGAGCGTGCCGCCGCCGGGCGCGCAGGAATTGCGCGCGTTAGAGCTCTATACGGCTTGGCGTAGTCGCGGATTGCCGCTGGAGTCGCCCGCGGTGCGTGCATAGGCATCCGCGCTTCTCATACCTGCGGCGCAGATTGATGCCAAATTTGAGCTCTTGGGCATGCAATGCATCTTCAAAAACACCTCAAAATCGATCATTCTGCGCCGCAGGTATGGGGAGTTTCGTACATTACTGCACGTATTTATAGAGCGAATTTCCGGCGCGCGTCCCTGTATCGGGCGACAAAACGCGAAACCCCTGTGCGGGCACATCCACCGTGAGCAAGCCTGCCCGCATCACGACAGACTTGACGCCAGTGACCGGCACGAGATCGCGCATCTGCGTCTCGCTCATGAGCTTCGAATTTGCGATCATGATGGTCTCGTTGATAGGTTGGTTGGTCGGGTTGATGAGCACAATCACGGTATCGGCGGCGCGATCCGTAAAGCGCTCATAGCCGAGCAAACGCTGCGCGGTGACCCAGCGCAAATCGCCAACGCGCAAGGCGCGATGGTTTTCACGAAGTCGCACCAAATCGCGCAACCAAGCCATGCTCGCAGGCGCTTTCTCAACCAGATCCCAGCGCATCGGTCCGCGCGATTCTGGGTCGTCGCCACCGACCATATCGATCTCATTGCCGTAGTAAAGATTAACCGTACCCGGTAGCGTGAATTGCAGCATTTGCGCCAACTGCCGCGCTTGCACGTTGGGCAATCGGGTGGCGAGCCGAGGGGTATCGTGGTTATCTAAATAGACCCAAGACCGCAACATCGCATCAAAATCTGCATCGGCATACATGCGGGCAATCATCGCTGCGCCCGTTGGCGGTTCAATGCTGCCGTCGGCGATGCGCACGATAAGCTCGCGCAACGGGAAAAGCAACGTGCCATCAAGCGCTGGAAACCACTCTTTTGGGTAATTTGCGATCTCGCCAAGCAGGAGCGAGCCGGGCTTGGTCTCATGCGCTGCCGCGGTCATTTCAGACAAAAACCGAAAACCAATATCCATCGCGACATCAATGCGCCAACCATCGATGCCATCACGCAAATAGTTGCGAACGACCGAATCAGGCGCGGCGTAAATGTAGTTGCGCACCGCAGCAGATTCAAAGTTAAGCTCTGGCAAATTTTGAGCTTGTCGCCATGTGCGCGCACCGCCTTGATGACCGGGCCCAAATACAAACCAATCTCTATAAGGACTACGAGGATTGGTTTCGGCTTCTTTGAAGCGAGGGGCATTGCGCCCCATATGATTGAAGCCACCATCCAGCACTAATTTCATTCCTAACGCGTGAACCTCGCGCGCAAGCAATGCGAGATCGGCGCGTTTACCGATCTCGGGCGAAAGTTCGTTGAGCTCAAGACCATCGTATTTGTGGTTCGTGTAAGCGTTGTGGATCGGGTTCAAAAAAAGCGTGGTCACTCCCAACGATTTCACGTAGCCCAGTTTGCCGCGTAGGCTCACTAAATCACCACCCCAAAAATCGATCTCATGACTCCAGAGTTTTTCAGCCTCAAGGTATTTTCCGCGCGCTGCCGGCTCCTCCCACCGGCGCAAAACTTTTGGCGCTGGATACAAGCTACGCTTCGCCTCTGCATCCGCAGGCGGAGCGAAACGATCCACCAACACCTGATAAACCACGCCACCAACGCGCCAATCTTGCGCGCGCGCGGTGTATTTACCGGCCGCCGCGCGATCTGTCGCGTTAGAGAAATCCATCTGAATCTGGGCGCGGGAATTTCCGATGCCGTTGATTGCAAAAAAAAGCAGTAAAGCAAAAATCCGATCACGTAACGGCATGAGAAGTCATCCTAGATAAATATTCAGCACTATCGAAATCGTGCCTGCCACATGAAACCAAAACGATGGCATGCGCACTCTATTTGACCATCGTAGCATTGTTATGCAATCGATTGCAACTTTTTATAAAAAGCGCCATTGCTCCCGCGAAATCCGCATTCGGTCGCGCGAGCGTGGACTTCTTGACCGACGGCATGCATCATGATCAACATTCTCAACATTGAGCCATTCAAAACGATGAAATACGCTTTTTCTCGCAACATCGCCCACTTTTCTGCTGCATCCATTGCAGCGCTTTTAGCTGGATGTGCAAGCACCTCGCCATCGTCGCTGCCGTCTCCGATTAGCGCCATGCCCGCGCAGCAATTTCCGATGCGCGATTTCTTTCGCAATTCTGAGCAAGCCTATTTCAGGCTCGCCGCAGATGGCAAAACGCTCGGTTTCATGAAGCCAGTAAAAGATCGGCTCAACATCTTCGTGCAGCCGATTGAAGATGCGGGTAGCGCGCGCAATGTTAAGCAATTGACCAACGAGACTGAGCGCGATATCAGCAATTATTTCTTCAAAGGCGCGCAGCATGTGCTTTACCAAAAAGATTTCGGTGGGGACGAAAATTTTCATGTGGTGATCGCTGATATCCGCTCCGGGGAAGTGCGCGATCTCACGCCCTACCCCGGCGTGCGCGCAAGTGTGACCGATGCGTTGATTGATGATCCAGAGCATATTTTGGTTGAGCATAACCTGCGCAATAAAGAAGTTTTTGACATCTACAAAGTCAATCTAAAGTCTGGTAAAGAAACCTTAGTCGCGCAAAACCCGGGTAACTTTACCGCCTGGGTGACCGATCACGCTGGGCGCGTGCGCATGGGTATCGCAGCCGACGGGGTGAACTCCGTCTACTACAGTCGGGCTAACGACAATGCTGCATTTAAAGAAATTTTGCGCACAGATTTCAGAGAGGAAATCCGGCCACAATTTTTTGACGCTAAAAACGAAAAACTGTATGCGACTTCAAATCGCGGGCGGGATAAAGCTGCTTTGGTCATTTTCGATCCGGTGACTGCGAAAGAAGAATCAGTACTTTTTTCACACCCAGAAGTCGATGTTTGGTCTGCGGGATGGTCAGACCTACACAAAAAACTGACGCTCGCACAATACCAAATTGATCGCAGCAAAGAGCATTTTTTTGATTCTGCAACACGCGATCTCTATAAAACGCTTGAAGCGAAGTTTCCTGGCGATGAAGTCACCATTCAAAGCCAATCGCGTGATGAATCCGTGATGATCGTGGCCTATAACAATGATCGATCACCCGGCACGCGTTACCTCTACGATGCGAAACGTGATCAGCTCACTAAGCTCGCCGAACTCAATCCCTGGATCAAAGCCAGCGAAATGTCAGAGATGAAATACATGCGGTATACCGCGCGCGACGGGCTTTCGATCCCGGCATATCTCACGCTGCCAAAAGGGAAAGTTGCAAAAAATCTACCGGTGATTATCAATCCGCACGGCGGGCCGTGGGTGCGCGATAGCTGGGGTTACAACCCCGAAGTGCAGTTTCTCGCCAATCGCGGCTATGCTGTGCTGCAGCCAAATTATCGGGGCTCGACGGGCTACGGGCGCAAATTTTGGGAAGCCAGCTTCAAGCAATGGGGCGGCACGATGCAAGATGATCTCACCGATGGCGTGAATTATTTGGTAGCCCAAGGCATTGCCGATCCCAAGCGCATCGCAATTTACGGCGGCAGCTACGGCGGCTATGCCACGCTCGCGGGCATTACCAAAACGCCCGATCTCTACGCCGCTGCCGTGAGCTATGTTGGCGTGTCCAATCTATTTACGTTTTTGAAAACGATCCCGCCCTACTGGCTCCCGATGCAAGAAATGACCTATGTGCAAGTCGGGCACCCTGAAAGAGATAAAGCGATGTTTGAGGAGCGCTCGCCCGCGCTCAACGCCCACAAGATCAAAACGCCGCTTTTTGTCGCCCAAGGTGCAAAAGACCCGCGCGTCAACAAAGCCGAAAGCGATCAGATCGTTGACGCCTTGCGCAAGCGCGGCGTGGCGGTGGAATACATGGTTAAGGAAAACGAAGGCCACGGCTTTAACAACGAAGAAAATCGCTTTGATTTTTATGGTGCGATGGAGAAATTTTTAGCCACGCATTTGAAGCCGTAACAGGCCAATTCCCGACGAAATCTGCGCCGCAGGTCGTCATACCTGCGGCGCAGATTCGAGCACTTTTGACGCTAAATAACGGGCTACCGCCGTTTTTTCTTAACCACTTTGCGCACCATTTTTTTCTTCATCTTTCCGGGCTTCGGCAGTGCGGTGACCTCGCCTGTTTCCATCCAGGTTTTGATGCGCTGGGCATCGCCAAATCGGGAGTAGCGCCCAGCAGCGTCGAGTAGCACCACATAAACCTTTTTACCGGCGAGCGTAAGGCTCATAACGACGCAATTACCAGCCTCGGCGATATAGCCCGTTTTTTGCAAGTGCAAATTCCATTTTGGATTGCGAACGAGACTATTGGAGTTGCCAAAGGTCGTCCATTGCCCCGTGGGCTGCATCAGCACATCTTGCCCGGGCTGCGTGGAGTATTCGCGAATGAGCGGGTAGCCTTCGGCGGCGCGCATGAGCTTGACTAGATCTTGCGCGGTTGAAAGATTATTGGGTGAAAGCCCCGTCGGGTCGGCAAAGGTCGTTGCCGCCATGCCCAGTTCCTTTGCTTTGGCATTCATCGCGGCAACGCAGCCGCCGAGCCCGCTCGGGAATGCGCGGCAAAGCGCATGCGCGGCGCGGTTTTCAGACGACATCAGCGCAATGGTCAGCATTTCTTTGCGCGTCAGCGCACTGCCAACACGCAACCGCGAGCGCGAGCCTTTGATGAAATCATAGTCATCGCCGGTGACTTCGATCGTATCCCCCATCGGCTGATGGGCGTCAATAACAACCATCGCCGTCATGAGCTTGGTGATTGAAGCGATTGGCGTCGGCGAGTCAGAATTACGATTGACAAGCACTTCATTGGTGCGCTCATCGATCACCAGCGCTTTTTGGGAGAAAAGATTGGGGCCTGCGGCCTGAATCTGCGCCGCAGGTAATGACACAATAACGGCGGCGAAAAGCAAAACAATTGTTTTTTGACGTTGCATACTCTCCATTTTGACATGCGACAATTTTCCCTCTTTTAAATCGATTGCATTTCCGGCGAACCCATGACTGCCCACACCATCCCTGTTTCCGCGTTTGACTATGTTGTTTTTGGTGCTACCGGCGATTTAGCCTTGCGCAAATTGCTACCGGCATTGGCCGCGCGTGACCGTGATGGGCAGATCCCCGCGAGCGCTCGCATCTTGGCGGCATCGCGCTCAGCCAGCACCAGCGCGGCCTATCGTGCGATGCTGACGCAGAAAGCAGCGCAATTTCACGGCGCTGCTTTGACTGAGTCTGCCGCTTGGAAATCTTTTTTACTGCGCGTTGAGTATGTGTGCGTTGATGCTAAATCTGACAACGGTTGGTCGGATTTGAAAGCAGCCTTAGAGCAGCGCGACGATCATATCCGCGTTTACTATCTGGCAGTAGCACCTGAGCTTTTTGTGCCGATTACCGAAAAGCTGGCCTCGCACGGGCTCAACACTGCTAATGCCCGCATCGTGCTTGAAAAGCCAATCGGCCATGATTCCGCCAGCGCCCGCGAAATCAATGACGCCGTGGCGAAAGCCTTCAGCGAAGCCCAAACATACCGCATCGATCACTATCTCGGCAAAGAGACGGTTCAAAATTTATTTGTACTGCGTTTTGCCAATGCCATGTTTGAACCACTGATGAATCGGCAATACATCGATCATGTGCAAATTACGGTCGCTGAAAAAGTCGGGCTCGAAGGGCGACACGCGTATTACGACGGTGCCGGTGCCTTTCGCGATATGGTGCAAAACCATCTCATGCAGCTTGTCTGCCTGACCGCGATGGAGCCGCCGCAAGCGTTTACCGCCGATGCCATTCGGGATGAAAAGTTAAAAGTGTTGCGCGCCTTAGCCCCAGCGACCGCGGCGAGTGTGGTGCGTGGGCAATACGTTGCTAGTGCGGGTCACACCGGCTACTGCGATGAGCTGGGCAAACCGAGCCGCACAGAAACCTTCGTTGCCCTCAAGCTCGCAATTGAAAATTGGCGCTGGGCTGGCGTGCCGTTTTACTTGCGCACGGGCAAAGCGATGCCCGAAAAAGTCTCTGAAATTGTCATCCAGTTTCGCTCCGTGCCACACAACATTTTGCCGCCCGATTCTGGCACCGTACCGGCCAACCGATTGGTGCTCCGCCTTCAGCCCAATGAGGGCGTGAAACTGGGCTTAACAGTCAAAGAGCCAGGCCCCGGTGGGCTGCGGGTGTTGCCAGTCGATCTTGATATGAGTTTCGCCGAGAGCTTCGGCGTGGCCCAGCCGGAAGCGTACGAGCGTTTGCTAATGGATGTTGTGCGCGGCAACCAAACGCTCTTTATGCGTCGCGATGAAGTCGATGCAGCGTGTGCCTGGGCGAGCCCGTTAAGCACGGGATTTGGCGCTGATTTATTGCAACCTTACGGCAATGGCACTTGGGGGCCGGAAGCGGCAAATCAATTGCTCGCACGCGACGGCAAAGCGTGGGCGCAAGGTTAGATTTTTGGTGTTGAGATCGGCGGGCAGGTCGAGGACTCAGCCTAGCGCCGAGATCCACCTGCGCGTTTGCCTGACCTGCGGCGCAAAATGCGCATGGTTTGGGCCTCGTTGACGAACTCAATATGCGCCGCGGCATTGCGTTACAAAAGAAATGCAAACATGCCGTGCCCAAAAAACTGCGCTAGACTGGCTCTCAAGATAGATTAGTGGAGTCCGCCGTGGTTAATCGGTTTAAATTGGCTGCGCTCTGCGCGCTCGCATTCATCTGCGTATCCACCCTTTCTGCGGCGGTATATGCGCAGGCGTTTCCCTCTAAGCCAGTTAAATTCGTCGTGCCCTACCCTCCGGGCGGATTTCCCGATACGGTCGCGCGCATTGTCGGCAAGGCGCTTTCTGAAAAATGGAATCAGCACGTTGTTGTCGAAAATAAGCCCGGCGGCAACGGCACGCTTGCCGCGCAAGCGGTGAAAGCTGCCGGTGCGGACGGCCACACGCTCTTGATCACCGATGGCTCTATGTTCACCATCAACCCTGCGCTCTACGCGAAACTTGAATACGATCCAGTCCGCGATTTTGTCCCGGTCGGCGCGATTGCCCGTGCCCCACTCTTTTTAACCGCTCACCCTTCGGTTCCCGCAAATACATTTGCTGAATTTATCGCCTACGTAAAAGCAAATCCCGGTAAAGTGGCTTACGGTTCCTCTGGAATCGGCTCGACCCACCATCTTTCTACCGAGGCGATGAATGCAGCCCTCGGTTTGAGTATGGTGCACATTCCCTTTAAAGGCATGGGTCAGGCCACGCCCGCCTTGGTGGGCGGGCAAGTGCAGGTGCTCTTTTCGGCACTGCCCGCGATTGGTGGTTTCGTAAAAGACAATCGGGTGAAA
This sequence comes from Betaproteobacteria bacterium, assembly GCA_031430575.1. Taxonomy (GTDB): domain Bacteria; phylum Pseudomonadota; class Gammaproteobacteria; order Burkholderiales; family Casimicrobiaceae; genus JANMDS01. The sequence goes on along the minus strand of JANPBT010000062.1, from coordinate 95,965 downwards.
TTGCTTGTGCAAAATTCGAGCCGCCGTTTTTCGCAGCAACCCAATATTCCGACCATTGGCGAAGCGAGCATTCCGGGTTTTGATTTCGCACCAACAACAATCGCAATGGCGCCCGCGGGCGCACCCGCAGCAATCATCCGCCAGATTTCGGTAGACATTGCAGCAGCGTTGAAATCGGGCACTGTCGCCGAGACCCTGCTAAACGCCGGCGTTGAAACCGTTGGCGGAACCCCCGAGGAATTGGCCAAACAATTGCAATCTGAGGCCGAGCGTTTTGCCAAGACCATTCGCGAAATCAACATCAAACCAGAATAATTTTTTCGTTTACTTCATCTCAATACCTGCGGCGCAGATTTCGGTCTAAGTGAATGTAAACGCCGCAATCTGCGCCGCAGGTACATACAATTTTCAAATATGAATTCGACCGCATCGGTAAATCTGATCAACGACCTCGTTGACGCTAACCATATCCTCTACAACGAAGGCATTGTCGATGGTTTCGGCCATGTCAGCGTGCGCCATGATGGTCGCGATGATCGATTTCTGATTGCGCGCGCGATTGCACCGGCGACCGTGCAAGCCAACGATATTTTGGAATGCGATTACTTAGGCGAGCCGCAAGATACGCTTAACCGTAAGACGTATCTAGAGCGCTACATTCATAGTGAGATTTACGCCGCGCGCCCCGATGTCGTTGCCATCGTGCATTCCCATTCGCCCGCGATTATCCCGTTTGGTGTCACCCAGGCGAGGCTGCGACCGATCTGCCACATGAGTGGCTTTTTAGGATTGGGCGTACCTAATTTTGAGATTCGGGAATTTGAAAGTCTGCATCAAGATTTACTCATTCGCACCCGAAAACTCGGCACGCATCTCGCGCAAACGCTGGGCAGCGCGCACTTCGCGCTCATGCGCGGGCACGGCTCGGTTACGGTCGCGCCATCGTTGAGGCTCGTGGTTGCGCGCGCGATTTGGGCCGAATCCAACGCTAAGCTACAAAGCGAGGCCATGCGCTTTGGCGAAGTGAAATACCTCAATGCAGCAGAAGCCCATGGTGCGATGACCACCAACGAAGCGATCATAGAGCGGCCGTGGGCGTTATGGAAAGCAAAGCTTAACGGCAGTGTTTGATCGCTAATTTTCGCGAAGCAAAACGACTCCCACAACAACCAAAATCGCGCCCGCCCAGCGCAGACGTGGAACATTTTCTTTCAGCATCCACGCGCCGAGCAAGACCGCAAAGAGCACGGACGTCTCGCGCAACGTGGCCACCAGCGCAATCGGTGCTTGCGTCATTGCCCACAACACAATCGCATAGGCGCTCACCGATGCAGCGCCGCCAGCGAGTGAGCGCCCTTTTGCAAAATCAGCCCATTTTGGTCGATTTCTGCGCCGCAGGTATAGCGCGATACACGCAACGATAATGCCCTGCAAAAATGCTAGCCACGCCACGTAAGAAAAGGCATTGGTTGAGGCTCGAGCGCCCTTGCCATCGATCACGGTATAGATCGCAATCAAGGCCGCAGTCGCGAGTGCGGCTGCGAGTGATCGCCCCGAAATTGCGAGCGAGATGGTGCCAATGCCACTCAAAATGAGCACACCGATGCAAATGAATGCAACGCTCATCATTTGGACTGCACTGAGCGGCTCGCCCAACACCGCCGCTGAGCTCAAGGTTACCAATGCCGGGGCAACGCCGCGCATGATCGGGTAGACGACCGATAGCGCGCCATCGCGATACGCGGCAATCAGCGCGAAGTAATACAACAAATGCACAACGATGGAGAGCAATAGCAATGGCCATGCGGGCGCGGCAGGAATCGGCAAAAAAACGATAAATGGTGCAACGACAATTGAACCGCCAAGCCAGACGCCTGCAATATCGAGCACGGGATCGCCGCCTTTTTTGAGCAGCGCATTCCAAAGGGCGTGTAGAAATGCGGCCAGCAAGACCCAGCCAATCAGCGCTACGGTCACCTAAATTCGCATCCAAATCGCCAAGCAGAGCAATGCAAAAAATGCAGCGACAAGATCGTCGAGCATGACGCCGAAGCCATTTTTAATATTGGCATCAAACCAGCGTATTGGCGGAGGCTTCACGATATCAAAAAATCGGAAAAAGAGAAAACCAAGCACTTGCAGGGTAAACGACGACGGCACAAACCAAATCACGATCAACATCGCGACGACTTCATCCCACACAATCGCACCGTGGTCGACCCGACCGAGCTTTGGGCCGGTTACCGCTGCCGCCCAACAACCGGCAACGAAGCAGGCGACGACGATCGCTGCGTAAGCGGGTGTTGTGACGTGATCGAGCAGCACGCGGGCGACTAGCCACCCAAAAAGCGCACCAAACGTGCCGGGCGCAACGGGCGCAAGCCCGCTGCCGCAACCGAGTGCGATGAAATGTGCAGGATGGCGCAACAAAAATTGCAGGGTAGGCTGGGAGGCGCGCTCTGGCGAATGATCAGGAGGCGTCATGGTGCGAAATGATCAAACGATTTTGGCGCGATAAGCCGTTTGCCATCTTCATCAAAAATTTTTAATTGATCTCCTGCGACGATTTTGCCGATACAAGCGCCAGCTAAACCTAAGCCTGCCAATATTTTCTCAATTTGCCCGCGGGCAGATGGTGGCGCCGTAAAAATCAATTCGTAGTCATCGCCACCCGAGAGCAGGCATTCCACGGCTAAATTTCGCTCAGGAGTCGCGAGCAATCCCCGCAAATACGGATGCGCAGGAATCTGCGCGAGACGCACCTCTGCGCCGCATTTCGACGCTTTCAAAATATGACCGAGATCACCAGAAAGCCCATCGGATATATCAATCGCGGCATGGGCGATCCCGCGCAGCGCAATACCGAGCGCCACGCGCGGCTGCGGCTGCTCCATACGCACTAAAAAGTGCTCAATCTGCGCCGCAGGTATCGCTGCGGAAAATTGGGTACGACCCCAGCGGGTAAAGAGTTGCAACGCCGCACCCCCGATTTCATCGGAAATCCAAATATCATCACCCGCTTTGGCGGCGCTACGCTTGAGCGCAAGCGCGGGCGGCACAAGACCTGTCGCGGTGATGCAAATCGTACGTGGCCCAGCGGTTGTGTCGCCACCAATCAATTCAATATCATGGGCATCAGCGAGCGCAAAAAGCCCTTGCGAAAATGGCTTGAGCCACGCCGGATCGGCTTCCGGCAGGGCAAATGCTAATGAGAAATGATGCGGCTCGGCGCCGATTGCTGCCAGATCGGAGAGATTGACCGCTAGGCATTTCCAGCCGAGCCGGTAGGGATCAGCGCCCGCAAAAAAATGCCGCCCTTCCACGAGCATATCGGTCGTGGTCGCCCAAAACTGCGCCGCAGGAAGTTCACCCGCTACTGAACTCGTCGATCCAAATTGCATCGGGATCAAGGCGCAATCATCGCCAATGCCTAGCGCCGCGCGCTTTGCGGGGCGACGAAAATAAGTATCGATTAAATCAAATTCACCCACGCGATGATTGCGCTCTTCCTTATTGACTTGGATGCGCAGCCGCCCACTCTGGCGCGCGCAGGGAGGGCGCGAGCTTATCCAGCACGCCGTTGACGTATTTGTGCCCGTCGGTGCCGCCAAAGCGCTTGGCAAGCTCCACCGCTTCGTTGATCACCACCTTATAGGGAATATCGACACGATCACGCAGCTCCCAAACGCCAAGACACAAAATCGCCCGCTCAATCGGCGAGAGCTCTTCTTCCGTACGATCAAGATGGTTGAACATTAAGCCTTCCAGCTCGGGCTGGGCCGCCGTTACGCCAGCCCATGCGGCACGGAAATATTCGCCGTCTGCGGCACGAAACCCCAACGCACGCTCGGTATCGATTCGCACCATCGGCGCATCATTAGAAGAAAGCCACATGCTGTAAAGCCCTTGCACCACAAGCGCACGGGCATGCTGGCGCGAGGATTTATAGCGGGGCAGCGCCTCGTCAACCTCAATTAAAGAGGGCGAAATATCGGGAATGCGCTCAGTCATCAAGCGCCTCGGCCAATAAATCTTCTAAGCCTGCCAGCTCAATGGCGGTCATCGCAGCTTCAAAGCCTTTTTGATCAGCGCGGGCTAAGGCTTGCTCTTCGGTGTAAGTTGTAAGCACGCCATTGCCAATAGGGATGCCCGAATCAAGATTGATCCGCATAATGCCAGCCGCCGACTCATTGCAAACGACTTCAAAGTGATAAGTGTCGCCTTTGACCACAGCGCCCAACGCGACCATCGCGTCAATGTCGCCGACATCGGCGAAAGTCTGCAACGCATGGGGAATTTCAAGCGCCCCAGCAACGGTTAACAAGATCATTTGATCGTCTGCGACGCCCGCCTCTTTCAGCGCGCGCACCGTGCCCTGCAGCAATTTTTCGGTAATGGCTTGATTAAAGCGCGCTTGGACGATGCCCACGCGCAAGCCCGCACCACGCGCATCGTTTTTGATAATTTTCATGTCGATGGCTCCTAAGTTGTCTATGCTTATTCGGGATAAAGCCCATGCCGCGCGGGCAACCCGACTAAACTACGATTATTACACTCCATTGAAATGAAAACGATGCTGATCCCGGTCATTCTTTGTGGTGGCTCTGGTAGCCGACTATGGCCCGCCTCCCGCGAAGGTTTTCCCAAGCCCTTTATGACGTTGCCTGACGGCGATACGTTGATCGCGAAAACGGTGCGCCGTGCCCGCGCCGTTGCAAATTCCGCCGCAGGCGATTCCCCTATTATTTTTGTCGCGGGCATTGCCCATAGCTTTTTGATCCGCAATGCGCTCGCCGCGATGGGCGATACTGGCGAGGCGATTTTCGTCTCAGAGCCGATGGGTCGCAATACAGCGCCTGCGATTGCCATCGCCGCACTCCTCGCGCAAGAGAAATTTGGTGACGATGCGCGCTTACTCGTGCTCGCGGCAGACCATTTAATCGATGATATTGCGGGGTTTAGCGCCAGCGTGCGCGCTGCTGATGCCGCCGCAATTTCTGGTGCACTCGTAACCTTCGGCATCGCGCCGACTTCGCCCGAAACGGGCTATGGCTACCTCCAGCAAGGCGAAGCGTTGGCCAGCGCGGTTTACCGCGTGGCTAAATTTATCGAAAAACCATCGCTTGCAAAAGCCCAAGAATACTGCGCCGCAGGCACATTTGCGTGGAATTCCGGCATGTTCTGCTTCCCTGTAGGTGGATTATTGGCTGAAATGACGAAAATTGCGCCGCAGGTATTGACCGCTGCCAAGGCCACGCTTGTAGCCTCAAAGCGCACCGGCAATGAAATTTTGCTCGAAGCAACTACTTTCGCCACGGCGCCGTCGATCTCCATTGACTATGCGGTAATGGAAAAAGCGTCCAACGTCGCGATGGTGCGTGCAGCGTTTGATTGGAGCGATGTCGGTGCATGGCCAGCGTTAGCGCAAACGGTTGCGCCTGACGCCATGGGGAATCGCACAACAGGACAGCATTTGATGATTGATGCTAAAAATTTGTTTGTTCAAAGCACGCGCATGGTCGCTGCCGTCGGCGTCAATAATTTAATCATCATCGATACCGAAGATGCACTTTTAGTTGCCGATGCATCGCGGGCGCAAGACGTAAAACGCGCGGTCGATGCGCTCAAGATTGATCGGGCTGCGTTAACCAAGCTGCACCTCACTGTGCACCGCCCGTGGGGCACTTACACCATCTTGGAAGACAAAGACGATTGCAAGGTCAAACGCATTGTCGTGCAGCCTGGCGCATCGCTTTCGCTGCAACTGCATCATAAGCGCAGCGAACATTGGATCGTGGTGACTGGCACCGCAACCGTAACCAACGGCGAAGAAGTGCTCACCTTAACTCCCGGGCAAGCGACTTTCATCCCTGTGGGCACCAAGCACCGCTTACAAAATAAAACGAATACGCCCGTCGCGATTATCGAAACTCAAGTCGGCACTTATTTCGGCGAAGACGATATCGTGCGCTTTGAAGATATTTACGGGCGCGCTTAGTTGATCGCCCCTAACCTGTTAAAGTCGCGCCCATGAAAGCTGGATACTTAGATTTCGAACAGCCCATTGCAGAGCTGCAAGATAAGATTGATGAACTACAAGCCGTGCACGATGGCTCGCCAGTGGATATCGCAGACGAGCTCAAGCGCTTAGAAAAAAAGAATACTGACCTTACCAAATCAATATTCAAAAATCTCACCGCATGGCAGACAGCGCAAGTCTCGCGCCATCCGCGTCGCCCCTATACGCTCGATTACGTTGGCGCGATGTTTACCGATTTTGTTGAGATTCACGGTGATCGCTTATTTGCCGACGATTTCGCAATCGTGGGCGGGATGGCGCGTTTCGATGGTCAACCCTGTTTCGTGATCGGTCATCAAAAAGGCCGCGATACCAAAGAGAAAATCCATCGTAATTTCGGCATGCCCCGGCCAGAGGGCTACCGCAAAGCACTGCGCATGATGAAAATGGCAGAGAAATTTGGTTTGCCCATTTTCACTTTTATCGATACGCCCGGCGCTTACCCCGGCGTGGGCGCTGAGGAGCGCGGGCAATCGGAAGCCATTGGTCGCAATCTTTTCGAAATGGCGCAATTGCGGGTACCGATCATCGTCACGATCATTGGCGAAGGTGGCTCTGGCGGCGCGCTTGCCATCGCGGTCGGCGATGCAACACTGATGTTGCAATATTCCACCTACGCAGTCATTTCGCCAGAAGGCTGCGCAACGATCTTATGGAAAACCGCAGAAAAAGCAGCGGATGCTGCAGAGTCGCTCGGCATCACCGCGACGCGCCTGAAATCGATGGGACTCATCGACACGATCGTGCCCGAGCCCTTGGGTGGCGCGCATCGCGATCCTGCGACGATGATGGCAAATCTCAAAAAAGCGCTGGTCGAGACTTTCGAAGCGCTTTCTGATTTGCCGACCGAGAAGCTCATCAGTGGCCGACGCGAACGGCTCAGCAGCTACGGCACAACCGGTAGCGCCAAAGAAGCGTAGCGCGCTTTTTTTGCGCGCGCGCTGCACCGATGCAGCCGCAATCTCCCATTCCAAAAATCCTCCCGCTCTTTGATGATGAGCTTCCTGGCGCACGCATCGTTGTTGGGCTTTCGGGCGGCTGCGATTCGGTCGCGCTCTTGCATGCGCTGGCGACGCGCGCCACGCCCAGCGCACCAAGATCGCTGCGTGCGGTGCACGTTCATCATGGCCTAAACACGCATGCTGACGATTGGGCGGGGTTTTGTGCATCGCTTTGTGCGCGGCTTAACGTGCCGCTTGAAATCGTCCATGTAGAAGTTGCGCTTGGCCCGCGCGTGAGCGTTGAAGCCGCGGCCCGAAAAGCGCGTTACGCAGCGTTTCATAATGCCTGCGGCGCAGATGAAATCGTCGCGCTCGCGCATCATGCCGATGATCAGATTGAATCATTTCTGTTGCAATTGCTGCGCGGTGCGGGCGTGCGCGGGCTGGCAGCGATGCCTGAATATTCGCAAGCGAGCGCGACCCGTCCCGCGCTCTGGCGGCCGCTGCTCGCGACCCCGCAAGCGCGGATCCGCGCATACACAATTTCGCACGGCCTCACCCATATTGAAGACGACAGCAACGCCAATACGCGCTTTAAGCGCAACGCGTTGCGCCTAGAGGTGCTCCCGGCAATCGAGGCTCACTTCCCGCACTATCGCGTTGCGATCATGCGCAGCATCGTGCTGCAGCAAGCGGCGCTGGAAACCGTTAACGAAATGACGATACCTGCGGCGCAGATTGGGCCGCTTTCTCTTGAAATTTTGAAAGAAGTTTCGCTCCTGCAAAGCATCGAACGATTTCGCCGCTGGCTCGTAACCAACGCGCTTCCGCTCCCGCCAGCTGCGCGCACGCGCGAAGCCGTGCGGCAACTGCGCGCAATCACAACCGATCAACACTTTCGGCTACAACTCACGGATGGCTGGGAATTGCGAGTGATCAAAGGTAAGCTCACATTTGAGAAGACTACGCCAAATAATTGCGGTTGATCAATTGATTCAGCAAGATCGATACCTGCGGCGCAGAATCGAGCAATGTCAGTAACTTCCCTAAAAAAGCCAATTCTGCGCCGCGGGTATTTGCTAACGATTAAGCGATCGCACGCGCTTTAGCCGCGCCCACTTTCGCATAGGCTCGCAACAAGCGCTGATGCATATCGCAGCCTTGCAGCGCGAGACCCGGCGCGCTCAAGCCCATGAAGCGATTTTTTTGCGCGACGAGTGCTTGCGCCTTTTCGAGCGCCGCTGCGCCATGCATGATTTTCAGCACAGGCAAATAGCCGGAGCTGCCGCCCGTTTGGGCTTCGCCCTCGGTATCGGCGAGCTTTAATAAATCTTCCGCGCACGCGTAAACCCGGCGGCGGTCATCGTCGATCTGCGCGAAATGGCGCACCCACTCGCAGCCCTCTAAGCTTGCCTCATGATCGCCGCTGGCAAATGCGAGCAAAGTCTTGAGCTCGCCCAAGCGCAAATCACCCCAGAAAGAGGAAGTGGCATCGGTCACCAAACCAATCATGTTGGCAATCGGGCGGGTATCGGCCATGCCCGATTCATTGAAGGTGGCGAGTAAATCGCTGCATTCTTCATCATCCAAATCGGTCAAGTTGAGCACCGCTTCGCGGATATCGTTGGCAAAGCCATTGTTTTCAAATTCGAGATCTTCGACAGGATAAATCTCTGACATGCCCGGCACTAAGATGCGGCAGCCGTAGACCTCAAGATGGGTGAAATCAGCGGTGTAAATATCAAAGCCATCTTGATGAATGCGATCAACGCTCCATTGATAATCATCGGCGGTGGTGGTGGCGAAATTCCAATTGGCAAATTCAAAGTCAGGCGTATCGCCTAAAAACTTCCAATGAATCACGCCACTGGAATCAACGAAATGAATTTCGATATTGGTCGAGCTGGCGACTTCATCAAGATCAAATCCCGGGCTCGGAAAGCCGGTGAGCGTATCAAGGGCGCGACCCTGCAAAAGCTCGGTGAGCGCGCGCTCAAGGGCAATCTCAAAGCGCGGGTGGGCGCCAAAGCTTGCAAAACAGCCTTGATCTTGCGGGTGCAAAAGGGTCACGTTCATTACGGGATATTGCCCGCCGAGCGATGCATCTTTTACGATAATGCCAAAGCCTGCTTCGCGCAGGGCTTTAATACCCGAGGCGATCCGCGGGTAGCGGGCAATCACCGATTCGGGCACATCTGGCAAGCAAAGGCTCTCGGCGATGATGCGGCCTTTAATATAGCGCTCAAAAATCTCGGAGAGCGCTTGCGTGCGCGCTTCTAATTTTGTGTTCCCGGCAGACATGCCGTTACTCACGTAAAGATTGCCGATGATATTGACGGGGATGTACGTCACCGCGCCATCACGCTCGCGGGTATACGGGATGGTGCAGATGCCGCGCTCGGCATTGCCCGAGTTAAAGTCAACAAGCTTTGCCGCATCGATATTACCGTCGGGGTTATAAAACTTATGAAGCTCGGCATTGAGAATTTCTTTGGGCCACTTTTGGGCTTTTTTTGAGGGTTTCAGCGCAAACCATTTTTCTTGCGGGTAATGCACAAATGGCGCAGCGGCGACTTCGGGCCCGAGATAAAAATGAGTCCAAAAATAGTTGGTGGAAAGTCGCTCAAAAAACTCACCGAGCGCGCTGGCCATGCAAGCCAATTTGGTCGCCCCTTTGCCGTTGGCAAAAAGTATCGTGCAATCGCTATCGCGAATATGTACGGACCAAATGCCATCAACTGGATTTAACCAGCTGCGCTCCTCGATCGTAATGCCCAGCGCAGCAAGCTTGGCGTGCAAAGTGCGAATGGTCGATTCAAGTGAAGCATCTTTGCCGGGGATGAAGCTTTCAGTTTTTGTATTCATAGCAGGTCGGGTGAGCGCAATCGTAGGGATGCTGGCGATTAACTAATGAATGAATGAATGAATGAATGATTCAATGAACTCATTAATTGAACGAATCATTGATTGAGAAATACGCTCACAAGGCTTAAAACTGCGCCGCAGGTATTTCTCTACCTGCGGCGCAGTTTGTGAAGAACTAAACAAAGCGTCGTCGATTTTTTAACGCCAGCGCAGCGACGCGCTATCCATGCCGGAAGCGGCGGCAAAACTTTTACCAAATGATGCGCCGATACGCTTGGTGAGCCGATCAAACGGATTTTCTTGTGGCGTGTAGTCGATCACATCTTCAGTTTTGAAGACATCTCGTGTGACCAAATCAATATCGCCAAAACCATCTGCAATACCAAGCGCTACGCTGCGCTCACCGCTATAGACCAAGCCCGAGAATACTTCAGCGTCTGGCGCTTTTAAGCGCGTGCCCCGCCCCTCTTTAACCACCTTAATAAATTGCTGGTGAATTTCATTGAGCATGCCTTGCATATATTCCTTATGCTTTGGATTGAGTGGCGCGAATGGATCCATCATCGCTTTATTTTCGCCTGCGGTAATCGTGCGCCGCTCGATGCCTAATTTTTCCATCGCGCCAGTAGCACCGAAACCATCCATGATCACACCAATCGAGCCGACGATACTGGCTTGATCAACGTAAATTTTTTCAGTTGCAACGGCGACATAATAGCCCGCAGAAGCGCAGAGCTCATCGACCACCGTTACGATTTGCTTATCTTTATTGGCCGCGCGCAATCGCTTAATTTCAGCGTTAATGCGCCCGGCTTGCACCGGTGAGCCGCCCGGCGTATTGCAATGCAGAATTACGCCTTTGCTGCGCGATGATTTGAAGGCAGCGCGCAGCCCATCAATCACGTTGTCTGCGCTCGCTTTACCTTCAGAATCCATCACGCCATCAAGCCTTACGATTGCCACATGATCGATTGAAGCCATCTTGCCGTCCGGTCGCGTCCAATCGAGCCAGCCCATGAGCGAGGCAAGAAATAAAAATGCGAATGCGAGCCACAAAAAGCGAAAGAAATTTTTCCATCGGCTTCTTGATTTTTCTTGGCGATGCCCGGCGAGCGTGAGCTTTTCGATCAAGTTACGCTGCCAAGTGACGTCTTGCGCGGATGCGGTAGACGGGGAATTTTCGAAATCAGTCATGGTCGAGCCACTTAATCAAATGTTGATGTAATTCTTGCACGCTTGCTGCGAGCGCAATGGGGTTGTGGGCCGCGAGCGGCTCGGAATCGTGCGCGCCGTAGCCGCAAGCGAATGCACGCACGCCTGCGTTTTGCGCGAGCAGCATATCGTGCGTAGTGTCGCCCACCATCACCGTTTTCGCTAAATCTGCGCCGCAGGTATTGACGACATGCAAGAGCATTTCAGGGTGAGGCTTGGGTTGACCTTGATCGGCGCAGCGCGTGGTCACAAACGATTTCGCCCAATCAAGCCGCTCCAATGCGCGGGCGAGACCGACGCGCGATTTACCGGTTGCAATCGCAAGCAATGCGCCTCGGCCATTGAGATCGTCGACCATTTCGCGGGCACCGTCAAAAAGCCCAATGTCGTGCTCAGATTCTAAAAAATGCTTGCGAAAGGCGGCCACCATTTCTGGATAGCGATCTTCGGTCAGCTTGGGCGCGACGGTCATCAGTGTGTCGCGCAGCCCTAAGCCAATGACGTACTTTGCTTGCGCAGCCGTTGGAATTTCTAGCGCCAAATCTGCGCAAGAGCGCTGCAACGCCAAAACGATGTTGGTCGTGGAATCGGCAAGGGTGCCGTCCCAATCAAACACAATGAGTTTCATGAATGGGCTAAACCTGCGGCGTTAAATAGAGTTGCAATTCTGGCGGGAGCGGCGCTTCGAGCACCAGTGCGTCACCCGAAATTGGGTGTGGAAAACTGAGCTTTGCAGCATGCAAAAACATGCGCTTTAACGGCGGTGCGGTTTTAGTGAGCGCTTTGTTCCAAGCGAAATCACCGTATTTATCGTCGCCAGCGATCACATGCCCGATATGCGCGCAATGCACGCGGATCTGGTGGGTGCGGCCCGTTTTCAGCTCGGCTTCGAGCAAAGTGGCATCTTTAAAGCGCTTGACGACATTCAAAATCGTATGCGACGCCTGACCATCACCTTCATCAACCCGCACCCGCCGCTCGTTATTTGGCGCTACAAACTTTAATAGCGCTGCTTTCACATGCTGCCGATCATGCGGCACGCGATGCTGGACATAAGCGAAGTAGCGCTTGTCGGGCTTTTCTTCGGTGTCTTCACGCAACGTTTCGTGCAGGCGCAAAAGCGCCGGGCGACGCTTGGCGATGAGCAAAATGCCGGAGGTCTCTCGATCCAGCCGATGCACGAGCTCCAGAAAATCACCTTCGGGACGAGACAAGCGCAGCTGCTCGATCACGCCATAACTCACCCCGCTACCGCCGTGCACCGCCAGACCCGCAGGCTTATTGATGGCAATGAGCGCATCATCTTCAAACAAAATCGGATGGTTAAATCGCCGACCTTGCGGCGCAGCGCGTGGGCTATCGGTCTGCAGCGCTGCCACGCGAATCGGCGGGATTCGCACTTTATCGCCGATTTCGAGCTTATCTTTAGCATCGCAGCGTTTGCTATTGACCCGCACCTCGCCGCCACGAATAATCCTATAAATATGGCTTTTTGGAACACCTTTGAGCTCGCGAACGAGAAAATTGTCCAAGCGCTGACCGGCGTGGTTTTCGCCAATGGTCAGATAGTTCACCGCGTTTGTCTGCAGGCTCTCAGCAGATTTGCCTAAGTCATTCATTTGTAATAGAATTTTAGCTGTGGTTGGTCAAAAGCGCGCGCCGCCCCCGCTCGGCGAGGGAAATAAAGCTGCGAAGCGCTTCGTCACTAACGCACGGGGGCGCATTGCCAGCCCCTTTTGTTTGGCAATAAGAGAGTAAGCGAGCAACCAGCGTTTTCCCGCATTTTCGTTCAGCAATTAGGCTGACGGCGGGATCACTAGGCAGCCGCAAGCATTACACAACGTAGATGATGACTGTCGAGCCCGCCACTATTTCGGCCTCGGCATTAGATGGAACATAAGAAAACATGGCGCGTGCCGAATGAAGTTCACACGACTGCCCCGCTTGCAATCGCACCGCGATCCCCGCCCGGCTTGGCCGAGCGCTGAGTTTGTGTTACTGCGTTTGCCGTTCTGCCGCTCCGATCCTCGATAACGTTTTGCCGAATCGCGCATTAATCCGCGCTTTCGGTTGCTTGCCATGCCAGACGCTGCTTGAGCGCGATACTCAAAAAGGAGTAATCGCATGAAACGCATGCTGTTCAACGCGACGCAATCAGAAGAATTGCGCGTCGCAATCGTAGAAGGCCAGCGCCTAGTCGATTTAGATATCGAATCTGCCGCTAAAGAGCAACGCAAAGGTAATATTTATAAAGGCGTGATCACCCGCGTCGAGCCCTCGCTTGAAGCCTGCTTTATTAATTACGGCACTGATCGCCACGGCTTTTTGCCGCTAAAAGAAGTGGCCAAAGCTGCGATCAAAGCCGATGGCGATATTTCCCGCCAAAAGATGCTCGATTCCCTGAAAGTGGGCACTGAGCTTATCGTGCAAGTAGAGAAAGACGAGCGCGGCAATAAAGGCGCAGCCCTGACTTCATTTGTCTCGCTCGCCGGGCGCTATTTAGTTTTGATGCCCAATAACCCACGCGGCGGCGGTGTTTCGCGCCGTATTGAGGGTGAAGAGCGCAACGAGCTAAAAGAAACGCTTTCCCAGCTCGATATTCCCGAAGGCATGAGCGTGATCGCGCGCACCGCCGGAATTGGCCGCGCAGCCGAAGAATTGCAGTGGGATCTCAATTACCTGCTCCAACTTTGGAAAGCCATCGACGAAGCGGCGACTGGTCAAAAAGGCGCATTCCTGATCTATCAGGAATCATCGCTCGTAATCCGTGCGATTCGCGATTACTTTACGCCGGACATTGGCGAAATCTTGATCGACACCGAAGAAGTCGCCGAGCAAGCCAAAGGCTTCATGCAACACGTAATGCCGGGCACGGTCAATCGTGTGAAGCTTTACCACGACGACGTGCCTTTGTTTTCGCGCTTTCAGATCGAACATCAAATCGAATCAGCGTTTGCCCGTCAGGTGAATCTACCTTCCGGCGGCGCGATCGTTATTGACCACACCGAAGCGCTCGTCGCCATCGACGTTAACTCTGCCCGCGCCACCAAAGGCGCCGACATTGAAGCCACGGCCCACAATACCAATCTAGAAGCTGCAGAAGAAATCGCCCGCCAATTGCGCTTGCGCGATCTCGGCGGTTTGATCGTGATTGATTTCATCGACATGGAAGAAGGCAAGCATCAGCGCGCGGTCGAAGATACGTTGCGCGATGCGTTGAAGCAGGATCGTGCCCGCGTGCAGCTGGGCAAGATTTCTAAATTTGGTCTGATGGAGCTTTCGCGCCAGCGCTTGAAACCAAGCTTGGGCGAGAGCGCGCACAACCCGTGCCCGCGCTGCCATGGCATCGGTCATATTCGCGGCACAGAGTCCATCGCGTTGCACATCTTGCGCATCATCCAAGAAGAAGCAATGAAAGAAAACACCGCGCAGATCATCTCGCAAGTGCCGGTCGATGTCGCAACTTATCTCTTAAATGAGAAGCGTGAAGAAGTGCGTGCGCTTGAGTCGCGTCTGAAAGTCAACGTTACGCTCGTGCCTAATATTCACATGGAAACGCCGAACTACATCGTTCAGCGTTTGCGCCACGACGATCTCAACTCCGGCGAAGCGCAGCCCGTCTCCTACCAAATCGCCAAAGGCCCTGAGCAAGTTGATCTCGCCGCTGAAATCAAGCAAGACGCCAAAGCACCGCGCCAAGAGGCTGCGGTAAAAGCGATTACCCCAGCGACCTCAGCACCGGTGATTGAGCCGCCTGCGCCGACGACTGCACCCGTGGCATATCTGCCTGCGGCGCAACCGTCGCGCGGCTTCTGGGGAAGCTTGAAATCGATGTTTGGTTTCGGCGATGCGCCACCACCCGTGCCGGTGATTCCCGCCGCGCCTGCTAAGAGCGCAACGGAAGAAAAAAAGCGTAACGAGCGTGGTGATCGCAATGATCGCGGCGACCGCAATAGCCGTGGCGACCGCAATAGCCGCAATGGGCGTGGTGACCGTAACGCCGGTGATCGCAACACTAAAGATCGTGGCGACCGCACCGAAAAGACCGAACGCGCCGAGCCGAAAGTTGAGCGCAGCGAGCCGCGGCAGGAGCGTAAGGAACGTGGCGAACGCAAGGAACGCCCGCCCCGTGAAGAGCGCGCTCCAAAAGTAAACAGCGCTGCGACAGCACCCAACGCAAACCCAGCCCCTGCATCGCAGCCACGCAGTGACGCATCCGCGGCGGTCATCGCAGATGCTAATTTGCAAGTCAGTAATGTCTCACCTGTTGATATATCTGCCGACGGCGCAGCCCCACCCGCAGAGCGCGGTGAACGTGGCGAGCGCGGCGGTCGTGGTCGTCGCAGTCGCGGTGGTCGGGATCGTGATCCCCGTCGACGTGATACGCGCGAGGAGAGCCCTGCAGGTGATGGCGCAACAGAGATGGCTGCAAGCGCACCTGCGCAAATGTCCTTGGGCGAAAGCCCAACGGCGTCCGCAAATGGTGCGGCGTTTGCAGCTGTCGCGGCAGCACCGGCGTTCATACCTGCGGCGCAGATTTCTGCGCCAGTAGAGCGTGCGCCGGTTGCGCCAGCGCCTGTCGTGGTTGCACCAGCGGCGACATCCGCGCCCGCGCCTGTCGTCACCGCAACGCCGCCAGCGCCCGTGACGAAATTTGCGTTACCGGCAGACAGTGGCCTGCAAATGGTCGAGACCAAAGCCGGTGGGTTTACCTCCGGCGCCGTTGAACCGCCACCCGCAGGCAACCGCCGCCCGCGCCCACCACGGGTCGAGGCGAAAGAAGAGCCGCTGCAGCAAGTCGAAACAAAATAGCGACCACCGCGCAACGATAATCATGGAGAAATCCCTGCTCGTCGTTGCGCACTCACAATCAGGCGGCACGCTGCAACTCGCGCGTGCCGCTTTGCTTGGTGCGCAGCAATCTGCGCCGCAGGTCTCTACGCAGCTCATACCTGCGGCGCAGATTTCACCTGAAATCGTTGCCGCCAGCGATGGGCTCATCATTGCCACGCCAGAAAATTTTGGTTATATGTCTGGCTTGATTAAAGACTTTTTTGACCGCTGCTTTTACCCGTGCGAAATGGCGATGGTGGGCAAGCCTTACGCACTCATGGTTTCTGCTGGCAACGACGGCACCGGCGCGATGATGGCGATGGAACGGATCATCACCGGCTGGCGCATGCAGCGCATACACGCCGGGGTGATCGCGCGGCGCATCGGTGGCGCAGCAGGCAGCAGCAAAGGTGAGCTTGCATCTACGGACATCGCAACCGCAAACGAGATCGGCGCTACGATTGCGGCAGGCCTGGATGCCGGTATTTACTAATGCCAATTCACTCCATACCTGCGGCGCAAAATGAGCACTTTTTGCGCACTTATCGCAAAAAATAACGCTTTTGCCCAGCACATATTTCTTCGGTGTTTGAGATTGTCGTGCGATTACCTCCTCGCCTGCGCCCGCTACCGTAGGAAGCTGCGCTTGTTTCTGTGCTTGCTCGATTTCATCTGAGCGCCGATGTGAGCTCGTCTTTAAATCACCCGCAACGCTTCGGGCATTTCACCGTTTCCATTCTGATTCTGGCATAACGGTAACGTTGACCTTGAGCGTTTGCTCACCACCACCGAGCATGACGCCTTGCAGCAGCGTCACATCACTGAAATCGCGGCCCCAACCGAGCGTGATGTGCTCAAGATTAACCATGCAACGATTGGTTGGATCGAAATCGACCCAACCGATACTCGGGCAATAGACCGAGACCCACGCGTGTGAGGCATCAGCCCCGATGAGCCGGGCTTGTCCTGGCGCGGGGTGGGTGAGGATGTAGCCACTCATGTATCGGCACGGAATGCCGAGGGTGCGCAAACAACCGATCATCACGTGCGCAAAATCTTGGCAAACGCCGCGTTTGATTTGCATAAGCTCGGAGAGCGGAGTGGAGATATCGGTTGCGGTAGCATCAAATTCAAAATCGCTGTGAATGCGCAAGGTGAGATCAAGCGCGGCGGCGAGCACGCTCGCGCCCGGCGTAAAACTTTTTCGCGCGTAGTCGGCTAGCGATTCGCTCAACGCGACGTGGGGCGATTGATAAAGATATTTAATCGGCTCCAGCCGCGTGGGGTCACCCACTTTGCGCAAACTGTCGCGCACGGTTTCCCACGCAATGGAATGCGGAATCAAACTTTCGCAGGGGCGCTGCGTCAAGCCAATCGTGCTTTCCGCGATGACGGTTAACGAAGCGTGCGGGTTGGTAATGGCCAGATATCGGCTGTGGTTACCAAAGTAATCAATTGCATCGTGGGTTTCGTTTGGCGTCGGGCTAATGCCGATGCTGTGCGCTTCGCAGTGTTGGAAATCAAAATCGCGTGGGGTTAAATGCAAACGCTGCTGCGATAGCGCGGCGAGGTGCGCATACTGATAAACCGTCTCATGCAAAACGTGAAAGCGAGCGGTCGTCATCATGCGGATTCTGCACTCGCTGCGCTGGCAGTGTTAGCACGCATCAAATCGTTGGTCTGTGCGGCGTAGCTAAAAAAGCGGGCTGTTAGTGATTCCGATAATTCAGCAGTAGCCGAGTTAATCCGCTGCATGAGATCGATGAGATGCGCGTTACCCAGTTGAAGATCGCGTTGCGGGTCGAGGGCGCGTAGCTGCCGGAGCAACGGGGCGATGATGTTTTCACCGCAAGGCCCGTGGATGGCGGCAATCTTGTGTAAGTTACTTAACAGCCCATCGAGCTGAAAGGCAACCCCGCGTGGGTTGCTTTCATCCAACAGCAACAAATCTAAAACGGGCATCCATTCCGGTCGCGCCATGTAGCGGGAGCGATAGGTCACGAGGCTATCGCCCAATTCAAGCGCCCAGTCCTTGTTACTGTTGTGCGGCATCATCAGGGCGTGATGGATAACGGTGGACATGAATTGCACTCGCTCGATACGCCGACCGGTGGATAAAAAACGCCAACCGATATCGCGGGTCATGCCGTCGAGCGTGAAGCCTGCAAGCGTCATGATGGCAGTGGTTGCATCATCCAGCAGCGCTGCGGCGTCGCCCAAGCTGACGTCGGTGTCGGTCGTTTTCAGGGATTGAATGGCGGTGTTCAGCGCACGCCAGTTATCGGTGGATAAACGTTCCCGCAAATTAAAACCTGTTCTAAATAGTTGCTGAAAGTCGCAGGCGATGCCCGGCACCGTTTCATCGTGCAACGCTTTGAGCAGCGCGGCTTGAATGCTAGCGTCTTCTAACGGGGCATCCTCTGGCTTACCCTTGCGCTCGGTCTCGGGCATGGGCGATTTCAATAACCGTTCGTGGCGGCAAATTGCCACTAACGTGTCCCAGACATGTCCGCGCTTATCCGGCGCGGCGTCAATTAAGCTATCCATGCAGCGGCGCATTAAGCGGGCGGTGTTGTCGCAGCGCTCGGTGTAGCGGCCAAACCAAAACAGATTTTCGATCGTGCGGCTCGCTAAGCGGGTCTCACCTCGAATGAGCTGATGGGCTGCGATAGTGGGTGCGATTAACGTGCGGGTATCCACCGCGCCATCGGTGATAACCCAAGTATCTTTGCTTCCGCCGCCGCGCTGCATAGAAACTACCCGCGCGTCGGGCCCCGTCGCGACCCGAGCCAAGCCGCCGGGCATGACGACGTACCCTTGTGGCGTGGCGCAGGCGAAAACCCGCAGGCTCACCGCCGCCGCGCCCAAGCCGGCGGGTGTGCCCGCGCTGGCGTCGGCTTCTTTCCATACCGGCGCTTGTGAGAACCGCACCATTTCTTGGGCAACGTAGTTTTGCGGGTTCGCGCGTAGCGTTGCGATGAACGCGGCTTGCTCGGTCATCGTTAAATCTTCGCCAAACACAGGCGCTTGCCGCAACTGCGGAACGCTCGGCTTAAAAACCAAATGCCGCATTTGGGCAATCGCGTCTTCCAGCGCCGCAGGCTCTCCACACCACCACGTGGCGACCGAGGGCATCTTTAACGGCTCGCCGAGAAGCTGCTCGCAGAGCTTGGGCAGAAACCCGAGTAGCGCACCGGTCTCCAACACGTTAGCGCCCAAATTGTTGGCGACGAGCACCGTGCCCCGCCGCGCGGCCTCGGTCAAACCGGCAACACCGAGGGCAGAGTCTTTGCGCAATTCCAAGGGATCGCAAAAGTCATCATCTAAGCGCCGCAAGATCACATGCACCCGCTGCAAGCCCGATAGCGTTTTGAGCCACACAAAGCCGTCGCGCACAGTCAGATCGCTGCCTTGCACTAACGGAAAGCCCATGTAGCGGGCGAGAAATGATTGCTCGTAGTAAGTTTCGTTGTAAGGCCCGGGCGTGAGCAATACGATGAGCGGGCGCTCATGGGGCGCAAGGGGCTGGCCTTGATAGGGAGCGCAGGCGCGCCCCCAATGTGCCAAGCTATCGCGCAGGCGGGTGAAAAATCCAGCCAATCGCTGCACGTTCAAATCACCGAATTGCTTAGCAAAGCTACGAGCGATAATTAAACGATTTTCCAGCGCATAGCCTGCGCCCGAGGGCGATTGCGTGCGGTCCGACGCGACCCACCAACCGCCATCCGGCGAGCGGGCTAGATCGACTGCGTATGTATGCAAAGCGATGCCATCTAACGGCGCGATCCCGTGACACGGGCGCAAAAACCCGGCATGCCCATGAATGAGCGCTGCAGGTAAATGACCTTCCGCGAGCAAGGTTTGTTCGCCATAAATATCGCACAGCAAACGATTCATGAGTGTGGCTCGCTGCACCACCGCGGCTTCAATCTGTGCCCACTGCGCCGCTGGCAAGATGAGCGGCACAACATCTAAATCCCACGGACGGTCGGAGCCTTTGGGGTCTGCGTAGACGTTGTACGTCACGCCGTTTTCACGCACCTGTCGCTGCACAGTTTTCACCCGATGGGCCATCACCGTAGGCAGCGTGTCCGCAACGTCATCCAGAAAAGACTGCCAGTGCGGACGTGCTCCATCTTTCGGCGTAAAGGCTTCATCGTAGCGCTGCTGGGCGAGAGGATACGATGTGAGTAAAGAATCAACCATTCAAACGACTTCGAGCAAATTTTTCAATTCGAGATTGTAGGCGGCACAGGCGCGCGCCTGCGGCCTGCCCGTATTTACTGCGGCTTCCACCGCAAATCGAGGGTCATGGGGAATTTGGGGTTCAGCGGCTCCGGCTTAATCTCTATCGCGCCCGGAGAGTGGCCGTGCGCTACGAAACGGGTAAACCGTCGCGCTTCGGCAGAGTTAGCATTCACCGGGAAGGTATCGTAATTGCGCCCGCCAGGATGGGCAACATGGTAAGTGCAGCCCCCGAGCGAGCGCTTGCTCCACTGATCCACCAAATCAAACACCAAGGGCGCATGCACGCCGATGGTGGGGTGCAGCGCTGAAGGTGGCGCCCACGCCCGAAAGCGCACACCCGCGACAAACTCACCCCCTACGCCAGTGGGATGCAGGGGCAACGGGCGACCATTGCAGGTAACGACATGGCGCGACTGCGTTAAGCCACGCACGCGCACTTGCATCCGCTCCAACGACGAATCCACATAACGCGACGTGCCGCCACGGCTCACTTCTTCGCCCATCACATGCCACGGCTCAATGGCTTGGCGCAGCTCGATTTCAACGCCCTCATACACCACTGTGCCATAACGCGGAAAGCGAAACTCGACAAAGGGATCAAACCATTGCGGCGAAAAATCATAGCCTGCGCCTTGCAAATCCCGGGCAATTTCAGCGACGTCTTGGGCGACGAAATAGGGCAACATCCAGCGATCATGCAACTGCGTTCCCCAATGAATCAGCGTATTGCTGTTGGGCACGCGCCAGAATCGGGCGACGAGCGTGCGGATCAACAGCATTTGCACCAAGCTCATCTGCGGATGAGGCGGCATCTCAAAACCGCGAAACTCCAAAATGCCCAGTCGCCCCGTGGCGCTATCGGGGGAATAGAGCTTATCAATGGAAAATTCTGCGCGATGGGTGTTGCCCGTCAAATCAACGAGCAAGTTGCGCAGCAAGCGATCGACGAGCCAGGGGCGCTCGGTCGGCTTGGCTTTGGGCAAGGCTTCATCCATTTGAGAAAACGCGATACCCAGCTCATAGAGCGCATCGTCGCGCGCTTCATCGACGCGCGGCGCTTGGCTCGTAGGGCCGATAAATGCCCCAGAGAATAAATAAGAGAGTGAAGGATGATTTTGCCAATAGGTGATGAGGCTGCGCAACACGTCGGGCCGCCGCAACATCGGGCTATCGGCCGGCGTTGCTCCACCGAGAGTGACGTGGTTGCCCCCGCCGGTGCCGGTGTGCCGCCCATCAAGCATAAATTTTTCGGTGCCCAAACGGGTCTGCCGCGCCGCTTCATAAAGCGTGGTCACGTTTTCGGTGATTTCTGACCATGATGCCGATGGCTGCACGTTGACTTCGATCACGCCTGGATCGGGAGTGACGGCGAGCACGCGCAAGCGTGGATCCCACGGCGGCGGGTAACCCTCAAGGCGCACGCGCATGGAGAGTTTTTCGGCTACCGTTTCGATTGCAGCAACGAGCGTTAAGCTGTCTTCCAAACGCACCAATGGCGGCATGAACACATGCAAGCGACCGGCGCGCACTTGCACGCAAAATGCGGTGTGAATCACCTCCCGAGGGTCGGGATTTTCTTTTAACGCTGCCTTTGCTTTGGCCGTTTTACGTTTAGCCTTTGCAGGCGCATCCAATGCCGCGCGGACTGCAAATGGATCCACATTAAAAATTGGCTCAACGTCTTCAGGTAACACCCACGGCAGCGCATCGAGCGGCAAGCGCAGCCCCATCGGGGAATCACCCTCGGTCAAATACAAGCGCTCGCGGCGCAGCGGCCATTGGCTGGTGCGCCAACCGCCCGTTGCTTCGTTCGGTTTAATCGGCACGACATATCCTGCAACTGCACCCAAGCCTTTTTCAAGTAACTGCGCTAACCGCCGCCGCTGCGCGGGGTCCTTGAGCGTGACTTGCGTGGGGTCGAGATTGGCGGGCAATTTTTGCTCCAGCAACAAAAGCTGCATCACGTCTTCGTACGCCGCAATCACGCAACCTGCGGGCAATGCGAGTTCGGTTACGAGCGCTGCAGCAAAGCGCTTCGCGTCATTGTCGTTGAAGGTATCAACCGTGTCATCGGTGGCGAGCAAGGATGGGTTATGCCACACGGCCTGCCCATCTGCCCGCCAGTAAATGTTAAGTGCCCATCGCGGTAGCGGCTCACCCGGATACCACTTGCCCTGCCCGTAATGCAAAAAACCTTGGGGAGCGTGCAGCGCCTTTAGCCGCTGCTGCAATTGCCCGGCCAAGGCGCGCTTTTCGTCCCCATGCGCGGCGATGTTCCATTGCGCACCTTCCATATCGTCAATCGAAACGAACGTTGGCTCGCCGCCTTGAGTGAGCCGCACATCATCGGCCACAAGTTGAGCGTCAACGGCATGACCGAGCGCGTCTATGCTTGCCCACTGTTCATCGGAGTACGGCTTCGTGACGCGCGGGTCTTCGTGAATGCGGGTGATCGTCATTTCATGGCTGAACGTGACATTCGCAAAATCTGCCATGCCGGTCACGGGCGCAGCTGATGAGGGCATGGCGGTACACGCCAGCGGGATGTGCCCTTCCCCAGCAAGCAAGCCAGAAGTCGCATCCAGCCCAACCCAGCCTGCGCCTGGGATAAATACTTCCGTCCATGCGTGTAAATCTGTGAAATCGACCGTGGTGCCAGATGGGCCATCAAGCGCTTTAACGTCGGCGACTAACTGAATTAAATACCCCGAAACAAATCGTGCCGCTAAGCCGAGCTGCCGCATGATTTGCACCAGCAGCCATGCCGTGTCCCGGCACGACCCGCACTTGAGCGAAAGCGTTTGCTCCGGCGTTTGAACGCCGGGCTCCATGCGCACCAAGTAGCCGATGTCCGCTTGCAAGCGCTGATTGATGAAGACTAAAAAATCGCTCGTGTTCATCGGCTTCGCTGCCGTCGCAGCCATCGTAGCCTTAAACCGCTGCACCCAATCACCCAGCAGCGCCGTTGTTGGCTCGGGCTTCAGATACGGTGCAAGCTCGAATTTCAATGCTTCATCGTAATCGAATGGAAAAGTTTCCGCACTTTTTTCTACAAAAAAATCAAACGGATTAATCACCGTTAAATCGGCGATTAAATCGACGGTAAAGCTAAGCGCAGACGTGCGCTCGGGGAACACAAACCGCGCGATGTAATTCCCGTACGGATCTTGCTGCCAATTTAGAAAATGCTTCTCGGGAGTGCCGGTCAGTGAATAGGCCAGAATCGGTGTGCGCGAATGCGGCGCAGGGCGCAGCCGCACTTGATGCGGCGATAAGCTAATACTACGATCGTAGTGATAAGTGGTTTTGTGATGTAGCGCGACGCGTATGGCCATTGATAAACGTTCCGATTGACCTTGAGGAGCGCAGCGTGAGGTTTAGATTAAACCCGATAGCGCTGCGCCTGTCACTTTACAACACGGCACACTACAATGGCGAAATCAACCCCATGCACCGCGCGCGGCGAGGCGGCGAAGCGAAAATCGCTGCGCTGATCGGCTTGGCGCAGCGCTTGCGCCTTGAAAATGCCAAATTCTGCGCCGCAGGTACTCCGCTATTCTTTGACTGAAACAGATTTGAACTCAACCCCGCATTCCCCCTGGCGTTTGACCACCGCACCGATGATGGATTGGTCAGACAAGCATTGTCGCTATTTTTTCCGCCTGCTCGCGCCACAAGCCCGCGTCTATACCGAAATGATTACCGCTGCCGCGCTGGCGCACGGCAACGTGCCCAAGCATTTAGATTTCAACGAAGAAGAGCATCCCGTTGCCTTGCAGTTGGGCGGCAGCGAAATCGATCAGCTTGCCCATGCCGCCAAGCTCGGCGAGAAATGGGGCTACGACGAGATCAACCTGAATTGCGGCTGCCCATCGGAGCGCGTGCAAAAAGGCGCGTTCGGAGCTTGCCTCATGGCCGAGCCGGAGTTGGTGCGCGATTGCATGAAGGCGATGATTGATGCAGTCTCGATTCCGGTGACCGTGAAACATCGCATCGGCATTGACGCGATCGAGCGCTACGATTTCGTACGCGATTTCGTTGGCATCGTCGCCGAAAGCGGCTGCACTGTTTTCATCGTCCACGCCCGCAACGCGATTTTGAAGGGCTTATCGCCTAAAGAAAATCGGGAAGTACCGCCGCTGAAATATGAGTTCGTCGCGCAGCTTAAAAAAGACTTTCCGCAATTTACGTTTGTAATGAATGGCGGACTCGCCACCGTCGAAGCCTCAGAAGCAGCGCTCAATGTCTGCGATGGCGTCATGCTCGGTCGCAGCGCTTACCACGATAGCGAAACGCTCATGCAGACTCACGCTGCGCTATTTGATTCACCTGCGGCGCAGAAAAGCGAAATCGTCGAGAAAATGATTGTGTATTGCGAGCGCCAGATCGCCACCGGCGTGCAGCTTAAAAATATTACTCGCCATTTACTCGGCTTTTATCAAGGTATGAATGGCGCAAAGGCCTGGCGGCGCACGTTGTCAGATCCCAAATTACTGATCGACAACAATCCGCAATTGCTTCGCGAAGCCATGCCACGCGGCACGCCTTTTGGCACTGCAGCCGAAGTAACCGAAATGCCCGATTGGGCAATGGCCGGATCAAACGACGAATGATCGACATCCGCAATTTCGATGCTGTTATTTTTGATATGGATGGGCTGCTGCTCGATAGCGAGCGCATCATTTTTCAATGCTTTTTGCAAGCCTGCGTGACCCGTGGAATTCCCGAGCAGCCAGAAGTTTTCTTGGCCATGGTCGGGCAAAATTCTGCCGCATGTCAACGCCTTTTACACACGCGCTTGCAAGGCACCGTCGATGTTGCAGCCTTCGAAAAAGCCTGGGACGCGCACGCCATTGATGCCAACGAACGCGAAGGCTTTCCCTTAAAAACAGGCGTAAAAGTAGTGCTCGAAACGCTGCGCGCGCGCGAAATTCCGTTGGCGGTCGCCACTTCCACCGCTACGCCACGCGCCCGCTTCAAGCTCGACGCAAATCATATTACCCAGCATTTCGCTCATATCATCGGCGGCGATCAAGTCGCGCAGAGCAAGCCCGCGCCGGATATTTTTTTGCGCGCCGCGCAATCGCTCGGCGTTCCCCCCGCGCGTTGTCTCGCGCTGGAAGACTCTAAAAACGGCGTGTTCGCCGCCCTCGCCGCAGGGATGACCACCATTCAAATCCCCGATTTGATTCCGCATTGCGATGAGTTGCGCTCTGCCGGCGCCCTGAAAATGGATTCGCTGCACGAATTTTTAGGCTATTTGCGATGAATCTGCGCCGCAGGTATTTACGATGAAAATTCATCACGACGATCCCAACAAAGATGAAATCTGGAGCGGGCATCGGCGCGCGCAGGTGAGAGCCCATCTGAAAAATGAACGGATCGCCCATACCGAATTAAGCGATTGGCCCGCCTGGCAAATCGCGCCGATCGTGTCGGTGTGGCCGATTCGCAGCGAATCGGCGCCCGCGCAAATCGCCATGTGGGTGATCTGCGGCGACGTGCCGACGGATACTATCTCCGCAGACTCTGCAAAAACGCCGCGCGAAGCCGTGCGCACGTTTGCGCGCCGCTTGCACGATGCCGCTGCGCAAATGGCAAACGCCGAGCCATCAAAGAAAAATCCCGCCAATAAATCAGATCGCGCGCATGAGCTCGCGCTTTTTCTAGAAGTGCGCGCGCGGCAGCTCGTCGATTGGACGAATGATGATTCGCTCTGGGATGTGGACGATCTCTAAAGCGTTGCGCTTGCTCCGTAGCGCTTACTTAAATGGATTCACCACCGTCATCGTATCCTCACGCAAGCCCGCTTGCAAATCCTCTGTGTAGAGCGTGGTGCAGCCCGCTTCCAGCGCAGCAGCAACAATCAGCGAATCGTAGAAACTAAACCCGCAGCGATCAAAAAGCGCCAAGCCGCGCGTGTATAGCCCCGCAGTTGGGCTCACTTCCACTAATGGCAACAAAACAGTGTGTAAATACGCGTGCGCATCTGCGGTCGAAACGGCGATGCGCGCTTTTCGCAGCATCGTATTCAGGCACTCTTGCACCACTTGGTAGCTGGTGCAAGCATTGCCAGACCCAATCGCCTCGTTCACCAATCGCGACGCGATCGCGCTTTTTTCTGGCTCGGTCGTGTCGAGGTGATAGATGAAAATATTGGAATCGAAAAAATGCTTATCGCGCATTCATTTCATCGCGGCTAAGCTTGCGGCCAACCACCAGCGTGCCCCGCATTTTTGCGAGCAACGCCTCGACCGCTTCCACTCGCTTTTGGCGCTCAGCGTAGCTTTCCAACCAAATCCGAAACGCAGCGTTAAGCGTCGTGTGCTCCGCGGCTGCGCGGGCACGAGCGGCTTCGATCAGATGCTCGTCTGCGCTTAAAGTAATATTTTTCATCAAAACTCTCTCACTTTACACTTTTTCGGTGTACACGAATGTAGTGCGCTTTCAATATTCCTGCGGTGCCAAATTGCCGTTTTTTAAGGCAATAATGCCCAAAAAATGCCCATTCTGCGCCGCAGGTATTGCAAGTTTTGATCGGCCCATACTGGGATTTTAGATTGCAAAATGTTGGTAGTTGCGGTGCGCCACCCTGTTGGTTTGATGGGAAATCGTTACTGTCCGGGCGATGCCTCTGGTGCGATTTTTCTTGATTTGTTAATTCGCACAATTTCTGCAAACACGGTTGAAATTCAAATAGGTAGGACAACTTTAGCCGTTACGGGGTTATTTGTTAAATTTCGGATATGAGTTTTAAAACACGTTAGGCATCAGAAGCCGACCGCCTGCCGACCCAAGGAATCAACCAATGTCAAGATGCACTGCTCCCGTTTATGGTCATCGCTCGTCGAGCGCCGCCGCAAATTGCCCGGCTTGCAGTAGCCGCGGCGGCTACCGCAGCAGCTACGGATACAGCAGCGGATACGGCTCGTCGTATCCGTCAGGAAGCGGTAGCAGTAACTATGGCGGTGGAGGTGGGTCCACTGGGAGCGGTAGATCCAAGGCAAAGTGGTCGCGCCCTGGATCGACAGTTTTGTACTCACCCTCGCAGATCACTTCTCTCGCCCCAGTCCGCGACGCAGTCGAGGCTCAAACAGCAGCGCGACCTGATCTTCGCGATTGCTTCCTTTGCCACGCGTGGGACGACCGGCAAGGTGCGGCGAAGCAGTTGCACGATCTGCTTGAACAAGCTGGAGTGAAGGTTTGGTTCAGCGAGAAAGACTTGGGCCTGGGTGTTCCGATGATGCGCGCGATTGACAAAGGACTTGCTGCTTCGAAGATTGGGCTTGTCCTCGTGACCCCAGCACTGCTTGCACGCCTACCACGGGAAGGTGTCGCCGACAAGGAACTCTCAACACTGCTGCAGGGAAACCGGCTCGTGCCTATCGTGCACAACACGACGTATGCCGCGCTTCGGGACATCAGTCCAATGCTCGCTTCGCGAAGCGGTCTTGATACGTCGGAAGACCCGATGTCAGTTGTCGCCTCGAAGATCGCTGAATTGGTGGCTATCTGGACCTGATTTCGTTGCAAGGAGAACTTCTTCAGCCCTCAAAGCCTCGCGAGCTGATGCCTCTCAAGAAACACCTCCCAAGTGATTGATTTTGGCAAGTTTTTTAAGCAACCTGTTGATCGGGTAGAAGTTTTAATCCCATTTGTTTAGCGCGCTGTGACGGATGCCGCAGAACGCGATCGCGGTAGCGCTCTTCTTAGTAATCTTGCCCCTAGTCGGTGTACTCCTGACTTTTAACGCGCGTAGGTCGGAAGGAGCGTAGCGTATTCCGACGCTCGAACTTGGAAGCGCAAAATCAGAGGATTCCGAGGGAAAACTCCCAAAAACCGTCAAATCTGCGCCGCAGGTATGACCATAAAACCGGGGTCTTTACTTCTTCTCAGTCCGCACGCAATCTACGCAATACGATCCATCTGCGCCTTTGACCAAACCGTGAATATCGGTCTCAAAGCCGGGGAATTTGCTATTGAAATCGCGGGCGAATTTTAGGAAATCGACGATCGTTTTGTTGAACACTTCACCGGGCACTAACAGCGGAATGCCCGGCGGATAGGGCGTGAGCAACACGGCAGTTGCCCGGCCCTCCAGATTATCAATCGGCACGCGATCAATTTCCCGATGGGCCATTTTCGCGTAGGCATCTGATGGTTTCATCGCCGGATACATATCAGACAAATACATCTCGGTGGTCACGCGCGCAACGTCGCCCGCTTTGTAAGATTCGTGAATTTGCTGACACAAATCTTTCAAGCCAATGCGCTCGTAGCGCGGGTGTTTCGCCGCAAACTCTGGCAAGATTTTCCACATGGGTTGATTTTTGTCGTAATCATCTTTGAACTGCTGCAGCGCGGCCACGAGCGTATTCCACCGGCCTTTGGTAATGCCGATGGTGAACATGATGAAGAACGAATACAAGCCCGTTTTCTCAACGATCACGCCATGCTCAGCCAAATATTTGGTGACCATCGATGCCGGAATGCCCGACTTCGCGAATTTGCCAGCCACATCTAATCCAGGCGTAACGATGGTGGCCTTGATCGGGTCGAGCATATTGAAGCCGGGCGCGAGCTCACCAAAGCCATGCCATTTTTCGTTGCTCTTTAAGACCCAATCATCGCGTTTGCCAATGCCTTCTTCGCAAAGCTTGTCCGGCCCCCAGACTTTAAACCACCAGTCTTTGCCCCACTCTTCATCGACCTTGCGCATCGCGCGCCGGAAATCAAGCGCTTCAGCGATGCTCTCTTCCACCAAGGCGGTGCCGCCCGGGGCTTCCATCATCGCAGCCGCCACATCGCAGGACGCGATGATCGCGTATTGCGGGCTGGTGGAGGTGTGCATCAAATAAGCTTCGTTGAAAATATCGCGGTCGAGCTTGCGCGTTTCACTATCTTGCACGAGCACGTGCGAGGCTTGCGAAATACCGGCGAGCAATTTTTGCGTCGAGTGCGTCGCGAAAATAAGCGAATCTTTGCTGCGCGGGCGATCTTTGCCAATCGCGTGCATGTTTTTGTAGAAATCGTGGAACGACGCATGCGGCAGCCATGCTTCATCAAAATGCAGCGTATCAATACTGCTGTTGAGCGTATCTTTAATCGTTTCGACGTTATAGAGCACGCCATCGTAGGTGCTTTGCGTGATCGTTAAGATGCGTGGCTTTTTCTTTTTGTCTTTGATGAACGGGTGGGCTTCGATTTCTTTTGCGATATTTTCTTTTGAAAATTCTTCGAGCGGGATCGGCCCGATTAAGCCCAAATGATTGCGCTTGGGCATTAAGAAAATCGGGACTGCGCCGGTCATGATGATCGCGTGCAAAATTGATTTATGGCAGTTGCGGTCTACCACGACAATGTCGTCTGGCCCTACCGTGGAGTGCCAGACCATTTTGTTGGAAGTGCTCGTACCGTTCGTTACGAAAAAGCAGTGGTCTGCGCTAAAAATGCGCGCGGCATTGCGCTCGGCAGCGCCCACCGGGCCGTTGTGGTCGAGCAATTGCCCGAGCTCTTCTACGGCATTGCATACGTCCGCGCGCAGCATATTTTCGCCAAAAAATTGGTGAAACATTTGACCAACCGGAGATTTTAAAAACGCCACACCACCGGAGTGCCCGGGGCAATGCCATGAATAGGAGCCGTCTTGCGCGTAATCGACCAGCGCGCGGAAGAATGGGGGCGCTAAGCCGCCGACATAACTTTTGGCTTCCCGAATGATGTGTCGCGCCACAAACTCTGGCGTGTCTTCAAAGGCATTAATGAAGCCATGCAGCTCACGCAAGATATCGTTTGGAATATGGCGGGAAGTGCGGGTTTCGCCGTAAATATAAATCGGGATATCCGCGTTCTTGAATCGAATCTCTTCGATGAACGAACGCAGATTCAAGATCACCGGATCGAGCTCAGGGCCGGGCGTGAACTCTTCATCGTCAATCGACAAAATAAATGCCGAGGCGCGCGATTGCTGCTGCGCAAATTGCGAGAGCTCGCCGTAGTGGGTATAGCCCACCACTTCCATGCCTTCCCCTTCGATCGCTTTGGCCAGCTCACGGATACCCGTGCCGCTGCGGTTTTCAGAGCGAAAATCTTCGTCGATGATCACGATGGGGAAGCGAAATTTCATGGAAACGGGAGCCTTTGCAATTGCCGCAATACCTGCGGCGCAGTTTTGAAGGGGAAATTATGTCAGTTGTAACCGGGAAACCAGTTCATTCGAACTGCATAATATCCAACACAATACCAATTCTGGGACAACTGCAATGCCACACATTTTCTCGCTGGTAAGCCCGTCACTCGCTAAGTTGCTCGATGCACTGCTTTTACCCCACAAAATCTGGCATCACACCCATAAATCCGTGGAGCAATTGCAGCGCATTCTTAACGAAAGCAAAATCACCAACCCCACGGTGATCGTTGATTTAAAAGCGTTGCGACGTCTCCCGCAGCTTTCAGCCTCCACCATTCGCGGCATTTCGCAACACCCCTCTGCCCCCCGCGTGATCCTGATTGCAGACGATGCGCAGGCAATCTTCCCGGAAGATGGGCAGTGGTTCACCACCGCTGGCGCGGCCGCTGTGCTTCCGCAAGTGAGCGCATCGCGATGGAACGCGACCGGCCTGCCGCTTCTCAATGCAATTTCACCCACGCTAAGCGAGGCACTGAATGCACGGCGGCTCGCGCCTTTTTTGCGCACCTTTGCCGAAAGCTACGAAAAAGGCACTCCGGCCGCAGAAATCGCAATCGGCGAGCGCAGTGGGCATTCTTTAATGGAGATCGCAACGGCGATGCGCGCCCCCGGTGGGGTTGAAATCGCTGATCGCACTTACCACTTGCGCGGTTACCCTGAGTGCTTCGTCGCCAGCACGGCGACCGGTTGGCTCGCGCAACGCTATGGCGTTAGCCGCGAAGAGGCGGTTTCGATTGGCGTCGCGCTGCAGCACGCAGGGCTGATTTACCATGTCGCCCGTGAGCAAGCATTTGGCGATGCCAGCTTTTTCTTCCGGGTGGCCAAATATCCAGCGCAATTTAGTTGGCCCCGCTTTTTGGAGCGCTTCTTCGCGGCTACGGGCGTTGCGATCAAAGATCGCACGTTTCACGCAAAAACGTACCCCTCGACCTTCATTGGTAGTGAAGCGGCAAAGTGGCTTTCAAAGGATGGATTTTCAACTAACGAAGCCATGACCATTGGCCAGCGCATGATTGATCTCTCGATCATGCATCATGTGGTCGATGAGCATCCGTTTCGCGATGGTGAATTTTTCTATCGCGCTTATAAAGATGAAGTCGCCGACCCCTCGCCTGCAGGCGTTGGATCGCCCGCTCAGCGTTTGGCCGCAGCCAAGTAAAGATCGGTATAGCGCTCAACCATCACATCAATACTGAATTCCGCGTGAGCTCGGGCGTGCGCGGCGGTGGC
Source organism: Betaproteobacteria bacterium (assembly GCA_031430575.1). Classification (GTDB taxonomy): domain Bacteria; phylum Pseudomonadota; class Gammaproteobacteria; order Burkholderiales; family Casimicrobiaceae; genus JANMDS01. The sequence goes on along the minus strand of JANPBT010000062.1, from coordinate 64,368 downwards.
ATACCTGCGGCGCAGATTTTCATCATCGAGCATCGCTGCCATCGCCCGCGCTAGGGCGTGTGCATCGCTATGGGGAATTAGCAGCCCGGTCGCTTGATCCACCACCAATTCTGGATTGCCGCCAACGCGCGTGGCAATCACCGGCAAGCCTGATGCCATCGCTTCCAAAATCGTGTTTGAAATACCTTCTGCCCGCGACGGTAGGCAAAAAACATCCATCGATTGCAGCCAATCAGGCACGTTGCTTTGTGCACCGGCAAAAAATACGTTTGCGGCAACGTTGCGTTCTGCCGCTTCTTTTTCCAATCGCGCCCGCATCGGCCCATCGCCCACGATCAACACCCGCGCTTTATCGGCATTTGCGCTCAGCGCTGGCAGCAGCGCCAGCGCTTCAATCAACAACCATTGCTCTTTCACATCTTGCAAACGCCCGACCGTGCCGAACACGACATGCTCAACGCGCGAAAAATCTGCAATTTCGCGCCGCAGTGGGGCAATTGCAAATCGCGAAAGATCAACACCATTGCAAATATGGGAAATCTGCGCCGCAGGTATGCCCACTTTATCGATGAGTGATTTCGCTAAATCTTGCGAGACTGCGCTCCAGCGGTGAATGAATGGTGCGTGCAGTTTTTTAAGAAGAATCAATTTTTTGTTGGTGCCGTCCGGGTCCGTCATGTCGCGCCCGTGCTCGCCGTGTATGCGCGCAGGTATGCGGGCTAAAAAAGCAGGCACCACCGCATCTAAGCCAGTGAGATTGCGAGAGTGCATCACATCTGGCTTCCACGCCCGTAATTGCGAGAAAGCACGGCGCTGCGCGGAGAAATCATTGCCCCGCTCCCGCTTGCCCATCTCTGCAATCGCCACGCCTTCACGGGTAATTCGCGCGCGAAAATCGGTTGCGTTGGTCATACACAAAATGGAATGCCGCACGCGCGTGGGGTCCATCCTGTTAATCAAATTGACGAGCCCATTTTCCATGCCGCCGGTGGCGAGCTGATGAATGACGTGCGTGACGTGAACTGGGTTTTGGGGCATTACCGCTTTTTTATTGAATACCTGCGGCGCAGTTTAGGCGGTTTTGGGCTTTTATCCGCCAAAAACGAGCCGCCACAAAAAGCGCCCAGGCAGCGCGAACGCGAGCACCCCAGCCACAATCAATCCAATATAGGCACCTTTCATGCATTTTTGGTGGCGAATAATATTCCCTTTGCGGGCGTTGTAGATGCCAAGCCCGAGGCTGATCGGCGTCCACACGCTGAAAATATGAATCGGGCTAAAACGCCCCCACGACAGAATGAAAAACGAAGAAAACGAAGCGGTGAGCATCATCAGCACCCAAATTTTGCCCGCGAGTTTGTGGTTAGGCGTTCCTTTCGGGTGGTAGAGCACCCACCCGCCCAAGCCCAGTGAAATCACCGCCGAAATCACGTGTGTGCCCAATGCCCACACCGGTACGCTCGGCTTGCCAGCGGCTGGCAGCAGCAACGCCACGGCGATAATCGCCCCGGTGACGGCCACACTGATTGCGATTTGTTGAAGCATTTGGCTTGACGGCTTTGGTTTTGACATGGCGGGCTCCCTTGCGGCGGTTTCAATTCAGTGAACGCAGTTTCCACTCACCCGCGCTTCATTCCCAGCAGTTTGCGACGAAACGGGCGAGCACGTCGCCAACGGTAATTTTAAGACGCGAACGCGTCTGGCCTGCCGTATCATTGCCATCATGAGGCAATCGATTATCCAATTTTTTCATCGCGGCGAGACCGTAAGCGTGTCCGATATTGCGCCAACCCGCAGCGTGCTCGATTGGCTGCGCGAAGATGCCCGCTGCACCGGCACCAAAGAAGGCTGCAATGAAGGCGATTGCGGCGCGTGTACGGTAGTGATCGGCACGCCCCGGGCCGACGGCACGATGGACTTAAAGCCGATCAATAGCTGCATCCAATTTTTGCCGACACTGCACGGCAAAATGCTCATTTCTGTGGAAGATTTGGCAACGGAGGGCAAGCTGCATCCCTGCCAGAAAGCGATGGTTGAGTGCCATGGCTCACAGTGCGGCTTTTGCACGCCGGGGTTCGTGATGACGCTATTTGCACATTATGAAAACACGTTACGCGAGGGCAAACCGAGCGCGTCTCGGGAAGAAATCGACGACGTGCTTTCTGGCAATCTTTGCCGCTGCACAGGCTATCGCCCAATCATTGAAGCAGCACAAAAAATGCTCCAATCTGCGCCGCAGGTAAAAATGAATTTCTCCGCCGCATTGAGCGCGTTGAAAGGCATCACTCCACTCACCTACGCCTACGATGGCAAAACATTTATTGCGCCGACTACGCGCTCCGCCTTCGCTGCGGCGCGACTCGCTGCCCCCGATGCCCGCATCCTCGCGGGCAGCACGGACGTGGGCCTCTGGGCAACTAAGCAATTTCGGACGGCGACGGATACGATCTACATCGGCAACGTTGCCGATTTGCAGCATACCGTCGTTCGCGACGGAGCGCTTCGGATTGGCGCGGCGGTCAATTTGGAGCGTGCATTCGCTGCGATTGGCGAACACGTCGTCCCCGAAAATGAAAGCTGGCGCGAGCTCTGGCTGCGCTTTGCCTCGCCGCTGATTCGCAATGCCGGCACGCTTGCGGGCAACGTGGCAAACGGCTCGCCGATCGGCGATTCCATGCCTGCGCTCATCGCGCTGCACGCCCGCGTCGTGCTGCAAAAAGGTGAAGCGCTGCGAGAAATCGCGCTCGAAGATTTTTATCTTTCGTATCAAGAAACCGCATTGCTGGCTGGAGAATTCGTTGCAGAAATCGTCATACCTGCGGCGCAGAAATTGGCATTTCGAACCTATAAAATTTCAAAACGCTTCGATCAAGATATTTCAGCGGTGTGCTTTGCGGCATCGTTAGATATTTCCGAAAACAAAATCACCGCTACCCGCATCGCCTTAGGCGGCATGGCCGCCACGCCCAAGCGCGCTGCACTGGCCGAAGCCGCACTTGTTGGCAAACCGTGGACTGAAGCCAGCGCCCGCGCCGCAATGACCGCGCTTGCGCAAGATTTCGCTCCGCTCACCGATATGCGCGCGAGCAAAGAATATCGGCTGCAGGTTGCTCAAAATTTACTCTTACGGATGTGGCACGAAACGAACGCCGATGCGCCCAAATCTGCGCCGCAGGTATCCGTACGATTTGTGGAGCGGGCGCTGTGAACATCGTCCACGCCCCACTCGCGCACGACTCTGCACACTTGCACGTACAAGGCGCTGCACCTTATATCGACGATGTTCCCGAAATCGCGGGTACGCTGCATGCCGCCTTTGGCATGTCCCCACACGCCCACGCCAAAATCGACGCGATGGATTTAAGCGCGGTGAAGGCTCACCCCGAAGTGGTGGCCGTGCTTACCGCTGCCGATATTCCGGGCGATAACGATTGCGGGCCGATCATTCATGATGATCCGGTGCTCGCCAATGGCGTTGTGCTTTACGTCGGGCAACCGATCTTTCTTGTCGTCGCCCGCACGCGCCTGGCCGCGCGCGAAGCCGCGCGCAAGGCAAAAATTTCTTACACGGCGCTGCCTGCCGTGCTTACGCCCGAGGACGCACACGCGAAGCAGCAATACGTACTCCCGCCAATGCACATGGCACGCGGCGATGCGGCAGCGAAAATCGCCAACGCGGCGCATACGCTCGCGGGTAAATGGAAAGTCGGCGGGCAAGAGCAGTTTTATTTGGAGGGGCAAATCGCGTACGCCATTCCCAAAGAAAACGACACGATGCTGGTGCATTCCTCTACGCAGCACCCGAGCGAAATGCAGTTCACGATTGCGCATGCGCTGCGCTGGCAAGCGCATCAAGTGACGGTGGAGTGTCGGCGAATGGGCGGTGGTTTCGGCGGCAAAGAGTCACAATCCGCACTCTTTTCAACCGCTGCTGCCATCGCGGCGCACCATTGCAAAGCGCCGGTGAAGCTGCGCCCGGATCGCGATGACGACATGATGATCACGGGCAAGCGCCACGATTTTGTATACGACTACGAAATCGGGTTTAACGATACCGGGGTGATCGAAGGGTTGAAGGTGGATTTCATTTCCCGTGCTGGATTTTCTGCGGATTTGAGCGGCCCAGTGATGACGCGCGCGATGTGTCATGTCGATAACGCTTACTACATCGGCGATATCGCTCTACGCGGATTTTGCGCAAAAACCAATACTCAAAGTAATACTGCGTTTCGCGGTTTCGGCGGGCCGCAAGGCGCGATTTTGATTGAACTGTTGCTCGATAATATCGCGCGCAAACTCAATCTCGATCCGCTCACCGTGCGCGAGCGCAATTTTTATGGCGCTGCGCCGCGCAACGTGACCCAATACAACCAAACCGTGGACGACAATATTGCGCCGCAGGTAATGCAGCGCCTGATCGAAACCGCGCAATACCTGCGGCGCAGAAATGAGATCGAAGCGTGGAACGCGACCAGCCCAATCTTAAAGCGCGGCATCGCCGTATCCACCGTGAAATTTGGTGTGGCGTTTAACTTGACGCATTTGAACCAAGCCGGCGCGCTGGTGCACGTTTACCTTGATGGCTCGGTGTTGGTGAACCACGGCGGCACCGAAATGGGCCAAGGCTTGCATGTAAAAGTGATGCAAGTGGTGGCGCAAGAATTGGGCGTGCCGCTGTCGTCGGTAAGAATCAGCGCGACCGACACCGGCAAAGTACCCAACACCTCCGCAACGGCGGCTTCAACTGGCGCAGACCTCAACGCCAAAGCGGCGCAAGTGGCAGCGCGCAAAATCAAGGATCGGCTCGCTACGTTTGCTGCCATGCATTTTGGCGTCGATGAGCGCGATATTGTGTTTGAAAACGGGCGCGTGAAAAGCGGAAACGTTGCCATGCCGTTTGGTGATTTGGCGCGCGCTGCTTATGCCTCGCGCGTGCAATTGTGGAGCGATGGTTTTTATGCCACACCCAAAATTCATTGGGACATGAAAACCATGACGGGCCGCCCGTTCTACTATTTCGCCTACGGCGCTGCCGTGAGCGAAGTGGTGATCGATACGCTCACCGGTGAATGGAAACTGCTGCGCGCTGATGTGCTTCACGACTGCGGGCGCAGCCTCAATCCCGCCATTGATAAAGGCCAAGTGGAAGGCGCCTTCATCCAAGGCATGGGCTGGCTCACCACCGAAGAGCTAGTGTGGAAGCCCGACGGCACACTCGCAACCCACGCTCCGAGCACTTACAAAATCCCAGTGTCCAGCGATTGCCCGCGAATTTTTAATGTTGATTTATGGGAAGGTGATTGCACAGAAAATTCGATCCACAAAAGCAAAGCCGTCGGTGAGCCGCCGCTGCTGAACGCGATCTCAGTCTTTTTAGCCATTCGAAACGCGGTCGGGAGTGCGATACCTGCGGCGCAGAATGTCGAGCTTGAGGCACCGGCGACCAGTGAGCGGATTTTGGGAGCGGTTGCGTAGGGTTAGATCACAATGCCTCACCCGCGTAACAAGTAAAAATACGTCATTAAAACCCGACGCAGCGAAGCTCTCAAGCGCCCTCGCGCACTCTGATTGCCCAAGGCTTTTTGGGTGAAAAGCATCATTTCTGCGCCGCAGGTATTTTTGCTTACGCGGCCGACGTCCCTGCACTAGGAAGCATCGCAATCAGCTCCGCTTCCCGCTCCAGACTCAACCCCGCCTTCAACTTCAGCGTCCGCGCCGCGGGTTGGGCATGCCACCATGCGAGCGTATCGGCTGTGGTTTGCGCCAATGGCGTGAACGTTAAGCCCGCTGCCATTGCGCGCGCATTGCAACGGCGGTGGAATGCGGGAAGATCGATCCACACCGGTAAATCGCTCCAGTGCTTTACGCTATTTTCTGAGAGAAATTCGCGGCTCGCTTCGATGAACGTGGGCTGAGCACGCGTGCCACAGGCGATGTCCGCGACCATTTCTCCGATCGTAAACGGTGGGTTGGGGCCAAACGCGTTGAAAATGCCAAGGGTGCGGGCTTCGGCAATGCGAATCGTCCATTGTGCGAAATCGCGTACGTCGATAAACCGCACTTCATCTGTCGCTGGCGGTATCAAGACTGCACCACCCTGCGCGATGCGCACGGGCCAGTAGGTGAACCGATCTGTCTCATCGCCAGGCCCGACGATGAGGCCAGACCGCAAAATCGTCGCGCGCCCGGCGAAATCGCGTTGCACCTCATCTTCACACAATGCTTTCATCGCGCCGTAAAGTGACATATCGCCGCGCAGTTGTTCGGCAGTAATCGTAAACGGATCTTGCGCGCCCGCGTAGGCTACGCGCGCTGCGGTTTCATCTTGCCCCGGCGTATCGTCATTTGCATACACGCTCACCGTAGAGACGAAAACGTAATGCCCCACTGCGTCGCGCAACACCGCCGCCGCATCGCGCACCCAATGCGGCACCCTCGCGTTGTTGTCGATGCACACATCAAAGTTGCGCCCGCGCAGCGTGTCGTAATTTCCGGTGTCTCGATCACCCACTAAAAGCTCAACTTCCGGTGGCAATGCATCGCGATTGAATCCACGATTAAACACAGTAACCGAGTGCCCGCGCGCGAGTGCGTAGCTTAATTGCTGCGCACCGATAAAACCGGTGCCGCCGAGGATGAGAATGGAGCGTGCGATTGAGTGTGTCATCGTGTAATTCTAGTTGGATCGAGTCCTCACTTGCGTGGCCGATCTGCGCCGCAGGTATTTTCGATCACCTTCAATTGCATGGTTTCTGTTGAACGCCCTCCCCTTAACTGCAGCCCTTTCCTCACGAAATATCGAGGAACGGCAGATGAGGTCAATATCTTGTTATATCTAATGCCCACCCTATAAATTCTAAAACCGTAAGGATTTCAATCGCACCGCCGAACAAACCGCGCGCGTTGAAACGTCCCGCACATTTGCCGCTGATCGCATCGTGCCGCGCTATCGCGCGCGATAGGGGCACGAAACGCTGAAGCGCCACACATCCTAAAGCCTATCGACATGTACTTCCGTTACGGTGGTTTCTTCTGGCTAAAGTTAACAAAGAAAGGGTTATATACGTGCGTTGACGCTGATCATCGACGCTGTTTCATTGGCCGTGCAGACGATTCCACCGCGTGGTAGAAAAGCGCGACGGCCGAGCCAACGATTCCCGCGCCGACGATAATTTATCGTGCATCAATACGAAACCCATGCTGCCAAACGGCTACAGTTTCGTCGCGGCCCGTTTACGCCAGATAAACTTTACCTATGGGCTCACTTTTAATCAAAAACGCACTTCTGCTCGCCACCTTTGACGCGGCACGGCGTGAAATCCCTGGCGGGGGACTCTTTAGCGTTGACGGCATTATCACCCGCGCAGGCGAGACGCACGAGCTGCCGACCGCTGCCGATGAAGTGATCGATTTGAAGCATCGGCACGTGCTCATGCCGGGCTTGGTCAATACCCATCATCACATGGTGCAATCACTCACCCGCGCCATACCTGCGGCGCAGAATGCCGAGCTTTTTGACTGGCTGCGCGCGCTCTATCCCCTCTGGGCGCAGCTCACACCGCGGGCGGTGACGGTCTCCAACGTAATCTCGATGGCCGAGCTCATCCTCTCGGGCTGCACCACTTCTAGCGATCATCTCTACATCTACCCCAATGGCTGTAAGCTCGATCACAGCATTGAAGCCGCCGCCGAAATCGGTATGCGCTTTCATGCTACCCGCGGGGCGATGAGCGTGGGCGAAAGCAAAGGCGGGTTGCCGCCTGATCGCGTGGTGGAAGATGAAGCGTTTATTTTGAGAGACATGCAGCGCGTGGTCGAGCAATATCACGATAGCGCACGCGGCGCGATGCTGCGCATTGCGCTCGCGCCGTGCTCGCCTTTTACGGTGAGCGAAGATCTAATGCGCGAGACCGCCCGCATGGCCAGCACGCTTAAGGTCGGCATGCATACGCATCTGGCGGAAACCGATAATGATGTCGCCTACAGCATCGAGAAGTTTGGCAAAACACCTGCGCAATATGCAGAGAGCCTCGGCTGGGTCGGCCCCGGCGTGTGGCACGCTCATTGCGTCTGCCTCGATGCCCACGGCACCTCCCTTTTCGCGCGCACGGGCACTGGCATCGCCCATTGCCCCTCCTCCAACATGCGGCTTGCCTCCGGCATCGCGCCGGTGAAAAAATGGCTGGAAGCGGGCATTAACGTAGGCTTAGGGGTTGATGGCAGCGCCAGTAATGATGCCGGCCACATGATGAACGAAGCCCGCCAAGCCATGCTCCTCGCCCGCACAAAAGCCATCACCGCCAATGGCGGCGACCCGGCAGCGCTCAACGCACGGCAAGCCCTCGAAATCGCCACGCGCGGCGGCGCAGCGGTGCTCAACCGCGACGACATTGGCCATCTCGCACCGGGCATGCGCGCAGATGTGATCGCGTTTGATATGCACACCCACGCCTTTGCCGGCGCGCTTCACGACCCACTCGCAGCACTGGTTTTTTGCCTCGCACCGCAGGTTGCGTGGAGCATTATCAACGGTCGCGTCGTCGTGCGCGAAGGTCAACTTGCAACCGTTGATTTACCGGTGTGGGTGGAAGAGCATAACCGCATCGCACGCGATTTGGTGGATCGGGCGCGCGCATCGTAATCGGCGCCGCAGGGTTGTACTAAGCAATACCTGCGGCGCAGATTTCAATCGTTACAGCGCAATTTCAACCGACAACATTACGCTGCGCCCAGGTAGCGGCACACGCTCACGCACGCTTTGGATGGAGCTGGCGTTAAATGCGAGGGCATTGCTAAGATTTGTGCCGCGCAGCATGATTTTCCCCATCGCTTTTCCGATCTCAAAATCGGTCGAAACGAAGGCGTTTATCATTGTGTAACCCGGTGTTGCACCGTCGCCGCTTTCTGCAGCGATGCGCTCAGACGCTGGCACGCGATTTTGTCGCCATACCCGTATCGCTTCGGCTGAAACTTTCCATCGCGCGAGCTCGACCGCGCTGCCAAGCGTTGCGCGCATGGGAGCGATGCGCGCGAGCGGCTCCGCTGTAGCGCGGTTTTTTGCCCGCACGATATCCCACTTGCCGAAGAGATCAACATTGGTTGCACCGCGCAAAACGCGCCAATTGCCATCGATTTCTGCGCCAACAAACTGCGCGGGCACGGCCCGAAACGCATAGACAGGGAGCGCTTCATCTTCGGCATGCTTCGCCGCTTCGGTACGCGTCTCGCCCGTCGCTTCGAGCGCGATGAAATTGCGAAATCTCGAAACGTACGCATTGACTTGCAAGCTATTTTCTGCCCGCTTCCATGCCGCGCCGACTTCGAAATGCGCCGCCCGCTCTTTGGGCAGATCGCGATCCCCCACTTCGATCGCGTTGGTCGCAATGTGCACGCCATCGGCGTAGCGCTCAAAGTATGTCGGCGCGCGCTCGCTATGGGAGAGCGATGCCCGCGCTGACCAGCCCGCGTCGAGCGAACGTGAAATGCTGGCAGAAACGCTTTTCAGCCATAGGTTGCGCTGATCGGCGCTGCCAAACCGCAAAACACCGTCCTCATTACGCACTTCTTCGCTTTTGAGTGAGGCTCGCTCTAGACGGCCACCGAAGCTTATGACGCTCGCACCAAATTCTGCACGTGCCATTCCAAACAATGCAAAATTTTCAGTGCGATTGGGTGGCACAAACGCCTCTTCGCCCTGCGCAGTGAAGCGCGATTGTTCACCTGAAAGCCCCGCTACGCCTTGCCAATTCCCAACCCGTTGGGTTTTGCCTTCAATGCGCCATTGCAACCCGCGATTGCGAAATTTGGTGCCGATTTCGCCCGTGGGTTCAATCTCATCATGCGCATATTGCGTCCATGCGAGATGCCCGCTCACTTGCGAAATACCAGCCCAATCCATCGTAGTTTCACCTGCGATCATCGCTTTTTGCTTACGCATATCGATGGTGACGCCATCAGTTGCGGCGATGCCATAGGTGCTGTTGAAGCCATCGACCGAGGCGCCCAAAAAGCCGCCGTTCCAGAGCTTTGAAATGCCCACGGCGCCAGATTGGGTTTTTGCTGCGGAATTGTGAATACGGTCACGCACTTCGCCGTCAGTCAAGGTGAATTTCGGCGTGCGTACATCACTCGACTCGCGATGGGTGGCATCAACATGCACGCCCCAACCGCCCCGCACCCCATCGACCCGCGCCGCGAGTGCGCTACTGCGATCAACGCTCTCGGCGCTCGCGTTTACCAGCGCAGTATTTCCAAGTGCAGCGGCGCGAGGAATGCGATTGCTAATGGCGTTGACCACACCGCCGACCGCGTTGCTCCCATAGATCAATGCCGCCGGGCCACGCAGCACTTCGATGCGAGCGACTGCAATGGGATCAATCGGCACCGCGTGATCGGGAGAGAGCGCAGCCGCGTCGACGCTTGCTGCACCATTTTCCATCACCCGCACCCGCTCGCCATCGAGCCCACGGATGATCGGGCGCGATGCCGTGGGGCCAAAGTACGAAGATGAAATGCCCGGTAATTGAGCGAGGGTTTCGCCAAGCGTTGAGCGCAATTTTTGCGATAGCAGATCGCCGGTGAGTATGGAATCAGGCCGGGCTAAATCGCGCGCACCAAAGAGATTGCCAGTCACGATGACGGGCTCGACCCGCTGCGGCTGATCAGCCAAACCTTGGGGCGCAGATTGGGCGAAAACTGATGCGGAAAATAGCGCGGACGGGATCGCAGCCAAGACTAAAAGCTCAGCCGGGTTGCGGCCAAGAGAAATGAAACGTGTGCGCATGAGCGCCTCCGAAAATGGGGAATGAAAACGTCTCCAAAAGCAGCGTTGCTTCCGGGCGAATTTCGACTACAGGAGGGTCAAACGCGTTGAGGTGGGCCGCGGGCGGTGGCGCGTAAATGGCGGGCAGCGACTTGCGCCGCTGCGAAAAAGAGCAATGCAGTGGCTAAAAGCGCGATGAAATACACCGGCGGTAGCGGGCTGTCAGCTGCATCACTCGCAGCGCAGGCGTCGTAGAGCTTACATTGGGCTTCTGACGAATTGTGCCCCCAAGTCACTACGCTGGTGGCTTCGATGCTTTGCAGCGCCGCGGGTGCGTGGGCGATGCGATGGTCGAGCGCGAGCCACTGCGCTCCCAAAAGGCAGATCAAAATCAGGGCGGCAAAAAGGCGGTGTGGCAACATTGAAAGCGGATTGTAGCGCTACCTGCGGCGCAGAAAGTAGGCTAAATTGGCATCCATGTCGCAACGCCTCGAACTCACGCACATCACGAAACGTTACCCCGCCGTCGTCGCCAATGATGACGTATCGCTTTCTGTTGCGCCGGGTGAAATCCACGCCGTACTTGGCGAAAATGGCGCTGGCAAATCGACCCTCATGAAAATCATATTTGGCGCGGTGCAGCCAGATGCGGGTGAAATGAAGTGGAATGGGGAAGTGGTCAAAATCGCGAACCCTCACGCCGCGCGTAAGCTCGGGATCGCGATGGTGTTCCAGCATTTTTCATTATTCGAAACGTTAAGCGTTGAAGAAAACATCACGCTTGGTTTGTCTCCCGCCGAGGTCAAAGCATTCAATGGCAAGCTCGCTGAAGCGATTTCGCAAACGGGTGAAAAATACGGATTGCCGTTGGAACCAAAGCGCCATGTGCATACACTTTCTGTTGGCGAGCGGCAGCGGGTCGAAATCGTGCGGGCGTTGTTAAGCCATCCAAAATTGCTCATTCTTGACGAGCCCACCTCCGTGCTCACGCCGCAGGCTGTGCAGAAATTGTTCACCACGCTGCGCACCTTGGCATCGGAAGGTTGCTCAATTCTCTATATTTCGCATAAGCTCGATGAGATCCGCGCGCTCTGCTCCAAAGCGACTGTGATGCGCGGCGGCAAAATCACCGGCGTTTGCGATCCGCGCGAGGAGTCAACCCAATCGCTTTCGCGCATGATGATCGGCGCAACGCCGCCCGTTCCGCAACGCAGCGCCCCACCGCTCGGTGAAATTCGCATCTCTGTCAATAGCTTGCAGCTCGCAAAATCGCACCCGTTCGGCACCGATTTATGCGATGTTTCGCTGCATGTGCGCGGTGGTGAAATCGTTGGGCTCGCCGGCGTATCGGGAAATGGGCAGCAAGAGTTAATGGCTGCGCTTTCTGGCGAAACGGTCGTTCTGCCTGAAAACGCAATCACGATCGAAAACGTACCTGCGGCGCAACTTGATGCCCGCGCCCGGCGCGCGCTCGGGGTGGCTTTCGTGCCGGAAGAGCGGTTGGGGCGGGGCGCCGTGCCAGTGATGCCGCTGGCAGCGAACACCCTACTTTCCCACCAAACTGCGCCGCAGGTACGCAAGGGTTTAATCGACCCGGTCGCGGCCAAAGCGCTAGCGACGCGCATCATCGCCCGCTTTAATGTCAAAGCGGGCGGCGCAGACGCGACGGCAAAAAGTTTGTCGGGTGGCAACTTGCAAAAATTTATTGTGGGGCGCGAGCTGCTGCGCGAGCCGCGCGTGATGCTCATCGCGCAGCCCACGTGGGGCGTTGATGTCGGCGCGGCGGCCCAAATTCATGCAGATATTCTTGCGTTAAAAGAGCGTGGATGCGCGATCTTGATCGTCTCCGAAGAAATCGACGAACTTTTCGCGCTTTGTGATCGGCTGCATGTGATCGCAAAAGGAAAGGTATCACCGTCCGTGCCCATCGCGCAGGCCAACGTGACCCAAATCGGGGAGTGGATGAGCGGGCTTTGGCCGGGCAATCTTGATGCACCGTCGCAAATCCAAACGCAGGTCAACGCATGAGAATCAGGCTTGAACCTCGCGCTGAAAGCAGCCCACTATGGACATATGCCTCACCGGTGCTTGCCCTCGCGCTCACGATCGCATTTGGCGCGGCGCTATTTGCCGCGTTGGGTAAAAACCCGGTGCAGGCATTGGGCGTATTTTTGTTTGATCCACTCGCTAATTTGCGTGGCGTGAGCGAAGTGCTGCTGAAATCAATCCCGTTAATTTTGTGCGGCGTGGGGCTTGCGATCTGCTACCGGGCAAATGTCTGGAACATTGGTGCCGAAGGCCAGCTCATCGCGGGGGCGATTTGCGCTGGCGCGACCGTATTGGCGTTCGATACCCCTGCAAAGCCGCTTTCGGGGTCGTTTGTCATTCCATTAAGCTGCGCCGCAGGTATTTTGGGCGGTATGGGCTGGGCCGCGATCACCGCGTGGCTGCGCGTGCGATTTAACGCCAACGAAATTTTGGTCTCGCTCATGCTGACCTACGTCGCTGGCCTCCTTTTGATCTACCTCTGCACAGGCCCGTTACGCGACCCCGATGGCTATAACTTTCCGCAATCAAAGGTATTTTCCAAAGAATTTCAGTTAGCGTATGTCCTCGATAAAACCCGCTTACATTGGGGCATTTTTGTAGCGCTCCTGGTTGCAGCAGCAGGCACCGTTTTCGTGTTTCGATCATTTGAAGGCTATAAGCTGCAAGTGGGCGGGCTTGCTGAGCGCGCGGCGCGCTATGCTGGCTTTTCATCCAAAAAAGCAATCTGGTCGGCGATGCTGATCTGCGGTGCGCTTGCCGGGCTCGCGGGCGCGATGGAAGTGATGGGCCCGATCGGGCAGGTATTGCCATCGGTCTCACCGGGCTATGGATTTGCAGCGATTATCGTCGCCTGGATTGGGCGATTACATCCGGTTGGCGTAGTGCTCGGCGCACTCATCATGAGCGTTTTTTATATCGGCGGCGAATACGCCCAATCCCGCATCGGCTTGCCCTCCTCTATCACTGGCATCTTTCAAGGCGCACTGCTCTTTTTTTTGCTGGCCTGCGACACGTTGATTGACTATCGGATTAAATTCAAATGATCGACCCGCTGCCGCAACTCATCCATACCGCCATTAACGCTTCCGCGCCCATTTTGCTTGCCGCTCTTGGGCTGCTCATCAATGAGCGCGCTGGCGTACTCAATCTTGGTGCAGAAGGCATGATGCTCGTTGCTGCCGTGGCTGGTTTCGCCGTTGGCGTTGAAAGCGGCAGCATCGCACTCGCGCTCGCCGCCGGCGCGCTCGCGGGCATGGCGGCCGCAGCAGTCTTTGGTTTTTTCACGCTCGTACTCACCACCAATCAAGTCGCGACTGGGCTCGCTCTTTCAATTTTCGGTGGCGGATTGTCCGCATTTGTAGGTCAAAATTATGTGGGTAAAAGTGTCGTCGCGGCAAAGTGGGCTGTGCCGGGCTTAAGTGAAATTCCCTTTTTCGGTGAAGCGTTTTTACAGCAACATTACGTGGTTTACCTTGCGTTTCTCTTGGTCGCTGCGGTCGCGTGGTTTTTGTTTCGCACCCGCGCAGGCTTGACTTTGCGTGCCGTGGGCGAATCCCCTGAATCCGCGCATGCGCTGGGCTACCCTGTGCGCTGGATTCGCTTCGCCGCAATCGTTTTTGGTGGGGCGTGTTGCGGCGTCGCGGGCGCGTATTTATCGACCGTCTATACCCCGCTTTGGGTTGAAGGCATGGTGGCTGGGCGTGGCTGGATCGCGCTGGCATTAACAACATTCGCCACGTGGCGGCCCGTGCGCGTTGCCCTCGGTGCGCTTATTTTTGGCACGATCACGATTTTGGGTTTTCACCTGCAAAGCATGGGCGTTGAAATACCTTCGCAGTTTTTGGCGATGATGCCCTACCTTGCAACGATCATTGTGCTGGTGATGATCTCGCACAATTCCGATTGGATTCGTCTCAATATGCCCGCTTCGCTCGGTAAGCCGTTTCGACCCGGGGTGGGTTAATGCGCGTTAAAGTTTCTTTGAAATCGCAATAATCGCAACTGTCGCTCCCGCTACAAGCCAAGTCGACGTGCCCAGTGATTCACCGACCAAAAGCGCAGATGCCCCGAGCGTTAAAAACATTTGTAGCAATTGCACTTGCGAAACGGTGGCGATACCTCCGAGCGCAAGGCCGCGATACCAATAAAAAAAGCCGATGTATTGGCTCATCAAGGCAAGATAGAGAAAGCACCACCAACCCTTCGCGCTGACCGCCGATACCTGCGGCGCAAAATAGATCGAAACAGGGATCGTCATCGGCAGCCCAAGCACTAACACCCACGAAATGACCTCCCAGCCCGAAAGATACTCGCTCGCTTTCGCCCCGGCTGCGTAGCCCAAGCCACCGAGGGCGACGCCAATCAAGAAAACGCCATCCGCGATCACCCATGCGCCACCGCTATGCTTCCACGCATAGCCAGAAACCACACACGCGCCGACCATTGCGCAAATCCAAAACGCCCGGCTCGGCCATTTCCCGGTAATCATCGCGCCAACGAAGGCAGTCGCAAATGGCAGCAAACCATTGACGATCGCAGCATGGGATGGCGTCGCCGTGATGAGGCCAATCGTGCTCATGGTCGGCCAGCCGATGCCCACGCCGAGCGTGGCCATCGCGATGTATTTCCATTCACTGCGCGTAGGGATGCGCGAGCGCGTAATCTGCAAGACGATGAGCGCGATGACGCCCGCGAGCGCCGCGCGCCCAAACGAAATAAACGGCGCAGACAAGCCTTCGTTTAAGCCAATCTTGGTGACTGGCAAAGTAAGGCTAAATATTGCGACGCCGAGGAAACCCAGCGCGAGCCCTTTATTAACGTTATTCATCGCAAATGCTCCGCTAACACAACGGCAACATGCTTCGCTTGGCGCTGCGCACCATCATAAATTTGATGGCGACAACTGGTGCCGTCGGCCACGATGATCGCATCGGGTGCAGCGCGCACGGCGGGCAAGAGCGAGAGCTCGGCCATTTGCATCGAGACCTCGAAATGCGCGGCTTCATAGCCAAAGCTGCCCGCCATGCCACAGCACGAACTTTCAATCAATTTCACATCTGCATTGGGAATGAGATTGAGCATCGCTAAAGTGGGCGAGATTTCTGCAAATGCTTTTTGATGACAATGGCCGTGTACCCTAAAAATCTGCGCCGCAGGTATAAAAAGCTGCTCTAACGCGGGAAGTTTGCCTGCGGCATGTTCGCGCGCGAGATAGGTCTCAAAAAGCATCGCCTGCTGCGATACGACTTGCGCGGCTGCGCCTAAATCCATCGCCAGTGCTTCATCGCGCAAGGTAAAGAGGCAGCTCGGCTCAAGGCCGATCACAGCGATGTTCGCTTCTGCAAACGGCTGTAATGCTGCGAGCAACTTTAAGAGCAAGTCTCGCGCAAGCCCCACTTGCCCGCTCGCGAGCGCTGTGCGCCCGCAGCACAGGTGGGATGCCGCTGCGTTGACGATATGCACATTGACCTTTGCTGCCCGCAACACGCGAATCGCAGCGTGCACATTCTCTACTTCGTATGCCGCATTAAAGGTGTCGATAAAGAGCACAACACAGTTTTCACCCCGAAGCTGCGCCGCAAGTATTTCCTCGCCCGTGGCCGTCGTTTCAAACTGCGCATTCCAGGCCGTATCTTTGCGCCATTGCGGCAGCGAGCGCTGCGCTGCAAATCCCAGCGCTTTTTTAACTAACGTTAATCCGCCCAAAAAATTAAAAATGCTGGCAAATCGAGATACCTGCGGCGCAGAAAATGACAATCTCGCGATGAGGATGTCTTTAAGCGAAAGACCATGCTTGCGGTTGTAATGCGCCAGATGCTCAATTTTCATTTTTGCCATATCAACGCCGGTGGGGCAATCTCGCTTGCAGCCTTTACAGCTTACGCAAAGCGCAAGCGCCGCATGCACTTCGTCTGCGGCGATGCCGTCTGTGCCCAACTGCCCCGAGAGCGCAAGCCGCAGCGTATTCGCCCGCCCGCGCGTTGAAGCGCTTTCGTCGCGCGTGACCCTAAAACTTGGGCACATCGTGCCTGCATCAAATTTGCGGCAATGCCCGTTGTTGTTGCACATCTCGACGGCTTTGCCCAGGCCCTGCGCGCCATCGTCGCCGCTGCCGGGCGCGGTGGTCTTTTCCGTCATCGGGTCGTTTTGTACGTCCCACGCGCGCCAATCGAGCGCAGTTTTGATCGGAATCGTTTTGTAGCCTGGCTTGAAACGAAACAGCGTTGTGTCATCCATCTTAGGGGGATCGATGATCTTGCCGGGATTGAATTGATTTGCGGGATCAAATAGCGTTTTGATTTCGCGCAGCGCGTCGTTAATTTTGGGGCCAAATTGCCAAGCGATCCATTCCCCGCGACACAATCCATCTCCGTGCTCGCCGCTAAAAGCACCTTTATATTTGCGCACTAAGACCGCAGCTTCGTCAGCAATCGCGCGCATTTTTGCTGCACCATCGCGCCGCATATCGAGAATCGGACGCACGTGCAAAGTGCCAACGCTGGCGTGGGCGTACCACGTCCCACGCGAGCCATGTCGCGTGAAAACTTCTGTGAGCGCATCGGTGTAATCGGCTAAGTGCTCAAGCGGCACGGCGCAGTCTTCAATAAAACTCACGGGCTTGCCGTCGCCTTTCAAACTCATCATGATGTTGAGCCCGGCCTTGCGCACTTCCCAGAGATTTTTTTGCGGCGCGTCATCACTCATTTTTACAACCGCATCGGGCAATCCCAAATCGCCCATCAGCGCAGCAAGATCGTTGAGTTTTTTAACCAGCGCAGATTTATCGTCGCCCGAAAACTCCACTAATAATATCGCGGCTGGATCACCGATTAGCGCGGTGCGCATCGTCGGTGCAAACGCTGGGTTTTCCAGCGCCAAGCCAATCATCGTGCGATCCACCAACTCCACGGCAGTCGGCGTAAGCTCTACGATATGCTGCGCGGCAGACATCGCTTGCCGGAAGGTCGGGAAATTGACAATGCCGAGCGTTTTGGTGCGCGGCAGCGGCGCGAGTTGCAGCGTCAGTGATTGGGTAAATGCCAGCGTGCCTTCGCTGCCAACGAGCAAGTGCGAAAGGTTAACGCTGCCATCAGCGTTATACGGGCGCTCACTTTGATTACAAAAAATATCTAAGTTGTAGCCGGCAACGCGGCGCAGCACTTTCGGCCACTTGGCCTCGATTTCCGCGTGGTGAATCCGCGCCAATTCAGCGACGGCATCGGCAATTTGCTTCACGCGCCCGCTGGCATTTTCGTAGCACCCAAATTCCCCTACGCTGCCATCGGCAAACCATGCTTTCGCGCCGATGACGTTATGCACCATATTGCCATAAGCAATTGAGCGCGATCCGCAGGAATTATTCCCCGCCATACCGCCAAGGGTTGCCTGCGCGCTGGTCGAGACGTCTACCGGAAACCAGAGGCCATGCGGCTTCAGCTCGGCATTTAAGTGATCGAGCACCATCCCGGGCTGCACCCGGATCGTGCGCGCGGCTAAATCTAGGTCAAAACTGCGCCGCATGTATTTTGAGCAATCGATGACAAGCGCGACACCGGTGGTCTGCCCGCATTGGCTCGTACCGCCGCCGCGCGCAAGGATCGGTATTTTTTGATCACGGGCAATATCGATTGCAAGCGCGATATCGTCTTCAGATTTAGGCACGAACACACCGACCGGAATCTGCTGATAGATCGACGCATCCGTTGCATAGCGCGCCCGGTCGCCCGCGCCAAAGAGCACTTCGCCTTGAGTTTGCGTGCGCAGCAATTTTTCGAGCGCAAGTGAAGTGTCGGTATGGGTAAACGCAGCCGCTGCGCCACTGACAATTTCATCACGCGCCATGATTTTCTTCCTCAACGGTTTCTATTGCCCGCATCTGAGCGAGCACAACATCTCGCTTGGTTTCGAGATGAGAGATTAGCACCGCCGAAAGCGCGTCGCCATCGCGCGCGGTGAGTGCCCGCAACATTTCTTCGTGATCACGCACCGCGGAATCCCACTTTTCTTCATCGACATTAGAGCGAAAGCGCAGCGCCTGCAAACGTGCATTGACCGCGCGATAGGTTTGGGTGAGCACTGGATTTTTGGCTGCCAAGTTAATTCGTTCGTGGATCAACGCATTTAAATGGTAATAGCCTTGCAGGTTACGCCGCGCATGATGCGCCAGCATTTCGTAGTGCAGCGCGCGAATTTCTACTAATTCAGCCTCAGTAATCCGCTGCGCGGCAAGCGCGCCCGATCGCGCTTCAAGGGTAGCGATTACATCGAAGGTATCGCGAGCATCTTGCTCAGTGAGCATGACCGCGATCGCACCGCGATTCGGCAGCAGGACGATCAGCCCTTCGGCGGCCAAGGTTTTGATTGCTTCGCGCAACGGTGTGCGCGAGATCGCGAGCTGCTCACACAGTGCCCGTTCGTTTAGCTTGGCGCCTGGCGCAATTTCGCCTTGCACGAGCAGATTGCGCAATCGGGTGACGACCTGTTGATGCAGAAGCGGCGGAGGAATCGTTAATAGATCATCCATAAAAATCCTTTTTTGTATACATTTTTTTACCGATAATCTTAGGAAATACCCTCATACCTGACCGATGCACCTTGACTGTTTCATTTTTGTATACAAAAATGAATGTATCATTTGAATGGGAACTGCGCCATGGTTAAGTTAGATTTTCATCCTTCCGGTCGGCATTTTTTGCAGATTCCAGGCCCGAGCCCGGTGCCTGATCGCATCTTGCGCGCGATGAGCTTTCCCACCATCGATCATCGCGGGCCTGAGTTTGGTGTGCTTGGATTACGCGTGTTGAGTGGCATTCAGAAAATATTTCAAACCACGCATCCAGTCATGATCTATCCGGCTTCTGGCACCGGCGCTTGGGAAGCCGCGTTAGTCAACGTGCTTTCGCCTGGCGATCAAGTGGTGATGTTTGAAACCGGGCATTTCGCAAGTCTCTGGAAAAAAATGGCAGATCGTCTGGGTTTGAAAACAGAGTTTCTCGGGCTGCCGGGGTTTGCAGGCTGGCGGCAACAAGTGCAGGCTGAGATGATCGAGAGCCGTTTACGTGCAGACACCGCGCACGCGATTAAAGCCGTTTGCGTCGTTCATAACGAAACTTCAACCGGCGTAACCTCCGACATCGCTGCCGTGCGCAGCGCCATCGACGCAGCAAAGCACCCCGCGCTGCTACTGGTCGATACGATTTCAGGCCTCGGCTCGGCGCAATATAAGCATGATGCGTGGGGCGTAGACGTCTCCATCGGCGGCTCCCAAAAAGGCCTTATGCTGCCGCCGGGCTTGGGCTTCAACGCCCTCTCGCCGCGCGCAATCGAAGCGAGCAAATCAGCGACGATGCCCAAAGCCTTTTGGGCCTGGGATGAAATCATCGAGATGAATCGATCGGGCTACTGGCCAACCACGCCCAATACCAATTTGCTCTATGGCTTATCTGAAGCCCTTGACATGATGCTGGAAGAAGGGCTCGATGCTATTTTCGCCCGCCATCAACGGCTCGCTGCAGCCTGCCGCGCAGCCGTAAATGCATGGGGCTTACCCATTCAATGCGCTGATACGGCGTCGTTTTCCCCCGTGCTGACTGGCGTCATGACGCCCGAGGGCGTGGATGCCGATGCCGTGCGCAAATTGATCTACGAAAAATTTAATATGTCGCTGGGCACAGGCTTGGGCAAAGTCAAAGGCAAGATGTTCCGCATTGGGCATCTGGGCGATTGCAACGAACTTTCCCTCATGGGCGCGCTCGCTGGCTGCGAAATGGGAATGCAGCTCGCAGGGCTCAAACTCGCCGCTAGCGGAACGACTGCTGCGATGCAATCGTTGATGCAATCATCCACACATAAACCAGCGTTAATCGCAGGTAAATAACCCCGCCAGCAACGATACCTGCGGCGCAGATTTGGCCTATTTTGAGTCATCGCGATGACCAAATCTGCGCCGCAGGTAGTCGCTTTTCAAAAGCACGCGAAAACGTGCATGGCGATGCCATAATCTCAGCGGGGCTACGGTAGCCGTCGGTACGCGTGCGCGCAAGCCACGCAACCATTAGGGGAGAATTGGGGATTTTTGCAAACGCCATTCAAAGCAGCGCCGCACTCACGCAATTTGTGACTGAGTTTCGCGTGGCCATGCGCAATGTGATCCGTCATCGTCGGCATACATTGATGGCCTTCATTGCAATCGTGTTTGGCATTACGGGGCTGCTCATCGCGCTTGGCTTTACTGCCTGGGGCTTGAAGACGCTGCAAGAGAGCTTCATTCGCACTCAATTTGGCCATATTCGCATTACCGCAAAAGATTACTTCGCCCAAGGCCAGGTGCCTGTTGGGAAATTTATGCTGCCTGCGCAATTGCAAAATCGCAGCGTCATCGAGGCAGATCCTCGCGTCAAAGCCATCTTTCCGCGCCTGAGCTTTACCGGGCTTGCGAGTCGCGGCGAGCGCACGGTGGGATTTTTAGGCGAAGGCATTGACGCGCAAGCCGAGCAGCGCGCGGGAATGGCATTTGACTTGGTCGCTGGCGCCCACCTCGCTGCAAACGAAGGCATCATCATCGGCGAA
The DNA here is from genome assembly GCA_031430575.1 of Betaproteobacteria bacterium. Lineage (GTDB taxonomy): Bacteria > Pseudomonadota > Gammaproteobacteria > Burkholderiales > Casimicrobiaceae > JANMDS01. The sequence goes on along the minus strand of JANPBT010000062.1, from coordinate 42,989 downwards.
GGGCTTGCAAATTATCTCAGTCTGCGCCCGGGCGATCTGCTCACGCTCACTGCCAATACGCGCGCTGGAAGCATCAATGCTATTGAGCTGCCGATCGTCGGCATCTTTTCAACGGGCAATCGCAATTTCGATGACTACAACCTGCGCGTGCCGATTGCACTGGCGCAAAAATTACTGCGTGTGCAAGGTGTTCACACGTGGATGATGATCTTGCACGACACCGCGCAAACCCAAAACGTCATCGACGATCTGGCGCGCTCCCTGCCACCATCCACATTTGATCGCGTACATTGGAACGTTCACGCGGATTACGTTAACAAAATGGCAGGGCTTTATGATGGCTTTACAACCTTTATGAAAATCGTCGTGGCGATCATCATCGTTTTGGGTATCGGCAACACGCTTTCAATGGCCGTGATCGAGCGCACCGCTGAGATCGGTACCGCGCTCGCGCTTGGGGCAAATCGGCGCAAAATTTTGCGCAATTTTTTATATGAAGGCATAAGCCTCGCAGTCATCGGAGCGCTGATTGGCGTGGTTTTCGCCTGCATCGTCGCGGCAATCGTCACCGCACTGGGCATCGCCATGCCCCCGCCGCCTGGCATGAGTAAGCCCTGGCGCGTGCAAATCGACGTATCGCCGTCGGTGATTTTCAGCACATTGCTGGTCGCAATTCCAAGCGTTGTCATCGCCTCGATCTACCCCGCGTGGCGCGCGTCGGGTCAGCAAATCGTTGATGCCTTGCGAAAGGCACGCTGATGATCAGGCTTGCGCTGCGCAATATTCTGCGACATCAAATGCGCTCGTTGATGGTCGTTGCGGCCATTGCCACCGGCGTGATTGCGCTACTCATCACCGAAGGCTTTATCCGCGACGTTTATAAACAATTCGGCGATGGCTTAATTCAAGCGCAGCTTGGGCACGTCCAGATCGCACGCAAAGGTTTTTTTGAAACGGGTTATCGCACGCCAGAATCGTTTTTGATCGCAGAAAATCAATCGCTTCGCACGCAATTACGCGCAGCACCACACACCAAAGAAGTCATGCCTCGCCTTGATTTCAGTGGCTTACTCAATAACGGTGAGACCGAAATCACCATCATCGCCGAAGCCGTTGAGCCTACGCAAGAAGCGTTGCTCAGTGGGGGGCTTCGGGTTTTGGCTGGTCGCGCATTGACTACAAAAGACGCGCAGGCCGTCATGATCGGGAAAGGCGTGGCCGATAGTTTGCGGGTCAAGCCCGGTGCGACCGTGACGCTCATGGCACCCACCATTGATGGCGCAATGAATACCGCTGAGCTTACCGTGATCGGGATTTTTGCCAGCTTTTCAAAAGATTACGACGACCGCGCGATCCGCCTGCCGATTCGGGCTGCACAAGATCTACTCGGCACGCCCGAGATCTCGCGCGTGATCGTACTGGCAGATGCACGCGAAAACACCGAAGCTGTGGCCGCCGCCTTACGCGCGCAACTTGATGCCGCAAAGTATGACGTACGCACGTGGACGGCGCTATCTGACATTTATCGCAATACCGTTGCCGCCTATGAAGGGCAATTTGGCGTGATCCGTATCATCATTTTGTTGCTGGTGATTCTTTCAGTCGCCAACGTCGTTAATATGAGTATTTTTGAGCGAACGGGCGAGTATGGCACCATGCGCGCGCTCGGAAATAGCGGCGCATTTATCGCAAAAATCATCTATATCGAAACCGCCATGCTTGGCTTACTCGGCGCGAGTGTCGGCGTGGTGATCGGGGTGCTTTTGGCTTGGATCATCAGTGCCATTGGCATCCCGATGCCGCCGCCGCCAAATGCATACATGGGTTACTTGGCGCAAATTAGGATGCACCCTGATATGGTCGCAACCGCATTCCTCACCGGGCTTATCGCGCCGTTACCCGCCTGCCTCTGGCCCGCATATAAAGTGCGCACGATGCCGATCATCGATGCGTTGCGCGAGAGCGTTTAACTAAAAACTTTGCTTGACGCGCAAAAACACCCGATCCCGCGCTTCATATTGGCCGAGCAGACTCAGGGCTGGCCCATTAAAGAAATCAGCGCCCAGTGAAATACGCGTATTTTTTGCCCACTTATAGGTTAGTTTTGGGCGAAGCAGCCATTCGTTTTGATTCAGACTTGCAATCGCCAGAACGCTGGCTTCCCAAGCTCCCGCAGGGTAAACGACTTGCAAGCTGCCATACGTTTGGCGCTTTTTGAGCGCAAGCGTATCAGCTTGCCCCGAAATCACGCGCTGCAGTATCTGAGCATTAATGCGGGCATCACTTTCGGGAACAGGCACATCCAGCCCAATCAGCCACTCGACACTATTGCGCGGCGCGAGGCCATCGATATCACTGAAATTTGCGACCGGAAAAGCGCGGCCGCGTGTAAAAACAGACTCCCATTTCAGCACTGCAAATTCAAGATCTTTTGATGCCGTGAGTCCGACCTGAGCGATACGCTCACCGACTTGCGGGGTAAACGAAATGTGCTCGCTCGCCAGCGCGCGCGCGAAGCTCACCTCGCGATTTAAGCTGGAGTAGTAAAAGCCGCTGAGATCCCAGCCGTTGTGCACGACCCCAGCGCGCGCGCCATAGTTGGAGTGGGCGGTAGATCGGGTTGGTTTGCGCAGGCCATTGATCACCACGTTTTGCCCCGATAGGCTGGGTAATTGCGGGTAAAAATCGCCTCCGGGAAATCCGATCTGGTCAAAGGTGGGCACAGGAATCCACATCACTTCAGCGCTCTTATTATCCCCTTGCCAATCGAGTCGCGCTGCCCATTGTCCGATGCGTTGCTGCTCTAACTCCGGCAACACAAATTCGCGCAAGTCTCGGGCATTGACGACATCGGCGACAAAAACACCGACCGCTTCACCCCAATTAAAAAACTGCTTTCCAACGCGCACACCCAATTGCGAGATCGGAAACTCGATATAGGCTTCGCGGAGCACACCATCTAGGCGTTGGTCTCGGCGCACCGCTGCGGGGTAGATATCGTCGCCAACAGTTGCGGCGATATCACTAGAAACGCGACCAGAAATTCGGGCTCGAATATCATCACTAAACTTAATTCCGGCATTAAGCTCCGCGCCCGCCCGCAGCGTCGACCAGCGCGCTGGCGTATCGGCAATATGGGCGGCTTCAAGCGCAAGGTTGCCGTTGAATTTAATCGGGCTGGTATCGGTTTGCGCGCAAACCACTGTGGTCGCAAGACCGCACAAGGCGGCGGCGATGCGTGGCACGATGCCCCAAAATTGATTTCGAATGCGCATGAAAAAGTCCTTAAAAATACACCCTTAAACCGCAAAAACTGCGCCGCAGGTATTCAATAAAAATTACGCTTTGAACTAAACAACAAGCTTAACCGGCGACGGCGTGTCACTATTTTTGATTTTGACCAAGCTCCACTTCTTTTTCTCGCGCACACCCAGCATCGATATCCGCCCATCTTCAATGCGCACGATCCGGTCTGCCGCACTGATCACCCGTTTGTCGTGCGTTGAGAAAATAAAAGTCGTGCCATATTTTCGATTAATGGCCTTCATCAGCAAGAGCACGTCGGTGCCAGTCTTATGATCGAGATTTGCCGTCGGCTCATCGGCCAAGACAATGCGCGGCTTGGTCACCAACGCCCGCGCAATCGCCACGCGCTGGCGCTGGCCGCCAGAAAGCTGATGCGGGCGATGGGCGAGATGGTCGCTTAATCCTACCAATTTAAGCGCACCGCGAATCCGACGATCTCGACGCTCTGGCGTTACGTCGGCAAATTGCAGCAACGGATACTCGACGTTTTCGTAAGCCGTAAGCACCGGTAGCAAATTAAACGTTTGGAAAATAAAGCCAATTGATCGTGCCCGCAACGGGGCAAGCGCATCGGGAGATTCCTTTGAAACTTCACGGCCATCGATGCGAATCACGCCTTGCGTGGGGGAGTCAATCAGCCCGATGAGATTCAGTAGCGTCGATTTTCCGCTACCCGAAGGCCCGGCGATGGCGAGAAATACGCCCTCGGTGACCGTGAGAGAAATATCAGAAAGCGCATTGACCATGACCTCGCCTAGGCGATAGCGTTTATGGACATTTTCAATTTCAAGTAAGGGCGGGTTCAAACCTTGGATTTGGATGCTCGGCGGTAGGCAAAGCAAAGTTTCGCTATGATGACGAGATTATGGTTCATTTTGAGCCAAATTCACTGCAATTTTGTTTGCTTATCTGTTGGGAGTTTTGCCTGTGCTTCATACTTCTTTGCACGTTGGGCGCGCCGTAACCACGCTGGCGCTTTGCGCGCTTTGCGCACATTCAGTTGCGCAGGTGTTACCGAGCGCGACCGAGCCGCCCCAAATCGATGCCAAGCTCCTAGTAGAGCGTGCCGATGAAGTGCGCTTTCCCAAAGGCGGATTTGAAATGGAAGTCACCATTTTAAGCAGCAAGCCAAACGAAGAAAAAGATGAACGCAGGTATCGTGTGCTCTCGCGCGGTGGTGATAATTCAATCGTGCAAGTGCTCGAGCCCGCAGCCGATCGCGGGCAAGCGATTTTGATGAAAGGGCGTGATTTATGGATGTACGTGCCCGATGTATCGCAACCAATAAGGCTTTCGCTAGCGCAGCGGCTCACCGGGCAAGTGGCCAACGGAGATTTAGCCCGCACCAACTTTAGTATCGACTACGATGCAACGGTGCTGCGCACCGAGAGCATTGCCGGGGTAGAGCATGTCGTGCTGGAGCTGACAGCGAAAGAGCGTAGCGTGACTTACGCGAAAGTCATTGCATGGATCAATCGCGCAAATTTTCACACCGCGAAAGCGGAGTTTTATGCGGTGTCTGGGCGATTGTTGAAAACGGCGCATTATCAAAACTACAAACCCATGCTCGGGCGATTGCGACCAACGCGCATGACGCTCATCGACGCGGTCAAGAAAAACGAAGAATCGGTCATGGACTACGTGAGCATGAAGCAAAAGGATTTGCCTGATCGGGTATTTTCTAAAGAAAATTTGCGTCGATTAGATTGAAAAAGAGCTCAGAAATGCGCCAATCTGCGCCGCAGGTATGATCTCCATTTGCGTTTGCGCTAGCGCGTAGCGCCAAATCAATAAACTACGTGCATGAACGCTCTAAAACTCTCAATTCAGTTTCTGGTCGCAGCGCTTTTGCCTTTTGGCGAAACCATCGCGGCGACCAAACCGCTCGCACCGGCAACGATCTTATTCGTCGGCGATAGTATTTCCGCAGCTTACGGCTTGAAGCCCGAGCAAGGCTACGTCACGCTTTTGCAAAAAGATCTGACCTCGGCGAGTGGCAAACGCGCCATCACCGTGGTGAACGGTAGCGTGAGTGGAGACACCACTGCCAACGGCCGCGCGCGCTTGCCAGTGCTTTTAGCCAAACACAAACCGACGCTCGTGGTCATCGCGCTCGGTGGAAATGATGCACTGCGCGGCATTTCCGCCAAAACCATGGCAGAAAATCTGGAAGCGATGGCGCGATTGAGCGCAACCGCAAAAGCAAGAGTAATCTTGGTCGGCCTGCAAGTGCCGCCCAATTTTGGCGCGCAATATACCGCGCAATTTGAAGGTGCATATAAAGAGGTCGCGTCGAAATTAAAACTCACGCTCGTGCCATCGATTCTCGCGCCACTCGGGACCTCACTGGATTATTTTCAAGCAGATCGCATCCACCCGACCGCGGCTGCGCAGCCCTTGATCGCAAAGCATTTGCTGCCGATACTGCTGAAGGCGCTATGAGCTTCGCGCCGGTAAAGCCTTACCAGTGCGGCGTTGCCGATTGGTGCGCGCGGCGTGGCGATTTCGATGCCATTATCGATGTCCGCACGCATGAAGAATATCTCGACGATCATCTTCCGGGCGCGATCAATTTGCCAGTCTTAAACGAAGCCGAGCGCCATCACGTTGGCTACACCTATAAGCAAGAATCGCCCTTCCCCGCCAAGCGCATGGGCGCTGCCCTCATTTTGCGCAACATCGCTGATATGTTGGAGCGTGAGTTTGCCGATAAACCACGCGAGTGGCGACCCATCGTCTATTGCTGGCGCGGAGGCAAGCGCTCTGGCACGCTCACCCATTTGCTCAATGAAATCGGCTGGAAAGCCGAGCAAGTCGCAGGCGGATACAAAGCCTATCGCGCCCATGTGCTCGCCGATTTAGAGCGCATACCTGCGGCGCAGTTTCAGGTCGTCGCCGGCCCCACGGGGAGCGGCAAAACGCGGCTGCTCAAAGCACTGACGGAAGTTGGCGCGCAGGTGCTTGATTTGGAAGCGCTCGCCAATCATCGGGGCTCATTGCTTGGGGATGTCGGCACGCAGCCCTCGCAAAAATGGTTTGAATCGCAAGTCTGGGACGCGCTGGCAGCCTTTGATCCCGCGCGCCCGGTCTACGTTGAAAGCGAGAGTAAGAAAATTGGCAATGTCGCCGTGCCCGAAGCACTCATGGCGGCAATGCGCGCAAGCCCCTGCTTGCGGGTTGAAACTGGAGATGCGGTGCGCGTGCGCCTGCTCGATGAAGAGTACCGCACCCTGCTTCTCGATACGCCACGCTTCGAAGCGCGCATCAAGCATCTGGTGGAATTGCGTGGGCACGACACGATCACCCGCTGGATCGGGTATTCCGCCGCTGGAAATTTTGACGCCCTAACGCTTGAGCTTTTGCATCAGCACTACGACCCTGCCTACATGCGCTCGATCAATACTAACTTCCCGCGCTATGCGCACGCACCCGTGGTGCACATTGCAACGGCTCACCCTGACTCTTTTTTGAAAGCCGCGCAAGCCCTATGCGAACCTTAACCTTTCATCTCGTCAATGTCTTCGCCGAGTCCATGCTTGAGGGCAATCCACTGTGCGTGTTTGAAGATGGCAGCACGCTTTCGAGCGCGCAGATGCAAGCCCTGGCGCTGCAATTTAATTTGTCTGAGACGACATTTCTCTTGCCCTCGACGACCGCAACGCGGCACATGCGAATTTTCACGCCCCTTTTTGAGATGCGCTTCGCCGGTCATCCCACGCTTGGCTCATCCCATATCGTACGCATGCTGACCGGCGCGCAATCGCTCACCTTACAAACGCTAGCAGGCAGCGTGGCCGTCGCTGCAGACGGTGATCGCTGGGAGTTTCGCGTGCCTAATGCGCCGCAAACCCGCCCTTTCAGTGGCACGCGAGCCGCCCTTGCCGATGCCCTTGCCCTCGACCCGCAGGACATCATTGGCGAGCCACTTTACGTCAATACCGGCAACGAGCAATTCATCGTGCCGCTCGCCTCACGCGACGCGGTGATGCGCTGCGGCCCGAGCGGTGAAGCGCTGCGCAAGATCGTAAGCGCCCAAGGCGGCGAGCGCTATATGGTTTACGTCTTTGCCAAAGAATCAGAAGGCGCAGTGGTCTCGCGCTTTTTCTTCCCCGGCAGCGGCGGCATGATTGAAGACCCCGGCACGGGCTCGGCCTGCGCCAATCTCGGCGGCTACTTGCTCGCCACGGGCGCAAAAGCCCCATTTGCGATTACGGTTGACCAAGGTGAAAAAACGGGGCGACGCTGTCGGCTCTCGCTGCGTGCAGATGCTTTTGGCGATATTTTTGTAGGTGGGCGCTGCGTGCGCATCGGTGGCGGCACGATTACGCTCGCGTAATCATTTTTGCTGCGCTACCTGCGGCGCAGATTTGCCTGTTTTTGAGCAAAAACTGCGCCGCAGGTAGGCGTTATCTTCGTTCCACGGCAATACAGCGAAATACCTGGTAACAATCCAATCGTCGGCGAGATTGCCCCGCTTATCGTTGAGCTTTAAGATAACGTCAATCTAGGAGAATCTATGAAAACGCTTGCACTCGGATTCGTCGCCGGGCTTTGCGCCTGGCAAGTCAATGCCCAGCCCATCGGTTACGACAGCGCGCGGCACTTGCTCAATCGCACCAGCATGGCCGCCTCAGTCGCCGAAATTGAGCGATTTGCCGCGCTAGAGCGTATTCCCGCAGCGGACGCGATACTCAAATCTAGAATCACCACCGCAGACACGCCACAGCCGGAATGGGCGGGCAAATACGAACGCATTTACCGCCCAACGATGACCCAAGAGGAGCGCCAGCAAGCCAACCGCCGGGAAATGGTCGTTCGCGGGCTTGAAATGCGCACCTGGTGGATGACCGAAATGCTGGCAACGCCTTCGCCCGTGACTGAAAAAATGACGCTTTTTTGGCACAACCATTTTGCGACCTCGCAAGAAAAAACCCGCCCTGCGGTGCTGATGCTTCGGCAAAATGTGATTTTGCGTAAACACGCGCTCGGTAATTTCGGCGCGCTTTTGCGAGAAATCTCCAAAGACCCGGCGATGCTGATTTTTTTAGATCAAGCCCAATCCCGCAAAGGCACGCCAAACGAAAATTTCGCCCGCGAAGTGATGGAGCTTTTCACCCTTGGCGAAGGAAATTACACCGAGCGCGACATCAAAGAGGCTGCCCGCGCGCTCACTGGCTGGTCGGTCGATATCGATACTGGCGAATACATTTACCGCCCAAACCAACACGATAATGGCACCAAAACGATTTTTGGCCAAACTGGAAATTTCACCGGCGACGATGTGATTACGATGCTGCTCAAACGCCCTGAAACTGCGGAATTCATAGTCCAAAAACTCTGGAAAGAATTCATCTCACCGCAGCCCGAGGCGGCGCAAGTCAAGCATTTCGCCACGCTCTTTCGCGATACCAATTATGAAATCGCCCCAGTCATGCGGGCGATGCTCACTTCCGACGCGTTTTATGCGCCAGACAATCGCGCCAGCCTCATTAAATCGCCAGTCGAGCTCATCGTCGGTACGCTGCGGCAATTTAAATTTGAGGTGCATGATGCTGCGCCCTTTGCGGTGCTTTCGCGTCAATTGGGGCAAGATCTTTTTCAGCCCCCCAACGTCAAAGGCTGGCCTGGCGGCACGACTTGGGTCAATACCAACACACTGCTTGCGCGCAAAAGTTTTCTCAATCGCATCTTTCGTGAAAATGAAATGAGCGGTGGCTCAATGCAAGCCTTTGATCGCGACACCGCAATGACCGATTCCGGGCGGGCACGGCAACAAGCGCGGCTGGTCATGCGCTCGGAGCAACGCGGGCAATTACAGGGGCAATATTACTTTGATGCCCGTCGTTTTTTAAATGATTTTGGCGATGGCGCAATGCAAAACGATGATCGCTTGCGGCGCACCGCGCTTGCGGGGCCCGCGGTGCAAGCCCAAGGCGACAGTGAACGATCGTTAGCCGGAATCCGCGCGCTCGTGCTCGACCCAATTTACCAACTTAAATAGCCGGAGCCCCTCATGAAACGACGCGACTTTCTCACCACCTCGGGTGCGGCACTTTCGGCCTGGTTTGCCCCGCAACTGCTGCGCGCGGCAGCGTTAAATTCCACCCCAAACTACAGCAAGCTCTTGATACTCGTTGAGCTTAAAGGCGCAAATGACGGGCTGAATACCGTCGTGCCGTTTCGCGATCCTGCCTATGCGGCACTGCGCCCAAAAATTGCGCTCAATCCCGATCAAGTGCTCCCAATATCGGATGCACTCGGGCTGCATCCCGCGCTTGAGCCGCTGATGCCGATCTGGAAAGACAGTGAATTGGCAGTAGTCAACGGCATTGGCTACCCAGATGCCAGCCTTTCGCACTTCCGCTCGATTGAAATCTGGGACACCGCCAGTCGCAGCGACGAATACAAGTCCGATGGCTGGCTGGCGCGCGCCTTTGCAAAATCAGCCCCACCCGCCACTTTCGCTGCCGATGGCATTATGGTCGGCTCCTCCGACTTGGGGCCGCTCAACGGCGGTGCGCGCGCGATTGCATTGCAATCTATCGATGCCTATTTGCGGCAGGCAAAGCTCGCCGATCCGCATGGCCGCGCGGGCAATGCCGCGCTCCAGCATTTACTTAAAGTGGAGCGGGATGTGACTTTTTCTGCCCGTGAAATTGCGCCGCAGGTATCCCTTAAAACTGAATTCCCCAACACCGGTTTTGGCAATTCCGTTAAGACCGCGATGCACGTTGTTGCGGGCAGCCCCGGCGTGGCGGTGATCCGCGTGACTTTGGGCGGGTTTGACACCCATATAAATCAGCTCGGCACCCACCAAGGCTTACTCAAGCAATTGGCCGATGGCTTGACCGCCCTTCGCGCTGCCCTGAAAGAAACCAAACGTTGGGAAGATACGCTCATCATGACCTACTGCGAATTTGGCCGCCGGGCAAAAGAAAATCTAAGCCAAGGCACGGATCACGGCACAGCCAACGTGCAGCTGGCGCTTGGCGGCGCGGTCAGGGGCGGGATTTACGGACACATGCCTTCGCTCACCCAGCTCACCGACGGCGGTAACCTCATCCATTCCGTCGATTACCGCACGTATTACGCGACTGCACTCGCCCATTGGAATACGCCCGTGCGCGATACCGCTTCGATTCTTGGCGGTGAGTACAAACCCATGCCATTCCTACGCAGCGCATAGGTCAAAATACTGTTTTATTTTGAAGCCTGCCTATGAAAACCAAGCCCCAACTCACTCTCGATGACTGCAAGCGCATGATGGCCGCCGCCGAGCGCGAAGCCACCGCCAATAACTGGGCCGTGGCCGTCGCCATCTGCGATGATGGCGGGCATTTGCTGCACTACTGCCGCACCGACGGTGTCGCCACCATCTCTGGCTATATCTGCCAAGAAAAAGCCAAAACTGCAGCGCTCGGTCGGCGTGAAAGCAAGGTTTATGAAGATATGATTAATGGTGGTCGCGCGTCGTTTTTATCTGCGCCACTCGGCGGCATGCTTGAAGGCGGCGTGCCGATCATGGCCGAAGGGGTTTGCGTGGGCGCGATTGGCGTTTCGGGCGTGAAATCAATCGAAGATGCCCAAATCGCTAAAGCGGGCATCGCTGCGCTGTAAAAAAACGGCTAAACCACACAAAACTGCGCCGCAGGTATGACGACCTGCGGCGCAGTTTTTGCTTAAAAATCGTGGTTATCGCAAAAGATCAAATAAGGTGTGTGAGATGCGCTCGGTTTCTTCATCGGTCAACGATTGATGCACCGGCAGTTGAATGACTGATTTTGCGTAGCGCGCACCCACCGCACAAATCGCAGGGTGGAAATCGGGGTGTTTGTGTTCCCAGCGATACATCGGCACGCCCGCAGCCTTTAACGCCGGAAACTGCTGCGCTGGCATCTTCAGCTCAAGCGCAAACATATAAGGCACGACGCCAGCCGGCAAAGTGGGAAATAGCGGACGCGCTTGCTTCCAGGCTTTTGCTGAATCAATAAAATATTCGTAATTTTCTCGGCGGCGCGCAGCAGCGGCATTGAGATCGCAGCGCAAGACAATGCTTTTGGTCGCCCGCGTGAGCCCGCGCGTCGTCGCGTCATCGGCAAATGTGTAGAGCGATTCTGCATCGTCGGTGTGCTCATTGTTGACCACTAACGGTGGCGACGATTCAAGCGCCTCGCCTTTGCGCTTTGCATTCCAGCGCGCGATAAATTGTCGGGGTGGATTGCGCCCCCAGCGCAGGCCATTTTCAGCCATATTCGACCACGCCCTCAGCTCACGCTTCAGGCCGACGAAATAGGTCGTCGCGTCGATCCGGCCATGGGTGCTGGTGATGAGCCCACCTTCTTGCACGGGGAACATTTTGGGCAGGCTAGCAATCGCATAATCGCCCCATTCACCAAAGCGGCGACCACCCACTTTCCCTAAAAAAGTATGGGCACAATCTTCAATTAAAAACAGAGATTTCTCAGAGCAAAATTTTCGCAGCTCTTCCATCGATTGCTGCGGAAAGCCAAAAAAATGGGGCGCGACGATCCCGCGAATATCAAGACTGAACATCCGCCGCAACGCGCCCATATCAATCTCAAGCGATTCGCTCACAGGATAAAACCGCACTTTGCAATTGATCCGCTCAATCGGTAGCGTCATCGATAGGCAGTAGTAAGACGGCACCCAGATGACCTCACCATTTTCGATACCGCAGTCTTGCAGCCCGATGGCGATCCCTGCGCGGGCGCTTGAAATCCAGCGCGCGGAATTCCATGGGTCTGGCAGCTCGCGCGCGCTAGCGGAAAGATCACCGGCATCGAGCACGGGGGCGATGGGCGCTAGTGCAGGCACGGCCATCAGTGCATCCCAATCGATACAATCGCGCCGTGCTTCATCGCGCGACACAACAATTTATTTTTAGTCATAACTTCCCCGACGCCTCTCGTGCCCATTACTTATCAATTTTTGACTGACGCAGTGCGGCCACGCGCGTTGTTGGTTTCTCATGCGCCCGTTTCTGATTTCAAAGCGCACGTCCTGGTCATTCCTCCTTTTGCGGAGGAGATGATGAAATCACGTCACCAGTTTACAAAATTAGCCCAATTCCTCCTAACGAAGAATATCGCAACCCACGTCTTAGATGTGCGGGGAACGGGCGATTCGCCCGATGAACTTGCGCAAGCGACTTGGGAAATGTGGCGAAATGATGTCGCCCAGGCGTTTAATGTGGTCGCAGCCAAAACGCCTAACACCCCCGTTTTTGTTATCGGCCTGCGTTTGGGGGCCTTGCTCGCGCTTGATACCTGCGCCCACCACGGGATGACGCCTGCGGGCATTTGCCTTTGGGAGCCGCAGTTTTCTGGCAAATTAGCAATGAAGCAATTTATGCGGATTGCCAATGTTGGCGCGGCCATGACGGGAAAATCGTTAGCGATCGATAGCCAACCCAACGAAGAGACTTCGGGCAAAGAAGTTGGTGGCTACTGGATTTCGAGCACGCTGGAAGCAAGCGTAGCCAACGCCAGCGCACCTAAATCTCTTCCGTGCACAGCGGCCCAGATTTTGCGAATTTCCTCGGAAGCCGAAATCACGCTTCCACCGGCGTGGGAGACCGTGATTGCGCCTTGGCGAGATCAGGGAGCGGCAATTGAGGTTGCGGATGTGCAGTTTCCTGCTTTTTGGGCGACATCCACCATCATGACTTCGCCCGCAATCACCGATCTCACCGCAGCCTGGATTTCCGCCCAGATCGTTACCCAAATGAAAGGCGGCGCATGATGCAGCCCGTCGCTTTCAATTGCGATGGCACGCCGATGACGGGCATGGTGCACCTCGCAATATCGTCCGATGCGGTCGCGCCGCGCGATGTCGGCGTGGTGATCGTAGTCGGCGGCCCGCAAACGCGCGTCGGCAGTCACCGCGCGTTTTTAAAATTGGCACATGCACTTGCTGCGCGTGGCTACCCCACGCTGCGCTTCGACACCCGTGGCATGGGCGATAGTCACGGCGATTTTCCAGAGTTCACCAATCTCAGCGACGATATCAACGCTGCGGTCGCGCAATTGCTCAAAACTGCGCCGCAGGTACGCCGTGTTGTGCTGTGGGGGCTCTGCGATGGCGCTTCAGCGATCTTGCTCGGCGCAGATCAATTTGCGCCACACGTCTCTGGCTATGTGTTGGTTAACCCATGGGTGCATTTGCCCGATGGCGCAGGCGCAGCGATCGCCGCGCAAGTGCAAGTTAAACACTACTACGCCAAGCGATTAGTCTCCGGCGCATTTTGGAAAAAACTGCTCTGGGGTGGGCTCAATCCCTTTCGCGCAGCGGGCGAATTTGCAGCCACCGCCAAGACTGCCGCGACCGCCGCAAAACCTGCCGCAAATGCCGCAGAAAACTACATCGATGGCATGCGTCGCGGCTGGTTTAGCAATGCCCTGCCCGTGCTCACAATGACTTCTGGGGACGATCTTGTTGCCCAAGAGTGGCTGACCTGCATGCGCTCGCCCGAATGGGCAAAGCCACGCAATGGCGATACCCAAACGCAACATCACGCGCAAGCCAACCACACTTTTTCAACGCACGAATGGCGCAAACAAGTTGAAGGCTGGACCGCCGATTGGCTGGATGCAACGCTGAAATAAATCAGCGATTGAGGCGTATACCTGCGGCGCAGATTTACGCCTTTTTGGCGCCCCAAGCCGCGACATATTGCGCCCAGTGCGCTCCGGCAAGCGCAGAAAGCCGCTCGCGGGCGCGATCAATCTCGGCATCGAAGAGCGCTTGTGAGAGCACGCCGCGCATGAGCTGAAAGCGCAAAAAAAGTAAATAAGTATTCATCACATCGGTCTCACAATAGGCGCGAATTTGTGCGAGCTCACCGCGTTGATAAGCGGGCCAGACCTGGCCGCCATCCATTCCTAGCTTTCCGGGCAGGCCGCAAAGCTTAGCCATATCATCGAGCCCGGTAAAGGCGCGCGGCTGGTAGATCGCGAGCACATCCATTAAATCAATGTGGCGCGAGTGATAGCGGCTCAAATAATTATTCCACTTGAAATCGCGATCATCGTCGCCCCAATCCCAGTAACGCGGCGCGCTGATGCCATGCACCATCGCCCGCAAATGGAGCACGGGCAAATCAAAGCCGCCGCCATTCCAGCTCACCAATTGCGGGGTGTAGCGCTCAAAAAGCGCAAAGAATTTTTTGATGACGGTGGCTTCATCATCCTGCTCGGTGCCGAGTGACCAGACGGCAAGATTTGATTCACCTTCACGCAAAACGCACGAGATCGCACACACGCGATGCTGGGCATGGGGCAAAAAATCGCTGCCGGTTTTTTCTTTGCGCGCAGTAAAGGCTTCTTCTGCGACATCGGCATCCGATACCTGCGGCGCAGTTTCGTGCAAGATGCGCAGCCCGGCGGTATCCGGGATCGTTTCAATATCAAATACGAGAATCGGTGCCATCGATTAGGGCTCCTTTTTTTTCACGCCTTTGTGCGCAGCGGGGATCACCCCGGCGACCATTAACACGCCAGCGAACAAAATTGGCGCAATACCCAACGTTGCCACGGCCGCGCCAAAAGCGACTGGCACCGAGACCGACGAGGCATTGCCCACCAACGAGCGCAAGCCGACCGCCTCGCCTGTGCGCCCATCGGGTGCGGATGTGTGCAGCAAAGAAAGCATATTGGGCTGGCCGCAGCCGAGTGCTGCGCCGAGCACAAAGCCCGCAGCCATCAACATCCACGGATGCGAAATAAACGGCAAAACACCCAACGTGAGCGCAATAAAGAGCAGCGCTGCGCGCAAAATTTCCCACTCCCGAAATCGCTCCGAAAGCCAAGGCGTTGCGAATCGAACAACGAAAGTGCCCAACGCGAAAAAGGAGAATACGGCGCCGATCACCGAGGCCGAAAAATGCAGTCGTGTGCCCAAAACGGGCAACAAAACGATAAATAAATCCCACACGACCGAAAGCGAAAGGGAGACGAAGTAGATGCGCCGCATCTCGGGCGATTCCAAGAGACTGAGCACGCTCGTGCTGCGCGCTGGCGCACCGGGCGCGGAGACAGTCGGCGGCGGGAATGCCGCGCGCTCGCGCAGCACATACACGCAGGCGATGGCAGCGCAGACCAACAGCGAAGCAAACGACGCGCGATAGCCAAAGGCATCGATCAAGATTCCGGCCATGAGCGGCCCGAGCGTGCTTGATAGCGAATGCGACATCGCAAACCAACCAAAATTGCCCAAACGCACTTCGGGCGCAACGTCGGCGTTGAGCCGCCCAACGGTATTTTGTAGCGCCACCGACATCACGTTAAAGCCAAAGCCAACGAACATTGCCGACAGAAATAGCGCATGGACAGACAGCCAGATGACGGGCACCGCCGCGCCAAGGAGCACGCACGCAACGCCGACGCGAATGGCAATATACGCGCCAGCCCGATCCACCCAGCGCCCGACTTGCAGCGCCGTGAGCACGGGTAAAAACGCGTAGAGCCCCATCAAAATGCCCGCGGTGAGCTCGGAAGCGCCATTTTTGAGTGCAAAGACCGAGCCTGCAACGCGCCCACCTGAAAGCGCGAGATGCGCAGTCAAATTTATAAGCATGAGGGGAAGCAGGAATGCAGGCGGTTTGGTCACTTGCCGTAGTTTACGCGCGAAGCTCGCGCATAATCGCGTTTTCGTTCAAAAACGCCTACCCATGATCGGCTCTGATTACATCCGCGATCGCATTCGCACCGTCCCCGATTGGCCGATCCAAGGCGTTATGTTTCGCGACATTACGCCACTTTTGCAAGACCCAAAGACCTTTCGCATGTTGATCGATCTATTTGTGCACCGCTACATGGGGCAGCAGTTAAATGTGATCGCGGGCGTTGATGCCCGCGGGTTTATCCTAGGCGCGGTGTTAGCCTACGAGCTCAATTTAGGCTTCGTGCCGATTCGAAAGAAAGGTAAGTTGCCATTCCAGACCATCACCGAGAGTTATGAGCTTGAATATGGCAGCGCGACGGTTGAGCTCCATCAAGATGCCTGCAAGCCCGGTGATCGGGTCGTTCTCATCGATGATCTGGTGGCCACGGGCGGCACGATGATGGCCGCTGCAAAATTGCTCAAGCGCTTAGGCGCAAATGTTGTGGAATGCGCGGCAATCGTCGATTTACCAGAACTCGGAGGCTCGAAATTGGTCAGAGCTGCGGGCTACCCCTTACATACGATTTGCGCTTTTGATGGCCATTGATTCCCTTTACCTGCGGCGCAGATCGAACCCAATTGAATGAATAACTTCCTAAATTCCCGCATGATGTTTGCTTTGGCAGCAATTGCATGCGGCGCGGTGCTCGCTTTCGCCTTTTATCTGCAATATATGCAAGAAATGGAGCCCTGTCCGCTCTGCTGGTTTCAGCGGCTCGCAGTGCTCGGGCTTGCAATCACCTTCACCATGGGTGCCTTTGCGGGCGCAGAATCAAAAACTGCAAAGCGCGTCGCGATCGCTGCAACGCTCATTGCGATCGCCGGCGCAGGCGTTGCTGCCCGCCATATCTGGATCCAAAATCTGCCTGCTGATCAAGTGCCCGCCTGCGGGCAAGGCATTAGCTATATGCTGGAAAACATGCCGTTTCTCGATGTCTTTGCGAAAGCGATCAAAGGCAGCGGCGAATGCGCGAAGCGGGACACGTGGATAGGATTAACCTTGCCCACGTGGACGATCATCCTATTTTTTTGCTTGACTGCGTGGGCATGGATTGCCGCGCGTCGGGCACCGAGATCAAAATATTTTTCATGAACAAAATCCTCTCTTCACTTTTTGCAATGACAGTCACCATGACGCAAGCGCACGACTTTCAAGCTCCTGCCACGGAAGCACGGCCTGTGGTCGATATGATGCATGGCGTTGCCATCACAGACCCGTACCGCTGGCTAGAAGACAAATCTGCGCCGCAGGTACAGACCTGGACGCGCGCGCAACACGCCGCCACGATGCAATGGCTCGACCAAAATGCGCCTTCCCCCGCGGGCTTGCGCGATGATCTCGCCCGCTATGTGGACCGCACTATCGTCTCTGCGCCAACGATTTATAAAGGCCAAGAATTTTTTACCCGCAAAAGTAAAGGGCAAGCCCAAGCAAAACTCTACACCCGCATCAACGGCGCAGAAGTGATGCTCTTTGACCCGGTCGCGCTTGACCCTTCCGGCAAAACGAGCTTGAGCACTTTCGTGCCCTCGCGGCACGATCAGCTTATCGCTGTTTCCGTTCAAAAATCGGGCTCAGAAATTAACGATACGCATTTCATTGATCGCACGACGGGCGCAGTGCGCTCCCCTGCGCTGCAGGGCGTCACAAGCGTTTCGTTTGCCGCGCAACCCAATACGATTTTTTTCACGATTCGTAACCGCGAGTTGATCGATAGCCAAAAGCCGCTTCATACCTACGCGCTCGCGCTCGGGCAGCCGCTCTCAGCCGCAGTGCGCGTGGTTGAAAATGACGACGCCAAAAATTGGGTTGGCATCAGTGAGCCTGAGCGCTCCAATCAAACCATGATCGAGCGCGGCGATTTCTGGTCGCGAACGTTTACCGTGCGCCCGCTCGGCAGCCGATCTGCGCCGCAGGTATTGTTTGCCTCCAAAAAATCGCAAGCTAGCGTGCAATTGGTAGGGCCGCAAGCCTACGTGCGCACCAACGAGAATGCGCCAAATTGGAAGCTCATGCGGGCAACGCTTGGGAGCGCAGGCACGCCCACGCTCGCGCCCTTGCTCCCCGAGAAAACCGACGCCCTACTCGCAGGCTTCGACATCACCAATACTCACATCGTGACCCGCGAGAAACGCAACCTCTCACACGAAATCAGGCTCTACAGCTTAGACGGCAAGCCCGACGCAGCCCAAACCGTGCTCACCCCGCCTGAATTTGGCGATGCATCCGCGCTTTGGTATGACCATCATGCCGATCAACTCTACATTGCGCTTTCCACCTTCAACGCGCCTTCGACACTCTACCGCGTTGATCCAAAAACCTTTGAGTGGACGCGCATCTTCCAAGATGAATCGGCCATTGATACCGCCCAAATCGAGACCACGCGCATCGATATTCCCACCCGCGATGGCAAGAAAGTGCCCGCTTTTGTCTCCATGAAAAAGGGCACGAAACTTGATGGTGCGCGCCCAGTCTTGCTCTATGGCTATGGCGGATTTAACATCGGCATTAACGTGAGCTACGTTGGCGCATTTGCAGCACTCATCAATCGCGGCGTCGTTTTCGTACACGCTGGGATTCGCGGTGGCAATGAATTTGGCGAAGCGTGGCATCAAGATGGCATGCTTTTTAAAAAGCAAAATACGTTCAACGATTTCATCGATAGCGCGCAGTGGCTCATCGCCAACAACTACACCAACCCGCAAAAGCTCGCCATCATGGGCGGCAGCAATGGCGGCTTGCTCGTCGGTGCCGTTGCGGCGCAGCGCCCTGATTTATTTAAAGCGGTGGTTTGCAGCGTGCCGCTGCTCGATATGCTGCGCTTTGAGAAATTTCTCATCGCCCGCTACTGGATTCCAGAGTATGGCGATGCTGGCAAAGCCGAAGACTTCCGCAATCTGCTCAGCTATTCGCCGTATCACAACATTCGCACGGGCTTGAGCCTGCCTGCCACTATGGTGATCGCGGGCGAAAACGACACCCGAGTCGACCCGCTCCACGCCAAAAAATTCGTCGCCCGATTACAAAATAATCAAGGGCAAACACATCCGATCATGCTCAAAATGGATTTTGATTCCGGCCACGGCTCAGGAAAATCAACCCAGCAATTGATCGAAGATCGAGAAGTCTGGATGCGGTTTTTGCTAAAGCAGTTGGGGTGAGCGAGCGATTCGCATGAAATCTGCGCCGCAGGTATAAGGCTACAACATCCGCTGAGCGTACCTGCGGCGCAGATTACGCCGTTTTTGCTCAAAACTGGGGCAAATCTCGTATTAAAACGTGCACGATCAAGCTAAGCTTAACGCCCCCGCATTCACGCCTCGCCCAAAGACAGAGGCGCGAGCCCAAGTTCCGCTAAAAATTCATTGTGCTTTTTCGTTGCTTCCAAAATCAATTTTTCAATTTCAACCAGCTGGCTTTGCGTTGCGGTGAGATCAATTTCCGTTTCTGCGATTGCGGTGCTGATATACCGCGAAATGTTCAGGTTGTAGCCTTCCTCCGCGATGCGCTCCATTGAAATCCGCTTGGAGTAGCGCTCTTCTTCCTTTCGGAATTGATAGGTTGAAACAATTTTTTCGATGTGCGCTTCCGTGATTTGGTTTTGGCGCTTACCTTTTACAAAATGTTCCGCTGCGTTGATGAAAAGCACATCGTCTGGCTTTTTGCATTTCTTAAGTACGACAATGCAAACGGGGATTCCGGTCGAGTAGAAAAGATTGGCGGGTAGGCCAATCACCGTATCAATATGCCCATCTTTCAAAAGCTTGGTGCGGATGCGTTCTTCTGCGCCACCGCGAAAAAGCACGCCATGCGGCAAGATGATCGCCATCACGCCTTCCTCTTTTAGAAAGTGGAAGCCATGCAGCAGAAAGGCGAAATCAGCGGCAGACTTTGGTGCCAAGCCGTGGCTCTTGAAGCGCACGTCGTCGGCCAGCGCGTCGGTCGGCTCCCAGCGGTAGCTAAACGGTGGGTTGGCGACGATCGCGTCGAAGCTTGGCTTCTTCGCAGGGTTTGGCTCGCGCATCATGTCCCACTCGTTCGCGAGGGTATCGCCATGGAAGATTTCGAATTCCGTATCTTTCACCCCGTGCAGCAGCATGTTCATGCGCGCGAGGTTGAAGGTTGTGATGTTCTTTTCTTGGCCGTATGTCTTACCGATCGTCCCACCCGCTTGATTCACTTTTTTGCGCACGTTTAGCAGAAGCGAGCCCGAGCCGCAAGCGAAATCCATCACGCTCTCTAGCCGCATTTTCGTCCCCGTTTTCGGCTCTTGGCTATCCAGCGTCACGATGGCGGAGAGAATGTCGGAAATCAGCTGCGGCGTGTAGAACTCGCCCGCCTTATTGACAGACCCAGCGGCGAACTGGCCAATCAGATATTCGTAGGCATCGCCCAGAGCGTCGATGTTCGTGGAGAATTCCGCCAGCCCTTCGGCGATCTTCTGAATGATCGTGCAAAGCTTCGCGTTCCGGTCAGCGTAAGTCTTGCCGAGCTTGGCGGAGCTCAGATCAATCTCAGAAAACAAGCCGTCAAACGTACTCTCGAAGGACTCTTCTTGAATGTATTTGAAGCCCGCTTGCAGCGTGTTCAGTAGCTCCGCGTTTTGGGTGCGCGCCTGATTGGCAATGCTATTCCACAGATGGGGTGGCTGAACGACGTAATGCACTTTGCGGCGCATTTGCTTTTCAAACGCCGGAATGTCGTCCACATTATTCGCATACCAAAGCGCGAGCGGCACTTTACGGGCATCACCGTCCACTTCCGGGTAATCTTTGCCCAGCTCCTTCTTCGCTGCCGTCTCGTAGTTGTCCGACAGGTAGCGCAGGAAGAGGAAAGAGAGCATGTAATCGCGGAAATCATCCGCATCCATCGCCCCGCGCAGCTGGTCGGCGATGCTCCAGAGTGTGTTGCCCAGTTGTTTTTGATTAGTATCAGTCATGTTTTTTCTTTTGCTTTGTTGGCCTGGGTTTTGGAAGCCTTTTCATCGCTTGATCAAAATCGCTCTCCGATTGATCAGCCTTGGCGATCTGAGCCTTGTGGAAGTTCACATATTCCAATTCGGCGAAAGCCTTGGCAACCTCGTGAGAGATTTTTCCGGCATGGTTAAGAATGTCGCGGTCGTTGATCGTCAAAAAACCGTGCAGCTTGGTAATCCAGTCGTTCATCGTCATGGGCACGCGACGCAGGGCCTGCCCTTCAGCAAACACTAAATACTGCTCCACCAGATTGTTCAGTGCGGCTAATTCATCGGCCTTGAGGTAATTTTTGGCAATGCTCACATCGGCCTTGAGCACTTTGCCGCCGCGCCAATTTGTGAGTCCCATATTGGGCTCTTTTTTATCGGCACGGTTGCGAATAATCTCTGCCGCTGTTTGCCCCGTAATGGCCCAGTGCATCTTGTTTTGTACTGTCTGGAAAAACGAAATACTTTCAACCTGCGTAGGGTCATAGTCAACGCTAGTGGCGTAGATGTCGGTGATTTTTTGATAAAAGCGCCGCTCACTGGTGCGGATGTCCTGAATGCGCCGCGTGAGCTCTTCAAAATAATCAAAAGGCTGATCGGGATTTTTCAGCCGCTCGTCGTTCAACAAAAAGCCTTTGACGATGTACTCGCGCAACTGCTGGGTTGCCCAGATGCGAAAGCGTGTTGCCACCGCACTTTTTACGCGGTAGCCCACCGACAAAGTCATGTCGAGATTATAAAAAACCATGTTGCGAGCGACCTCACGCGTGCCCTCTGTGCGAACCAGTCGGAATTCCCGACAGGTTGCTCCCGCTTCCAGCTCGCCTTCCTCGTAAATGTGCTGAATGTGTTCCACCACATTGGTGCGCGAGGTTTGAAACAACTCTGCCAGCTGCTGCTGGGTCAGCCAGACGGTTTCATCCACAAAACGCACATCCAGCTTGATCTGCCCATCCTCGCTCTGGTAGATCACAAACTGCGATGCATTGCCCTCCATCATGGTGCGGCTCTCCTGCTTACATGATGCCAACTCAATTTGCTACACATAGCATAGCAAATCGCCTGTTCGCCCCTGTAATTGATGTCTGCGTGGCAGCGGGTCGGGTCGCTCATGGCTGCTCCTGCTGCGTTACCGAGGATTCTTCGGTAACTGCTGATTGGCTGAACCCCGCTCGAACTGTCAAGGATTGCTTGACAGTTGCCAAACGACACGGCTGCACTTGAGTTATCAAGGATTCCTTGACAACTGAATTCGCGTTTAGCTCCCCGTCATCGAAGACATTCTTCAGATGCAGGGAGATATTCTGCTTCGTGGCATCGAAGAGTTCCGCCATCTCCAACTGGGTCAGCCAAGCGGTCTGCTCTTGCGTCCGCAGCTTGATTTGGCTGCGTCCGTCTTCCGTGGCGTAAATAATCAGATTGTTCATACCACTGCCGCCTCCGGGAACGGGAAAAGCTGATGCACAAAAACCGAAATCCAATCTGCGCCGAAGGTATTTTTCATGCCTCAATCGCCTCCGGTGAGGGGAAAAGCTGCTGCATCAGGCCTTTCTTGTGGGTCTTGAGGGATTCGAACTTTTGGGTTTCGGCGGTGATCAGGGCGTCGAGGCTGGTGAGGCAGGAGGCGATGCGTTGTTGTTCGGCGAGTTCAGGAAAAACGATGATGAACTTGCCAACATCTGAACTCGTTATGTTCGGATCCTTTCGACTGCTGCTGGCTATCCGCTTCCAGTCTTCAACTTTACTGTTCAGCCATGCAAGTACATAAGCGGGTAGCGTTACTTTTCGATCAAGTGCCAAAACCGAAATTGCTTGGTTGGTAGCCGCGGGGAAACTTAGGCATCCGGTTCTCCCGATCTGGTTAAAGCCGCCATACATTGCAATTAAGATCGAATCAGTGGGATTGATTCGAGCCTTTGCTTTTTGCGTAATTTTTTCTTCAGTATTAACGATGATCGAGTTGTTTAAATCAGTTGTTTTGACCCATGGAATTGTGCCGTCGGCAAAGAACTCCAGGTTCGATCTTAGTGGTGTGCTTCCAGAGGTAATTCTTGCGATGTCTTTAAGAGTTTTAGGTTGCCACTCCCCAACGTTTTGGAATTCGGGGAAGCGAAGGCGGGGTTGGGTTTCGCCTTCGCGGGGGAAAAGCTGCTGCATCAGCCCTTTTTTATGGGTCTTGAGCGCGTCCACTTTCCGCGCTTGCGCAGCCATCAGCGCGTCCACCGAACTCAGGCACTCGGCGATTTTTTGTTGTTCGGCGAGTTTGGGAACCGCCGCTTGGATCTTCTGGATATTAGCTTTTGAGAGGCTTGGAACGCCCCCGGCCTCGTTGTGCTTGAGCCAATCAATTTGCTGAAAAATCGCGTAGATGAACTTGGGCAGGCATTCCTCAAACGAATGCGTATAAAACAACGTGTCCACCGTCCAAAAGCGACCGGTCAGGAACATTGGATTGTTGATGGTTCCCTTTCTGCCAATGCACACGCTTTCGCCGTCATGAAGATGATCGTTCACGGAGAGCATGTAGCCGCCCGAACCATACACGGGCACTTCTCCTGCCGCCAGGTGTTTGTAGTCTCTGCCATTTCCAACGGTGAACAGTTCATCGAAGGGTTTAACGGCCCACCCCTCCGCCCCCCGAAACTCCGGAAACCGCAGCTTCGGCTGAAGCGGTTTCTTTACGTCTGCTTGCGCGCCCACGCTACAGATCCTCTATCCTAAATTCGCTGTAGCCTTCGTAGTAGTAGCTGATGTCAATGCCTTTCATAAACACTTGGCGGTCATCAATGGCTTCGGTCAGGGCGGCTTTTAGCAAGTGTTTGATTTCGATATCCTTCACGACGCTGCGCTCCATGGCGCTGAGATAGTCTGCTTTGTCTACGGCGTTCCAATCAACGACGCGGCTGATTTCACTTTTCAGCATCTGGTCGAGCCACATACGGGCGGCGCGGCCATTGCCCTCGCGAAAGGGGTGGGCAATATTCATTTCTACATATTTTTCGACAATTTCATCAAAACTTTTTTGAGGCATCGCGCTGACATGCACGAGCGATTGCGACAGATACATGACCGGCGCAAAACGAAAATTGCCTTTTGCAATATTCACGTCGCGGATTTTTCCAGCAAATTCGTAAATATCGTCAAACAAGGCCACATGGATCTGGGCGAGCCCGTTGAACGTGCCGACCTCCATACGGGCCAACGCACCACTTTCAAAAAGCTGCTTGGCTTTTTGTTTACTCAGGCGCTCTTCCTCCCGATTAAGCGCGAGTTGATCGGTAATATTTAACTTATTTTTCAGCACCATTTAATGCTCCTTTTACTTGCTGAAAGCGAGAGACTCAAGCGATTCGCGAAACGTGTTTTCGGCGGGATAGCGCTTATTCATACGCGCTGAGCCCCGAGATGTCGCGGCCACCCGCCCGTTTGTTGAGGAGCGGGCGCAACTCAGCCATCAGGGCAAGCTCGGCCTCGCTGCGGGCTTTCCAGCCGAGCTCCAGAGGGGCCATGAGGTTCGTGAGATGTTCGCCATCGAAAATCATGCGATCGAGGATGCCATCTACAAAACTTTGCAGGGCGTCGGCGCTGAGGCGGTGTTTCGCAGCGAGGGCGGCGAGCGCCTCGGCGCTCTTCCCGGCTTTGAAGCGGGTGTAGCCCTCGCGGATGGCGGCCTCAGAGAGGCCCTCGCCCGCCTTGAGCGTGTTGATATATTCAGCGATGTCGTCCCGCTCGTTCATCAATTTGGCATCGGCGCTGATGAGGCCGATGAGTTGCTCGCGGGTCATCTTCGATTTGCCGCTGCCTGATGCCGAGAACTTGGTCACGAGGCCCATGATGTAGTCGTAATCAATCACAGCCGAGGCGAAGAGGACGAACTCGAAATCGAGCTGGTCAAGCGCATGCGGGTCGCCTGCTTTATTGCCGCCCTTGCCCTGCTGCTCTTTGAGCTGTTTGGCGGTTTCCAGATACTGGCCCTTGAAGCCGCGCAGTTGGTCGTCGGGCAGCAGTTGATCGATGGTGTTTTTGTTTTCCTCGGTGAGGTCGGTGTATTGATCGAGCTGGGTTTTGAGGCGCTGGACTTCTTTGAAGTGGGTGATGAAGGCGACGCGGGCTTCGTCGCCCTTCAAATTGGCCACGGCCGAGGGCGTGCAGGCCAAACCCTGGGACTTCATGAAGTCCGCCAGCTTTTGCACGGCAGTATCAAACTTCTCGATGACCACGGGCGCTTTGTCGACGAGCCATATTTTCTGCGCTTCTTCGCTGGTTTTTTCGCCAGAAAATAGCGCGATCGCGGCATCCACCGCTTCTTGCTGCTGGCGAAAATCAAGGATATTGCCGTAGGGCTTGGTGCCATTGAGCACGCGGTTGGTGCGCGAGAAGGCTTGGATCAAACCGTGGTGCTTGAGGTTTTTGTCGACGTAGAGCGTATTCAGAAACTTGGAATCGAAGCCAGTGAGCAGCATATCGACGACGATGGTGATGTCGATCTTTTGCGCCGCCGGAAAATCGGCGTTTGGCCACTGCTGATCTTTGATGCGCTTTTGTATATCTTGGTAGTAAAGATCAAATTCGCCGATGCGATGGTTGCTGCCGTAGCGGGCGTTATAGTCGGCGAGGATGCCTTTGAGCGCGGCTTTCTTGCCCTCGGGGTCTTCTTCGTTGTCGGCCTGCTCTTGCGGCAAGTCTTCCTGAATCTGCTTTACATCCGCATCGCCCTCAGCGGGCGGGGAAAAAACGCAGGCGATATTCAGCGGCTTGAAATCAGGATCAGCGGCGCTTTTTTCAGCTTGCATGGTTTTGAAAAGCGCGTGGTATTCGATCGCGTTGTTGATCGATGCAGTGGCGAGGATGGCGTTGAAGCGGCGGCCCCCCGTGGCGGCATCATGCTTGGCGAGAATAGCGTCGATGACCGCGCGCTTTGCGATGGCTTCGCCGGGCTTGGTCGGCGCTTTTCCGCCCTCTGCGTTGGGCTTGAAGTAATCAATGTGGAATCGCAGCACGTTGCCGTCTTCAATGGCGTGGGTGATGGTGTAGGCGTGCAGTTGTTGTTGGAAGAGTTCTTCAGTGGTGCGCAGGGAGGCTTGCTCGTCTTCGATTTGCTTTAGCGTTGCGTTGGCTTCGAAAATCGGAGTACCCGTAAAGCCGAAGAGCTGTGCCTTGGGGAAAAATTCTTTAATCGCTTTGTGGTTTTCACCAAACTGCGAGCGGTGACATTCATCAAAAATAAAGGCGATGCGTTTGCTCTTCAGCGCTTCGAGCTGCTCCTTGTAAGTGGCTTGGCCATTTTTGCTGCGCTGCTTGTTGCGCTTGCTATTTTCATCTAGCGCGAGGCCGAGCTTCTGGATCGTGGTGACAATGACTTTGTCGGCGTAGTCTTCTGAGAGCAGCCTACGCACGAGGGCGGCCGTGTTGGTGTTTTCTTCAACGCAGCCCTCTTGAAAGCGATTAAATTCTTCGCGGGTTTGGCGATCAAGGTCTTTGCGATCAACGACGAAAAGGCATTTCTCAATCGCGGGGTTGTCTTTCAAAAGCGTTGACGCTTTGAAGGAGGTGAGCGTTTTGCCGCTGCCGGTCGTATGCCAAATAAAACCGTTGCCGCTATCTTGCTCGATGCAGGTCACCAAATGCTTGACGGCATACATCTGATACGGCCGCATCATCAGTAGCTTTTGCTCGCTGGCGATGAGCACCATGTAGCGGCTAATCAGCGTGGCGAGTGGGCATTTCTGGAGAAACACGGCAGCGAAATCGTCGAGGTGGACTATTTTTTTATTGGCTTCATCTGCAAATTGATAGATGGGCAAAAAGCGCTCTTCGGCGTTGAAAGAAAAATGCCGCGCGTTGTTGTTGGCGAAGTAGTACGTGCTGTCGCGGTTGCTCGCGATAAAAATTTGCAGGAAGCAAAGCAGCGTTTTGGTATAGCCATTGCCGGGATCGTTTTTGTAGTCCACGATCTGCTCCATCGCCCGACGCGGGTTAATGCCCAAGGTTTTGAGCTCAATCTGCACGCAAGGCACACCGTTGATTAAGATGAGCACGTCGTAGCGATGGTGGCTGTTGTCCGTATTGATGCGCAGTTGATTGACGACTTCGAAAGTGTTTTTGCACCAGTCTTTGATGTTAACCAATGTGTAGTTCAGTGGCGTGCCGTCGTCACGCGTGAAGGCATTGATGCTACGCAGGGTACGCGCCGCCGAAAAAACGTCGGCAGAGACGATTTCATCTAGCAGGCGAGCAAATTCACCGTCGGTAAGCTTCACACGATTGAGCGCTTCAAATTTCTCGCGGAAATTTTTCTCTAACGCGGTGCGGTCGCGAATATCAGCCCGATATTCATATTTGAGGCTGCAGAGCTTTTCAATGAATTGATCTTCAAGATGGCGTTCGGGTATGGTCATTTCGTTTGATTCAATTCGTTTTCAGTGTGCGCGGATCGTTGGCTCAATTTACAGGCGAAAACTGCGCCGCAGGTATTTTTTTGGGCCGTTTTCCGGCGTTTAGATACCTGCGGCGCAGATTCCGATCTTTCGATTAGGTTAATACCATCGCGGTGTAGGTCGCGATCGAGGGGCGCGCGCGCATGCGCTCTACCCACGCTTGCAAATCTGGGGTCGCGGGTCGGGGCGTCTCGAATGGTAAGACGAAATAGCGGTGGACGAACATCGCAAGCGTTGCATCAGCAAAGCTGAAGACTTCATTTGCGATGAAGGTTTTTCCGGAGAGATGGGTATCGAGCAATTGCGCGTAGGTGATGGTTTTTTGCTCATGCGCGCGGATCAAATGCCTATCGCGATCTTCGGGCTTGGTGCGCACATAGCCCATAAAAACCGGGCCAATCGCGAAATTAAAGCAAGTCTGCCGCCAATCCATCCAGCGCTCGACATGCGAGCGCTTGGCCGGATCATCGGGGTATAGCGGCGTGGGGCCATATTTATGGGCGAGATAGCGCAGAATGGTATTGGTCTCCCAGACATCTAACTCGCCATCAACGAGCGTGGGCACCAAGCCATTGGGGTTGCGCCGCAGGTAATCATCGGTCTTGGTCTTGCCGAAAGGGCCGCCAAAATCGTGGCGCTCAAAATCGATGCCCATTTCGGCAAGCGCGATTAATACCGTTTGCACATTAGAAGAATTATTGCGGCCAAGTAGTTGCAGCATAAGTGCGCGCCCTGATTATTTCGGAGCCATGCGAATCGCGCCGTCGAGCCGGATCGTTTCGCCATTGAGCATCACGTTATCGAAAATCTGCATGGCCAACTGCGCGTATTCATCGGGCTTGCCCAAGCGCGGCGGGAATGGCACTTGCGCGCCGAGCGAGGCTTGCAGCTCGGGCGCCATGCCGGCCATCATCGGGGTTTCAAATAACCCCGGCGCGATGGTCATCACCCGAATGCCCGCACGGGCAAATTCGCGCGCGATGGGCAGCGTCATGCCGACCACGCCTGCTTTTGATGCCGCATAAGCCGCTTGCCCGATTTGGCCATCATAAGCCGCGACCGATGCAGTATTGATGATCACGCCGCGCTCGCCGTGGGCATTGGTGGCATTGGCTTGCATGGCGTGCGCCGCGAGGCGAATCATGTTGTAAGTGCCAATCAAATTGATCGCAATCACCCGCGAAAATTTCTCAAGCCCGCTCGGGCCTTCTTTGCCAACGACGCGCTCGCCAGTGCCCACGCCGGCGCAATTGACCAGCCCGCAAAGCGAGCCCAAGCCGGTCGCGGCATCGACCACGGCTTGGGCATCGGCAGCGCTGGTCACATCGCATTTCACAAAAACGCCGCCTAACTCCGCAGCTAATGCCAAGCCTAACGCTTCATTCACATCCGCCAAAACCACCCGACCACCAGCAGCAGCGACGCGACGCGCGGTTGCAGCGCCTAAGCCCGATGCACCGCCGGTCACGATGACGCTATTTCCCTTGCAATCCATAGTTTTCTCCTATCAATAGCGCCACTATAGCGAACCGCTACACTTCATAGCAGATTATTTCGGGATGGAATTCACCATGGCTGAGCCCCTTTTCGTCGCCCGCGGCGATATCGATACTTTTTTGCTTCCCGCTTTGGCCAATCGTCACGGCTTAATCACCGGCGCGACGGGCACGGGCAAAACCGTCTCCCTGCAAGTCTTGGCGGAGCATTTCTCCACTATTGGTGTGCCGGTTTTCATGGCCGACGTCAAAGGCGATTTAGCGGGCTTGGGCTGCGCAGGGGTCACTTCACCAAAATTGGCCGATCGGCTGACCAAGCTTAAGCTCTCAGACCATAAATTTGCCGCATTCCCAGTCACTTTCTGGGATGTGTATGGCGAGCAAGGCCACCCGCTGCGGGCGACGATTGCCGAAATGGGCCCGCTGCTGCTTTCTCGCATCTTAGATCTGAACGATACCCAAACGGGCGTGCTCACGGCCGTTTTTAAGATTGCCGATGATCGCGGCTTGCTCTTGCTCGATATGCAAGATTTGCGCGCGATGCTTGCTTTCGTAGGCGAAAATTCCCGCGAATACACCGTGCGCTACGGTAATATTTCGCCGGCGAGCGTGGGCGCGATTCAGCGCGGCTTGCTCACGCTCGAAACGCAAGGCGGCGATAAGTTTTTTGGCGAACCTGCGCTCAATCTTGATGATTTGATGCAAACGGTGGGCGGCAAAGGCGTGATCAACATACTCGCCGCAGATCGCTTGCTCTCTAACCCGCGCATTTACGCCACTTTTTTGCTTTGGCTGCTTTCTGAATTATTCGAGACGCTGCCGGAAGTGGGTGACCCAGAAAAGCCGAAGCTTATTTTCTTTTTTGATGAAGCCCATTTGCTCTTTAACGAAGCGCCATCGCATTTGCGCGAGCGCATCGAGCAAGTCGTGCGGCTTATTCGCTCAAAAGGCGTGGGCGTGTATTTCGTGACCCAAAACCCGCTCGATGTGCCAAGCGTCATTCTTGGGCAATTGGGCAATCGCATTCAGCATGCCCTTCGCGCCTATACGCCGCGCGATCAAGAGGCCGTGCGCGTGGCGGCGAGCACTTTTCGCCCCAATCATAAGATTGATACCGAGGCGGTGATTAGTGAATTGGGCGTGGGCGAAGCGCTGGTTTCATTCATGGATGAGAAAGGCAGACCCAACCCCGTTGAGCGGGTTTTTATCTTGCCCCCGCAATCGCGGATCGGCCCGATTTCGCCTGAAGAGCGCAACGCGCTGAAGGCAAGCTCATTGGTTGCGGGCGTTTACGATACGGCGCTCAACCGCGAATCAGCCTATGAAAAACTGAACGGTCGCGCCAATGGGCGTATCGGTGAAGAAGGCGAGCCTGCTGAAAAAGAATCAGGCTGGCTCGATAAAATTGGCTCGGTGCTCGGCGGCGGCGATGCCGGTGGCGCAACAAGCAAGACTAAGGGCCGCACCCGCGAAACGCCGATTGAAGCGGCAACCAAATCGGTTGCCCGCGCGATGGGCAGCGAGATCGGGCGACGGGTGATTCGCGGGGTATTGGGCTCTATTTTTGGGGGTCGGCGATGAAGCGCTTGACGCAATGGCTTTTAATGGCATTTGCAGTGCAAATCTGCGCCGCAGGTATTGCGATTTCTAAGCCCGCAGCGGATGGCTTGGCCACGATCGGAATCACCGCGTTACCGATTCAAGCCGTTGAGACCATCGAGCGGATCAAAATGGGCGGGCCGCACCCATACAAGCGCGACGGCGTGGTTTTTAGTAATCGCGAGAAAATTTTGCCGAAAGAAAAGCGCGGCTACTATAACGAATACACCGTGAAAACACCCGGCGCAAAAAATCGCGGCGCGCGGCGTATTGTCACGGGTAAAGAAGGCCAGTTTTATTACACCGACGATCATTACGCATCGTTCAAGCGCGTGTTAGTGAAGTGACGGAGCAATCAAAAATGGCGAAACCAAACCTTACCGATCCCAAAAACAACGACGTATATTCGCTCGATCGCATGCACGTTTGCGTCGTTGATCTTACCGCTGCAAAAACCAAAAAAGCCCTGCTCGATGGTTGCGCAAAAGGCTTGCAGTTACCCGCGCATTTTGGTGGCAATTGGGATGCCCTTTCTGATTGCCTACTCGATGAAGCATGGGCGACCGCGCCTGGTTATCTCATCGTCGTCAAAGGCGCGCGGGAAGCGGCTAAAGCTTGCGGCGAAGATTTCGCAACGCTGCAAGAAATATTGGAAGAAGCCGCAGCGGGTTGGAAAGAAGAAGGCAAGGCGTTCTCAGTATTTCTGGGGTAATTTTCTGAATACCTGCGGCGCAGATTCGGCTCATTTCGCGCCAAATCTGCGCCGCAGGTACTTACAATACGCGTAAGTTAAATCTAAATATCGAAAGCACGCCTTATGGAATACCGTCGCCTCGGCCGCTCAGGCCTTAAAGTCAGCGTTTTGTCGTATGGATCGTGGATCACCTTTGGCGCGCAAGTCGATGCGAAAGCCGCGGTCGAAGAAATGGCCGCAGCCTACGATGCCGGCGTGAATTTTTTTGACAATGCGGAAGTCTATGCACGCGGCGCATCAGAAACGATCATGGGCGCAGCGCTCAAAAAATTGGGCTGGCGGCGATCAAGCTATAGCGTTTCAACCAAATTTTTTTGGGGTATCAACGAAGGCCCTCTCGAAAAAAACACGCTGAACCGCAAGTATTTAATGCAAGCCATTGATGGCTCGCTCAAGCGCTTTGGGCTTGATTGCATTGATTTGGTTTATTGCCATCGCCCCGATCCTGATACTCCGATTGAAGAGACCGTTTGGGCAATGAGCGATATGATTACCCAAGGCAAGGCGCAGTATTGGGGCACCAGCGAATGGAGCGCGGCTGAGTTTGCTTGCGCCTACCAAATCGCTGAGCGCCATCATCTGCATAAGCCCGTCGTTGAGCAACCGCAATACAACCTTTTTCACCGCGAGCGCGTTGAAAAAGAATATGCGCGGCTTTATGAAGATTGCGGCATGGGCTTAACAACCTGGAGCCCACTCGCCTCTGGCTTGCTCTCGGGGAAATACAAAGACGGCGTGCCCGCCGATTCTCGCGCGGCGCTCAAAGGCTATGAATGGATCGCTGATCGGGTGACTGATAAAGATAAGATCGCAAGCGTTGAGCGCTTACGCCCGATTGCAACGGAGCTAGGCTGCACGCTCTCGCAGCTCGCGATCGCGTGGTGCGCAAAAAATCCCAATGTGAGCACCGTGATTACCGGCGCATCGCGCAAATCGCAAGTCGACGAAAACATGAAGGCGCTGGGCGTGATCGCCAAGCTCACTCCCGCGCTGATGGCACGCATCGAGAAGGCGCTGGCCAGCGCTTGATCGATTTCTCGCTTTACCGGCGATTGCTTTCATACCCGGGAAGAGCGCGTATCGTCGCTTGGAGTTTGGTCGCGCGCCTATCGACCGGGATGAACGGTCTCGCGCTCACTTTAGCCGCGCAGCACGTCACCGGGCGCTACGACGCTGCGGGCTTTGTCACCGCCTGCTTTCTGATTGCAGCAGCGAGTGCCGCGCCCTTCGTGGGCCGATTTGTCGACCAAAACGGGCCTTCGCGCGTCGTGCCGCTGCTCGCGGTCGGCTATGTTGGCGCGATGCTGGGCATGTATTTCTTGCCACTGCAAACCCCCGTCTGGGTCTTCGCCGTGGTCGCCGCGTGTGCCGGCGCGTGCGTGCCGCCGGTGTCTACGTTAGCGCGGGCGATGTGGCAAAAATCGTCGCTACCAGAGTCAGATAAACGCGCGGGCATGTCCATCGAAGGCGTGATGACTGAAATCGCGTTTATGTTTGGGCCGCTCATGGTCAGCACCGCGCTGGCATTTGATGCGCCACGACTGGGAACGGTGTTTTGTGCCCTATTCTGCGCCGCAGGTATTTTCGGTTTTATGCGCGCGGGCGGCGCGCGCCAATGGGGGCGCGTTGAAGGCAAGGTCGAGCGCCATTTTTTAGGCCCGTTGCGCACAATCGGCTTCCCCCAACTTATGGGCGCTTGCCTGTGCTTATGCGTGGCATTTGGCATGAACGAAATGGTATTGATCGCGTTTGCAAAAGCCATCGGCGCGCCCGCATCAGTCGGCTGGCTTTACTTCGCGCTTTGTTTCACCAGCACCATCGGCACACTCTGGTTTGGTGGCCAAAAGCTGCGCTGGTCGCTGCGATTATGCTTAGCCGCCTTCGCGGTGTACACCGCATTAACCTTCGCGTTGATGGCGTGGATCGAAACATTCTGGCTCATGATGGCCTTAGCCTTGGCCAGCGGCAGCCTCGCCGGTGCCAAAATCGCAGCGATTTTTTCGCTTTCATCGAACATGGTGGCAACCCGCTACGCCACCGAATCGGGGACATGGCTCGGCAGCATGTTGCTGACGGGAATCGGCGCTGGTTTTGCCCTCGGCGGCATCATTTTGGAGCGCTATGATTGGCAAACGCTCGCTTTAGTCTCCGCCATTCCTATGTTTTGCGTCGCGCTCTGGGCAATGGGCCTTCCTCGCGAAAAAGAAAGAATTTCGCATGCAAACCCGTAGTCACGCTTTTTACGTTTGGCTCATGGTGCTGATCTGTTTTATGTGGAGCATCAGTGGCATCGTCACCCGCAGCTTACAAAAAGCGCAAACCTTTGAAGTCACGTTTTGGCGCAGCGTATTCGCCGCGATCACTGTTTTTGTCATTTTGAGTTTTCAGAAAAAAGACGGCGCGCTTAAAAGCATACGTGCGCTCGGTTGGCCCGGATTTTTATCAAGCTTAATGTGGTCGATGATGTTTACCTGCTTCATGCTCGCGCTGACGCAAACGAGCACCGCCAATGCCTTTGTGGCCAATGCCTTGTATCCCTTGTTCGCTGCGCTTTTAAGTTGGCTCGTGCTCGGCGCGAAGCCGCCCACACGCACCTGGATCGCGATGATGGCCGCCGTCGGCGGGCTGACGTACATGGTCTGGGCAGGCTTGGGCGATGGCTGGCTCGGAACTGTGATCGCGCTGGGCGTGCCCATTGGTGGCGCGATCAATGCCGTGCTGATGCGCAAATTTGGCAAAGAGATCGATTTGATTCCAGCCGTCTGCGTGGGAGCAGTTTTGTCTGCGTTTTATATGCTGCCGTTTTCAGTCCCGTTTAAAGCGACTGCATTTGATGTCAGCGCGTTGGCGTTGTTGGGCGTGGTGCAGCTCGGTATCCCCTGCGCGCTCATGGTCATCGTCGGTCGCCATTTGCCCCCGGCAGAAATGGCTTTGCTCGCACTATTGGAGACGATTCTTGCTCCGCTATGGACATGGCTCGGGGTTAACGAAATTCCGTCGCAGGCGACGCTCATTGGTGGCGGAATTGCGCTCGCCGCCATCGTGATCAATGAGACGCTGGCATGGCGGGATTCAAATAAAGGCATTGCGAAACATCCGTAAATTGCGTATGATGCCCAACCACCGCGATAAAAACACACGTTAAGCTGACTTAATTTGGTTTAACCAGGCGGCGCAAATCTAAAAAAAATGCTCGTATTACTCAATATTTTGTCGGGGATTGCCCTTT
Organism: Betaproteobacteria bacterium; assembly: GCA_031430575.1. GTDB lineage: Bacteria > Pseudomonadota > Gammaproteobacteria > Burkholderiales > Casimicrobiaceae > JANMDS01. The sequence continues at coordinate 8,523 of JANPBT010000062.1, read as the reverse complement.
TGGTCTGGGGCACTTACCTCGTTCGCACCAGCATCCTTCGCGTCTATGGCGCACAGCTGCGCCGCTTTCTCTCGGGCAGCGCTAGCAATCGCTTTGTTGCGCTATTTTCGGGTCTTGGGGTTACCAGCCTGCTGCAAAGCTCTACCGCGACCGCCCTGCTCACCACCGCATTTGCGGGCAGCGGGCTCATCGCGACCGCGCCCGCGCTTGCGATCATGCTTGGCGCCGATGTTGGCACTTCGCTCGCGGCAGTATTGCTCTCGCGCGATTTGAGCTGGCTTTCGCCGCTGCTCATTTTTGGCGGCGTTGTTGTGTTTTTAGGTAAACAACGCACCAACGCCGAGCATCTCGGGCGGGTCGCGATCGGGCTTGGGTTGATGATGCTTGCGCTGCAGTTAATCGTCGCAGCAGCCAAACCGCTCACCCAAGCTGCGGGAATGAAGGTGATCTTAAGCACGATTTCGGGCGATCCAATTCTCGACGTCGTCATTGCCGCAGTCGTCACCGTGCTCGCCTACTCCAGCCTAGCCGTCGTCTTGCTCACTGCCACACTCACCGCGTCGAGCGTCATCGGGCTTGATACTGCCTTGCCGCTGGTGATCGGCGCAAATGTGGGCAGTGGCCTCCTTGCCGTGCTCATGACGCTTAAATCTGCGCCGCAGGTACGCCGCGTGCCGCTTGGCAATTTCCTCTTCAAACTTTTTGGCTGCTTACTGGCACTTCCCTTCATCGGATGGATTATTGCCAACATGCCGAAATCCAATATCGCCCCCGCAACGGTCGTTGTTGGATTTCATCTGATCTTTAACGTTGCATTGGCATTGATATGCATCTGGCTCACCGATGCGGTCGCTAAATTAACGCAAACGTGGATTCCCGCCGCTGCCGTTCAACAAAATGAATCGCAAGCGCGGCATCTCGATAGCAATGTGCTTTCAACGCCATCGCTCGCGCTCACCAGCGCCGCGCGCGAGACGCTGCGCGTGGGCGATTTCGTCGAGCAAATGCTTGCTGCATTGGGCAGACTTATCCGCGAAGGTCATCGCCCCGCTGCCGAAGAAATCCGCAGGCTTGATGATGTCGTCGATACCCTCTACAAGCAGATCAAGATCTACCTGACGCAAGTCAGTCGCGTGCCGATGACTGAGCCAGAAAGCCGACGCTGGGCCGACATCATTTCGTTTACGATCAATTTAGAGCAGGTCGGCGATATTATCGAGCGCAGCGCACACGATATCGTTGAAAAAAATCTTGATCGAAGCCGGGCTTTTTCGCAAGCGGGTGTAGAAGAGCTTTTGGATTTACACGGTCGGCTCGCGGCAAATCACCGCTTGGCGCTTAACGTATTTTTAAATCACGATATCAACGATGCCCAGACACTCGTCTCTGAAAAAGTAAAGTTCCGCGAGCTGGAGCGGGTGAATTACGATAAGCATCTCGCCCGGCTGACCGACCAGACCGTGCAAAGCATCGAGACCAGTGCGCTACATCTTGATTTAATGCGCGATTTGAAACGGATCAATTCCCACTTCTGCTCGGTCGCCTACCCGATTTTGGAAGCTGCGGGTGTGCTCTCAGAGAGCCGAATCCGCGCGGTCGTTCATGAGCGGCCGGGGTTTCCGCTCACGCGGATTTAACACCGCAGGTCGTTAAGCGCTGCCACTACCGGCGCGGGCAATGCCGCGTCATGTCGATGCAACCAATCTAAAATCGTTAATGCTGCATCGACGGTGAATTTTTCTTGCGCGAGCCAGTGCTTCAGTGTCAGCACATCTAAACAAGCAAACTGCGCGACCTCGCCATCGTTATTTTTCGGTGTGAAATCTGAGGGTAATTCCAGATCAAAGATGCAGGCGCGTTCATAGAAATAAAAATCTGCGTCGTGGTGGGTAATGCGAAGTGCGCCGTAGGCTATCGCGCCTTGCGTCAGATGCGCTGGTATGCCTGCTTCTTCGTCTGCTTCGCGCTCGAGCGCATACGCTGCTGATTCGCCCGCACCCACGCCGCCATCGGCTGCGTTATCCCACATTCCTGGGTGCACTGATTTTGTGAGCGCGCGCTGCGCAACCCAAAGATGCAACGCACCTGCTTTGCGCGTAAAAGCATTGAGATGCACGCCCGCCATCGTTAAGCCCAGCACCACGCGCCCTTCCCGCTCCAACGCAAAAAGCGGCGCGCCAGTCGCCGGATGCAACGCATCAATGCGCTCGCCGCGCCAACGCTTGAATACGCCTTGCGCGTGCCAAGATTTAAGCAGTTCGGCTACGCGATGCTCAACATCTTGCTGCTGCCCGCGCGTCAATTCAACTACATCGGGCGCGCATCGAAATACCTGCGGCGCAGATTGGCAACGATTTGCGATCTCGCGGCTCAAATAGCCAATACGCTGACGCTTATAGGTCAACGGCACGCTGGTTACTGGAATATCAAGCGACGCATGGCTTACGATTTGCGCGAAACTCAGCATCATCGCGCCAGCCGGGCATCGAGCCAGGCGAGACTGCTGCGTAAAGGCGACAGTAACACCAGGAACCCAAGCCCAACACCTAGATTATTGGCGATAACATCTTCAAACTCAAAAAAGCGATTTGAAATGCGCGGCTGCAAAACCTCAATCAATACGCCCATGGCAACGAGTGCGACTGCGACTGAAAATCTGCGCCGCAGGTATATTTGTCCAAACCAAAACATGAGCGAGCCATAAGCCGCGAAATGATGGGCTTTGTCGCTCCCTGGCACTTTCGGGACGTGCTCCAGCGGCGTTAGCGAGCCTACAAAAACAGTCATCACACCGAGCCAACCCAAAATAACCCACAGCGTTTGAAATCTAAATTTTTCTGTCATTTCTAATGCTTCAATCCAATGCCAATTTAATTGCCGCCGCGCAAGCGAAAGGCAGCGCCATGAGCGCGATCATGCTGCCTGCGCCCAATATCGCAAGATAAGCGTCGTAAGGCAAACCTGCGCGGGCTTCCGCCAGCGCGCCTGCGCCAAAGATGAGCACCGGCGCGGCGAGCGGTAGTGTAAGCAAGCCGAGCAGCGCTCCGCCCGAGCGCACGCCAAGGGTGAGCGCTGCCCCAGCAGCGGTAATGGCTGAGAATATGGGCGTGCCAATGAGAAGCGTTAGCGCGAGCAAACCGATCAGCGCAGGCGGCAAATCATATTGCAACGCAGCCACTGGCGAAAGCACAACAACAGGCAACGCGGTAGACACCCAATGCGCTAGCATTTTGCCAAAGGTAATCGCAGAAAGTGGCGCATCGAGAAGCGCCATTTGCTCTAAAGTGCCATCGGCAAAATCCGCTGCAAAAATTCGATGGGCAGCGAGTAACGATGAAAGTAAGGCCGCCACCCAGACCACCCCGGGCCCGATGCGTGAAAGCATCGAACGCTCGGCACCGATCGCGAGTGGAAAGCACATAAGCACAATAAAAAAGAAAATTGGCACTAGCATCACGTCGCCGCGATTTCGCCAAGCCAATTTCAAATCGCGGGTAAAAGCCCATCCAATGCCGGCAAGTGGTCCGTTGACCTTCATGTCGAAAGCGCCAATACCTGCGGCGCAGATTTGAGCCCTGCGATGTCGCTGTGCGTGGCAATAATCGCTGCGCCGCCCGCCTGCGCATGGGCGTTCAAAATTTCGGCGAGCAACGCATGCCCTTGCGCATCGAGTGCCGTCGTTGGCTCATCAAGCAGCCAGAGCTTTGCGCTCGAAAGCGTTAGCCACGCTAACCCAACGCGCCGCCGCTGCCCCGCAGAAAGCCTACGCGCGAGAACGCTACTGCGCCCGGCTAAGCCGCAACGGGCCAAAGCAGCTGAAATCTGCGCCGCAGGTATTGATTCATTGGCACACAGCAGGCATAAATTTTCGTGCGCGGTCAGCTCGTCTTTGACCGCGCTGGCATGCCCCCAGTAAAGCACCTGTTGCGGGCGCACGATCTCGCCCGATTCAGCATGGGTCAACCCCGCGAGCAGACGCAGCAGCGTGGTCTTCCCACTGCCATTTGCACCGCGCAAATAAAGGGCGTCGCCAGCATTCACCGAAAGGGAAAGATTGCTAAAAAGCGGGCGCAAGCCGCGCTCGGCGGCCAGCGCCGTCGCGCAAATAAGGGGGGGCGAATTCATAACTTAGGGTATTGTTTCAGGTTTCGCACTCTATTGAGTTTTTCATGGCACAAGTTTCCACCCGTATTACCCATCCCGCGAGCGTTGATGCCGCGATTTCCAGTCGATTTTCTACACGAGCATTTTTGCCCAAGCAGGTGCCCGCGCCGGTGATTGAAGAAATTTTGGAGCTCGCTCGCCGCGCGCCCAGCGGCACCAACACCCAGCCTTGGAAAGTTTATGTGACTACCGGCGATACCCGCGCTAAGATCGAGACCGACGTTTGCGCCCGTCACGATGCGATTTACAAAGGCGAGCTCCCCGCCTCGACGGTCATGGAAGAGTGGGATTACTACCCGAAGGAGTGGGTCAGCCCATATATCGACCGTCGCCGCCACAATGGCTGGACGCTCTACGGTCTGCTCGGCATTACCAAGGGCGACAAAGAAAAAATGCATTTTCAGCATCAAGCAAACTACCGCTTTTTTGGCGCCCCCGTGGGTATCTTTTTTACGATTGATCGTGTGCTCGGGCGCGGCTCGCTCATGGACTACGGCATGTTCATGCAAAACCTCATGCTCGCCGCCCGCGCCCGTGGGCTGCACACCTGCCCGCAAGCCGCGTGGAACGGATTTTCAGATTTAATTTTGCCCATCCTCGGCGCCAAGGAAAACGAGATGCTGGTCTGCGGGCTTTCGTTGGGTTATGCCGACGAGCTCGCATTAATCAATAGCTACTCTACCCCGCGCGAGGAAGTGGCGAGTTTTACGACGTGGCTCACTTGAAAAAGATGATTTATGGGCTCAATCTGCGCCGCAGGTATTGCGCAGATTATTGCGATCATCGCGCGCCCGACGCACGCGCGCGATGGGCATAAACTCACTCAATGGATAACCTCGCTTACCTCTCGGGTTTCGGTAACGAATTTGCAACCGAAGCCCTCCCCGGCGCGCTGCCTGACGCGCGCAATTCCCCACAGCGCGCGGCCTACGGCCTTTACGCCGAACAGCTTTCAGGCACGGCGTTTACCGCACCGCGCCACGCCAATCGACGGTCTTGGCTTTATCGCATTCGGCCGGCGGCGGTGCATGGCGATTGGCACGCGTATGCGCAACCCAAGCTCATTTCTAAGTTTGGACAAACGCCAACACCGCCGACGCAATTGCGCTGGAGCCCGCAGCCGATGCCTGCGCAGCCCAGCGATTTTATCGACGGCTTGACGACCTACGCAGGCAATGATGATCTCGCCATTCATCTCTACACCGCAAATCGCTCGATGGAAAATCGTTTTTTTTATAACGCTGATGGCGAGCTCTTAATCGTGCCGCAAAGCGGGCGACTGCGCATTGCAACCGAGATGGGCGTGATGGAAGTTGCACCGCAAGTGGTCTGTGTGATTCCGCGCGGTGTGCGCTTTCAAGTGCAATTGCTTGATGGAATGGCCAGCGGCTACGTTTGCGAAAATTTTGGGCAACACCTTCGCCTGCCTGATCTGGGCGTGATCGGTTCAAATGGCTTGGCTCATCCTCGCGATTTTTTAACGCCGGTCGCAGCCTACCAAGACCGCGCGGGTGATTTTGAGCTGATCGCCAAATTTGGCGGCAATCTCTGGCGCGCCGCCATTGGGCATTCGCCGCTAGATGTCGTTGCCTGGCACGGCAATATGGCACCTTACCGCTACGATCTGCGCAAATTCAATACGATTGGCTCAATTAGCTACGATCATCCTGACCCGTCGATTTTTCTCGTGCTGCAATCACCCTCCAATGCGCCGGGCGTGGACACGATCGATTTTGTGATATTCCCGCCGCGCTGGTTAGTCGCCGAAGATACCTTCCGCCCGCCTTGGTTTCATCGCAATATCGCCAGTGAATTTATGGGCTTGATTCACGGCGCTTACGATGCTAAAGCCGATGGCTTTTTGCCCGGAGGTGCATCGCTCCACAACTGCATGAGCGGGCACGGCCCTGACGCCGCAACCTTCGCCAAAGCCAGCGCCGCCGATACCAAAACGCCGCATAAAGTCAGCGACACGATGGCCTTTATGTTTGAGTCGTGTTCGCTGATTCATCCTACTGAATTTGCCATGCATTGCGACCATCGCCAGCGCGATTATCCGCAATGCTGGCAAGGCCTGCAATCTCACTTTACGCCGGACCAAAAATGAACGCACTCCTAAACGAAACGCACGATGCTGCGCAGCAAAGCTGGGTCACCTCTGCCAATGATGGCATCAGCGATTTCCCGATTCAAAATTTGCCCATCGCAATCTTTCGTCGGGCGAGTAGCGCCGAGAAATTTCGCGGCGGCGTGGCGATTGGCGAGCAGATTCTGGATATACCTGCGGCGCAGATTTGCGGCATTTTCAGCGATTTAGCGCTCGCTGCAGCCACGGCGGCGAGCGGTGAGTCTCTCAACGCCTTGATGACGCTTTCAACCGCGCATTGGTCAGCATTTCGGCTTGCGCTCTCGCGGGCATTACGCGCAGGCAGCGGGCACGAAGCGAAATTAGCGGCCTGCCTCGTGCCGCAAAGCGAAGCGCAATTTTCGCTGCCCGCGCGCATCGGCGATTACACCGATTTTTATACTTCGCTGCACCACGCCACCAACGTCGGCAAACTCTTCCGCCCCGATAATCCACTGCTACCAAACTACAAATGGGTGCCCATCGGCTATCACGGGCGGGCATCGAGCATCCGCGTTTCCGGGCAAATTTTGCCGCGCCCGATCGGGCAAACGATGCCGCCGAACGCGACCGTACCAAATTTTGGCCCGAGCAAGCGCATGGATTATGAAGTGGAGCTTGGGCTTTTCATCGGCGGTGGCAATGCGCTGGGCGCTTCGATTCCAATCGCAGAAGCCGAGCAGCATTTGTTTGGCGTATGTTTGCTCAACGATTGGTCAGCACGGGATATTCAAGGCTGGGAATATCAACCCCTTGGCCCTTTTTTATCCAAGAGTTTCGCCACCACGATCTCACCATGGATCGTGATGACCGAAGCCCTTGCGCCCTTTCGCGCGGCCTTCACCCGCGACGGGGAAGACCCTGCGCCGCTGCCTTATTTAGATTCACCTACCAATCAGGCGCACGGCGCATTCAACATCAAAATCACCGCTGCCATTGAGACAGCGACGATGCGCGCAGCCAATTTATCTGCCGCGCCACTCTCAACCACCACCTACGCCCGCGCCGCCTACTGGACGCCCGCACAACTCATCGCCCACCATACCGTCAACGGCTGCAACCTGCAACCCGGCGATCTTTTAGGCACCGGCACGCTCTCAGGCCCAAGCCTTGCAGAGTCAGGCGCGCTGATTGAAATTACCGGCGGTGGCAAAAACCCAATCACATTGCCAAATGGAGAAACGCGCACTTTTTTAGAAGATGGAGACGCGGTGAGTTTCAGTGCAACCTGCGAAAAAGCTGGCGCAGTGCGGATTGGGTTTGGGCGGTGTTGGGGGCGGGTAGCTGCACACGATTCGCGGGTGATTTAACATAGCGATGAAAAGTAGTGGCCCTCGACAAAATCGATGGAATTTTGCGTAATAGCTACGATCGTGAATTTATTGCGCAAGATCGAAAGCTTAACTAAGTACTGCGTATTTTTTCGATCAATTGACATTTTTTGATCACAAGAATATTATCGCGGCTCGATTGATTCTTTTAGGAAAAGACGCATGAACGAAACACGATTTACAACACGTATTTTCTGTGCACTGATCTCCGCACTTTTGATTGCGCCGAGTCTTGCAGCCCCCCCCGGGGGGGCCTTCCCCTTTAAGTAATGTCGCAAAATTAAATCCTGCGACATACCCAGCGGCAAACGAACAATCAAACGCAACTGGATTGGGACTACTCGCAGAGACTGCGAAGCAAAATGCACGCAACTTCGAAAAGAAAATCCGGGCGCACGCAATCACCGTTGTTGATTTAGATGTACATGGCCGGCCTCTAATTTTGCGTACCCCTGATGACGTTTTGATCTACATCAAATACGGCGTGGATGGGCAGCCAGTAAACCTAAAAATAAAACATCCAAACGACGCTACCGCATCGCTGACCCACGTGGGCAAAGAGGTCGGCATCGAAAATCCTCAAGACACCAAGAAAAGCGGCTGGTCAATTGACACCGATGATTCAGTCATCATCAATAAGGAAAAGGAGTTTGACGACTTCGGAAGCGATTTCAACTGCATGGAATGGGGCTGCACGGTAGACCTTTATGCGGGCGCTTCGCTTTGGTCGTACTCACAACCATTTTTTTCATCTTGGGAAATGGAGCAGTGGAATTCACGCGACAGGCAGTGGTGTACGAGCGAATGCACTAAAACCTGCGAAGCTGGTGGCGACACAATGGCGTTGACTTGCGACATTGGCGCAACATTTGTAGCGGCAAACATAGTTGCAGGCCTTGCCAT
>JANPBT010000061.1:0-31308 GCA_031430575.1 Betaproteobacteria bacterium | reverse complement strand
CGCGTTGCCACTGACTTTCAGCAACACGCCGCCCACCCACCACTACTTCAAGACCTGCGAACAATTGCACACTCAACTGCGTTAAACCCACCGCACCTTGACCACGCATCATCTCCGAATCAACCACAACCACAACCTCCTAATTTTTTTATTTGTATTGCTCAGGATGACTGCTAAATCCGACAAGTAGGATCAATTTGTCCGCAAGGGTCTTGCAGAATTTTCTATCTAGGCACCTTATAGGCAGCGTTAGATCCATCGTCGAGAAGTGGCCTCACAGCCTTAAATCACAACAACGAGATTGTATGACGTAAACCTACATCAAATGAATGAAATTTCAAAGCTGGCATTTTTGAATATGAATAGCGAACCAAATAGCTACATTTCGCTCGTAATGCTCTCTGGATTTACATCACAAAACCCAATCCCTACGTGGTTAGCATATAACCCCTAGGGAGAGGTTTGCAAATTCAGTTCTTCAGAGAGTTTTTCAAGTATTGGATGAATCCTTTTCCAATACGCAATGCCACTAAATTGGCTGATATCTAAGCTGTCGCAGGACGCGCCTGTGTCAAGAATCTGGTCCGGGAGCCTAAGTAAGCGACGCTGGCCGCGCTGTCTCAGCGTTGGTACGTAACTATTTCGTTTTCTCCATTCTTGCGCCAAAAGGAGAGCCTCCGTCGCGAGCTTAGGGAGCGCAAGTATCGTCGCAATTAGGCCCGTGACTTCAGAGAACGAAACCGTACGGAATACTGACGTCAATATCGGTTTCTCCAGTATTGCAATCAAAGCAAGACGCATCGCGTTTTTGTTCTTGCAAATAAACGCTGCATCCAAAAACAAATAGAGAAGCTGCGGCCGACATGAGGCAAATCTAATGGGTTCTAACAGTTCACCAAACTTTCTCCATGCGTTCTCTTGCTCCTCACCCGCTAAGATGCGGCATTCAACGTAGCGCCGAGCCGCTGAGGCGATAAGGGAAGTCTCCCGAGCCACGGCGGGAGGCAATCCCTTGATTGCTTCGAGCTTTTCTGCTTGAACAATCATCGTACCGAATCGATCCCAATCAGCAGATATGAAAATAAGCGCGGAATGGGCATTTCTACGCTGAATGATGTCTTCGCGCGCGTAGGTACTCTTGCAACATTGCGTAAAAATTGATATGCTTTTGTCAGCATTTCCACGGCAATGCTCGACCCACCCATCATTCATTCTGAGATGAAAAGCAAACGCGGGAACAGATCGCAGTGTTGCACCCCTCTTTTTCATCACATCCGAAAGAGTGGCCTGATGCCCAGACCAGACTAGCGCAAAAAGTCGATGCCCTAGAAGAAAACCGGTTTCTTGCATCGTCATATTTTTTAATCGAGCCGCTTCAAGAACCCTATCGGCAATTGCGATTGATTCTTCTGGGCGACCTTCCTCATACATCAACCACTCGCATTGAATTAATGCAGCTCGAAGGTTTTTTTGAGAAACGACGCCATCAATAAAAAACTGATCCAAAATTTGCTCGGCAAATTTGCTAGCGGGTTCTAGCTGCCGTCCTCGCTGCAAATTAGTTAAAGAAATTACACTAATCAAGTCGCGCTGATTTTCATTGAGCGCTAGTGATGAATCTTGGTTAATGCGCTCAATCCAACGATCAATCTGAAGCCAATGCGTTCCAGAGTCTGCAATCCGATTGAGTGTTCGCAGTAAATCGTCGATGGGCTGGGTTGAATTTTGGCTGAATTTCCAATCAAGTCCAGCGAGGAGATTCGCAGGTTCTTCGATAAAAAATAGACTGCACGCCTCACTATCCTCATTCGCATTCATCAGTGTGTTCATCTGACGAATGAAATACGCGGCGTGGGCGTCAGCAGCGCAATACTCAGGATCAGATTTATCGCTCAGGGTCGCATCGACGAACTGCTTGACGGTTTCAAGCAACATCCAGCGTCGCCCCGGGCTGGACTGCGAGAGTGCACTCTGTGCTGAGAGATCTTCATACAGTCCCGAATGTGGATTTTGAGCAACACTTTCGCTCGCCTCGGAGCTGCGTTCCCCATTCGCATTCACTTCACAAATCAGCTGATGGTCGATGAGTGCTTCAAATAAATCAACGACCTCGCTCGCTACTTTCCCCGTACTTCGATACGCAAAAATAGCCTCTACGACAGCCAGTGAGAAGCCCCCTTGAAACACTGGCAACCAGACCAGTAGCTCGCGCTCGCGAATGCTGAGCAGCTTCACTGTCCAATCTAATATGCCCCAAAGGGAGCGATGAGGCCCCGTGCTGGCTGTAGTCCCGTCCGTCACATTTCCGTGAAGCAGCGTGAGGTCTTTTTGTAGCCTCTCTAAAAGTGACTCCGGCGTAAATAGACGCGTTCGCGCCGCCGCGAGCTCAATCGCTAAAGGTAGCCCGTCGAGCTTTCTGCAAATGCCAGCGACGGCAGCTAAGGCGCTTGCATCGAAGCGAAGCTTTGGATTCCGCATGCGCGCCCGACGCACAAACAAGGTCACTGCGTCGGTCGCGACATTAAGTGGTTGCAGTGGATAAACGAGCTCGCCTTCAATGCGCAGCGCGCAACGACTGGTCGTTAAGACGCGTAACTTCGGGCAGCGTTGCGCCAGCGTCAATAAAATCCCCGCTTGATTGACCAAATGCTCGCAATTATCGATGACCAGCAAGCCTTCAATTAATCCATGGCTATCGCCGCCGAGTGTGCGCAATCCTTCTGTCAATGACTGCCTTAATCCGAGAACAGACTTCAGCTTTTCTGCTACCGCCTGAACCGTATTGAGCTCGCGGCAGTCAACAAAAACAGCGATCGATACCTGATTCCATGCGAAAGTATCGGTTGCGCGCCAGCGGTGGAGGAGATGACGCGCGATCGTAGTCTTACCCACGCCACCAAAACCCGCAATCGTAAGCACCCGCGCGCATTCGGGGCTGTCGCACAGGAGTCTAAAGATCTCGTGCACGTCGTTATCCCTTCCAAGCGGGGTAAACGATGGGTCACGGATGTCTATATCCAGCCGCAAATCAGGCGCGTCCTCAACACTCAACTCAACCTGCGCGATCCGAGCGATTGGCGCGCGGTCAATCCGGGTAGCCTCAAAAGTTGCCGCCATTGGTGCAGGCGCATTAGTTGCCTCGAAATCAGCCTGTGCACTGGCTCGGTGGAGATCGAGTAAAGGATTCAACACGCGCCCAGTAGCAGCGAAATCGATCAAATCTGCGCCGCAGGTATCGTGCTGTATACCCGCCCCAGCAAGGAGGGCAATTTCTAGCGCGGGTTTCACCAATGCAATTTTGCGCTGAGCCTTAATCTGTTCGTATAGACTCTGAACATCCGCAGACGGCGCTTGACCAAACTCTGACGCGATGATGTCGCGACAGTATTTGTAGTGGACGATGGCGCCCTCCAAATCGCCCGCTAACAGCGTAAGTTCAAGGAGTTTCGCGTGCGCATCCTGATCAAGCAGATGCGCTTCGATACGCATTTTTTGGTAGCGAATCGCCTCCGCTACTCCCTTGCCTGTGTTTGCACCGTGCGGACTATGGAGCAACACGAGTTGGTCAAGCAGCCAGAGATATCGCGCCTTGAGTAGCGCGCGATCTTGCTGCGTATAGATCTCACCGACAAATTCTTGAAGTAAATCCCCACGATAAAGCGAAAGTGCGCATTCAAGCTGCTCGAGCTGTTCTTCGACATCCACGCAAACAGCCGCAGCGTCAAGGCAGCGCTCATAAACTTCCACATCCCAAATCACTGCGCTGTCCCACTTGAGCGCAATGTTTTCCGCGTCAGCGGTGAGGCGATCGCCCGCGCCAGTGAGTGCCTTGCGTAGGCTGTAAAGTGTATTGGTCAGCCTAGCGCGTGCACTGTTTTTTTCTACGCTTGGCCACAGCGACTTACAGAGCTCAGCTCTGCTGGCGCGATGGGAATGATTGAGCACCAAGAAAATAAACAATCGTTTCGCGTCTAGTCTTTGCCACGCAGTTGCTGCAATCGATTGCGAGTTGATCTGAACTGAAAAGCCGCCAAGAAATTGGATATTAAGCCCAACCGAACACGAACGTGTTTCTACGTGCACCGCCAAGGGCAGCGCGTCACGGACCGACATCATAACCCTCTAAGTATGAGATAGGCGCTCAAAACGGTTTTGCTTCCGCGTATCCCGTTGCAAGCTTGCGGCAACTTTCCTAAAAAGTTGCAAATTGTTTCTTTTGTGCCGCAAATGAACCCACTTTTTATGTAATGAATTGTAAAGGAAAGATTACATGAAACGCGGCGCTTTACGCGATGAGGGGTTTTAGCTTAGCGCGAGGTCGTTGCCATAAATTTCTATCTTTGCGCCGAAATGGCGACGAACGTCGGGCTCACTCGGGACAGACATCGCATCCCAATGTGAACTAAACGCTAGACCGCGCTTAATCACCTGCAGCTGGTGCACTTTTTGCTAAGCTTTAAAGATATTTTGAGCGAATTTTTGTGATCTGAAACCAAAAGGTTTTGTGTCGCTTCGAAGTAATTTACAGGACAAACTAAATGAGCATCTCATCTATTTCATCTGCAATCACACCAAGCTATGCACAAAAAGATCTACGGCTTGCCCAATTTTTTGAAATGCCAGGTCCTGGATCAACTAAACCAGGCTCTTCCCAGGACGTTCGCCCACATTTGTCCGATGACGAGCTCGGATTACTTTTTCGCAAACTCAACAAACCTGAACCCGCACTCAAAAACTACATGATCGACGAGGGTCGCTCGTTTTCGGGAGCGGCTTTAATCATGTACGCCCAAGGGAAAGGTGGTTTGGTCAAACTTCCAAGCGAATTCGCGTCATCAAAAAACTATTACGTTGAGCCCTCCTCTGCCAACACCACCGTGTTGCTAGATCGTGTATTTGGCGAAGAAAGTGCGACGCCCGGAGTCAGAGGGATTCTGGCAAAAATGAAAGCACTGAAAGTTGGTGAATCAATCACATTTAGAGATAATAACAATAAATTGATCAATATCCGTGACAAACAGGTCGGAGGAATCTCTACCGAATCGCCCGCCGAAACTGACCGAATGATGACGTTAGGCAATGCAACGTTCAACACTAACGCGACCGTCACTTTAACAAAGCAACAAGACGGAAGCGTGAATGTGCAAGCCAACCTCGTTCATGTCATCCTAGACCGATACGACTGGAATGCAAAGGCCGCTGATAGCGCAGCCTCTGCTGCCAGAGCGACGATTCTCCCAGACGGGATCGGCGGATACATTACCGCAAATCATCAAGACTGGATGGCGATGAAAAAACTCGGCGCAAAAGACTTCGCGGTAGGGTTTGTCGCATCGGAGACTCGGACATACAACATTCCCGCGGACGCCATAAAAGATCTTCATTTTTTGGGCAACCACGGCGTGATGCCGTGGCGATCTGGAAACCTTGATAAGTACGCTACTTCCGTTACAAAACCTGTCATTACAACCGACCCCACACAGTTTCGCACGCAGCTTCGCCGCGCATCAGCGCAGAATAAAAATTCGGTGGTGATCCCGCAGAGCTCATACCGCCAACTGGAGAGCCTCAAATACACGACAGGAATTAAAGATCTTATTAGGCCTCCGAGTCAGAGCAAACCCGGGCAAATCGTCCCCTAGGATAGATAATATTGCGAAACTCAAGACCATTAGGACTATGCGCTCGTTTGCTCAATTCCCCTTAAGCGTATCCATGCTCTCAACGGTTTGCTATTGCGTTGGTGGCTTCGTTGATTGCATTCGCCCCGCTGAATTTTTGAGAGCCCCAACCGCACTTTTTCGAACCCCGACTTGACCAAACCCAAACGCAGGCATATCGAAGTAAATATTCTCGTAATTTCCGGGTTCAACCCGATAAGTCTCGTGCCAGATGCCTACCGCCGAGCTTGATTGGGCAACTCTATTGAACCTGCTCCACGCTGGGAGATGTTTGGCATCCCTGTTTTGGGAATATGCAAGCAGCTGCTCCATTGATCTCCAGTACTGAACCATGATCGTCGTGCGTGAAAGCCATGACTCAACGCCCATTAGTCCCAGCTCAGGCTTGTTTTTCAGTTCTGAAATCATCGGTGGCATCGAGAGGAGCGTTGGAAGCCACTGATCGACCCGCAGCGGATTATTGATGCGTAAACCAATTAAAAAGACTACAAAACTTCCTTCGATGGTTGAAGTAAATCTCCCAGAATCAATCATTGTGTTCGGTGCGCAGACAAAGTACCTCAGATTTCATCATAGTTTTTTAGTGCGCATATTTACAAAAGGAAAATTCTGAATCGACAGCGATTTCTGGTGTTTTACGCAGCGTAAAAAACCGCCCCAAAAACAGCTATTGCAGTGATTGATCAAAAATTGCACACGGTTGCCCTGAATCTCATCATTACAAGTCGAGAGAGAATCTGCTGATCTGCTGACCTGAGATCTTGGGGCTGTGCGTGCCCGGCGTCGGCCCGCGCTACGCCAAGAATTCATCTTCGTTGCAGCTGCGGTGCAAATTCACGACATCGCCCTCTGGCGCGCGATCTCGCGACTACCCGACCTTGCCTGTAACAGCATAATTTGCTTTTCTTTAAAAAATGCATTATATTTCATAAAAGCAGGAGAGTGATGTGGCATTATTTTGCATGCTGCATCCACCGAAGGCGCAAACTCCCATACACGCTCAGGTCACCCCACTGCTTTAATATTGACGCCGTCTGGAGAGCCGCCATGGATTGATGGCGCACCGAAGGAGCAAATGATCGCCTCACGCTGAAGCGGTTATGAATCTCTCAGGTATCGAGGACAGGGGGAGCGGCAAGCACGTCGGATCGCGCGACGGGAAGGACTTTCTAAAAATGTCATTCGCGCTGATTACGGCTCGCCCTCTCGTCAAAAAGGCTCAAAAATGAACGTTTTAGTTCTTGGCAGCGGCTTACTTGGGGTCAGCTCTGCCTATTATCTCTCGCAGCTTGGCCACGACGTTACGGTAATCGACCGACAAGCCCATCCTGCGGCAGAAACCAGCTTCGCCAATGGCGGACAAATCTCCGTAAGCCACGCCGAGCCATGGGCAAATCCGAGTGCGCCGCTCAAGGTATTGCAATGGCTAGGCAAGGAAGATGCGCCACTTCTGTTCCGCATCCGCGCCGATATGCGACAGTGGCTTTGGGGCTTGCAATTTTTGCGTGAATGCACGCCCGCGCGCACGCGGCACAACATCGCGCAAATCGTTCGCTTAGGCACCTATAGCCGCGCGATGCTGCAAGAGCTGCGCAGCGCTACTGGCCTGAATTACGATCAACGTACGCAAGGTATTTTGCATTTCTATACTTCGCAGAAAGAGTTTGAAGCAGCAAGAGGGCCAGCCGAGCAAATGCGCGCGCTTGGTTGCGAGCGGCAAGTGATCAGCGCCGATGAAGCCCTTACGCTTGAGCCCGCACTGCGCCATGTTCGCGCGCAATTGGCAGGTGCAACCTACACCGCTGAAGATGAATCCGGTGATGCAAACCGCTTTGCGCGCGAGCTGGTGAAGCTTTGCGAAGGGGCTAGCGTGAAATTTCTGATGAGCCACACGATTACGGCGCTGCGCGAAGCCAGCGGGCAGATTGATCACGTAGAAGCGACCGATAGCGAGGGCCGATTCCAACGAATTCGTTCCGATGCGTATGTGTTAGCGATGGGTTCACTGAGCCCCATCTACGCCGAGCCGCTCGGCATTCGCCTGCCAATATATCCGGCTAAGGGTTATTCGGTAACGATGCCGGTGAAAGACCCAAGCATGGCGCATCAAGTAAGCCTTACGGATGATGAATACAAACTTGTTTTTTCGCGCTTAACGGGGCAAGGCACAGATCGACTGCGGATCGCGGGTACGGCAGAATTAAACGGCTATGACCGTGATCTAAACCGCGTGCGCTGCGAAGCGATTGTGCGTCGCGTCGAGCAACTTTTCCCGGGCGCTGGGGACACCACGCAGGCAAGCTTTTGGACGGGTCTGCGCCCGGCAACGCCAAGTAACGTGCCGATCATTGGTAAGAGCAAATTGCCCAATCTCTATCTCAACACTGGCCACGGCACGCTCGGCTGGACGCACGCTTGCGGCTCGGGTAAGAGCATCGCGCGCATCGTCAGCGGCTTAGCACCTGAGGTCGATTTTGCCTTCTGCAATTCGCCAAATCGTTAAATCAACCCACTACAACAAGGCACGTTGCCCGGTCAGTAACGATGCTGCCTAACCCGACTAATACCGCCGTAAATTCAAATATTAAAACCTAAGGAGCAACTATGAATCTCGCAATCAAAACCTTACTCGTGGCTAGTGCCGTAATCGCTGTGACCACGCTATCTTCCGTCGTGAGCGCACAGAACTTCCCAAGCAAACCCTTGACCATGATCGTCGCTTTCCCCGCGGGCGGCGGCTCCGATGTTCTCGGCCGCCTGGTGGCCAAAGGCATGGCGGAATCGTTAGGGCAAAACGTCATTGTCGAAAATGTAGTTGGTGTTGGCGGCTCTTTGGGAGTTTTGCGCGCAGCAAATGCAACGCCCGATGGCTACACGATCATGGCGGGCTCACCGTTGGAGCTGATTTACACCCCATTGGGAATCGCCGCCGCAAAAAACAAGCCCGAAGACGTGCGGATGGCTGCACTCGTTGGTCATACGCCGATCGCGATCGCAGTTAGAAAAGATCTGCCGGTTAACACGCTAGAGGAGTTTGTTGCGTTAGTTAAAAAATCAGAAAAACCCTTGAGCTTTGGTTCGACCGGAATCGGCTCACTTTATCACCTCATGTCCGAAAAAGCGCTTCAAATCGCGGGCGGCAAAGGCTTGCATGCTCCTTACAACGGCCTCGCTCCGTATCTTAAAGATTTAATGGGTGGGGTGATTGATTTCGCAATCGTCCCACTCGTTGGCCCTGTGCTTGGTGCAATTGACAACGGGCAAATCAAAGCGCTCGCGATTGCATCGCCGCAATCTATCCCTCGCTTGCCCAAACTCGTGCCAGCACGCAATACCAAAGGCTTTGAAGACTTCCAGTTCAGCATCTGGATTGGCGTGCAAGCCAGCGCGAAAACGCCAGATGCCCAGATCGCGGCAATTCACAAAGCCGTTTACGCCGGATTGGCAAATCCCGAGACGCGCAAAACCATTGAAACCTCGGGCACGGTCATCGCCGAGCCAATGAGCCTTGTGCAGTTGGATAGCTTCTACAAAAAAGAAGCCATGACCGGCGCTGCAATCGCGAAATCAATTAACTTAGTCGCGCAATGAACCTAAGCTGCAGACACGCCAAGACGCTAGTTTTTGCGTAAATCTGCGCCGCAGGTATGCGAAAAAAAAGCCCCAGCTGACGCGCTGGGGCTTTTTTTGATTGCAACAGCTTATTGCGGTGGCAATAAAACTGAATCAATGACGTGAACAATGCCGTTGGGTGATTGCAAATCATTGTTGATAAAGCTTTGGCGGTTGACTTTTACGCCATCGACTTGGTAAGAAACTTCAATTTGCTTTCCTTGCAGCGTATTGAGTTTCGTATGTAAAAGCAAATCTCGGCTATCCACTTCTTGACCGAGCACGTGATAAAGCAGGATGCTGCGCAGCGTTGGCAAATCTTTCAATAGCGCTGCGACGGTGCCTTCAGGTAATTTTGCAAACGCGGAATCAGTTGGGGCAAACAACGTGAATTCGCCCGGGGTCGCGACCGCGCTGGTGAGCCCAGTCGCATCAAGTGCTGCGATGAGCGTTTTAAACCGGCCATCAACCTTAAGCACATCCACTAAGCTCATAATATTTTTTGGCGTGTCTTTTGCCGGTAGCAACACTTCATCAAGCACGTGAATCATGCCATTTTTTGCCGCGATATTGGTTGCAGCAACGTTGACGCCGTTAACGGAAACCTTTCCCGAGCGGCTATTGGTGAAGTATCCTGGTGTTTCCCGCACAACGATAACGGGCGAGCCTTGCAAGGTCTCCGTCGTAGTTGCGCGCTGCAAGCGCGAGCCGGATTGCCGGCCCGGAGATACGTGATAGAGCAAAATTGATTTCAAAGTCGGGATGTCTTTTAGCAGCGCTTCGACCGTGCCGGCAGGCAGCTTAGCAAAGGCTGCATCCGTTGGGGCAAAAACGGTTAGCTGATCGTTTCCAGCGAGCGCCGCTGTAAGCCCAGCGGCATCAACTGCCGCAAGTAAGGTTGTAAACGAACCGGCTGATTTTGCGATTTCAACGATGTTTTTCGTTGGATCACCCTGCAAGGTGGTTGCAAACGACGCATGGCTTATGAATATGGCTGCGCAAGCGGCAATTGCGGCACGCAGTGGGCGATGGATCGAGATAGTGAGCATATAAGTCTCCAAATTGACGGGTAGAAAAGGTGGTGTTTTGGACACCAAAATGGGCAGGTTGCATATGAATAAGTTGCGGTCTTGTGCAACTTTGCTGATAAAGGCACATCGCCTTACAAGCTTCAGACGAGATAATTTACGCACCAATCAGTCACTTTACTTTACCTTAGTCGTTTTATGACCGTCAAGTCATTTCTTTTGCATTGAGGGTAATTACAGATAAACGGCGCTTTTCAGTTGATGAACGGTCATTTCTCAAAATTTTGCCCAAATAATCGGGAAAAATTCCTACGTATTGAAAACGACCGATCCGTTAATAGACCGCAAATGAATACGCACATCATTGCAACCAGCACGCCACGACCGTCCCGAAGCCGACTCGCAAATTACCACTGAATCCGGCACAAAATCGATCGTCCCTCAACTCTTCAAATTGCTTGGCACAATGACGACATGAAGCGCCGCCCCGATCCAAAATCAATCCAGCTTGCACGCCAGATTGCACCCCGACTAGAAGGGCTATGTTGGGGTATCGGCGGCTCTTCCTTGCTGTGGCGATACGATAATCTCCACACGCCAGACGATTTAGACATCGTGACCACACCCGCAGATTTCAGCGTTTTTTGCGCGCGAGTCGTGCCGCACGTCCAAAAAACACCCCGAATTTCCAGCAACGTTTATGCCTCGGATCAATTCGCAACGTTCATTGCAAAAGACGGTACGCAAATGGACGTCATGGCCGGGATTGCAGTCATGAAACTTGGCATGAGAATCCGCTGGGAATTCGATCCTCAAAACATCGAAATCGACGACGATCTACCTTGGATGATGCTCGCAGATTGGAAAGCCCTCTACACCCTGTTTGATCGTCCTGCCCGGGTCGTACAAATAGATGCCTTGCGTCGCCGGCATGGGCTCTTCTAAACTAACTCGAATGTCAATTTGGACGAAAAAAAAGTCACCAATGCGTTTCATCAAAAATCACTTCTGGAATGTTGCCGTAATTTCACTCGCCGTGACGGCGTGCGCACATCGGCCACTGGCCTCACCGCCGCTAACCCTATCGCCAACAGCTGCGTGGACAAAACTTGACACGGCAAGTTTTCGGGGCAAGCAAGACGATATTTATTTCGTCAATGAAAAAATCGGGTTTTACGTCAATGGCGACGGAAAAATTTATCGCACTCGCGACTCTGGAACAACGTGGCAAGAAGTCGCCAATAAACCCGGCACCTACTTTCGCACCATTGCCTTCGTCGATGAAAAGCATGGCTTCGCAGGCAATATTGGTACAGACTACTTTCCCGGCGTAAAGGACGAAACGCCACTTTACGAAACCCACGATGGCGGCGACACTTGGCAGGCGGTGACCGGGATTGATGGCCCAAAGGTTAAAGGCCTTTGCGCAATTGATATTGTGACCACTCAATTTATCAACGCCGGCAATCTACAAACCCGCACTATGGTGCACGCTGCTGGGCGCGTGGGCGGCCCGGCTTTTCTCATGCGGTCAATGAATGGCGGAAAATCGTGGCGAAGCATTGATATCTCCGCCCATACAGCGATGGTGCTAGACGTCAAGTTTTTTGATGAAAACGTCGGCATTGTGATGGGCGCGTCCGCTGCTAACTCCGCGACATCTAACGCCAAAATCATCAGGACTAAAGATGGAGGTGCGACCTGGAAAACGGTCTACCAATCCAATCGCCGCTTTGAAATTACTTGGAAAGCATCGTTCCCAACGCGCGAAATCGGCTATGTGACGATTCAGAACTACGATCAAGATAAGACCAACTCTCAGCGCTACGTTGCCAAAACGACCGACGGCGGCAACACATGGAATGAAATCAAACTGGTCGATCTCCATGCGGTCAGGCAATTTGGCATAGCGTTTGCTGACGCAAATTCAGGCTGGGTTGGCACGACTAACGGCGGCTACCAAACCCAAGACGGTGGCGCGAGTTGGAAGCACGTCGATGCGCTCGGGCGTTACGTCAACAAAATCAGAATCGTAAAACGCGAAAGTAATCCGACAAATCCGAATGCCTTCGATGCTTACGCGATTGGTGGAGACGTACGGAAGTGGCGCAATGAATAAAATTTGGCCATACCTGCGGCGCAGATTGGGCACTTTTTGTGCCTCTGGACGCCGCAATTGACACCCATCGATGCCTTGCAGCAATGGCCGTTTGCGGTCTGGCTGCGCAGCTCCCCATTTGCCTATCCCACGCTCGAGACGCTGCATATCATGGCAATCGCGATGGTCTTTGGCTCAATCATTGTGGTTGACTTCAGTATCATTCGTCGTAGTGCGTTGGCATCCAGTGGTTTACTTTTGCGCACACTTCTACCGTGGACGCTCGCAGGATTTTCACTCGCCGCGCTCACTGGCAGCTTGATGTTTCTCGCGCGGGCGAGTGATATGATTTCCAATCGCGCATTCATCATTAAATTGGTGATTCTGTTCTGCATTGGCACTAATGCTGCAATCCTGCATAGCCGAGGTAAAGTTGATAGCAGCAACGCGCTCACCCGGGCGCAAGCTGCAGCATCGATTTTGATGTGGCTCGCTGTTGTCGCCTGTGGGCGCTGGATCGCTTATGTTTAAAAACCGAAAGGAAATCATCATGCATCGTCGCACCTTTTTAGTGGTAGTGCCAGCTGCGCTTATCGCAGCCCGCACCGCGCAAGCGCATCACGGTTGGTCCAGCTTTGATGAAACGCGCCCGATCTATTTAGAAGGGGTCATCCGCAAAGTAAGATGGCAAAACCCGCATGCAGAAATCATGCTGGAGATCAATCAGCAGCCGATGCCAGCGACTGCGCTTAGCCTCGAACGCCCGAAGCAAGCGGCCAATATTGATGCGGCTGCGGTGTTGGCCAAAGCCACCCCGCCGACGCGTAAAGATAAAGTCTGGGAAGTGGAATTTGCGCCCATCACGCGGATGCAAGCTTGGAATATGGCCGAGCCCAAGATTGGCGATCGGGTGGCGATCATCGGCTATACCTTTAAAGATGAAAAAGGCAGCGCGACATTGCGGGTGGAATTTTGGCTGCGCGATGGCAAGTTAATCCCGTTGCGCTCGGCGCCCGCGTAAAGGTGATCGATCAATTCGGGCTTGGCATTGATGCTGGCGGCACAGCGACCCGCTGGGCTGTCGTTGACGGAATGCGCGAGCTTATCTCGCAAGGATCAGTCGAAGGGTTGACCGGGCTTATGATGATGACCGAGCATGGTCAAGCGTTTGTTCGCACCACCTTGCTGCAGTTGACGGAACAACTCGCACAACGGGCACCGCAAGTGCACCGGCTCAATGCCATCACGCCGCTCAGCATTTACGCAGGGTTTACCGGGCTCGGCACCGCGACCGAGCCTTTGCAAGCATTAATTAGACAATCGCTCACGCCCACGCCAGCCCGCGTGCGCCTCGTCTCAGATATTGAGCTCGCGTTTCGCACTGTTTTCAAGCCTGGTGAAGGCCATATCGTTTACGCAGGCACTGGCTCAATCGCCGCCCATATCGATGCGGCAGGCACGCTGCATCGGGCCGGCGGCCGCGGTGCGTTGCTCGACGATGGCGGCGGCGGCTATTGGGTTGCCCGAGAGGCAATGCGGGCAGTATGGCGCGCCGAAGACGAGCGCCCCGGCGCATGGAAAAAAAGCCCCCTCGCCGCTGCGCTTTTTGAAAAAATTGGCGGTAAGCGCTGGGATGATTCGCGAGAATTTTTTTACAGCAAATCACGCGGTGAAATTGGCACGCTCGCCCGCGCGGTAGCCCGCGCTGCGATCGAAAGCAAAGACCCGATTGCCTTGGATATTCTCGCCCGCGCGGGCGATGAGTTGGCGCGCTTGGCCAATGCGATGTGCACGCGATATGGGGCAATGCCCGTCGCGCTGGCGGGTGGTGCCATCAAGCTGCATCCGATTATCGAAGCGCAGGTGCGCGCTCAACTTCCCGCAGAAGTGCCACTCTCGCGCGCAGAGCATTTCGCACACCACACTGCAGCCTTACTCGCACTCGAAATCAGCCCGCAATAGCCGAAAATCTGCGCCGCAGGTACGCTCAAAATAGAAATTCTCCACGTCTCAAATTACGCCTAGAATAACGTTTTCTCCAAATGAAATTGCCGATGAATCCGCGTAAACGTGCCCTCTTAACTAGCCTATTTGCAACCCTTGCGGCAGCGGCGTTCGCGCCACCCAGCTTCGCACAAACCTACCCTACCCGCCCGATCCGGCTGGTCATTGGTTTCCCTGCAGGCGGCCCGCTCGATCAGCACGCGCGGCTCTGGGCTGATAAGCTTGGCACGGCACTCGGGCAAACGGTTGTCGTCGACTACAAACCCGGCGCAGGCGGCCAAATCGGCGCTGCCGAAGTCGCGCGATCAACCGCCGACGGTCATACGTTGCTCTTGGCCAATACCGGTACGATGGTGATTAACCCCGCGCTTTACAAAAAATTGTCGTACGACACGATCAAAGATTTTGTCGGCGTCGCGCGCACGGCGCAGCAGCCGCTGGCGGTCGTCGTCAATCCAAAGGTCGAAGCCAAGACCATGGGCGAATTCATCGCGTTGGCTAAAAAATCGCCCGGCTCAATCAACTATGGCTCTGCGGGTGCGGGCGGCATTTCTCACCTCGTGCCCGAAATGTTAGAGAAAGCAACCGGCGTTCAATTCACCCACGTGCCTTATAAAGGTAGCGCACCGGCCTTTACCGATCTCATCGGCGGGCAAGTGCAATTCATGGCCGAGAGCGTGCCGCAAGCCGCCTCTTATGCGAAAGCAGGCAAGGTGCGGGCACTGGCCGTCACCAGCCGCGTGCGCAGTAGCGCGCTACCCGATGTGCCTACCTTAATTGAAAGCGGCATTAAAGACTTCGATGTCGTTGGCTTTTACGGCGTGCTCGCACCGGCGGCGACGCCAAGCGCAGTGGTCGACAAAATTTCCGCTGCCTTCAAAGCGATTTTGGAAGACGCCACGATGCGGGAGCGCATGATCGCATCCGGCGCAGACCCGGCATATCTCGGCCGCGAAGCCTTTGGGAGCTTTCTGCGCGAAGAGCTTCCAAAATGGGCAAAGGCTGTGAAAGATTCTGGCGCGCAGCTCGATTAAAAACGGGCCTGAAAATAGCAAAATCTGCGCCGCAGGTATTGCCATTAAAGACCTGCCCGTAACAATCTGACACAAATCTGTCGCCCAAAACTGACACCAAATGCGAACCAACGCGTTATCGTCTTACTCTGAGTGGCATCGTGTAGATCGTCACACAGATTTGAAAAAGGAAATTGAATATGAATACCATCAAGAAATTCGCGCTTACATTGCTTTGCGCTACCGCGTTTAGCGCGCCTACCTTTGCTCACGACGGTGGTGGTCGCGCCGGTGGCGAATACGGTAAAGCGGGCTTCGGGATGCGCGGCGATCACGGTAAATTTGCTAAAGATCCTGCCGCCCGTTTGGCGGAAGCTAAAACGGCACTTAACTTGACTGCCGCCCAGCTTCCTGCCTGGAATGCATTTGAAGAAACCTCGCTGCGCCTGGCCGCCCAAGCTAAAGCAATTTTTGAAACTGCCCGCGCAAATAACACCGAGCGCGCAGTCGTTCGAGATCAAATGCGTGCCTTCCGCGATGCCCACAAAGCAGAAATGAAAACCGTGCGCAAAGCCCTAGGCGACGCACTGACTGCTGAGCAAAAGCAAACCGCACGCAGCCTATTTTTCGGCGCCCGTGGTCACGGTCATCGTCAGGGTTAATCGCAACTGCGACGATTATTGATGGAATACCTGCGGCGCAGTTTCAGATGAAATTGCGCCGTTTTCATTGGTCAAGGTATTGAAATGTGGCGCGATCTGCGCCGCAAGTTTTTGGTGATTTGCGAAATGCCGCCCTACTCCAGCAACATCGGCATCCATAAGGTCAGCACCAGCGCAAACAACAACAACGCGATGATTGCCAACCAGAAATTAGTATAAAAACCGCTCGCATCAGCCGCGCGCGCGCGCCGCACTGGCGCTGCTGGTGGATGGGCTTGCGCATTGAGCGCCGCATGCAGCAATCGGGGCACCTGCGGCGCAATTTTGGCCCACTGTGGCGCTTCTTGCTTGAATGATTCTAGCCAGCCTCGCCAACCGACTTGCTCATTCATCCAGCGCTCTAAAAAGGGCTTTGCCGTCTCCCAAAGATCGAGCTCATCGTTCATCTGTCGCCCGAGGCCCTCAATGTTGAGCAGCGTTTTTTGCAGAAGCACGAGCTGCGGCTGAATCTCGACATTGAATCGACGGGAAACTTGAAAGAGTCGCATGAGCACCAAGCCAAACGAGATATCTTTCAGCGGACGCCCAAAAATCGGCTCGCAAACGCTGCGCACCGCCGATTCCAACTCATCCTCGCGGGTATTTGCAGGCACCCAACCGGACTCGATATGGGCTTGGGCAACACGTTTATAGTCGCGATTAAAAAAAGCTAAGAAATTTTGGGCTAGGTAGTGTTTATCGATTTCAGAAAGCGTGCCGACAATGCCAAAATCGAGCGACACGTAGGTGCCTTTGTGCGGCCCAGAAATCGCGACTTGCACGTTTCCAGGATGCATATCGGCATGAAAAAAGCCATCTCTAAATACTTGGGTAAAGAAAATCTCCACGCCTTCGCGTGAAAGCTTTTTGATATCAATACCCTCCGCGCGCAAGCGATCAAACGCCGATACCGGCACGCAATCCATGCGCTCCATAACCATTGCACTTTGATTGCAATAATCCCAATACACATCGGGTACGAGTAGTAATTTTTTATCAGCAAAACTGCGCCCAAGCTGGGCACAGTTTGCAGCTTCCCGCATCAAATCGAGTTCATCGTGTAGGTGCTTATCAAACTCACCGACCACTTCCCGAGGCTTTAATCTGCGGCCATCGACGAAAAATCTCTCAACGAATCCGCCTAAGGTATAGAGCAACCCAATGTCGTTTTCAATGATCGGCAACAAGCCCGGCCGCAAAACCTTAACGGCCACATTTTTGCAAACGCCATTGACCATAATTTGTGCGAAGTGCACTTGCGCTACCGAAGCGCTCGCAACAGGATCTTCTTCGAAGCTTACAAAGACGTCTTGAAGACCCTTGCCGTAAGCTGCCTCCAGCATGGTGCGCACTTGCGAAGATGGAAATGGCGGCACGCGGTCTTGCAGCAGTGCCAACTCATCAGCAATATCTGGCGGGATCAAATCTCGGCGGGTCGACAGCACCTGCCCAAATTTCACAAAAATAGGCCCTAACGACTCTAGCGCAAGCCGGAGCCGCTCGCCGCGCGGTGCCGCATAGCGATTTCCTTTAGAAAGAATCGGATGAAGCCAGCGCAAACGTGCGCTGGCATTGATCAAATATTCATCAATGCCATGACGCAGCACCACTGACGCGATTTTGAATAAACGCACAATATTCATCGTGGCTTATGCGCCAAGCCGTGCGATGCGCTGCGATAACGCTTCAGTGCGCTGCGCGATCCCGTTTACATCATAGCTAAACGTGCGCACCGTTTCTGCCTCGGGCAACGGGCCGCGCACTAACGCCTGTCCGGCATTGCGCTCTACGCTCGATTGCAATTTTGAAAGCGCTGCGGCCAGACCTTTGCCGGCGACGCTGAGCCGATGGGCGATGACCGGACCAAGCCAATTTTCGGTTTCCTGCTCGATCGCGAGCGGTAAATTTTCAAACAGGCCGTTGACTGCGTTTGCCAAGGCGATATTACCCTCGACCCGCGCTTCTTGGGTGATGCGATCTTTGCCGAACAACGCCAATGGCGCGGACGCCAACGGCATCGTGATGCGCAAATCGGGTGAAATCTGCGCCGCAGGTATCACCAAAAATCCACGATCATTGATTTCACCTTCAAGTACAAACGGCGAAAGCTCAATGCGGATGCTTTTCCCGGCAAAGACGCTTAATTTCTCGCGAGCCGGTGGGTCGTGGGAGAGGATTCGGTTAAAAATTTCGATCAGCATGGGCGCTAGTTTACGGTCACGCCCGATTGTGCAGAATCAATGAAAGGAAAAAGCGAGCCGGAGCCCGCTTTTTCTGATCTTACCGACATCGACTACTTTTGGGGAACTACCGCAGCGACTTCAACGCGGCGCGCTTCTTTGTTGTTTCCGCTGCCAGTGGTTTCCACCGGTTTTTGCATGATCACCCGGTCTTTGCCGATGCCAAGCGTTTCCAATTCACCGCGCACGGCACGCGCCCGATTGAGCGCGAGCTCTTCGTTGCGGGCTTTATTGCCTTGTGGATCGTGGTAGCCCGAGAGTGACGCTTTTGCCGCGCTATTTGCCTTTAAGTAAGCAACGACTTCTGCCAAGGTTTTACGACTGTCTGAGGGCAAGTCGGTTTTGTCTGAAGCAAAGTAAACCCGTGCCGCCGGAATCGGTGCGTCAGCGTAGAAGACTTTCGCATCAGTTGCCAGTGCGGCTGCCGGTGCGGCCGCGGCTACAACCGGCGCAGCGGCAACCACAGCAGGCGCTACGGCTGCTGCAACCGGAGTGGTGACCGCAGCGACTGGCTTGGTAACGGCTGCGACCGATTGGCTGCATTTTGAACCGCCCGGGCCGTAGCCCATAAACCAAAGCAAGGCGAGTGCGAGCGCTAAAAGCAGCGCGATGATCCAGTGCAAGCTTGGAGTGCCTGCGTTCGAGGTGTTGTGGGATGTTGTCATGATCTAGTTCCTCCTTATTTCTTCACACCAGCGGTTAAATCATCCTGCAACTTTCGCAGCTCTTTCCACTTATTTTCTGAGCAAAGACTGGATTGCTGTGCCCAACTTCCCGGATCAGCGAGCCGGTAATGTGGCCCTGCCGCGTCTAAGATCTCTTGCATCCGCGTAATTGGGGTTTGCGCTAATTCCCAAAACATATGAATTCCCGCGGTGTGGAAAAGCTCTGCGATTTTTGGGCCGATACCTTCAATGACTTCCAAATCATCCATGCCGCGTGGCGAAAAGCCATGCTCTTTAGCCAGAGCGCGATTGAGCACTGCGCCTCGAACGCGCAGCGTTACGAGCTCGGCTTCGAGAAGCGCGATACGGGAGAGATGCTCGGGGTTATCAACCCGTTTTTCAACCGTTTTTTCGACGATCCGATCAACCGGCCTATCCACGATTTTCTCGACCACTTTCTCGACGATGCGATCGACAGGGCGGTCAACAATTTTCTCAACGACTTTTGCCGGTGTTGCTTCCAGTCGCAAGATGGTCGCACGCAATCCTGCCATCAATCCCACTTCCGTCTCAAGGGTTTTAATACGACCCAAATGAACTGGATTATCGATCAACTTTTCAACGATTTTCTCCACAACACGGTCGACTGGACGATCAACAATTTTTTCAACCGTTTTGATAACTTCAACCGGTTTTTCAACAATTCGCTCCACCACCTTTTCGACGATGCGATCTACCGGTCGGTCGACAATTTTCTCGACGGTCTTAATGACTTCGACTGGTTTTTCAACGATTTTTTCGACAATTTTTTCAACAATGCGATCGACGGGGCGATCTACGATTTTCTCTACGATCTTAGGCGGTGTGGCCTCAAGCCGAGAAATCGTGCTGCGCAGACTCGCAATGGCAGCAACTTCCGTTTCCAGCGCACGAACGCGGGTGAGATGCGCGGGGTTATCGACAAGCTTCTCAACGATACGGTCAACGGGACGATCAACCATTTTTTCGACGATCTTTTCAACCGTTTTAATCACTTCAACCGGACGATCAACGATCTTTTCTACGATCTTTTCGACCGTCTTAATTACTTCAACTGGGCGATCAACAATTTTCTCGACGGTTTTAATGACTTCGACCGGACGATCAACTATTTTTTCTACGATCTTTTCGACCGTCTTAATCACTTCAACCGGACGATCAACAATTTTCTCGACCGTTTTGATAATTTCAACCGGGCGATCAACGATCTTTTCAACGATTTTTGGCGGCGTCGCCTGCAATTGAGAAATTTGCGCGCGCAGCCCGGCAAGTGCGCCAACATCCGTTTCGAGCGATTTAATCCGTGTCAGATGTAGAGGGTTATCGACTAATTTTTCGACCGGACGATCCACTAATTTTTCGACGATTTTTTCAACAGGTCGATCAACAACCCTCTCGACCGTTTGCACCGGTCGCTTCACGAGCCACCAATTTGCAAGCCAGCCCAGCAGACCGCCAAGCAAACTCCACCACAGATAACATAACCAGTCCACAGTAAATCCTCCAAATGTTGAACAACTAGGCTTAATTTTTTGAACGGCACGTTAGGATTGCACGCGTTTTATGAACTCAAAACCGGTGCGCTCGCATCAATCAACTATACGCCTGCAATCAGATTCATATTGTGAAAAAACGATGAACGGACTTCAAAAAGAAAATCAAAACCCTCGCAAATACCCTTGGTATGGCGCAAAAAAGATGCTTTAGTTAAATTGCATTATTGTCGGGATGCTGCCGTCGCACCGCGGCTGCCGAACCGGACAGATCTCGATCGGGATTTTTAACTTAGTGCGACATCCAAAAATCACGAAGTTAAGACATTAAAACCGCGATCATTGATCGCTTTTTAAGCGTAGCGTTCGCGCCATCAACCCGCTCGCGACGCGGCTACGGCGTGGTTGGATCCGTCGATTTCTTTTGCCGTATCTGAAACTTTGCAACCGCGCGATTGTGCGCATCTAGCGATTCAGAAAATTCGCTCGTCCCATCGCCACGAGCGACGAAATACATCAACTTAGACGCGGCCGGCTTTCCAGCTGCCTCTAGCGATGCCCGCCCCGGCATTGCGATCGGCGTCGGCGGGAATCCTGCGCGGGTATAGGTGTTGTAAGGTGTATCAGTTTGCAGATGGACACGCGTTAAATTACCGTCAAATTTCTCGCCTAATCCATAAATCACCGTTGGATCGGTCTGTAATCGCATCCCGATCCGATGCCGATTCACAAATACCGAGGCCACTTTCGCCCGATCCCGAGGGTCGTTGGTCTCTTTTTCAATAATCGATGCCATGATGAGCATTTCGCTTGCATCCTTATATGGCAGATCGGGTTGCTTGGCTTCCCACGCTGCCGCAAGCTCAGATTTGAGCTTCAGATGCGCCTTGCGTACTAACGAAATGGGATCACTTCCGGCCGCATAGTAATAAGTATCGGGAAAGAATTGCCCCTCAATCTGCGCCGCAGGTATGGCAACAGCAAGCGCAATTTTTTCTACTGAGAGCTTTGCCTCCGCCTTAAAGTGCTCGGCAGCATTGATCACGGCGATCATTTCGCGAACGGTTGCACCCTCCACGAACGTAATTTTGTGCTGCGCGGCCTTGGCATCGGCCAGCGCATCAAACAATCCGCGCAGCGTCAGCGGCGGCTCTAAATGATGCTGGCCCGCTTGGATTTGCGGCGCAACGCCCCAATACCGTGCGGCAAGATTAGCAACGCGGGCAGACGGAATAAGCCCCTTGCCCTGTAAATCACGGGTAATTTTGGCAACGCTCGCGCCTGGGGCAACAAAAAAGTCGACCCCGGCAGCAGGAATCGGCAGCGGCTGCTGCACCCACCAACTCAGACCGCCGGCGACGGCTGCCAGCAGCAGCACGCATACAATCAAGATTCGTTTCATTGATACCATTATGCAATGCAAAAGACGCGCGGTTTTACCCTCATCGAACTCATGGTTGTTGTGCTCATCCTGGGCGTGCTCGCGGCATTGATTGTGCCAAATGTGATTGGGCGCAGCGACGACGCGAAAGCGGCCGCGGCCAAGCAAGACGTTGCCAGCCTCATGCAAGCGCTCAAACTCTATCGGCTCGACAATGGCCGCTACCCGAGCGCAGATCAATCGATCAACGCACTTGTGGCCAAGCCCGCTATCGAGCCATTGCCACCAAACTGGAAAACCGGCGGCTATATCGAGCGATTGCCAAAAGACCCGTGGGGAAATGCGTATGTTTATGCAAATCCTGGCGTTCACGCCGAGATTGATGTGATGAGCTATGGCGCTGACGGCAAGCCTGGCGGCAGCGGCGCCGACACCGACGTGCACAACGGAAATCTATAAATTGCAGCGCGGGCGGCGTGGCTTTACGCTGGTGGAAGTGCTCGTCGCACTGGCGATCACTACTATTGGCTTGATGGCGGCTTACCGCGCTGCGGGACTCGCAACGAGCGAGCATGCATGGCTTCGTCATCGTACCCTTGCCGCTTGGGTTGCGCAAAATCGACTGGCTGAACTACAGTTAGCGCCCCAAAATCAACTCTCGCAGTTAGCGGGCGCAGCTGCGCAGGCCGGTGAAAACTATCGCTGGTCGCAGCGTGTTGATAACACCTTCAGCCCACGCTTTCGGCGCGTAGAAATCGCAGTCACGCGCGCTGACGATACTGGATACGTGATTGCCAGTGCGGTCGGCTACGTCGATACAAAACCATGAAAAAAGCCCAAATCTGCGCCGCAGGTATGACCCTCATCGAGCTCATGATCGCCATCGCGATTGCGTCTACGCTGGCGGTGGCTGGGTTTCGGGCACTCAGCGCGCTGACCTCGAGCGCTTCGATTCTTACCGAGACCACGCAGCGCTGGCAATCGCTTGATGCCGCGGCGGCCGCATTTGAGCGCGCCTACCGGCGTGCAGCGCCGGGGGCGATATTCACGGTCTCCGACGTCCGCGTGCAAGTCAGCGAAATGGGTGACGACGGTAATGTGAGTGAGCGAACGTTTGGCGCAACTGACGACACCATCGCCCGCTGGCGTTTTGCCGCGTGGGAAAACGGCAATTGGTCGGCTCAATGGCGCAACACGCAGCCGCCGCGCGGCATCAAACTGACTCTGACCACTACGCGCGGCGATACTGTGGAGCGCACGTATGCCCGCTAACATCGCGCTCAGCAAGCAGCATCGCGGCGCAGCGATCATCGCAGCGATGCTGGTGACCGCGACTGTCGCCATGTTGGCAACTGGCATGCTCTCGCAGATCAATGGCTGGTTTTCTCGCTCTGAAATTGCCCGTAATACTGCGCAAGCCCAATCGCTGGCAAATGCAGCGGTACGCTGGAGTGCGCAATATATAGCAGAAGAATCTCGCCTCGGCCCGCTCGATCACTTAGGCGAGCTTTGGGCCACCGGAATCCCTGCAACGCCAATTGAAGGCGGCACGTTAGGCGGCGCGATTTCAGATGCGCAAGGCAAATTTAATCTTAACAACACGGCCAAGGCCAACGGCGAAACGTCCGAGCCGGACGCAGAATTTGCCCGTTCTTTTCTGGCGAAATCGGGGCTACCTGCGGCGCAGATTTCGGCACTTTTCGCCGCTGCGCGTACCCAATCATTGACCTATTCCGACATTCCAACCGGGCTGCGCAATAGCTTCACCGCCCTGCCCGTTCGCACGATGATTAATGTCAATACGGCACCAGACGAAATCATGCGCGCGCTCGTGCCCAAGGCCGATCCCCAATCGTGGCAAGATCGGGGCGTGCGTCCGTTTACTTCTGCCCAAGACTTTGCCGCCCGGGTTGG
The DNA here is from genome assembly GCA_031430575.1 of Betaproteobacteria bacterium. Taxonomy (GTDB): domain Bacteria; phylum Pseudomonadota; class Gammaproteobacteria; order Burkholderiales; family Casimicrobiaceae; genus JANMDS01. Next base: position 7,439 of record JANPBT010000061.1, on the reverse strand, counting down.
CTTCGCGGCCGTCATCGAAACGGGCGTAAGCTCAAAATACTTTTTAGTCGATGTTGCCGCAGGCTTTGGCAGCTCGCAGGCAGGCGCGCGCGCCTTAGTCGAGCGCACGCAAGGCGTGATATGGCAGGTAGCGCGATGAATACCATCGACGCTGTAATCGATCTATCCGCAGCGCAATGTCGTATTTTTTGGCTTGCGTTGCCGCCCTTAAAGCCTGCCGCCCGCATGGAAGCGGCGCGACTCGCATTGCGCGCGCGCGTGGCCAATCCGACTGCGGTGCGCTTGCTCATGCCCGCGACTGTTGCGCCCAATGGCCGCTGGTGCATTGGCGTGGTCGATGATGGAGTTGCAGCGGCCACCGCGCCCCAGTCACGCCCTGCTGCTGCCCGCACGCCTTGGCAGCCGGGCGACGTTGCATGGAACCGCTCTGCTGCTGATCCCCACTGCATCACTGCCGCGGGGGAAAGTATTGCGCTCACGCATCGTAATGCCCTGCCCGATGAAGTGTTGCAGGCTTGCGCTCATCCGGCCGCGCAGCGTTTAGTTGTCTACGGCGAAACCACGGCGGAGGATGCCGCGCTTTGGCGCGCGCAAACGGGCATTACCGTCGCCATCGCCCCGCCCGCGCGGACGGGCGCTGAAAGCATGGCGTGGATGCCGACGATGGCAAACGCGCGGCCACTCTCTGCGCCGCCGGGCTCAATACGATCGAGCGGCGTGGCGGTCGCGGCAAAGCTCGCATTGGCTGCGGGGTTGATTCATCTCAGCGCAAGCGCAGTGGTTGCTTGGAACGCGCGGCGGGATGCGCAAGCGGTGGTCGCCACACAAGTAGCGCTTGCCAATGAATACAAATCGACAACAACCGATTGGCGGGAGATGGTCAAGCAGCGGGCACCAGCGCAAGCCCGCGATTCCGCTGCCGGGCTTTTACAAATCGCCCTGCCCGCACTCGCGACAACCGCAGACCGGGTCAAAAGCGTTCAATTTCAGGCCAACGCACTTTCGATTGAATGGACATCGCTTTCCGAGGGCGAACGGGCAGCGTTTGACGACGCGATCCGCATCGCGGGCGCGAGCGCTGTGATCGCGAACACAAAAGCGCGGGTAATCTGGCCATGAAGCGCGACGCAAACTTAATCGTTTGGGCACTCGCAGTGGCCAGTTTTTTCGCGGGCATTGGCTTGCTTTGGTTCGCTCAATCCAATCGCATACAGGCAGATCGCAGCACGGTTGCCCTTGCCGCAATGCAGCAGGAAAGTCTTCGCTTGCAGAACGAGAAAAGTGCGTTACCCGGGATTGAAAAAGCCTTTGCGGAGCGCAAAACTGCGCCGCAGGTATCGACTGAAAAAGGGCGCACCACCTTTCGGGTCGACCGTGCACCGGCCAATGCGGTGTTTGCCGCCATCAATGCCATCGAGCACGACCATGGCGCACGCGTGAGCGCCGTAGCCCTCGCGTTCCCGGCACCCGGGTTAGTCAGTGGCACGATTGAAATCGCCCTGCCGTGAGTCTTCTGCGCGGGCTTTTAGTTTTGTGTGCGCTGCTCCTCGGGTGCGCGATTGCGGTCGCGTTGCTACCCGCGGCGTGGGTCGCGCCACAACTCAGCGCGCGGACAACCGGCAAATTGGCGTTAACCGAAACGCAGGGCACGTTGCTGCGTGGGCGCGGCCAATTGCGTGTGCCCGAAATCGCGTTGGCAGCGCCCATCGAATGGCGATATGAAGCCCCTTTTTCAGTGCTTATTTCGGTCGGCGGCGGCGCGCTTATCGTCGCACCAAATTCAGCTGCGGTGCGCGCACCCATTTCGATACCGATTCGCCACGCGCTTGCGCGTACATCGGTCACGCTCGCACAAGAAGGTCGGGTATGGCGTGAAGCGGGTCAGATAAAGGCGCAACTCAAACTCACCGCGCCGCAGCTAGAAGTCACTGCGCCCACTTTGCAAGCCCGCTTTACAAATCTCGCCGCAACGCTCGAGCCCAACGGCGGGATTGAAGCCAGCGCGAGTGGCGATGCGACTGCAAAGGTGACTGGCGCGCTCATTGCGCTCGTGCCTTTGCGCGGCGATCTCGCGCTCTCCGTCATCCCAAATGCCGCAGCCAATCCCGCGCTCGAAGCGGGGGTGCGGCGAATCTTCACGCCTGCGGGCGACAATCGATTTACTTATGCTTACAGCGTCCAATAATTTATCTCCACCTTTGCGGATCAAAATGAGCGCGCATGATCGGCTTGGCCATGTGCTACGTGTCGATCTCATCGTCCCGCCGCGGACGTCGCATGCAACGATTCCCATCCAACTGCGGATGCCGACATGGATTCCCGGCAGCTATTTGATTCGTGAATATGCCCGTCATGTCGTGCGTATGCAAGCGCGCTGCGGCGAGACGGCATTGGCCATCAGTAAGCCCAAGAAAGACACCTGGGAGATCGAAATCTGCGCCGCAGGTATGAGCCAATCGATCGCGGTGAGTTTTTATATTTATGCTTTCGACGCATCAGTACGAGGCGCGTTTCTATCGTCAGATCGCTGGTATTTCAATGGCGCGGCGGTGTTGCCGCAATGGCTTGGCTATGAAGGCGCGATCGAGCTCGATATTATCGCCGACGATGCCACAGGCGACGTCGCCACCACGCTGCCCGCGTTTGCAACCGACGCCCGCGGCTTTGGTCGCTACCGCGTTGCCGACTACGACGCGTTGTTTGATTATCCGGTCGAAATTGGGATCCATGATCGGGTTTCGTTTGACGTCGTTGGTGTTCCACACGAAATTGTCGTGACCGGTGCGGTGCGTACCGATTTGCAGCGTATTGCCCGCGATGCCCAAAAAATTTGCGAGACTCATGTGCGGATGTTTCATGCGGAAGGGCCGCCACCGTTTAAGCAATATGCGTTTCTGCTCAATATATTGCCCGATGGCTACGGCGGATTAGAGCATCGCGATTCCACGAGTCTCATCTGCGGCGTGAATGATCTGCCGGTAGCCGGTGATCCAACGATCAGCGAAGGCTACCTACAGCTGTTAGGGCTGATTTCGCATGAATATTTCCATGCGTGGAATGTCAAGCGCATCAAACCGAGCAGCTTCATTCCTTATGACCTGACCTGCGAATCGGCGAGCGAACAGCTCTGGGTTTATGAAGGCTTTACCAGTTACTACGACGACCTCGCCCTCGTGCGCGCTGGCGTCATTAGTGCCGACGATTATCTGCGCTTACTGGGTCGCAATGCCACAAGCCTTGCCCGCAATCCTGGGCGGCTGACCCAAAGCATCGCGCAGTCAAGCGCAGAGAGCTGGATCAAGTATTACCGGCAAGACGAAAACGCACCGAACGCGTTGGTCAGTTATTACCTGAAAGGCGGGCTGGTCGCGCTCTTGCTCGACTTAACATTGCGTAGCACGACCCACTTTTGCTTAGACGACATCATGCGCGGGCTCTGGCAAGACTACGCGTGTGATCCGTTGGCGTATCGCGGCACTGCCGACGACGCCATCGCGACGCGTTTACGGCAACTCACCGGAACCGATTGGCAACCGTGGCTCGCCCGCTATGTGTTCGGAACGGATCCGCTGCCGTTGGAAGCTGCGCTTTTGACTTTCGGCATCCGACTGCGCTGGCGCACCGCCACAAACGCCACTGATCGTGGCGGGCGCGCGGATGCGAGCGCGATAAGCTTCGGCACGCATTCGCTCGCGCTCGGTTTTACAATGCAAGATGGCACCGACCGCATTAAATTTGTGTATGCACAAAGTGCCGCGGCCGCTGCGGGACTTTCAAGTGGAGATCAGCTCGTTGCGATTGATGAAAGGCGGGCGACGGCGGGAAATATTGCGGAAATACTCGCGCGGGTACGCGTTGGCGATGTTATTTCCATGCATGTGTTTCGCAATCAGCGTTTGTGCGCGCTTTCGATCACTATTCCGCCCACGCCGACCAATACGGCTTGGTGTGAGTGGCAGCCCGAGCCCGAGCCGCACGCTCTCGCGCGCCGTAAGGCTTGGCTTGAGCGAGGCTAGGCTAGGCTAGGGTTTTTTGCGCGGTTTGGGTGCGGAAGCAGATGCAGCAGCCGTAATCGACTCCGCGTTGCGCGCGGCGGTATGCAGGGCTTCCATGGATTGCTTTTGCATGGTCAACATTTTGGTCGTCATCTGCACCACGGTAAGCTGCGTCTGTAGCCACATTTCTACGGCTTGCATCTCATGAATCTTACGCTCGATTTCTGCTGGGTCGAGCGCCTTCATAAATTGCGCGACATCGGGTGTGCCGCCACCCAGCATTGGCATGCCAGCGAATGGATTCATCCCAGTGGCTGCGGCGCCGGGATTCATCCACGCCGTCCACGGGTTAAATAGCGGATCTTGCTTCGGCTCAGACATGATTGCGCCCTCCTGCAATAATCAATATGTCCGTCAATCATACCGCGTTCATGAAAATTGTTGGCCTAGTGATCCTGTTTTTTTGCGTGCTGCTGGCAATGCGCTGGTGGAGCGCGCATCAATCCCGTCGTGACCGCGAAGAAGAGGACGCCCCGGCGCAACCCCAGCGCCCCGAGCTTTTTGTTCGCTGTGCCCGCTGCAATGCCCATGTGCCGAAATCTCTTGCCTTGGCTAAAGGTGCCGATTGGGTTTGTCTTGATTCGCAATGCGCGCCTTCGAAGTTGTAGTCCCATCGAGCCTTCCGCGGGTGGCGCGGCGGGTTTTGCGATTGCTTTCGTTGTACCGCATTGTTGCGGTCGTCGGCGGCTTTGCGCTTTTGCTCAGCGTATCCGCGCCGCTTTCACGCAATAGCGTCGTCGTCGCGTTTTTTGCGTTTTACGCACTTGCCCATATCTTTGCGTTTCGCTTTGCCGAAAAATTATGGGAGCGCCCCCGCCATTGGCTGACGTTAGCGATTATTTTCGATTTAATGCTTGTGCTTGTCCTCGCATCGATTAGCGGATCGTCTCTTTTTGTAGCCGGGATTATCCCAATATTGGTGGCCCATGGTTGGCTGCTTCGCGACCGCTGGGCGTACTTTCACGCGGCATTGGTCGCGCTATCGGTGCTTTTATTATTTAGTGGGGATTCAGCAGCGCTGACCGAGGCAGCTTTCCTTGGCATTGGCGCATTTGCAGCGGTGGTATTGGGCGCAACGCTCGGGCGCATGGGAATCGAGGCGATTGAGCTTGCGGATCGCAGGGGCGAGGATCTTGAAAAATTATCTGCACTTAACCAGCGCATCATCGATGATCTCGATCAAGGTGTCTTGGTAGTTGATCGCGAGGGCCGGTTGCTTCAGGCCAATCCACAAGCGGAAATGTGGCTTTTTCGGGGAAATTCAAATTACCGGCTGCCCCAGCCGTTGATGGAAGTTTCGCAAGGGCTTGGCATTCATTGGGCCAACTGGAAAGAGGGCAATACGATGCTCGATGCTGGGGTCACGTTAGGCACGGACGACGCCCAAGTTAAGGTGCGTCCGCGCTTTGTCTCGACTGAGCTGCGACGGGCGGGAGACACCGTGGTGTTTTTGGAAGATCTTGCCGCAGCGCAAGTACGTGCACAGCAATTAAAGCTCGCATCACTTGGCCGACTTACGGCAAATATTGCACACGAGATCCGCAATCCCCTCTCCGCGATTCGTCAGGCGGGGCAGTTGTTGGCCGAAAATGCGCTGAGTGCGTCGACCGGCGATCAGCGACTCACGGACATGATTGAAAAAAACGTACGCCGTATTGATCGGATCGTGACTAACGTGTTGTCGCTCTCAAAACGGGATAAAGTTGCGCCGCAGGTATTGCAGATGGCAACGTTACTTGAAGAAATCGTGCAAGATTGGTGTGTGCAATCGTCGCTGGAAACGCACAGCGTTACCCTAAGCGTTGCCGCGCCGATGCAAGCGATGGCCGATCGCGGGCATGTCGAAGAAATCATTTGGAATTTGCTAACCAACGCTTGGCGGCACGGCAAAAAGAGCCAAGGCAGCGTGAGCGTTGCCGCGCGCGTCGGGGCTTCCGGACGTTTTATTGCCATAGAGGTTGCCGATGATGGCCCTGGAGTGCCTTCCGAGCACCGAGAGAGTATTTTTGAGCCGTTTTTCTCGCTGAGCGGGTCAAGCGGTCTCGGGTTGTATATTTCACGTGAGCTTGCGGAGTCTAATGGTGGCGCGTTGGAGTTAACGAGTTACCCCGATGGCGCGCAGTTTCGGCTCATCCTTCCCGCAAATCAAAGTGAGAACGAGTTTGCATGAGCCTTAAAACAACGCCTGTAGTGTTAGTGGTCGACGACGAGCCCGATTTGTTGGCCCTCATCGAAATGACGCTGACCAAGCTCGGGCTCAACGTCACTACTGCAATCAGCGTGGCCGAGGCGAAAATCGAGCTTGCCGCGCGCGCATTTGATCTTTGCTTGACCGATATGCGACTCAAAGATGGCACCGGCCTCGATGTTTTGGAGACCATCGGTGCGTTAGGTCTTGATTTGCCAACAGCAGTGATTACAGCCCATGGCAATACCGACAACGCCATCGCTGCGCTCAAAGCGGGCGCGTTTGACTACCTGGCTAAACCAGTCTCGATTGATCAACTGCGCGCGCTCGTCAAAAGTGCGTTGGCGCTGCCTAAGCGCGTCAGCTCAACGACGATGGCCATACCTGCGGCGCAGATTTCGACTGATTCTGGCGCTTCTGCAGCCAAGACGCTGCTCGGTCAATCGCTTCCGATTATTAAGCTGCGCGAGCTGCTGCAGCGGCTCGCGCTCAATCTTGCCCCAGTGCATATTCAGGGTGAATCGGGCACTGGCAAAGAGCTCGCCGCGCGCATTTTGCACAGCGCGGGACCACGCGGTGCTGGGCCGTTCGTTGCGGTCAATTGCGGTGCGATTCCTGAAAATTTGATGGAATCGGAATTTTTCGGCGCTAAAAAAGGGGCTTACACGGGCGCGGGGGAGGATCGCATTGGTTTCTTTCACGCGGCCAATGGCGGCACGCTTTTTCTCGACGAAGTCGCTGATTTGCCGCTGGCGATGCAAGTGAAATTACTGCGCGTGATCCAAGAGCGCACGGTGCGTCGGGTGGGTGCCACCGGAGAAGAGCCGGTGGATATCCGGCTCGTGAGCGCGACCCATAAAAAATTGATAGATTTGGTCGCCCATGGCAGCTTTCGGCAAGATTTGTATTATCGACTGAGCGTGATCCCAGTGGCGATGCCGCCCTTGCGCGAAATTCGCGGCGATATCGGCGTGATCGCGCAATCAATGCTGAATCGTGCTGCGCGCGGGTCAACGCCGGCGCAGCTCACCTCTGCCGCAATTGACGCCCTCGCTCGCTATGATTTTCCCGGTAACGTGCGCGAGCTTGAAAATTTGCTTGAACGGGCGCAGGCCTTAGCGATTACGCGGGGGGTGGTCGATGCCCCAGACCTGCAGCTCGAGCCGCCCGAAATCGACGAATCTGCGCCGCAGGTA